>CAMDKM010000016.1 GCA_945900965.1 Bordetella parapertussis | reverse complement strand
CAACGCCTCCCGTCGGAATTGGCACCGCATTCCTGCCTGGCGCCCAGGTTGCCCACCACAGGAAGAACAGGATGCTCGTCACGATCATGAGCATCGGCACGAAGTAATTGTGCAGGGGACCAAACCATTCGCTCCGGTAGGCAACGACGAAATAAAGAACGATCACCCGAAGTTCGTTGAGCACATAAATCAGCGTGACGCCACCCAGAATTCCCAGCAGCTTCTGTTTGAGTCCCGCACTCGAAGCAATCATCCCGGCCGCCAGCAGAAAAATCACCCCGGCGCCATCGCAGCCCCGGACAATTTCCAGCGATGCCCGGGCCGATTGAAGGGACCCGTCCTCGGCCGACACCCCCTCATTGGGGGCAAAAAAATTCAGCAGTGCGGCGGCGGGCCAAACAATGCCGTAGTAGTGCACGCCCTGGCGAAGGAAGTTGTCCGGCAGCGCGAAGTACACAAAATGCAGAGCTGCGAAGATCGCGGGAAACATCAGCAGGAATATCCATGGCCTCGACCGGGATGTTCCATTGACTATGTTCATGTTGTCGTCGTTATCGCCGTGCGGGGCGGTTTGGGCGACGAGTTGTTGGACTGAACCGCGGTCGCGCTGAAATGCCCCACCAGTCCGGTAACCCGGTCGCAGGTCAAAGTGCCCGGCATCCCAAAAAAAGGGGAGGGAAAGAGTCCAATAACTTCGGTCATGGACGCGATGCTGCCCTGCGGATGTGACAAAGCTGTTGCGTCGATGGCGCCCCAACAAATTGTCTCGGCGATCCAGGCTGCACCCAGGGTCCCTGCGTTCATGACATGACTGTCAGGAAACATGGTCATGGCAATGATGCGCAACATGAATAACTCAGTGCCCGACGTCGCCTTCGGCATGGAACGCAGCCGGACATCCACTGCGGGGATCTTCGGCGCGGGGCTAATTCTTTGGTATCAGTTCACATTAACACTTCGCTACAAACGAAATCAGTCTTCGTCATTGCGCTGTCATCTGTCGAACGTAGAGTCCGCGGCAAATCAAGCAGCACACGGGGCGAGACCAACCCATGGAGCGCCGGGGTGGGGTGATCGGCCTGGTTTTGCCTATGGCAAATGCACTCCGGGTCCTACTGTGTCGTAAATGACAATGAGTCTTCAGCGCCTGCAGTTTTCCTTCACCCCAACCCTTCAAACGGGTACTCCTGGCTGCGCCCGGGTATCCCGGAGGGCGAGGGGAGTAAACCGGTTCGTGGGCTCAATTCGCGGCGAGCAACGCCGTGGACCCTTCTTCCGGGCGGAGAAGGCAGTGTTGTGCTCCCAGCCCCAACGAGGAGGTTCATGGAAGAGGGTAAAGGGAAAAAAATATCTACGGTCATCAGTCGGATTATTGACACAGTGAGACCAGTCGAGTGATGAGAGTATGAAATATCAGATCAAGGCGCTGCGCGGCACATCGGACATCGTATCCCTCGAATTCGAGGCGGCCGACGAGGCGGACGCGCGACGACAGGCGCGCAGCGGAGGGCTCAACGTCTTGTCCATGCAGGCCGCGCGTACCTGGAATGCGGGGATTTTTCAGCGTCGGACACGTTTTCCTGTCGTGCTCTTTGCCCAGGAATTGTTGTCCCTGGTGGAAGCCGGGTTGACACTGGTCGAGGCCATCGAAGGTCTGACCGAAAAAGAATCGCAGAGCGCGAGCCGAACGGTGTTCGAGCATCTGCGTACCCAGCTTCACCAGGGCCGCACACTTTCCCAGTCGATGGAGGATTTGCCGCAGGTGTTTCCGGCGCTGTTCGTGGCGACTGTTCGCGCCACCGAGCGCACGGGCGACTTGCCGGATGCGCTGCGCCGTTACATCGCCTACCAGGGACAACTGGAACAGGTGCGCAAGAAAATTGTCAGCGCCTCGATTTATCCGCTGCTATTGATGGGTGCGGGGCTGCTGGTCATGTTGTTCCTGCTGGGCTACGTGGTACCGAAATTCAGCCATGTGTACGCGGATATTCAAGGCGACTTGCCGGTGTTGTCGCGTGCGTTGTTGCAGGTGGGCGGGATTCTCGATTCGCATGGGAAGGAAATGAGTCTGGCCATTGCCGCTGCGCTGGTGATCATGGCGCGTCTGCTCGTACGCCCCGAACTGCGTTCCTGGATCGGCGCGAAACTCTGGGCCTTCCCCGCTATCGGCGAGCGCATGCGTCTTTACCAACTGGCGCGTTTTTATCGGACCCTTGGCATGCTGCTGCGAGGTGGAACGCCGGTGGTGGCCGCAATGGACATGGCCTCCGGGCTGTTGTCGCCGGTGTTGCGGGCCGATCTGGCGGCGGCGGGACGTGCCATGCGGGAAGGGCGGTCGATTTCCGAGGCCATGTCGGTCCACAATCTGACCACCCCGGTGGCCTTGCGCATGCTGCGAGTGGGCGAGCGCAGCGGACGCATGGACGACATGATGGAGCGCATCGCGTCTTTTTACGACGAACAGATTTCGCGCTGGGTGGATTGGTTTACCCGTTTGTTCGAGCCGCTGCTGATGGCGTTTATCGGCGTGGTGATCGGCGGGATCGTGGTGCTGATGTATTTGCCGGTGTTCGAACTGGCGGGGAGTATCCAGTGAACGCACCGGCGCGTATGCCTTTGCCTGCGGCTGCCTTGCTGGGGCCTTCCGATATGGCGCGCGCCCGTGCCGAAGCCGCGCGCAGCCGCCGCCGGCTGATCGAGGTTCTGGAGGAACAGACCGCGCTGCCGGCCGAAGAATTCACCCGCGTGCTGGGGGAAATCCTGCGCTTCGATGTGCTGTCGATGGCGGCGCTGCATGAGTTGCAGCCGGCCTTCGACGTGTTGCCGTTTCCGGAGGCGGTGCAGCGGGAATGTGTGGCCTTGCATGCCGGGCCGGGACGTCTTGTGGTGGCGATCGGTGACCCCTTTGCGCTGGATTGCCAGACCTGGGTGCAGGACCGCATTGGCGCGGAATTCGCGTTTGTGCTGGCGCATCGCGACGATATCGCGGCCTTTCTGGCGCGCGTCGAGGACGGCATGCGGGCCATGGACGACGTGGCGCAATCGGCGCCGGATGCCGGCACGCATGGGCATCACGTCGAGGATCTGTCGCTCAAGGCCATCAGCGAACACGCCAGTCCGGTGGTGAAGCTGGTGAATTCGACACTCTACGATGCCCTGAAAACCGGGGTCAGCGATATTCATCTGGAATCCGGCGGCAGCGGCTTGACCATCAAATACCGGATCGATGGTGTGCTGGCCCAAGCGGGCGCGGTCCAGGGGCTGGAAATGGCGGAGCGGGTGATTTCGCGCATCAAGGTGATGGCCGAACTGGACATCGCCGAACGCCGAGTCCCGCAAGACGGGCGTTTCAAGGTATCGGTGAAAACCCGGGAAGTGGATTTCCGGGTGTCGATCATGCCGAGTATTTTCGGCGAGGATGCGGTGCTGCGGATTCTCGACAAACAGGCACTGGCCGACGAATTCAAAGGCCTGCGCCTGGATGTGCTGGGCATCGATCCTTCGACAATGGCCTGGTTGCGCAAGCTGGCGGCCGAACCCTATGGCATGTTGCTGGTGACCGGGCCCACCGGCAGCGGCAAGACCACCACGCTCTACGCCATTTTGTCCGAGATCCATCGCGGACACGACAAGATCATCACCATCGAAGACCCGGTCGAGTATCAGTTACCGGGGATCCTGCAAATTCCGGTGAACGAGAAAAAGGGTCTGAGCTTCGCTCGCGGGCTGCGTTCGATTCTGCGCCACGATCCGGACAAAATCATGATCGGGGAAATCCGCGATTCCGAGACGGCCCAGATCGCGGTGCAATCGGCCCTGACCGGTCATTTGGTGTTTACAACAGTACATGCCAATAACGTATTCGATGTGCTTGGACGATTTCTGCACATGGGGGTGGATCCCTACAGCTTCGTGGCCGCCCTCAACGGCGTGATGGCGCAGCGTCTGGTGAGAGTGAATTGTCCGCATTGCAGTGAACCGACGGTTCCCAACGCCCAGTTGCTCAAGGAATCCGCGTTGTCCGCAGAGAAAGTCGAAGGATTCGATTTTCGCGCCGGGCGCGGTTGCGGCCAATGCCGCGGATCGGGATATCGGGGCCGCAAGGCAATCGGCGAAACGCTGCTGCTGAACGACGAATTGCGCGAATTGATCGTCACCCGTCAGCCGATCCGCATGGTGAAGGAAGCAGCGCGCGGACTGGGTACGCGCGATCTGCGCGAAGCCGCCCTCGATCTGGTGAGAAGCGGCGAAACCACACTTTCGGAGATCAACCGTGTCACCTTTGTGGCGTGAGCGTATCGACGTAGCGTTGTCGCCGCACCAGGTGACCATGGTCCGCCACGCCGGCGGATGGCGGCGGCGCGCCGGGGTCCGCAGTTCTTCCGCATGCGCTGGCGCAGGCTGGCGCGCTGCGCTCGATACCCTGGGCGACATGCTGGCGAAGGAAAAAGTGGCTGGCGCCGATGCAACGCTGACGCTGTCGAGCCATTGGGTCCGTTTTCTCGTGTTGCCCTGGAATCCCGCGCTGCTCAAACAGAATGAAGAAATCGAGTTTGCGCGCGCTCGTCTTGTTCAAGTGCATGGCGAGTCGGCCGCGGACTGGGAGTTGCGTCTGACCGGCGCCGAGTCCGGGGCGACACAAATTGCGGCCGCGATCGAGCGGCCGCTGCTGGACGGTATTGCCGCGACATGCAAGGCCGCTGATTTGCGCACGATATCGATCCAGCCGCGGCTGATGAGCGTGTGGAATGGCGCGCGCGGGCAGATCGGCAAAGACGCCTGGGTCGCCTTGATCGAACCAGGCCGGCTCCTGCTTTGCAGAGTGCGAGGTGGGCGCTGGGAGTCCTTGCGTGCCCGGCCGCTGCGGGGCAATTCCGTGGTGTTGGGCGAGGAGCTTGACCAGGAGCGCATGCTGCTCGGCCTGGACGCGGATGAAGATGAAATGTTCGTATACGCAGATCCGGTGGTGCGAGTCGATTCCTCGGGCATCAAGCTGAAGACGCTTGGCGACATGAGCCGGCAGGCAGCGGCATGAGGCCGGCGATGAATCTGGAATTTGCGAATTCGCGAGCCCGATCCGGCGCCGCGGGATGGGTGGTATTGGGCTTGTTCCTGTTGGCGAGCTGGCAACTGGTCGATGTTTACGAATCGGCCAGCGCGGAATCGGAACATCTGGAGGCGCGTATCGAGCAATTGCAGCGGCGAGCCGCGGGCGTTGCGGACGCAGCACCCCGCGTGTCCGAGGATACGCAGCGGGAAATTCACCAAGCCAATCTGGTGATCGACCAACTGGCCTTGCCGTGGGATCGCGTCTTTCAGGCGGTAGAAGCGGCGGCCAACGCGCGCGTATCGCTTTTGGGCGTTACCCCCGACCCGAAAAATGCGACGGTGGAAGTGGTGGGCGAGGCGCTGGATCAAGCGGCCATGTTCGACTACGTCAGAAATCTGCAAAGGCAAGCCACCTTGTCGAAAGTTTTTCTGCTCAATCATCAGCAAAACGGGCGCGACCCGCGCCGCCCGGTGCGCTTCACCATTTCCGCCTCATGGGCCGTTCAAGCTTCCAATTCCTGAGCTGGCGTCTGCACCGGCTGGGCCGGCGGATCACCTTGCCCGTCGCGGTTGCGCTGACGGTGCTCGCGGTCAATGGTGTTGTTTTTGTGACCCTGGTGGCGCCGGCGCTGGAACGGCGTTCGGCTCTGAGCCTGGAACTCGATACCCTGCGCAGCGAATCCAGATCAAGCGAGGCGGTAATGACGAAAACCCGCAGCCCGGCCGACGATCTGGCGCTTTTCTACGGTGCGCTGGCCAGGTTGGAGACAGCCCCGGACTTGTTGCAGAAACTGAATGAGACGGCGGGTCTACAGCAACTGAAGGTGGAAAAGGCCGAGTACCGGCCCGTTGCCGATCCCGGCGGCAAAATCACCCGCTACCAGATCGTGCTGCCGGCGCGTGGCACATATCCAGCCGTGCGCAAATTTCTCGCCCTGGCCGGGCACGAGGTGCCGGGGCTGGCCCTGGACGGTATCAACTTCCAGCGCCAGAAAATCGGCGACGAACAATTGCAGGCGCAGATCAAGTTCACTCTCTTCCTTGGGGCGTCGGGATGAAAGCGCTGCCCCGCCAACGATGGCTGATCCTGGGCGGCCTGCTGATCGTCACCGTCAGCGCTGCCGCATGGGTGAGCGATGAAAAGGGGGTCGCACCAGACAGTGTGGCCGAGGTTGTTACGCCCGCTCCCCGGCGGGCCGTGGCGGTTCGCACGCAAACCGAGACACTGAATCTGGACAAGCTGCGCAATCGCAATCTGACGCCGGGCGCCGGCGACCCCTTCGCCATCCGGAAAAAAAGCAAGCCGGCGGCACCCGCGGTGCCGGCCGTGGTGGCAGCACCGCCTCCACCGCCAGCTCCAGCGCCGCCGCCCAGCGCGCCGCCCCTGCCCTTTGCCTATATGGGCAAATTGATCGACGAGACTGGCATGGCGATTTTTCTGGTGGCCGGCGATCGTAACCTGGTGGTGAGGGAAGGCGACACGCTGGAGTCCGTTTACCACCTGGACAGCGTGACGGAATCGCGTCTGCTGTTCACCCATTTGCCAACCGGCATCCAACAAAATATTCCGATCGGCGAACCGCAGTGAACAAAGTGCTGACGAAAATATTCCTTCTGTCCTTGCTCATGGCGTTGCTGGCGAGCGGTTGCGCAACCAACCGTGCTTTCGAGGCCGGCAAGGTACTCATCGAGCAGGGGCGCGTGGAAGAGGGGCTCAAACAAGTCGACAGCGCTGCCAAAGCAAACCCGGGCAATGTCGAGTATCGCGGCTATTTCCTGCGCAGCCGGGACCGCTATGTCAACCAACTGCTGACCCAGGCGGATCGCCTGCGTTTGGCGGGAGATCTCGACAACGCGGAGGCCTTGTACAAACGCGCGCAGATGTATGACGAGGCGAGCGAGCGTGCGAAGACCGGCCGGGCGGGCGTCGAGTCGGAAAAACGCCACCGGATCCTGATTACCGAGGCCAAGACTCTGGTGCAATCCGGCGACGAAGAAGGGGCGCTCGCGCGCCTGCACCCGGTGCTCGCGGAAAATCCGAGCCATCGCGAGGCGCGGGCCCTGGCTCGCTCCATTCAGGAGCAACGCATGAAAAAGACCGCGGCCTCGCGAGGGCTCGGCGGTATTTCGCGCAAACCGGTCACGCTGGAGTTTCGCGACGCATTGCTCAAGAACGTATTCGACGTGTTGTCGCGCACCGCGGGCATCAACTTTGTATTCGACCGCGACGTGCGTCCGGATCTGAAAACCACCCTGACCCTACGCAATACTCCGATCGAGGATGCCATCGCGTTCCTGCTGGCGACCAATCAATTGGAAAAGAAGGTGTTGAACGAAAACACCATCCTGGTCTATCCGAATCTGCCCAACAAACTGCGGGACTATCAGGATCTGACGGTGCGCAGTTTCTATCTGGCCAATGCCGATGTCAAACAAACGCTCAACCTGGTCAAGACGGTGGTCAAAACCCGTGACGTCTTTGTCGACGAACGGCTGAACCTGCTGGTGATGCGCGACACGCCGCAGGCCATCGGCCTCGCGGAGAAACTGATTGCGGTGCAGGACCTCGCCGAGCCGGAAGTGATGCTGGATGTGGAAGTGCTCGAAATCGCCCGCAATCGATTGCAGGAACTGGGTGTACGCTGGCCCTCGCAGGCCGCCGTCGGCATCACTGGCGCCGGCGGGCCGGGCAGCCTCACGTTGCGGCAGGCGCAAGGCAGTTTGCGGGACCTTACCCGCATCAATATCACCGATCCGGCGATGTTGCTGAATTTCAGACTGCAGGACGGCAACACCAATCTGCTGGCCAATCCACGCATCCGGGTCAAAAACCGCGAAAAGGCGAAGATCCATATCGGCGACAAATTGCCGGTCATCACCACGACCTCCACCGCGAATGTTGGCGTCTCCGAATCGGTGGCCTATCTGGACGTGGGCCTGAAGCTCGACGTCGAACCGAACGTGTATCTCGAAGATGAAGTGGCGATCAAAGTCGGCCTGGAAGTCAGCAACATCGTCCAGGAAGTGCGCAGCGCCAACGGCACCTTGACCTATCGTCTCGGAACCCGCAATACCGCGACCGCCCTGCGCTTGAAAAACGGCGAAACGCAGGCGCTGGCCGGGCTGATCCAGGACGAGGAGCGCAATTCCGCGGACAAAGTGCCCGGCCTGGGCAACCTGCCGATCCTCGGTCGCCTGTTTGGCAGCCGCAAGGATGAACGCAACAAGACTGAAATCGTTCTGCTGATCACCCCTTATATCGTGCGCAATATCGACCGCCCCGATGCAACGTTTCTCGAATTTCAGTCGGGGACCGAGGCATCCATCGGAGGCGCACCGCTCGGCCTGCGCACCTCCGCCGCGGGAGGTACGCCGCAAGCCGTGCGCGGGGCCGCGCCAATCGAAGTGCCGAATCCTTCCCCTGCGGTCCAAGGGAATCCCGATTCCGAGAATGCGCCGGAGCCGTCTACGACGAAGGACTGAGGCTTGGAGGCGGTGAACGGTAATCGGTGAACGGTGGACAGTGAATGGTGAACGGTCAGAGGTGGAGCGTGAAGGATAATAATGAGCGGTAGGTATTTAACATTCATGTGCCGGTTGGCGGGACTTCTGGTGGCAGAGGGCCAGCGGGACGAAGCCCAAAGCGTATTGCTGCGTGGAATCGAGGCCAATAACAAGACTGTCGATCTGCGCCAGGCGCTGATCTCGATTTACGCGGAAGCCCGCGAACCTGCCAAGGCCGAAGAACAATTCGCGGCACTCATCGCAGTCCATCCCGAGGTCCTCGCCTATCGGGTCGGTCTAGCCCAACTGCAAACTGCCGCAGGCGATCTTGATAAGGCGGAAGCCACGCTGCGCGAGGCAATCGAAGCCAAATCAGACGACGACTCGCGCTATCTGACCTTGGCGGATTTCCTCACGGTGCGCCGCAGCCGGGAGGCAGCGGAAAACTTTCTGGTCGAGTCTATCAAGACGCGCCCCGATGTCCATGCATTGCGCTTCAGGCTGGCGTCCCTCTACCTTGGAAGAAACGAAAACGCCAAGGCGGAAGCGGTCTACCGAGACATCGTGGATATGGACAAACTCAATCCGAGTGGACTCGCCGCCCGTGGCGCGCTCGCCGAGTTGCGCGCCAATCATGGCCGGCCGGATGAAGCGGCGGCGCTGATCGCCGAGGTGCTGAAGGCCAACCCCCGCGACAATCAGGCGCTCATGCTTCGCGGGCGCCTGGCAATGGATCGTGGCGACGCGCTGGGCGCCATTGGCGATTACCGTGCCGTGCTCCGCGACCAGCCGGACTCCGTGCCGGTTATCACCCAGCTTGCGCGGGCGCATCTGGTCAATGGCGAGCAGGAGTTGGCCCGGGAAACGCTGGGCAAGGCGGTGGCGCTGTTCCCGGACCGGCTGGAGGTGCGCATGTTGATGGCGGAATTCAAGGCGAGCACGCGGGATATCAAAGGCGCGCGCGAGGATATCGAACATGTTCTCAAGCAGTATCCGCTCGATTTGCGAGCAGTCAGCCTCAAGTCGGATATCGAAGCCGGTGCCGGCGAGTGGAAGGCGGCGGAGGCAACGCTGACGACGCTAAAGAAAAAATCTCCCGGTGACCCGCGGATCGACCAGAAATTGGGCAATCTCTATCTTGCCCAGAAACGTCCGGAGCAGGCCATCGCCGCCTATGAGGCCGCACTGACGGCGGTTCCCGGCGCCATCGAGCCTCTGACCGGGTTGTGCAATCTTTACCTCTCGCAGGGTAAACCGCAATTGGCTGTCGCGCGTATTGAAGAAGCATTAAAGGTCTCGCCCGAGAATTTCCTCGCGCAGGCATTGCTGGGCCGCATGGAGGCGGCAAGCAGGCGGTTCGACAAAGCGGATGCGGCATTTCGCAAGGCCGTGGCCATGAATTCAAGTATTCCGGGAACTCATCTTGAGCTGGCCAATTTTCTGGCCGAACGCGGCGATTTCGCCAGGGCCGAACGGGCGATCAAGGACGGATTGCTTGTGCTGCCGGAAAACGACAAGCTGTTAGGGCAACTTGCGCAGGTGCACATGCGCGGCAAGAATTTCGACCAGGCCATTGCCGTTTTTGAAGGTATGGTCACCCGCGATTCCGGTAATGATATGGCGGCCAACAACCTGGCCAGTCTGCTGCTCGATCATCGCCAGGACAAAGCAAGCCACGAGCGAGCCAAAGAACTGGTGGGGCGATTCGAGCATTCCCGCAATCCGGCTTATATCGACAGCCTGGGCTGGGCCCATTTCAGAATGGGTGAATACGATCGCGCGGCGCAACTGCTAAGCAAGGCGGTGGATGTTGCTCCTGGCGCGGCCGTCCTGCATTATCACCTGGGCATGGCGTTACACCGGAAGGGCGATTTGGCCATGGCCAAACCGCACCTCCAAAAGGCGCTCGATGCAAAGGTCGAGTTCCCCGGTATCGACGAAGTCAGGAAGTTACTGACTGCCGGATAACCCTAAAAACCGCACCACAGAGACACGAGAGACACGGAGAAGAACAAAATATCAATCAGTTGTAGTGCCAGCAGTGCTCACCTTTTTGGTGAGTGTACGGATAGACACGACAATTTGTTTTCTCTCCGTGTCTCGGTGTCTCTGTGCTTCAACTGCTTTTTAAGGATAACCGGGCGGGCGCTTAAAACAGTCGCGCCGTTGCGAGATCCGCCCCGGCGCGCAGTGCGCGCAGTTTTTCCCAGACCACTTCATCGGCGACGCAGCCACAGCCGGTGGAGGTGTCGAATCCGCAGTCCGTGCCGGCCAGCACCCGACGCGGATCGCCCACGGCCTTGGCCGCGAGTTCCAGACGGTCGGCCACGACTTCGGGGTGTTCCACGTAATTGGTGGTGGTGTCGATCACACCCACGACCAGCGTCCAGTCGCGAGGAAAGCCAAGTTTTGCCAGGATGCGATGCTCATGCGCATGACGTGGATTCGCCATGGAAAGCACCAGCCCACCGACCCGGGCGGAAAATAGATGGGGCAGCAAGTCTTCCAGTGCGACATCGAGCGTATGCGGGCCTTCATAGTTGCCCCAGCAGACGTGCAGGCGTACGCGATCACGCGGGATGTTCGCCAGCGCGCGGTTAAGCGCGTTGATAACGATGTCCACGAATCCCAGAAAGTCGCCGAGCGGCCGGTCGGCGAACAGGCGGTGACGTTCCATCGCCAGATCGGGTGCGTCGATTTGCAGGATATGGCCGCGTGCCACGATCGCCTCGTATTCGGTGCGCAAGGCATCCGCGACGGCATTGATGTATTCCTCGAGGGAGCCATAGAAATCGTTCTGCATCGCGGAGCCGATGATGCCGGGGGAGGGTGCGGTCCAGAAAGTTTCGCCGAAACTTGCGGCCTTTTGGAGCAACAACAAGCTGAAGGCATCAAGATCGCGATCCAGCGGCAGGCGATCGAGATAACGCACCGCGCCCGTGGCGCGAGGCGGGGCGAGAACCAGACTGGGCTGGGAACGTGCCTGCACCTGCGCGCGCACGGCGGGAAACATGTCCAGATCGCGTAACGCCGGTCGCGCGCTGGTCCCGGAAAAACCGCTCATGCGGTAACGCACGTAGGTGAAAAAACTCTCGCGCGGCTGCTCGCCGTCGTTGCCGATATCGATGCCGATGTCGAGCTGCTGCTCAACGGCGCGTTGTGTTGCCTTGCGTATGGCAAGAGCCAAAGCGGCAGGAGCCACAATTTCGCCCCGGCTGACGCGCACCTGAAGATCGACCAGTTCGGGGGGGCGTGGCAGGCTGCCGGCGTGGGTGGTCAGAATGCGGGTTGTGCTGCCCTTCATCGAGGTGTCGGCTAGGCTTGACGCCGCCTGGTGGCCTGCCAGCGGTCGAGTCTGGCGCGTGCCTCGTTGGTGGCCGGATCCATCGCCTGATCGTGGCCCGGCAGTTTGGTGGTGAGTTCGATCACGTAGCCGTTGGGGTCGCGAAAATAAATCGAATGGATGAAGCCGTGATCCGACACGCCACGCGTCTCGATACCGCGCGCTTTGCCCTCGGCGAACTTGCGTTCCAGAACCGCTCGTTCGACTTCGAGCGCGATGTGCAGGTCATAATCGTGCTGGGGCTTGAAATCGAAAGCTATGTCCGGGGCTTCGAAGAATGCCAGGTAGGATCCATCGCCAAGCCGGTAAAAAGTATGCAGCGTTTCGGTCTTGCGGCCGCTCTTGGACTCGCGGATTTCGAGTGACTGCGACAGCGGCAGCCCAAGAAAATCTTCGTAGAAACACCGCGTCTCTTCCGAGTCGCGGCAGCGGTAGGCGTTGTGGTGCAGGCCCTTGATCATGTCAGACCTTCTCAAACGGGCCCGTGAGCGAAGCGGCGTAGCCGTTGATGACCTCGTTGGTCTTGGCCCAACTTTTGAGCCCCTTCATTTTGCCCAACCAGCGTTTGACGTTGGGATAGCTCGCCAGATCGGAGCCGATGGTGTCCGACAAGGCGACGAAGGGCGCGGCGAAGTAGTCGGCGATCGTGATCTGGCCGCCGCAGAGATACTCATTTTTACCGATCAGGTGCTGATCCAATATTTGCAGCCATCCCCCAGCGCGTTCTTTGGCCCAGCCAAGAGTGGCCTTCTGCACCTCGTCACTTGGCCGTTTGTGCGTAGAGAAAATTTGTGGATAAACGAGGCCATAGGCCAGGTCGCGGCAGAGTTGCGTGTTGATCCAGTCCATGCGCTCGTTAACGCGAGCCCGTTGTTGCAGATCCTTCGGATAGGACGGGGAGCCGGTCTTGTCGGCCAGATACTTGAGAATGGCGCTGCTTTCGGTAAGGCGAAAGCCGCCGTCTTCCAGTACCGGCACCTGATGATTCGGATTGATCGCTTCGAAGGGTGGCTTGAAATGTTCGCCGGTAAACAGATCGACTACCTGAAAATCCGCCTGTAATCTGTTTTCGGCGGCAAACAACATCAGGGGGCGGCTGGTGGTTGAGGCTGGGTGGTAGTAGATTTTCATTTTTGTTTCCCCCACTGGTTATTTTTTGTGACAGGAGCCGGGTATCGTTTCCAGGCCTCCCGAAAGGCCGTCAAGTCGACGACCTTGGGCAATGGTATCGGACTGGAACCGGGGCAACTGACGGTGGAAGTATATGCCAGCCCTTGAAAGGTGAAGTGAGATTCTGGAAAGCCGCGCCACCCCGAATGGCAATTCCGCTCGGGTAGTGCCGAGGTTTCAGAAACCTCTGTGGTCAGGCTGGCCAGCGGCCGGCTTCAGGTCGTGGTCCGGTATCTTCTGTAGTAGCTCATGACCCGGGGAACGTAGGTCATGGTCTCGCTGTAGGGCGGGATGCGTCTGCCGTACTTCACCACCGCGTTTTCGCCGGCGTTATAGGCCGCCACTGCCAACTGCACATCGTTGTTGAACATCTGAATCAGGTCGCGCAGATAACGGGCGCCGCCGCTGATGTTCTGCGCCGGGTCGAGGCGATTTGTGACGCCATAGCGTTTGGCGGTGGCAGGCATCAACTGCATCAGGCCGGCCGCGCCTTTTTTCGAGCGCGCCAGAGGGTTGTAGCCGGATTCGGCGGATATGATGGCGTGAATGAGGGCCGGGTCGAGTTGCGTGAGAAGCGCCGCGGCGCGAATGTGTTCATCATAGCGTGAGCGTTGGTCGGCATCGAAGCTGCGGACGGCGCTGGCCAGCGTTTCTGCCACCGGGTCAACCTTGCGCTTTTCCTTGCGATAAACCTTGAATCGGCTGTCCTGGGGCACGTTTGTGAAATGAACGTTTCCTTCCGCATCGACATGTCGATAGATGTCTGCCCGCGCAATTCCGGCAGAAATTGCCAATACCAACAAGGAAACGAGACGGATATTCATGATGATAGTGAGGGACAGCAACTTTCAAGCCATTTCCCCTGAAATTTAGAGTTACTTCTGGCCGAACGGGGCTCCACGAAGTACGGCTTCAGGACAGTTGGGATGACGGCCGGCCGGGTACCAGCACGGTGGCCAGCGCCGCAATCACCAGCACCAACGCCGCGTAATCGCGCCAGTGGGGGATTTCGCCCAGGATGACCATACTACTGAATACGCCCACTATGGGAATCATCAGCGTACTCAGTGCGGCAACGCCCGCCGGGGCCGAGGCTGCAATCCGGAACCAGGCCCAATAACAAAATATCGAAACGACCAGGACGTTGTAGGCCAGTCCGAGCGCTGCACCCATGCCAACAGATCGCCAGGTGTCCCATTCAAGGATCAGCGCGCCCAGGACAATTGGCAAGCTTCCCACCAGTAGCTGCCACGCGGTCAAGGCAGTGGTCCCCAGTGTAACCGGGAAGCGGCGCATCAGCACCGTGCCCAGGGCCCAGGACATGGCTGCCCCGATTACCAAAGCGGCGCCCAGCGGCGAAGTCTGGACACTTGTGAACGCCCCGCCGATCAGCAGGCCCATGCCGGAGATGCCCAACGTCAGGCCCAATATGCGCCTGGCCGTAAGTTTTTCGTGCAGGACGAAGGCGGACAGCAACACCACCCATAACGGCATGCTGTAGGCGAGAATTGCGCTGCGACCTGAAGGTAGCAGCGTCAATCCATAGGCGATCAAAACATTCCACATCGTCACGTTGAAAAATGCGATGAGGCATAGGCGGGGCAATTGGCCTTGCGGTACTCGCACAGGGAGCTTGCCGAGTCTCGCGATCAAGAACAGACCTGCCGCGCCCGCGACGGTACACGCCACGCGAAAAGTCCAGACTGGAATATCCGTCAGGGCCAGTTTCATCATCGGCCAGTTCATGCCCCAGCCGAGCGTGAGCAAAGCGAGAAGTGCCCACATCGAGCGGGGCAGGGTATGGGGAGGATGGGAAGTGGGCATGAGGCGCGACTCCAAAGTGCGCGCAGTGTAGTCTAGCGCGACACGCTGCGCGCGCGTGGCAAGGCCGATGGTATGATCCGCCCGATGTTTAACAGTCCATTGGTACGCTTCCTGGTTTTCTGGGGCGTGAACACGCTGTCGCTTTGGGTGGCCGACGATCTGTTCGACGGCCTGGCGTTTGCGTCCGCGCGTGCACTCTTTGTTTCCGGCTTGATGCTGGGGCTGGTCAACGCCGTGCTGAAGCCGTTGCTGATTATTCTGACCCTGCCGCTCTCGGTGCTTACCTTGGGATTTTTTGTGCTGGTCATCAATGCGCTCATGCTGCTTCTGGTGGCCTGGCTGGTGCCGGGCCTCACGGTGTCGAGTTTCTGGGATGGATTTTTCGCGGCGCTGTTTGTTTCGATTTTCAGCTTCCTAGTCAACGCGCTTCTCGGTTTGAACAAAGTCCGCATTCAGCGGATCAAATGAGCCGTCGTCCCGACGGGCCGACCTGGCCAGCTGAACCCGGGCCGGGACTGGGGTTGAAGGTGATGTTGCCATTTGCCGCGGCTTATTTTCTGTCCTACGTTTATCGCAGTATCAATGCCATCGTAGCGCCGCATCTGATTGCGGATTTTGCGTTGTCCTCGGCGGAACTGGGGTTGCTCACCAGCGTGTTTTTCCTGGCATTTGCCTCCTTCCAGTTGCCACTGGGAATTCTGCTCGATCGCGTCGGGCCTCGTCGTACCAATGCCGCATTACTGGTGATCGCCGCGAGCGGCGCACTGGTATTCGCGTCCAGTCATACGCTCTGGGGATTGGTGGCGGGCCGGGCATTGATCGGATTCGGCATGTCGGGCTGTTTGATGTCCAGCATCAAGGCTGTCACCGTATGGTTTCCGCCGCAGAGATTGCCGGCGAATACCGGGTGGGTGATGTTCGCGGGCGGGTTCGGCGCCATGTTCGCCACGGTGCCGATCGAAGCGGCACAACTCATTGCCGGCTGGCGCGGCATATTTGTCATCATCGCGTTTCTGACGATTACGGCATCGGCAGCCCTGTTTTTTATTTCGCCGGAGCGCAGTTCCGACCAACCTCCGGAAACACTTGCCGAGCAGTGGCGGGGAATGATGCAAGTGTTTGGCAGCGCGGTTTTCCGACGAATCGCGGCGGTATCGGCGATTTTTCAGGCGGTCAACATGTCCCTGCAAGGATTGTGGGCAGGACCCTGGCTATCGGACGTGGCTGCCTATTCCCGCTCAGGCGTCGCGCTAAGTCTGTTGGGACTGGCGGCGGCGACCACTGTCGGTTTCCTGTTCTGGGGCATTGCGGCCACACGCCTGGCGGACCGTGGTATTACACCGGTCAGACTATTCAAGATCGGTACATCGATCTTCGTATTGGCGCAGTTGCCGCTGGTGCTAGGCGTCGGCAACGGGGCGTGGTTCTACTGGGTGGTGTTCGGACTTTGCGGTACGTCCGGAAGCCTGGCCTACACCATATTGTCGCGGTCGTTTCCGGTGACCATGACAGGCCGCGCCAATACCGCACTCAACTTGCTGGTGTTTCTGGGGGCATTCACATGCCAATGGGTTTTCGGGGAGATCGTCAATCTGTGGCCGGCAGCCGACGGGATGTATCATCCACAGGGTTATCGCGCGGCATTCGCAACGCTCTTCGCGCTGGAGCTCGCCGCCCTGGTGTGGCTGCTGAGCGCCGCCCGGCTGCCGAATTCCGCAGTGAGACAATTCGATTGAATTTTTCGAGATGGATTCGATTGTGCCTGGTGAATTGCGTCGGTAGCTCTCTATGAGTTTCCGAGTTGGCGGTATTTGTTTTGGCGGAATTCCGTCATATCTTGGTGCTGCATATTAAATTGTTTAAGATTGCGCGCCTGTTGCAAATATATTTCCGGAATGAATTGCGTTTCGCCACGAAGCGGAGGAAACTTTTTGCCAATTAAAAGACTGGCTTAGCAAGAATTATGGGGCGTGATTGATGAGGGGCTGCGGAGCAGACCCCAAATTAAAGCAGAAAAGCAGAGGGGTGGGAGAATGAAAATCAAAGACAGGAAGGGTTTCGGCGATCTGCAAAGCGATGGGCTGGAGGAGGATCTGTTTTCAATCGCAGACATCGCGCAACTGCTACTTTTCGGGCTACGGCGATGCCATCGAATCGATGCCGAGCCCGGCAATCAGAGCGGCAGCTTCGGATTCGGCGCTCGAATTGACGTCGGGTCGATATTGAAGAAACGCGCAGCGAAATTCCGCGAGAGTTTGTTCAGCAGTTTGATGGAGGCCGCGATCGATGAAGGCAGGAGATGCCGCAATAGGGTCGGCATGGACTCGTCCCGGTTGGGCGACGAGGACGCCGCCGTCAGCGGGCAACAATTCGGTGGCATTGCGTTCGAGAGCGATTCTCGCCCGGTGGGGCATTTAGGGTGCAAAAACAATCCGAACCCAGGCGACGCCAGGCAATGCCTGACCGACAGCCAGACTCTGCATAGGACGATCATGGGTCAGGGTCAAGAAGTCGTCCCCGCGGGCATTGCAGGCTGTCATCGCGTGGCAGGGCAGTGCGCCCGGCATTCGCGCGGTCTTGGCGAACGCGAACACTGCACCGAAAGATCCGCACCTGCCCTGGGGCTTACTCGTGTTGCCAGGCGCCTTTGGGCATTCCGAACCGGTGAGCCGTTTCAATCCTCGCGTCCGTGCCGGCAATCTGCGCGTGGGCGAAATGAATATGCGGCATCGCGAGGGTTGCACCGCCATGGCGTGCCACGGAAAAATTCATTAGCGGGCCGGACAGGTTGTGCAGGCGGCCGGTCAGAAAATCAGCCTCGGCTGGAGTTGCAATTCGGAAATTGCGTTCGGCTCAGCCGACATCGCACGGCCCGCAATGGCGGTTTGCCCTGCCAATTGCAACGGCTTGGCTCTAATAAAACCCATCGGGAGAACTAAACCCTATGCTTACTTCCTTTTCTTGCGGATTTCAACGATTGTCAGCGCGGACGATTGCCACGATATTGGCGTTACTCGTTGTTGGCCATGCGTCGGCACAAAGCTGGTCTCCGCCCTCACCCGAGGCACGTTGCCCGTCGAAATGGGGCGCAACCGACGAGCGTGGCGCGGCCAATCTGGTCACTCCCGAGGCGGTATTGCGAGCATCGAGAATCATACGCAGCGGCGAAATAATTGAACTGGGCCGGGTGTTGGCAACGGACATGCCTTTCTTTGGCACGCGCCGTTTCGACCTGCATACCAAGCGGACTGGCGGGCCCATGGGCAGCAACAAACGTTACAGCAACGAGGAACTGGTGATCACGGAGCTGGGCCAGGTCGGCACCCAGTTCGATATGTTCTCTCACCAGGAAATTGATGGATTGCTGTACAACTGCGTCAAGACGGCCGACATTCAGAGTCGCAATGGCTTTAGCAAGCTGGGCGTGGACAAAATCGGTTCTCTCTATACTCGCGGCGTGCTGATCGATGTGGCGGCAGCCAAGGGTGTAGACATGCTGCCACTGAGTTACGAAATTACAGTCGAAGACTTGCAGGAGGCATTGAAGAAGCAAGGCATCGTCTTGCATGCGGGCGACGCCGTGTTGATCCACTCGGGGTGGGGCAGGCTTTGGGGGGTGGACAATGCAAAATACAACAGCGGAAGCCCTGGCATTGGCGTTGGCGCGGCGCAGTGGCTTGCCAGACATGATCCGCTGCTATTCGGGGCTGATACCTTCTCCGTGGAAGTGGCGCCAAATCCCGATAAAAATATCAGCCTGCCTGTGCATCAGATCGCGCTGGCGGTGCACGGAATTTTCCTGCTCGAAAACATGAAACTCGACGAATTGGCGGCGAAAAAAGTCCATGAGTTTGCCTTTGTTGTGCAGCCGCTGAAAATAAAAGGTGGCACCGGATCGACTGTCGCGCCGATCGCCATTCGATAACGGCGGATCAATGCACACGAATCGCGAGGTAAAAGTTGCGCGCTCTGGCGCGGCTTGGGATCGGCCGCGTTGGCTTGAGTTCAAGGTTGCAGCGATCCGACTGTTGTTGCTATGGATGATGGCAGTTTTTGCGCCGCATGCTGTTGCACAAGACGATGAGACTTCATCGCGGAAAATGGCATGGCAGAATGCCGGAGCCTATTCGTATCATTTTGATCGTGACACGAATTATCGGGAAGACAATATTGGAATGGGTGCGGAGCTGGCATACAGTGCGGACAATTCCTTGATGGCCGGAACGCTGATCAATAGCCAGCGGGCGCGCACCCGCTACCTCGGGTTGCAGTGGCGTCCGGTTCATGGCTGGGTAGGCAATGTCCAGGTTCACGCCGGGGTGGCGATTGCGGCCATGGATGGCTATCCGAAAATGCGCGAAGGCGGTTGGTTCCCCGGCCTATTGCCCCTGCTGGCGGTGGAAGGCAGATACGTGGGTTTGAATCTGAGTATGGTGCCAACGATTCCGAATCGTATGGATGGCGCGGTCTTGATTCAGCTCAAGTTGCGGGTGTGGTGAGCAAGGCAGTCGGTTAATTGCGGTAGTACCCAGCGAACTGCGTTTCTTCCCTCGGCTATCGCGACCGCTGCACAATGAAAGTCGGTCAGGCTCATATGCGACAACATGGGAGCAATCAGCGCGTCCGGTGGCTCGATCACATACCGGCCATGAGTTCCCGTATGACGCCGATATGAAGCCAACCCCGGGCGGACCCCCCACCCAAGGCCAGGCCGACCACTGGCTTGTTCACCACAAATTTTCCAAAAATCCGATCGCGGCGGCCCGCGAGTCAAGCTCCGATCCTGTGGGCCTCTGCGAGTTGAGGAATGCGCTTGGGCAGGGCGTCCTTGAGCTTCAGCCGGATGTCGCGTAGCAGTTTCTCGGTGGTTGGCCAGTCGATGCAGGCATCGGTTACCGATACGCCATATTTCAGATGGCCGAGGTCCGCCGGAATGGTCTGGTTGCCGGGGCCCAGGTTACTTTCCAGCATGACACCCACAATGGATCGATTGCCATCGATGATCTGATGCGCACAATCGTTCATCACCAGGGGCTGCAGGTTGTGATCCTTGTTCGAATTGGCGTGACTGCAATCGACCACGATATTGGCGGGCAATTTGTGTTTGGCCAGTTCTTTTTCCACCACGGCGACCGTAACGGAATCGTAGTTCGGCCCCTTGGCACCGCCTCGCAGGACGATGTGGCCGTAACTATTGCCCTTGGTGCGAATGACCGAAACCTGCCCACGTGGATCGATGCCCAGGAAACTGTGCGGGCGCGATACGGAGAGCAAGGCGTTGACCGCCACCATCAAGCCGCCATCGGTACCGTTTTTGAATCCGACCGGCGTGGACAGGCCGCTGGCCATTTCGCGATGGGTTTGCGACTCGGTGGTGCGGGCGCCAATGGCACTCCAGGTCACCAGGTCGCCCAGATATTGCGGACTGATCGGGTCCAGCGCCTCGGTGCCGGCCGGCAGGCCCAGTTCGTTGATGTCGCGCAATACTTTGCGTGCGCGCTGCAAGCCTTCGGCGACATCAAAGGAGTCGTTCATGTGCGGGTCATTGATCAGGCCTTTCCACCCGGTGGTGGTACGCGGCTTCTCGAAATACACGCGCATGACGATGAATAAGGTATCGGAAACCTGCTCGCTCACGCTTTGCAGGCGGCGCGCGTAATCCATGGCCGCTTCGGGATCATGGATCGAACACGGCCCTACCACCACCATGAGCCGATGATCCCGGCGATCGAGAATACGCTCCAGCGTGTGGCGTCCCCGGAGCACCGTTTGTTCAGCCTTGTCCGTGAGCGGCACCCGGCGCTTGATTTCCTCGGGTGTGAGCAGCACGTCCTGCGCCACGACATTGATGTTGTATACCAGTTTCTCGTCCATGTTCGTATTGCTTAAGAAAGTTATGTGGTCGGGACTCAATACTGTTCACTTTATCTCCGTTCGCGCTGAGCTTGTCGAAGCGTCGCACCTTGAGAAAGGTGCTTCGACGAGCTCAGCCCGAACGGACTTTTTGGACTAGGTGAACAGTATTGGGTCGGGACTGGAGATTTTACTGAATGCCGGGGCGAAGGGCTAGGATTGAGGATCGGGGATTGGGGATCGGGGTTGGGGGTCAACTCCGCCTCCAGCCGTCTACACTGCTATCTGCACTCGAACTTCGATCCTCGTTCCCCGATCCTCAATCCCGCTTTTCAGCGCATTTTCGAATACGCCGTAGGTGTAAGAATCAGGTTGGTGATATGGGTGGTCAGCGGGCCGTCGCGCTCGGTCTCAGCGCGGGTGGCCAACCAGTCGGGGTGGGTGGCGAAGGCGTTCCATTTCTGCTCGCGTTCCGCGAGACTTTCCCACTCCAGAATATAATACAGATCGTTATTGCTCTCGCCGATGGCGGTGGTCCAGAAGCCAACCTGGCGAATACCGAAACGTTCCCACATTTTCAGGGTGTGGTTCGAGAAACGGGCATTAAGCGCCGGCAGTTTTCCAGGACAGGCGTGGTAGATGCGTAATTCGTAGATCACTTTGTTCTCCTCGTTGTAAAGCGGTTTTAGAAGCGTTTTGTCAGGGTCATGCTATCGCCCTCGCGGCGCATTTCAAGACGGCCCAGGAAGCTCATGCCGAGCAGGACCATCGGCAAGGCATTGCCGGCATGTACCAAACCCTCGATGTCGCGCAATGTGATGTCGCCGAGTTTTACTTCGGCCAGCCGCACTCTGTAGACCGGGGCCAGTCCGTTGGCTGTCTGGGAGTAGCCGCGCTCGCCAGCCAGGTAGTTGATACCTGCCCGTTTGGCGTCTTCCGCACCCATGGAAACCAGTGTGGCCCCGGTGTCGAGCAAAAATCTCACCGAGGCTCCGTTGATGCTGCCCATGGTGATGAAATGGCCGCTGCCATTGGGTGTCAAGGTGACGGATGCGCGTGAATTCTGTGTCGTCTTCGCGCTGTACACACCTTCACCAATTTTCAGGCGGCGGATTTTTCCCTCCACTTGAATCACGGCCGCTTCGGTGTCCGCGGCGAGCAATGTGACGCCATTATAGGTCTGCCCTTTTTGCACGGTTTTGGGTTTGCCTTGATCGACGATGAGCACGGCCTTGTCCGGAAAAAGTGCGACCACGCTGACATCTGCGGCCCAAATCCGTGGCAACACAAGAAGGCCAAGCAGAACTGCCGTAACATTTGCCAACTTGATTTTCACGCAGGGGTTCCGAAGGATGAAGCCGGTTGCCATATTCAGACATTCTCCCACCGAAGGGCCGGGTTATTTTGCCACGTATCTGGATTCGCGCGGCGTGCCATGGAGATTGATTGCCGTCGATCGTGGCGAGGCGGTGCCGGCCGATCCCGGCGCATTCAGCGCGTTGGTATTTATGGGTGGCCCGATGAGCGTCAACGATCCATTGCCCTGGATTCCTCCGGTGCTGGAGCTGATTCGCTACGGCACAGCGCAGGATATTCCGGTTCTGGGCCATTGCCTCGGGGGCCAGCTGATCTCCAAGGCGCTCGGCGGCACGGTACGCCGCAATCCCGTCAAGGAAATCGGCTGGGGCGAAATTCAGATCGCCGAACATCCGGTCGCGCGCGACTGGTTCGGGCCAGATATCGAGTCATTCGAATCCTTTCACTGGCATGGCGAGACCTTTTCCATTCCGCCTGGCGCGGTGCGAATCATGGGCAACCGGCACTGCGAAAATCAGGGCTTCGTCATTGGCAAGAATCTCGGCATGCAATGCCATGTCGAAATGACCGAAGAATTGATTCAAACGTGGTGCAAAAACGACGGCGGGGAAATCGTGGCAAGTCCAGGCCCTGCGGTACAGGCGCCCGAGCAAATGACACAAGGAATGAAGGAAAAGCTCGCGGCCCTGCGCGCGGTCGCCGCCCGGCTTTATGACCGCTGGATGAAGGGGGTGGCGTGATAGAGACGCTTTGTCTGTCATCCGTCCTCTGTCTTCAGTCTTCTGATGCGCGGCGTGAGGCGTAAGGATAATGGAGACGAGATTCCTCGTCCCCCGTCCCTCGCCCCTGTCTTATCTTCAGTCCCTGAAGTTATTGAACTGCACCGGGAAATCGGTGATGGTCTTTTTGATCAGCGTGATGACTTGCTGCAGTTCGTCTTTCTTGGCACCGGATACCCGTACGGCATCACCCTGGATGCTGGCTTGGACCTTGAGTTTCGCGTCCTTGATCATCTTCTGGATTTTTTTGCCGAGTTCCTGCTCGATGCCGACCCGGACGGTAATGACCTGTTTGACTTTGTCGCCGCTGATGGTTTCGACTTTTTCGCGCTCCAGGCATCGCACATCGATCCCACGCTTGGCCATCTTGCCCAGTAAAACTTCATAAACCTGATTGAGCTTGAAGTTGTCGTCGGCAAAAACGGTCAATATTTTGTCACCCTGCTCGACCCGGGCATCCGAGCCTTTGAAATCGAAGCGATTGGTGACTTCCTTGTTGGTCTGCTCGAGGGCGTTCCTCAGTTCGACCTGGTTGATTTCGGAAACGATATCGAAGCTTGGCATGGCATATTGCCGGTAAACGGTGAACGGGGAACGGTCAACAGGGGTCATTCTGCGCCTGTCGGTGGCAAGGACAAAGCCCTCGCCGCTGCTCCACGCTTATCCGCGCTTGCGGCGCTTGGCGCCAATCCGCAGACGCAGGGCATTGAGGCGAATGAATCCAGCGGCATCCGCCTGATTGTAGGCGCCTTTATCGTCATCGAAGGTGGCGATACGAGAATCGAACAAGGAATCGGACTTCGAGGAGCGTCCGACGACCAGAACCGTTCCCTTGTAGAGTTTCAGGCGGACCATGCCGTTGACCGTGCGCTGGGAATTGTCGATCAGCGATTGCAGCAGCTCGCGTTCGGGGCTAAACCAGTAGCCGTTATAGATCATGCGGGCGTAGCGCGGCATCAGGTCGTCCTTGAGGGCCAGCACTTCGCGGTCCAGCGTAATCGATTCGATAGCGCGATGTGCCTTAAGCATGATGGTGCCGCCGGGTGTTTCGTAACAGCCGCGCGATTTCATGCCAACGTAGCGGTTTTCGACCAGGTCGAGCCGCCCGATGCCGTGTTTGCCGCCAATCTGGTTCAATTTGGTTAGCACCTGGGCGGGCGTAAGATTTCGGCCATTAATCGCAACAATGTCACCGCGCCGGTATTCGAGTTCGACGTATTCGGGGCGACCGGGAGCTTTTTCCGGCGACACGGTGATGCGCCACATGGATTCTTCCGGTTCGAAATCGGGGTCTTCCAGCACACCGCCTTCGTAGGAAATATGCAGCAGGTTGGCGTCCATGGAGTAGGGTGCGCCCCCGCCTTTGCGTTTCTTGAAGTCCACTGGAATTCGGTGTTGATCGGCGTAGGCGAGCAGTTTGTCGCGCGACAGCAGATCCCATTCCCGCCAAGGGGCGATCACCTTGACGTCGGGCATCAGGGCATAGGCACCCAGCTCGAAGCGCACCTGGTCGTTGCCCTTGCCGGTGGCGCCGTGGGAAATGGCATCGGCCCCGGTCTTGCGGGCAATTTCCACCAAATGTTTGGCGATCAGCGGGCGGGCAATCGAGGTGCCCAGAAGATACTCGCCTTCATAGACCGCATTGGCACGAAACATCGGGAATACAAAGTCGCGCACGAATTCCTCGCGCAAATCTTCGATGTAAATCTGCTTGACGCCGAATTGTTTGGCCTTGCGCCGCGCGGGCGCCAGTTCCTCGCCCTGGCCGATGTCGGCGGTGAAGGTCACCACTTCGCATTGGTAGACATCCTGCAGCCATTTCAGAATGACAGAGGTATCCAGCCCGCCGGAATAGGCGAGCACGACTTTCTTAATCGGTGTTTTTTTCTTCACGTGGTATCTCGATCTTTCGGTTGCTAGGTTCTATTGAGATTCTCTTCGAATTCTTCGTCGCCCTGGAATTCGCCGTCGAGCCATTCGCCGGTAATAACCCGGCCATCGGGCGTCTTGTAGCGTCCGGCGCCGTGCGGTTTACCTGCCTTCCATTGCCCGGTATAGGTGCTGCCGTCCGGCGCGTCGAGCTGGCCATTTCCCTCTTGCATGCTGCGTTTCCAGTCACCGGTGTAACGGCTGCCCTCGCTGCGGATCAGGGTGCCCTTGCCTTCGGCCCAGCCGAGTTTCATGGATCCTTCATAGCGGTCCGCCAGCTTTCCATTGACGGACCACTCCAGCACGCCCTCGCCGTCGGCAAAGCTGTTCTTGCATTTGCCGGTCCAGGTGATGGTTTCATCGGGCTGCGGGAAAGGATTGGCGACTTTGCAGCCATTCTTGTCGGCAATCCAGGTCAAGTCGTCTTCCGCCCAGCATGCGGCGGCGAATAACATCGACAGCCACAACATCAGACGTGCAAAAACGTTCCAAGTGTTCATGTTCGGCTCCTTTAGGTTAGCTTGATGCGACTTTTCCCAGGATCAGATATTCCAGCAATGCTTTCTGGGTATGAAGCCGGTTCTCCGCTTCATCCCATACCACGCTTTGAGGGCCGTCGATGACGTCCGGCTCGACTTCCTCGCCACGATGCGCCGGCAGGCAGTGCATGAACAGCGCGTCGCGATGGGCGATTTTCATCATGTCGCTATCGACCTGCCAATCTTCGAAGTCGCGATGACGTTCCTCGGTTTCCGATTCGAATCCCATGCTGGTCCACACATCGGTGGTGACCAGGTCCGCGCCACGTGCCGCCTCCATCGGATCGGCAAACTCCTCGTAATGATCCGTGCCGTAGAGGCCGGCGCGCTCCGGTTCCACGCCATAACCAGGTGGCGTGGAAACGTGCACATTGAAATCGAACACCTCGGCCGCCTGCAACCAGGTATTGCAGACATTATTGGAGTCGCCTATCCATGCCACGGTTTTGCCCCGAATGGAGCCCCGGCGTTCGATGAAGGTAAAAATATCCGCGAGGATCTGGCAGGGATGGTATTCGTTGGTGAGGCCGTTGATCACCGGCACCCGGGAATGGGCGGCAAAGCGCTCGATGATCGATTGTTCGAAGGTGCGGATCATCACGATGTCGCACATCCTTGAAATGACCTGCGCCGCATCTTCCACCGGTTCACCGCGGCCGAGCTGCGAGTCGCGAGTATTGAGAAATATTGCCGAGCCCCCCATCTGCTGCATGCCGGCCTCAAAGGACAGACGGGTACGGGTGCTCTGTTTTTCGAAGATCATCACAAGGGAGCGGTCGAACAGGGGATGGTAGGCCCGATAGGCCTTGAACTGATCCTTGATCCAGCGCGTGCGGTCGTAGACGTGTTCGATTTCCTCGAGAGAGAAATCGTTCAATTGCAGGAAATGTTTTGGTAATCCCATGACTACCTGCGATCAAGCCGCGACGGCGGTTGGCGTGGCGAGAAACCCTCGGATGAGCCCAGTCACGCCATCGATCAACATCTCGACTTCCGAATCTTTCATGTTCAGAGGTGGCAGCAGTCTGACCACGTTATCCGCCGTGACGTTAATCAGAAGCCCCGCGGCGAGGCCTTGTTCCACCAATTCGGGGCACGAGCGATCAAGCTCCACGCCGATCATGAGTCCCTTGCCGCGGATTTCCCAGACTCCGCTCAAGCCGGCGAGGCGATTGCCGAGATCCAGGAGGATTTTATTGCCGAGCAGGGCCGCGCGTTCGATCAGGGCCTCGTCTTCGATAATTGCCAGGGTCGTGAGCGCGGCCACACAGGCCAGCGGATTGCCGCCAAAAGTTGACCCGTGCTTGCCCGGAGTAAAGACGCTGGCCGCGGCACCGCGAGCCAGACAGGCGCCGATCGGGAAACCGTTGCCCAGTCCCTTGGCAAGGGTCATGACGTCAGGCCTGATATCCAGATGCTGGTGCGCGAACCATTTTCCGGTGCGCGCCATCCCGGTCTGCACTTCGTCGAGCATGAGCAACCACCCCTTACGATCGCAGAGTGCTCTGAGTTGCGCGAGGTAGCCGTCGGCCGGGACAATGACACCGCCTTCGCCCTGCGTTGGTTCCACCAGGATCGCGACCACATTCGGATTGGCGGCAACCGATTCGAACGCGGCCGGGTCGTTATAGGGCACCCTCAGGAATCCCCCCAGAAGCGGTTCGAATCCGGCCTGCACCTTGCGGCTGCCGGTGGCGGATAGAGTGGCCATGGTGCGGCCGTGAAAGGCTTTTTCCATGACCACGATGGCTGGGGACTCCACGCCTTTGTGGTGTCCGTACAGACGGGCCAGTTTGATCGCTGCCTCGTTGGCTTCGCAGCCGGAGTTGCAGAAAAAAACATTGTCCATACCCGATAGCTCGCACAGCCGCGCCGCCAGCGTTTCCTGTTCGGGAATCTGGTACAGATTCGAGGCATGCATGATCCGCCCGGCCTGTGCGGCGATTTCGGCGACCAGGCGCGGATGGGAGTACCCAAGGCCGTTGACCGCGATACCGGTCACACAATCCAGGTAGCGTTTTCCGGCGGTATCCCAGACCCAGGAGCCCTGACCGCGCCCAAAAGCAACGGGCAGCCGGCTATAGGTATTCATTAGGTGTTGCATCATGTTGTCCGCACGATGGATATCAAGAAATGCAAAAACCTACGGCGGCAATTATGCCGCCGTAGGTGATGTCGACTGCTTCGAGCACGCTATATTTATCCAATTCGGTACGGGGATGCAAGCATTTCGAGTGGCTGCGGCTCGTTGTTCATGCCCCGGTCGGGAGGCAATCCGAGTCCGCGAAGACAACAAAGCCCGCACAGGCGGGCTTTGTCGGGCAATGCGTTGTTGCAGGAGAAGTGCCGAGTCAGTGCATCGCTTTGATGGCGGCCGACAGGCGGCTTTTTTGCCGGGAAGCGGTGTTTCTATGCACGATACGTTTATCGGCGATCGAGTCTATGCGGCTCTGAGAATCGCGAAGTTGTTCCTGGGCGGCTTTCTTGTCGCCCCCGGCGATCGCTTTCTTGACTGCCTTGATGGCACTGCGCATCTCGGTACGCAGACTGGCGTTGTGGGCGCGACGGTTGACTGCCTGACGGGCGCGTTTCTTGGCGGAAGCAATATTGGCCATTCGGATCGGTCCTTAACTGGAGGGACGTGCAAAAAAGGTGCATATGGTACTGGCAGGCAAGGGCGATTGCAACTTGTATGATCGCCTCCCGACAGCAATTCTGGGCGAATGGGTACCGCCGACCGGACTTTGGATGCCCGGTGTTGGCCGATTTACCCTTGCAAATCGGCTGACGGCCCGGGAATGACCGGCCGGGTGGCGGTTACAATGCCCGCGCCCGACTACAGCCCCGCCTCCTACATGAATCTTCTTAAAGCCCTTGCAACTATCAGCAGCATGACCCTGCTGTCGCGTATTCTCGGACTGGTCCGCGATGTGGTGATTGTGCGGGGATTTGGCGCAAGTCTTTATGCCGATGCCTTTTTCGTGGCGTTCAAGATCCCCAACTTGCTGCGCAGGCTGTTCGCCGAGGGGGCGTTTGCCCAGGCTTTTGTGCCGATTCTGAGCGAGTACAAAAACTCTCGCGGCGAAGCAGAAACCCGCCTGCTGGTCGATCACGTTGCCACGCTGTTGTTTCTGGCGTTGCTGATCGTGACGGCCATAGGGGTGTTAGCGGCGCCCATGATTATTTATGCTACTTCGCCGGGTTTTGCGTCTTCCCCGGACAAGTTTGAAATGACGGTTCAACTGCTACGCATTACCTTTCCCTACATTCTATTTATCGCACTCACCTCGCTTGCCGGGGGCATTCTTAACACCTGGAGCAGGTTCTCTATTCCGGCGTTCACGCCTTCCCTGCTGAATATTTCCTTTATCGTTTTTGTGGTCTGGCTGACGCCGCATTTTTATCCGCCGATCAAGGCGCTGGCCTGGGCCGTGTTTGTCGGCGGTATTTTGCAGTTGGCATTTCAGTTGCCCTTCCTGGCAAGAATTGGCATGTTGCCCCGCTTTCGGCTGAATTGGCGTGATGCCGGGGTATGGCGGATTCTGAAACTCATGGGGCCTGCGGTATTCGGGGTATCGATTGGACAGATCAGTCTGTTAATCAACAATATATTCGCGTCATTTCTGGTGACCGGAAGCATTACCTGGCTGTATTGCGCCGACCGGCTGATGGAATTTCCCACCGGATTACTGGGGGTGGCTCTGGGCACCATTCTGCTGCCCAGCCTGTCGAAAAGTTTCGCGGAAAAGACCGGCGAAGAGTATTCCCGGCTTCTCGATTGGGGACTGCGTTTGACGTTTCTACTGGTGCTGCCCTGCGCGGTGGCGTTGGCCTTGCTGGCCGTTCCGTTGATCTCCACTTTGTTTCTTCACGGCGCTTTTACCGCCGCCGACGTGTTGATGACACGCCAGGCGCTGATGGCCTACAGCGTGGGTTTGCTGGGCCTGATTCTGGTGAAAGTGCTGGCACCGGGTTTCTATGCCCGCCAGAACGTGCGCACGCCAGTCAAAATTGCTTTCTTTACCTTGACGATCACCCAGATTCTGAATCTGGCCTTCGTGATGTGGCTGGATCTGCGTCACGCCGGACTGGCGTTGGCGATTTCGGCGGGCGCCTGCCTTAATGCAGGTCTCTTGTATCACATGCTGCGCCGTAACGGCATTTTCCGGCCTCAGCCGGGGTGGACAATTTTCCTGCTCAAAATTGCGCTGGCGCTGGCGCTGATGGCCGCAGCGCTGTGGGTTTTGATGGGAACCGAGTCGTGGTGGCTTGAACGCAGTACCCAGTTGCGGGTGATTCGCCTGGGCATCCTGGTCATTGCCGGGGCGACAACTTATCTGGGCACTTTGTGGCTAATGGGATTCAGACTTCGCGACTTTGCCAAACGGGCGTCCTGAGCGTCCCAGTCCCGCGCCGGGAGCCAGATTTATCCCTTGGAGTGCATTGCCTCATCGACAACCATACGAGACAGGTGCGGGGCGAACATTTCGATAAAGTCGTAGGTATAGCCTCGCAGGTAACTATTCCTGCGAATGCCGATGCGGGTGGTGCTCGGTTCAAAGAGATGGCTGGCGTCGATCGCCTTGACATGGCTGTCGCGCTTGGGGTCGAAGGCCATCATGGCGACGATGCCCACTCCCAATCCGAGTTCAACGTAGGTCTTGATGACGTCCGAGTCAATGGCGGTCAGTACCACGTTGGGCTTCAATCCCTTGTCCGTGAATGCCTGATTGATCTTGGTGCGACCGGTGAAGGCAAAATCGTAGGTAATGATTGGAAACGAGGCGATCGCCTCGATCGTGAGCTTTTTCATTTTGAGCAGTGGATGTGCGGGGGGAACCAGGACGCAACGATTCCACTGGTAGCAGGGTAGCGTCACCAGCTTGTCGTAATGTTCCATCGCCTCGGTGGCGATGGCCATATCGGCTTCGCCGGATACCACGTATTCGGATATCTGGGTGGGACTTCCCTGGCGCAAGGACAGACGCACACCGGGGTAGCGTTTGGTGAATTTCTGGATCACCTGAGGCAGCGCATAACGGGCCTGAGTATGGGTCGTGGCGATGCTGAGGTGGCCATGATCTTCCTCGGTGAACTCCTCGCCGACCTGTTTCAGATTCTCGACGTCCTTGAGCATGCGCTGTGCGATGTCCAGGATGGCTTGTCCGGGTTCGGTGACCGCCACCACGCGCTTGCCATGGCGCACAAAAATGTCCACACCCAGTTCTTCTTCCAGGCTGCGAATTTGCCTGCTGATCCCGGGTTGCGAAGTAAATAATGCTTCCGCGGCGGTGGAAAGGTTGAGGTTTTGTCGGGCTACCTCGCAGATATAGCGTAGTTGCTGAAGTTTCATGGCTGCGCTCCCTGGCCGTGTGGAAGGATCCAAATAACCAATTAGTATTTAATACTAACTGAATATTCGTTGGCAATATAAGGATGCCTGCCTAAGATGGCGGGACTTGTACACCAAGCATAAGAATGCCTCGCGAACGAGCGGGGACATCAGCCATGGAAATTGCCTATACCGTCTCGGGATTCATAGTCGGCTTTATTGTCGGAGTCACCGGCGTGGGTGGTGGTTCGCTCATGACGCCCCTTCTGGTGCTTGGATTCGGCATTCATCCGGCCACCGCCGTTGGCACCGATCTGCTCTACGCGTCCATTACCAAATCTGCCGGGATCTGGGTGCATGGCCGACGCGGCAACATCGATTGGAAAATTGTCGGCTGGTTGTCGGCCGGCAGCCTCCCTGCGGCGCTGATCTGTGTACTCATACTGCACTCGCTGGATGTGGCATCCACCCGGGCGACCGGCGTTATTACCTTCTCACTCGGCGTGGCTTTGATACTGACGGCGGCGGCGCTGCTGTTTAAGGAAAGCTTGCTGCGCTGGGCCGGGAAACTCGCGCGGCCAGACGGCTGGCGGGCACGCAATGTCCGTGGACTGACGATTGCAACCGGCGCTGTGCTGGGCGCCCTGGTGACGCTGAGTTCCGTGGGCGCTGGAGCGCTCGGGGTGACGGCGCTGCTGTTGTTATTTCCGCTGGCCGCGGCGGTGAGAATAGTCGGGACGGATATTGCCCACGCGGTGCCCTTGACCGCAGTGGCGGGTCTGGGACACCTGTCGATGGGTTCGGTGGATTTTCCTTTGTTGGGGAGCCTGCTGATCGGCTCGCTGCCCGGCATTTATCTGGGCAGTCATTTCGGCTCGCGCCTGCCCGAGCGGTATCTACGTCCGGCACTCGCCACTCTGTTGGTCCTGATCGGCGGCAAGTTAGTCTGGTAGTTCGGCAAATTTTGGAGATTCCGAGGACACGCGATGTACAAATACGATCAGCTTGATCGAACCATTGTTAATGAACGGGTCGCCCAGTACCGCGATCAGGTGCGCCGTCATCTGGCGGGCGAGTTAAGCGACGACGAATTCCGGCCGCTGCGCCTGCAGAATGGCTTGTATATCCAGAAACACGCGCCCATGCTGCGGGTGGCGATTCCCTATGGCCTGTTGTCGGCCACGCAGATGCGCATGCTGGCTTCCATCGCCCGCCGCTATGACCGCGGCTACGGACACTTCAGCACGCGCCAGAACATTCAGTACAACTGGCCGCGTCTGGAGGATTCGCCGGATATTCTGGCCGACCTGGCGTCGGTGGAAATGCATGCCATTCAGACCAGTGGCAATTGTGTGCGCAACATCACCGCCGACGAGTTCGCCGGTGTCGCGCCGGATGAAATCGTCGATCCGCGTCCGCTGTCGGAAATTCTCCGGCAATGGTCCACCTTTCATCCGGAGTTTGCTTTCCTGCCGCGTAAGTTCAAGATCGCCCTGAATGGCTCGCAGGAAGACCGTGCCGCCACAGCCTTCCACGATATCGGGCTGTATTTGCGTCGATCTGTCGATGGCCAACTCGGCATCCGGGTGCTGGTAGGTGGAGGAATGGGCCGTACGCCGATCGTTGGGGTCGTTATCCGGGAGTTTTTGCCCTGGCAATATATGACCACGTACATCGAGGCCATCCTGCGGGTCTATAACCGTTATGGACGACGCGACAATCTATACAAAGCACGCATCAAGATTCTGGTCAAGGCGCTCGGTGCCCAGGAATTTGCCCGGCAGGTGGAGCAGGAGTGGGAATTTCTGCGCGACGGACCGGGAACGTTGACCGAAGAAGAATTGGCCCGCGTGGCAGCCTATTTTTCTGCCCCGGATTACCAGCCGCTTGCCGGCGAGGAGGCGGAATTTACCCGACACCTGAACGAGGATCGCGGCTTTGCCCGCTGGGCCGAGAGGGCATGCCGGCCGCATCGGGTAACCGGATATCGAGCAGTTGTCCTGTCGCTGAAGAAGACCGGCGTGCCGCCGGGGGATGCGACGGCGGAACAAATGGAACAGGTCGCCGACTGGTCGGAGCATTTTGGATTTGGCGAAATTCGCGTTTCCCACGAGCAGAATCTGATTTTGCCCGACGTGCGGGCCGGCTCGTTGTTCGCCTTGTGGCAGGAGGCGAGGCGCCATGGTTTGGCTACCCCGAATCTGGGCTTGCTGACGGACATGATTGTTTGTCCTGGCGGAGATTTCTGCTCGCTGGCCAACGCAAAATCGATCCCCATAGCCGAGGCCGTCCAGCGTCGTTTCGATGATCTGGATTTTCTGCACGACATCGGGGAGTTGAACCTGAATATTTCCGGCTGCATGAATTCCTGCGGGCATCACCACGCCGGTCACATCGGCATTCTGGGCGTCGACAAGGATGGCGAAGAGTGGTATCAGGTCTCGATAGGCGGTGCGGACGGTTCGGATGCCGGGCGCGGCCGCAGCGCGATCGGCAAGGTGATCGGCCCCTCATTCAAGGCCGAAGACATGCCCGACGTGGTGAGCCGGCTGATCGATATCTACATTTCACAGCGCCAGCCCGAAGAACGATTCATCGACTCGGTGGATCGGCTAGGGATCGCCCCTTTCAAAGCCGGCGTCTACGGCAGTCCATGGCGTGTCAGTGCCAAATCGCAGCCCGGGGAGACGGTCGATGTCTGAGATCATTCGTCATGGCGAGGTGGTCACCGACGATTGGCAGGTTCTCAAGCCTGCGATCGACGTGCCTGTGCAATTTCCCCTGCCGGAGGGACGCATTCTTGTGCCGCTGGCATTCTGGGTCGAACATCACCCAACCTTGATCGCGCGCGGCGGAGCAGGTGTCTGGCTCGCCAGCGACGAGGATGCCACGGCGTTGGTTCCCTGGCTGACACAGTTGCCGCTCATAGCGGTGGACTTCCCCAAATTCACCGATGGTCGGGGATTTTCCACGGCTTTCCTGCTGCGATCGCGCTGGAACTACCAGGGCGAGTTGCGGGCCATCGGCGATGTATTGCCCGACCAGTTGTTTTTTATGTGGCGCGTCGGCTTCGATGCCTTTGCTCTGCGCGCGGACAAGAACATTCATCAGGCGTTGCAACTGCTCAAGCCGTTTTCGGACGCGTATCAGGGCTCCTGGGATAACGTGGTGCCGGCCTATAAGCGGCATCATCGCGATTGGCCGAGCGGCCATCAGACGGTCTGAGGGGAGCAAAGATGTCGGTGCAAAATCTGGCGGTGGTGTCCGCCCGCGATCCCGTCGATACCTTGGTGGAGCGTCTGACGGCGATTGTCGCGGAATTTCAAAACGTCGCCTTGGCGAGCAGTTTGGGGGCCGAAGACATGGTCCTCACAGATGCCATTCTCTCGCGTGGGCTGCCGATTGCCATATTTACCCTGGATACCGGACGCTTGCCGAATGAAACCGTGGATTTGCTGGTTGCCATACGCGGTCGCTACGGACACGATATCGAGGCAGTGCAGCCGCAGGCGGCGGCGGTCGAAAAATACGTCGCGGAGCACGGGCTGAATGCATTCTACGAAAGCATCGAATTGCGCAAGCGTTGCTGCCATCTACGAAAGGTCGAACCGCTGGCCCGTGCCTTGGCGGGGCGGGATGCCTGGGTGACGGGGCTGCGCCGCGCGCAGTCGGTGACCCGCACGGAATTGCCCTTGCGTGAACATGACGCCGTGCATGGGATGGCAAAATTCAATCCACTGGCCGATTGGAGTGAGGCGGATGTCTGGCAATACCTGCGCTCTCGCGAAGTGCCCTACAACACATTACATGACCGTGGTTATCCCTCGATCGGCTGCGAGCCTTGCACGCGCGCCATCCGACCTGGCGAAGATATTCGGGCCGGGCGCTGGTGGTGGGAGCAGAAAGACAGCAAGGAATGCGGCTTACATATCGCGGTTCCTGTGCCAGCCAAGGGTGAAACAAAACCATGAGTACCGTGCTTGAGAACCCGGCCACCCGGATTGACCACCTCGACTGGCTGGAGTCGGAATCCATTCATATTCTTCGGGAAGTGGCGGCGGAATGCCGCAATCCCGCATTGTTATTTTCCGGCGGCAAGGACTCTATCGTGATGTTGCGGCTGGCGGAAAAGGCCTTCCGTCCCGGCCGCTTTCCGTTTCCGCTGCTGCATATCGATACCGGCCACAACTTCCCCGAAGTGATGGCTTTCCGCGATGCGCGTGCGGCCGAACTGGGCGAGCGACTGGTTGTTGGTCACCTGGAGGATTCGATCCGCAAGGGGCGTGTGAGGTTGCGTGCCGAAGACGAAAGCCGCAACAAGCACCAGTCGGTGACTCTGCTCGACACCATCGCCGAACACGGCTTCGATGCCTGTATCGGCGGGGCGCGGCGCGACGAGGAAAAGGCCCGAGCCAAAGAGAGGATTTTTTCCTTCCGCGACGAATTTGGCCAGTGGGATCCGAAAAATCAGCGCCCGGAACTTTGGAGCCTGTACAACACCCGGGTTCACCCGGGCGAAAACATCCGCGTGTTTCCGATCAGCAACTGGACCGAGCTGGATGTCTGGCAATACATCGAACGCGAACAACTGGAAGTGCCCTCCATTTATTACGCCCATCGGCGCGAAGTCATTCGCCGGCCGGGAGGGCTGTTGCCGGTTTCCGAATTGGTGCAACCCAAGGCCGGTGAACCGGTCGAGACCATGTCGGTGCGTTTCCGCACGGTGGGCGACATGACCTGCACCTGCCCGGTCGAATCCACCGCGACAACCGCCGCAGACATCATCGCGGAAACCGCGGTCACACGTATCACCGAGCGCGGCGCGACCCGCATGGATGACCAGACCTCGGAAGCATCCATGGAATTGCGCAAGAAGGAAGGGTATTTCTGATGTCGGCCATCGAAAAATTTCCTGCCATCGACACCGGGCTGCTGCGCTTCTCCAGTGCGGGCAGCGTGGACGACGGCAAGAGCACGTTGATCGGGCGTCTGCTTTACGACACCAAGGCGATATTCGAAGACCAGCTTTCCGCCATCGAACAATCTTCGCGTCGGCGCGGGCAGGCCAGCGTCGATTTATCGCTGTTGACCGATGGTCTGCTGGCCGAGCGCGAGCAGGGAATTACCATCGACGTGGCTTATCGGTACTTCGCCACGCCTTCGCGAAAATACATCATTGCCGACACGCCCGGTCATGAGCAATACACCCGCAACATGGTCACCGGGGCCTCGACCGCGGATCTGGCGATCGTATTGGTCGATGCGCGCAAGGGCCTGCTGACCCAGTCGCGTCGCCATGCTTTTATTGCCAGCTTGCTGCGCATTCCACATGTAGTCCTGGCCGTGAATAAAATGGACCTGGTGGACTATTCGCAGTCGGTATTCGAAGGGATACGCGATGCGTTTGCGCAATTCGCCCTCAGCTTGGGCTTTCACCGGATCGACACCTTGCCGATGTCGGCCCTGGAAGGCGACATGGTGGTGGATCGCGGCGAAAATCTGCCCTGGTATGGTGGTCAGACCCTGCTGGAAATCCTGGAATCGGCGGAAGTGGCGCGCTCTGCTTCCCAGGCCAAATTCTATTTCCCGGTGCAATGGGTAGTCCGCCCCGGCGACAGTGGCGTGGCTGGATTGCGCGGCTATGCGGGGCGAATCGAATCGGGAAGTGTGGCGCCGGGTGAAGAGGTGCTGGTGCTGCCCGGCGGGCTGCGCTCGCGGGTGAAGGAGGTTCGTACTTATAACGGGGCGCAATCAAGAATGCAGGCGCCGCAATCGGCGACGGTGATTCTGGAAGACCAGATCGATATTTCACGAGGCGATGTTCTGGTGGCCACCGATGCTCCGGCCAAGGTGGCCAGAGAATTCGAGGCGACCTTGTGCTGGTTGTCGGACGAGACTTTTAATCGCAGCCGACGTTACCTGATCAAACATGGCTCACGCACAGTCAAGGCAATCATCGACGCGCCGCAGTATCGGATCAACGTCAATACCCTGGCCAAAGAATCCGCCGATTCATTTTCACTGAACGACATCGGGCGAGTGACACTGAAGACGGCGCAGCCGCTGGCATTCGAGTCGTATCGGGAAAATCGGGCGGCGGGCAGCTTTATCGTCATCGACGAAGCCACAAACAATACTGTAGCGGCAGGTCTCATCGAGGAGCACGCCTGATGGTCGGGACGGTTTATCTGGTGGGCGCCGGCCCGGGTGCGCCGGACCTGATCACGCTGCGTGGGGCCGACTTATTGCGGCGGGCGGACATCGTATTTCACGATGCGCTGGTTCACCCCGGCACCTTGGCGATGGCGGACCGGGCCAGGTTGGTTGCGGTGGGCAAGCGTTGTGGCGTCTACAGCACGGCACAGCGCTTTATCAACAAACAACTGGTCGATGCGGCACGCCGATATGCCTGTGTGGTGCGGCTCAAAGGCGGCGATCCGATGTTGTTTGGGCGGGCCCAAGAGGAAATTTCGGCGCTGCAAGTGGCAGGCATTGAAGTCGAAGTTGTGCCAGGTGTGAGTGCCGCGCTGGCCGCCAGCGCCGAATTGCGCGTGTCGCTCACCCGCCGCGGCGTCAGCCGCAACGTGAGTTTTGCCACGCCAAGAGTGGGCGAAGGGGAAGGGGCGAGCAATTGGGCGGGGGGCGCAAGCGCCGCAGATACAGCAGTGCTGTACATGGCCGCCGGCCAGGCAGGGGACATTGCGCGAACTCTGGAAGCGCGCGGCATGCCCTTATCGACGCCGGTGGTGGTGGTGGAAAATGCTTCGCTGCCGACTGTCAGACAAATCGGCACCACCTTGGGCGGATTACAAAATGCCGATCTGGCACTAAGCGGCCCGGCACTGCTGATGATAGGCGAGGTCTACCGGGAAAAACTGACGGAACTGGCTGCTCACTATACCCTGCCTCGATCGCACGCCATGCTCGGTGTGGGCTGAATCCGCCGCTCGCCGGGACGGCGCCGGGGGCTCCCGGGCGTCTCGGTTATCATGTGGGCGCCATGCTCAACGCAGAACACTCCGCCATCATTTTATTCGCCCACGGCGCCCGGGATCCGGAATGGGCAGCGCCGTTTCGGCGCATGGTCGCCCGTATCCGCCAATCCCGGCCCGGACTCAGAGTCGAACTTGCTTTCCTGGAATTCATGCAACCGGCACTCGCCGAAGCCGTGGCAGGCGTGGTGGCGGACGGTGCCGATTCCATCACGCTGGTACCCCTGTTTCTCGCCCAGGGCGGGCATCTCAAGCAGGACTTGCCGCGCCTGCTGGAAGATATCCGTCAAGATTATCCGGGTGCACAGATCGAGGTGACCCAGGCCATCGGCGATTCGCAGGTGCTGACCGACGCCATTGCCGACTGGGCACTGACCCGCCATTTAGCCTCCTTCAGTTGATGTCCACTGCAATACCGCGCTGATTGCGCCGGAAAGCCGCTAGAATCTGGGCTTTTTTAGCGGTAGATGAACCTGGAAATCCCACCACAGAGACACAAAGACACTGAGAAGTACGATACTTCGATCAGTAGTCTTACCAGAGGCGCCCACCTTTGTGGCGAATACGCGCATAAAGGCAACAATCTGTTCTTTCTCTGTGTTCTCAGTGCCTCTGTGGTTCAACTATTGTTTTTTGGATGAAAGTTTTTCGCGGCATTCCGGCGCAGGCCGATGTTCCCGTTGCCCTGACTATTGGCAATTTCGACGGCGTGCATCTCGGGCATCGGGCCATGATTTCCCGCTTGTCGAAGATTGCGGACGAGCGTGGCCTGCCAGCGGCGGTGATGACATTTGAACCCCAGCCTCAGGAGTTCTTTGCGCCGGATCAGGCGCCGGCCCGGCTGACGAGCCTGCGCGAAAAACTCGAATTCCTGCGTGGCTGTGAGGTGGATCGTGCTTATGTATGTCGATTCGATTTTCGTTTCGCGCAGATTGAGGCCGAGCAATTCATTTCCCGGATTCTCCGGGATGCATTGGATGCGAAGTGGATTCTGGTCGGAGACGATTTTCGCTTCGGCGCCCGGCGCGCGGGCAATTTCGAGTTGCTAAAGGCACAAGCCCCGCGAATCGGCTTTGACGTCGAAGCGATGTCCAGTGTGGTGGCCGACGGGAAGAGGGTGTCGAGCACCGCGGTGCGCGCGGCATTGGAAAACGGCAACCTGGCCGGGGCGGCACGTCTGCTGGGCCGGTGTTATTCGATCTCCGGACGGGTTATCCATGGCGATAAACTCGGGGCGAAACTGGGTTACCCGACCGCCAATGTGCGACTGAATCGGCTCAAAGCGCCACTGGTGGGAATTTTTGTGGTGGAAGTGCCTGGTTTGGCGAGCTTGCCGGTACCAGGCGTGGCAAGCTTGGGAGTGCGGCCGACGGTGACCGATCAAGGTTACCAGACACTGGAAGTTCACTTATTCGATTTCGATCGCGATATTTACGGCAAACGAATCGAGGTGCGTTTCCTGTCGAAAATCCGCGAGGAAAAGAAATTCGCCAGTATCGAGGCGATGGTGGCGCAAATGGACAAAGATGCCGCTGCCGCGAGGGAGTACTTCTCATCCCCGGCAAACTCGGCGGGTGGCAGGTCGTCCTGATGGTGCAAGTCAAAACCAAGGAAATTATTTGATGGCTGACTACAAGAACACATTGAATTTGCCGGACACCAGTTTCCCCATGCGTGGAGATATGGCCAAACGGGAACCGGGCTGGGTCGAGCAGTGGCAGCAGGGCAAACTCTACGAGCGGATTCGCAAAGAGTCCGCGGGTCGGCCGAAGTTCATTCTGCATGACGGACCGCCATACGCCAATGGCGATATCCATATCGGCCACGCGGTGAACAAGATTCTGAAGGACATCGTGGTGAAATCCAAAACCCTGGCCGGGTTCGACGCGCCCTATGTGCCGGGGTGGGATTGCCATGGCCTGCCGATAGAACACCAGGTTGAAAAGAAGCATGGCAAGAACATCCCCGCGGCACAATTTCGCAGTCTGTGCCGGGAATTTGCGCAGGAACAAATCGAGCGCCAGAAGAAGGATTTCATTCGACTGGGTGTGCTGGGTGATTGGGAGCGTCCCTACCGGACCATGGAATTTCGCAGCGAGGCGGACACCATTCGCGCGCTGGGCCGAATCCGCAGCCGAGGCTACTTGATTCAGGGTGCCAAGCCGGTGCACTGGTGCCTGGATTGTCGCTCGGCACTGGCCGAGGCCGAAGTGGAATACGAGGATCGCAATTCGCCGGCGATCGATGTGGCCTTCCAGGTTCTCGACAACAAGCCGCTCGCCAAAGCGTTGCGATTTACCCATATCTACGAGCCGGTATTCGCGGTGATCTGGACCACGACCCCGTGGACGCTGCCGGCGAATCAGGCGGTGGCCGTGCATCCGGACATCGACTATGTGTTGGTACGTCACGCCAGCATGTTATTTATCCTGGCGAGGGAACTGGCACAGAAATGTTTCGAGGCCTACGAGATTAAAAGCGCCGAAACCGTTGCCGAATTCAAGGGCGCGGATATCGAAGGTCTGCTGCTGCAACACCCGTTTTACGATCGGCAGGTGCCGGTGGTGCTGGGCGAGCATGTCACGCTGGAGTCTGGTACCGGGCTGGTGCATACCGCGCCGGCGCACGGCATCGAAGACTTCGCGGTTGGCGCGCGATACGGCTTGGCGGTGGACAATCCGGTGGACGATGACGGCTGCTTCTTCGAGAAAACGCCTCTGGTAGGCGGGTTGTCGGTCTGGAAGGCCAACGATGTGGTGATTCAGAAACTCAAGGACCGCGAGCGTCTGGTCCGGTTGTCACGCATTCAACACAGCTACCCGGTGTGTTGGAGACATAAAAGTCCGATAATTTTTCGCGCCACCCGGCAGTGGTTCATCGGCATGGACGAAGGCAAGGGCCGGACACTGCGCCAAATCGCCAGAGCAGCGGTGGAGGAAACCGCGTTTTTCCCCGAGTGGGGAAGGGCGCGGCTGGAGGGCATGATATCCAAGCGCCCGGATTGGTGTGTGTCGCGGCAGCGGAACTGGGGTTCGCCGATGGCATTTTTTGTCCACAAGGAAAGTGGCGAGTTGCATCCCGACACCGATCTGTTGCTGGAAAAGGTTGCGCAACGCGTGGAGAAAGAGGGCATTGAAGCCTGGTTTTCATTGGACGCAAGCGAGTTGCTCGGGCCGGCGGCGGCCATCTACCGCAAGGTGCCGGACACGCTGGATGTCTGGTTCGATTCCGGCTCCACTCATGCTTCGGTGTTGGCGCGACGGGAAGAACTGGGCAAACCTGCCGATTTGTATCTGGAAGGGTCCGATCAGCACCGGGGCTGGTTTCAGTCATCGCTGTTGGTGGGCTGCGCGATCGACGATCGGGCGCCGTTCAAGGGATTGCTGACCCATGGCTTCGTTGTCGATGGCAACGGCCGCAAGATGTCCAAGTCGCTCGGCAATGTGATCGCTCCGCAGAAGGTGATGGATACTTCTGGCGCCGATGTCCTGCGGCTTTGGGTGGCCGCCACCGATTACTCCGGAGAGCTGTCGATCTCGGACGAAATCCTCAAGCGTGTGGTGGAATCCTACCGGCGGATTCGCAATACGCTGCGATTTCTGCTGGCGAATCTCGACGATTTCGATCCAGTCGTCAATGCGGTGCCGGTTGCGCAGTGGCTGGAGATTGATCGCTATGCGATGCAGATGAGCCAGCGCATGCAGCAAAAAATTCTTGCCGACTACGAACGCTACGAATTCCACCTCGTGGTGCAGAAGCTGCAAGCCTTTTGTTCCGAAGACCTGGGTGGCTTCTATCTCGATATTCTCAAGGACAGGCTATATACGACGGGCAAGGATTCTCTCCCACGCCGGGCGGCACAGAACGCGCTGTATCACATTTCACAGGCGCTACTGCGCTGGATGGCCCCGATTTTGTCATTTACCGCCGATGAAGCCTGGCCGATTCTCACTCGCAATCCAGGCGACAGCGTGCTGCTTCATACCGAATACGTCTTTCCCGATACAGGAAACGAATTGACCGGACGCTGGGAAGCCATCCGGCAGGTGCGGGCGGAGGTTCAGAAAGAGTTGGAAACCTTGCGGGCGGCCGGCAAGATCGGTTCGTCCTTGCAGGCCGAAGTCGAATTGACTGTAAAGGGTGAGCGTCATGCTTTGCTTGATTCTCTTGGTGACGATCTGCGTTTGATCCTCATCTCTTCGCGCGCGAAGGTCGTTTGCGGCGACGTGTCGGCCGTAACGGTGAACCCCAGTGCACATCCCAAGTGTGAACGTTGCTGGCATTACCGGGCGGACGTGGGGCATGACCCGGCCCATCCGGGAATTTGCGGGCGTTGTACTGCCAACCTGTTCGGGGCGGGCGAGCCGCGCCGTTATGCGTGAAGTTGCGCCCTGGTTTGGCTTGAGCGCCGTGATCGTGGTGCTCGATCAGTTGAGCAAGATCGGCATTCTGGCGCTGTTGGGCGAGGGCCGGTCGATCGACATCTGGCCACCGGTATTCAGTTTGGTGCTGGCCTGGAATCCGGGGGCGGCATTCAGTTTCCTTGCTTCGGAGTCAGGTTGGCAGCGCTGGTTTTTTGTCGTCATTGCCGTGGCTGCGTCGGTGTTGATTGGCTATATGCTTGTCAAACACGCGCGCGAGCAGTATCTATGTATTGCGCTTGCGTTGGTACTGGGAGGTGCGCTGGGTAACCTCATTGATCGCGTAATCTACGGAGCGGTGGTGGATTTTCTGTTGGTTCGCTGGCCGGGCGGGCCGTCTTTATTCGATCCCTGGCCTGCTTTTAACGTTGCCGACTCCTGTATTTCGGTAGGTGCGGTGCTGCTGATTCTGGACAGTTTCCGGCGCTCCAAAACGAAGTCCTAACCAGAGACGGGCCGCAGCAAAAACCGCAGCGTATAATTTCGATCCCATGCGACACAACAAGACTTCATGAAAGTCATTCTTGCCAATCCGCGCGGGTTTTGCGCCGGTGTGGATCGGGCCATCGAAATTGTCGAGCGGGCGTTGGCGATTCACGGCGCGCCGATCTACGTACGTCACGAGGTGGTTCACAACAAATACGTGGTTGAAGATCTGCGTGCCAAGGGCGCCCGATTTGTCGAGGAACTGGCGGAGGTGCCGGCAGGATCAACGGTGGTTTTCAGTGCCCATGGCGTGTCGATTGCGGTCCGCGTCGAGGCCGAAAAACGCGGCCTGCGCGTATTTGATGCCACATGTCCCCTGGTGACCAAGGTGCATTCCGAAGTGGCCCGCATGCGCGATCAGGGTTGCGAAATCGTGATGGTCGGACACAAGGGTCACCCGGAAGTGGAAGGCACCATGGGTCAGGTGAAAAAAGGCATGTATCTGGTCGAGTCGGTTGCGGACGTCGAGTCCCTCAAGGTTGCCGAGTCCCGCAACCTGGCATTCGTGACTCAGACAACTCTATCGGTAGATGATGCCCGCGCGATAACCGACGCGCTGCGCCGGCGTTTTCCGGGGATCAAGGGCCCGAAAAAAGACGACATCTGTTATGCCACCCAGAACCGGCAGGATGCCGTGAAGTCGCTGGCGGCCCAATGCGACGTGGTTATTGTGGTGGGTTCGCCCAACAGTTCGAACTCAAACCGGCTGCGCGAAGTGGCAGCAAATCTCGGCGTAGTGTCTTTTATGCTGGACGATGCCACGGAGCTGAGTGCGGATTGGGTTGAGGGGAAAAAAGTGATCGGCGTGACCGCTGGCGCCTCTGCTCCCGAAGTTCTCGTTCGCGCAGTGATCGCCCGACTCGAAAGTTTGGGGGCGACCTCGGTCATTGAACTCGACGGCATCACCGAACGCGTCACGTTTCCGCTCCCAAAGGCCTTGTCGGCCTGAAAAAAAGGCCCGCCATCTTGGCGGGCTTTATAATTCCTTCGGAATTTCTATTGTCCAGCCCCCTCCCCGCCTCCCGGTGAGGAGGGAAGCCGTACGGACGGCGTGATTTTAATCGTCGAGATTTCCCGCGTTGCCGACCTGGATAACTGACCGGCGGGAAGCGGCTTCAAGCTGCGGCATTTGGGCGGACGGCTGCCTTGGACCAATGTGTATCCATCCTGGCAGGATTTGACGCAGTACGCACCGGCCAGGGTTTCTTTCGCCATGCATTGGTCGCGGCGGGTACGCAGCCGGCTGCTCGGCATATAAGTGTCGTAGTGACCTGGCGGCTGGACCTGCTGCTGAGTTCGCTGGCCTCTTTGCTGGGCGAACCCTGAGGGGGCGAAAAACGCCGCCAGAGCCGCGCCTGCCACCAGCACCGCCAAGGAAGTCCGACTGACCACTGGCATTGTATTAATCATTGAAAGAGTTCCCGCCAGGAAATACGGCGCCCACTGGTGGCGGCTCCGCCAACGCTCACGCCTATGGCTGTCTTCGTGCCCGTTGCGCCGGTGGCGATCGCCTTAAGGACGCCGCTGGGCAGCCTCACCACGACGATACCGACGATGATCTGGCCGGTGAACTTCTGCGCAACTTGATTTCCAGGCGCCGAAGCGACGTAACTGCCATCCTTGTAGTCGAATTGGTAGACCCAACTGTCGCCGCCAACCGTGCAGGCGTTATTGTTGGGTACGTTGGTAGCAACCACCAGCGTACCCAGTACCAGCACAGGATCCAGATTTACCCGTTCTCCCGGGGAGGTATTGCCGGGATTGAAATCGACGAACCAGCCGTCCTTTACGTTCCAGTCCACGGCGACATTCGAGGTGGTCCTCACCCCTGCCGTGTCGGTAATGGTCTGCTGCACCAGGGTTCCGCCGCTGCGGATGTCCCCATAGGGGAAAGTAGCGCCGTCCCAGTCCTTGTCCTTGAACGCGTAGAACGACTGCTGATAGGCCCAGGGCAGCGCCGGAGACAGCGTGGCCGGATCCGACAGGTCATCTTCACCCAGGTAACGCCCGGTACCGATGAACAACACCCTGTGTGTATCGATCACACCCAGTTCCGGACGGGTGGTAATCGGTTGCGGCTTGCCGCTCGCATCGGTTAATTGTGCAATACGCACCAGGGTGGGCGGGTCGGTTTGCATGTCAAAGCGGAACACATTGCCCAGGAGGTCCCCGCCGTACACATATACCGCCGTATTGTCGACGTTAAAATTATTGGCGTATGCGCTGATTTTGGAGAACCCGCTCGGAGTCGTGGTATCGCCTTCACCAGTCTTGTGTTTGCCAAGGATGGCGCCGGTAAACACGTCGAGTTCGTAGAGATATCCCTGTCCGTCTCCGGGAGATACGTTGTTTATGCCGGATGTGACCAGTACTACCCAGCGCCCGTCTGTTGGGCGTTTGGTGATGACAGGGTTGCCGAAAGTGAATCCCAGGTCTTCGTCGAAGATCGCGCAAACAGTCTTATCGGAACAAATCTCCCACATCCCCTTGGGATTGGTCGGTTTGGTCACGTCAAGCGCGTAGTAGCCACGCCCGCCGCTGTTCAGGCCGCCGACCAGAATGGTTTTCCACTCATTTACCGATCTGTCGAACACGTCCATGAACTGCGGTGAACCGTCCACGAAATACCGGTGTTTGACGTCCCAGTTGTCGGTGGCCAGTTGGTGCAGATCCGGCATTACCATGCGTGGAACGTAGGCCCAAATTTCGTTCCCGGTGTCGCCGTTGAAAGCATGCAACATACCGTCGTTGGCGGCGATATACAGTACACCCTGGCGCGAGGCATTGTCTGTCTTGAAAGTTTCATAGAGAGGCGTCACGCTATCCCGGAAACCGAAACGTGGTTTACGGATGAAGGCGGGCGTGGCGTTGACCGGATCGCCGAGCACATGGTCGCGGTCACGAAACACGCCTGTGGATTCCATTGCTGTCTGACCGCGCAAGTACGGGACCAGCAACTTGCCGTCGTTTGCATCACTCTGCTGTGCCGGGCTCAGCAGTGCGCATTGCGAAAGTGCGATGCATTTATTGTTGAAGTAATCCATTTCCGTGGCACTGAGGTCGTTCCACAGAAAGGGTTTCAGTACTTCTGGCGCGGTTTCGTCGAAAGTGTAAATCGACCGGTCATCGGAGCTTGCCGTTACACGCCCGTCGAGTTGTCCCTGCGCCGACCACGCGATCGTCGGCAAGACGTTGCCGCTGACGGTGTCGATTCGCTGCGCTTCGATCTGACCGTCCCACTTCACGGTGCGAAAGGTCGAACTGTAGATGAAATTGTCGGTTTCCGTGATATTCGGGCTGCTGGTCGCGGACGCCGAAGCGGCGGCGGTTTGTATTTTGAGCGCCGACAGAGCTCCAGCCAGGCCGTCCGACAGAGAATTCGGATCGGTGGCGCTATAGAAGACACCTCTGCCATTTACCGCCGTGTGCCAGAGGTCATCCAGCGTGGTCGGACTGCTTGCAGCGGGCGCCGGCCAATTACAGGTGGCGCCGGCGACGGTCCACGAACAGGAATTCGAGCCGGTTTTGATTTTGGCAAAATCGCCGGTGGTGGCCGACTCGTAGTCCGATTGATAGTCCATCAGACCTTGAAGGCCCAGGCCGAGCGTAAAAGTTACCATGTGCTGATGAGACGCAATGTCCTTGTCGTTCGCCGGGACGTTGTTATCGGATTTTGAAGTTGGTGCGCCGGTGCGCAGATCATTCTTGTAGTAGTACATCGCGACGTCCGCCAGCGTGTTGGCAGTGCCGCCATAGGTGGTCGTAGGGGCAAATGGCGCTGCGGTGATTGTCGGGTTCGGGCTCAGGGAGATGACCGGGGGAGCGGCTGCACAAATCGCCGTAATATTCGAAAAGGTGTTACTCACTGTGGAATAGGTTGTTACGGCAATGCCATCGAGTACGTTTACCGTTCTCGTGTACGAGCGTAAACGCTGTTTGATGCGAAACAAACCGGCGCCGCAACCGCACGCCTGCTGGATATTGGTCGGCACGCCGCTGGCGTTTAAAAAGGTAGTGTTACTGCTGCCCGAACAGACATTGTGCTCCGTCTCCGTTACCACCGATACGGTCCTGACATTGGTGCCGAGGCCGTCGAGCGTGCCGGTGCCGCGACTGACGTATTGCAGAGCACCTGCGGCGCTAGGCACGTCATCCTGATCGTTGACTGCACTGCCGGCGGTGTCGATGGCCACTGTTCCGGAATCGTTCCAATAGCCATCCGAAGTCAGCAAGGCGAAATTCTGCTGGCAGGAATGGGTAATTGGATCGCTGCCCATTCCGGCATTAATGCCGGTTGTGACGCCGGCGTAGTGACGGCCGACTCGCGACAAGGCCTGCCGCAAGGGTGTACTGCCGTTGTCGCCCGTGCCGTAGAGCTTGGAGTAAAAAGCGGCTTTTTGGGCCGGGACAAATGTGGCTAACTCATGGTATCGATCTGCCACGATGGTGCCCGCGCTTTGTGGATTGATGGTGATAAAACCTACCCGGTAACGATCGTCGATTGGCACAAAAGCACGTCCGGTAGCGGTTTTCATCATGGCCATCCGGGTGCGGTAATACTGGTACCAGTTGGCGAAGTTCTGCAGTTCTTCGGCGTAGGTACATGAAGCGGCCCCTACGCAGTCCGGGCGGACTGCATTTGCACTCTTGGTGTAGGCGGCCGTCGCGGGAACAATGGCCACGCGGGTAAAGCGGCCATAGCGCGGGTAAATATAAGTGCTCGTGTTGAATTTCTTGCGGCATTTCGGCGCCGCCGTGTTGGCCGGATCGGAAATCGCCGCAGTCGAGGCGGCGTTCGTGGTGGTAGCGCAATAACGCAGCGGTGCCGGAATGGTAAAACCGGTTGGGGCGGATCCATCGGCATTGGCCAGGGCGCAATTAATCAGGTTGGCATCGCTGCAATATTCGTGCGGCGTAATGTTGAAATAATACGGGGCGCCGGTATTCTGCACACTGCGGTATTGAAAGTCGGGATTTCCACCCGCTCCGTCGCTGAGCGGAAAACTGCCCAGCGGCGAGATGCCCGCGGCGGCGGCGGGAGGCATGGTGACGCCGCTGGTGCTGTTCGACCAATAGAGAAAATAATTGTTGGCTGCGGGCCGGAGGTTATCAGTGCCGTTGCGACGGCAAGTTACGGTGCTGGCAAGTTGGGCGGCGGAGGGGCCAGATACGGTGCAGTAATAGATGTCCGGATAGGTTGTTGTCAGATTCTTGGTGGTAGCCGAGCCGGAGTAGAAATCCACCTTGGCTGCGAGAGGATTCGCGTCGCCATAGGTCGTACCCGTGGAATCGACCGCCGCCGGGTAACTGATGTCGGGGTTGTAGTAGATCTGGTTGAAACGAGAGGCGAAATAAGGAGGTTCGCCAAAGGTTGACGGAGTATTGACATCCGCGTCCGAGCAGATGGCCCCCGCAGTGGTGCAACTGCCACTACTGCACGACTTGCAATTCCGTTTGTCACCTCCTGAGCCGGGCCCGGTATATATGTTGTCCGGCATGTAATCCCACTGCATGCTGCCGGAATCGTCGAGGATGTACATCAAATTTGGCAGTACGGCGTCGGAGGGAGAATTCGCCAGCGGCACGTCGGCAAGATCTGCAACTTCCGCGTGTGCGATAGTCTTGGCGCAGAGCCCGCAAACGAGCATCAATGCCAGGACGAATTTTGGTTGCATAAGCGCTTTCATGGTCCTCTCCTCGGAGAAAATGGGCCGTTTACTGTCGGGACTGACTTAAACCTGAATCAGGACGGAAACCTGAATGATGCTCAGTGTATTGCGCGGTCCGTCGATTCGCGTGGTCACGCGGTAATAGAGTTGCGGAATTCCCTCGAACACTGTCGAGCCGACCGCCATGCTTCCGCCGGAGGCGCCAGCGCTGGTCGGGTAATACATCGCGCACTGGTTAGGTTGTCCCGCGACCACGCCGTTGTAGGCCGAATCGCCTAGCCTGCACATCCGGTGGATCACGTAACGCACCACGTTACCCGAGTTGTCGGGAACACCGCCGTTGAGCAACCTGGCGTTGCCCCAGCTTGCCATGTCAGTCCAGTCGGGCTCGGCTGCAGGGGCTGCCGAAAAGTAGCCATTGCCGGCCGATGTGTTCTGCAAGGTGGTGCCACCGCTGTTCGCCGTGAGCCAAGTGGTCGCGGCCTGGACACCGACATCGCCTCCCTGCAAAGTGGACTGCTTGAAGGACATATTGCCTGCGACCACACTGGCGGTATCGACCGAACGCGACATGCCGATGGCGGCCAGAGTCATCGATACCAGTACGATGAGCGCTATCATCAGTACCACGCCACGCTGCGCATGGGGCATCGCACGGAATGAAATGTTACGGTTTTGGATTTTCATGATCGGTCCTGATCAAGGTTGCATCCAGATCTGATTGCGTAGCGGAACTACAGTCTCGTACACCTTGTACCGGTAACACTGCCATGACGGGTCGCCGGAAACGGTCAGGACGCCTCTGGACCAGGTGGGTTCCACCGTCGTGGTTTCGCACAATCCGGTGGCCGGATTGGGTCTTTCCGCGAGCGCGCTGCGGGCGACGACTGCGACGCGTATCGCCAGGACTCGAGACCAGTCATCGGCGAAAGCCGGGGTGTTCCACAACTCTGCCACGTCATCCCATGTCGGTGCGGCGTTATCCCAAATATCCACGGTGCCGTCCGCGATGCCAGTGGTGTCGCGTCCATACTCCGCTTGCATTTGCACGATATTGTCGGCAATCACGTCCTGGTTGGGGCTGGCAATGAAGTTTTGCATCTGCAACTGCCCGTTTGCGATCGAATAAGTGACTACACCGGGCGCCGCCCCAAGACTGAACAGGCGCCCGCCGGTTTGGGCAGTGTTATCCCAGGTGGTATAAGCCACACTCAGGCCCGCGGGTTTGTTATATCGCGCCGGCAACGTCGCGCCGATGGCGTCAACGAATGTGCCGCTGACGTGAGCGACATCGTTTCCTGGTGCGACTGGCAGTCCTGTGGCTTGCCGCATGGCGCAATTCTTGGCAGACCCTACTTCGGCGGCCAGTATCAGGTCGCCGAGATTGAAACCAAAACGCGAATCCAGCGAAAATGCCGTCGACGTCAGAGCCGCAGCACTGAAAAATTTGGCGGGACCCAGCAGCACGTTCGAGCTGCCGAAGACAAACGTCACGCTGTCCGGGGCGTTGGCGGCTGCATCGCCGATCTGCGCGGACACCAGACGGAAATCGAAATCGCGTGCCGGAGGGCCGATATCGTGCGCGACCACATTGCAACCCAGCATCTGCGGAAAATTCAGTCCGAAGCCCGCCTGTTTGGCATGACGTTCGATGGAATAGATGGCGAGCAGACCGTTTTGTTGCGCGTCGCCGCCGCTGGTTGTTGTGCGTTTGATACCTTCCGATACCGCGAAGACTTGGAAGATGACGATCGTGCCAAGCAAGGCGATCACCATCGCCACCATGAGTTCAACGATGCTGAAACCGCGCGGGCGGGCATTTATGATTGGCGTTGCCATGGACTCAGTTGATCGAAGTGATGGCTGTGTATTCGTGCGGGGGCGGGGCAGGCGACAGATTGGCTTCTTCCGGATGCTGCCAAAATATCGTGACTGTTACCGAGTTTCCGGCACCGATGACGATGCTGGGGGCGTTGGCCGCCGCGCCTGGCAGCGCACCCTGCACTCTGGCCACCCAGTTGGGTAAAGCCGGCGAGCCGCCGCCGGGGTAGGCGAACGTGGCCAGGGCAGGTCGATTGACCCACATCTGGGCAATGATTTCGTTGGCGAAAAAACTGGCATCCACACGGTACTTGGACTCCGCAACCGAACGAATCGCCATGGCTTGCAATCCGACGACGGCCAGAATTCCCACGGAGAAAATCAGGATGCCTATCATCGATTCCAGTAAGGTCACGCCCGTTTGGGCAGGGCGCGTGCGAAAATTTTGCATGTGTATCCTCAAGATACTTTACGGGCAAACTCGCGGATCCCCGGCACCCACTGCCGGGTCGCACATTTTGATCGAGCCGCCCGCGGTCACCACCAAACGCAAGGGCCGCAATTCCGTTCCAGCCATGGCGGCCGAGGTGACGTCAATTTGAGAGATCGCTGGGGTGAAATCGGCATTAGTAGCGACCCAACCCATGCCGTTGAACGTTATGCGGTTCGCATCGGCCGGAAGAATGGCGACCGCCGTGAGGTTAGAACCTTCCTGTCCGCTGCGTTGTTGAATCGGCACCGCACCGGCAACCGTGGCTATGGCCCAACCAGAGTTGCCATCCAGCACGATCTCCACCGGCGTATTGCGTCGCACAGCTTCGGCTTTTGCAAGTTGCATTCCGTTTAGAATGCCTTCCGCAGCATTGCGTATCTGCGCATTCTGAATCCAGTGCTGAAACGCCGGTACGGCGAGCAGGGTCAGGATCGAGATCAACGCGACGGAGATCAGCAGTTCAATCAGCGTGATGCCCGACGATTTACGTCTGGGTTTCAACATTGCCCACTCTTCTTGGTGGCCCAGCAGGCCGCGGCCGGCAGGGTCCAGCCCGCCGGAACGGCGACAGTTACCCGCGCATTACTTTGGTCGATCGTAAACTGAAACCCCGCCAGGCTGCCTGCGCCTACTGCCCTGACGGTAAACAGCGCAGCAGTCTGTACCGGGCAGTCATAGGTAAATAATGCCGTGTCGGCCGGCTCGGCCGCACTGGAACCGGCGACGCACGCGTCCAAGTATGTCCGGTTGTCCTGGAAGAATTGTTCCATCTTCACTCGGTGACCGGCTAATGTTGCATGCGCCTCGACAAGCCGTCCGCGGGTGACGTATTGGGTGTAGGACGGTAGCGCAACCGCTGCCAGAATTCCGACGATGACCACTGCGATCATCAATTCGATCAATGTGAATCCACGCAATGCTTTAATGGTATTTGTTTTGGTTTGCATGAAACTTCCTTTCAAGATGGGCTGAATCTTAATGAATCCGGACCGTTTGCCGCAAATCGGTCCGATAAGTGGGCCAATTGACGGAATGAGCGGCAGTCTGGGGTTTGGCACGGCTGGTGCATACAAGTCTTGTGCGCACTCGGTCTGAAAGTAATCAGGCAACTGGAGTTTTCGATCCTGGAACGGCGTAGACGGTGAAAAAACATGTGGTTATCAAATAAAACCCGAGTTGCTGCAACACCGGAATCTCGGGCAAGGACTGACAAAATGCGGCCACGAGTGGCATTGGGAGTTGGCGGACTGACCAAGATTGGCAAAGCGTCATCGAAACAATGGCCGATGCCGGGAGAAGAAGGGCAGTTGGAGCGGGAAATTTTGGAAAAGAAGTCATCTGGTTAGTTGCGAACCGAAAAAATATTGCTATTGATCCTATGGAAACCTTGCAAATGACGCGCGAAACCCTGGCGGAAAAACTCCGTGCTCACGGCATTAATCCCACGCATCAGCGAATAGAGATCGCCAATGTGCTGTTTTCAAGACAACAACACATGTCTGCAGATCAGATCATGGCGATCGTCAACGAGCGCCATTCGGAAACTTCGAAGGCAACGGTTTACAACACACTGAACCTGTTCCTGGAGAGGAGTCTGATCCGTGAAGTGATCGTGGATCCGACAAAGGTGTTCTATGATCCGAATACAGCACAGCATTATCATTTATACGACGTGCAAACCGGCGGCTTGACGGATATTGATGCGTCCAACATTCGAGTTTCCGGATTACCGAGTTTGCCTCCGGGTATGGTTACGGAGGGCATGGACATCGTGATTCGGGTGCGTCAGGCCGAATCAGTTCAGTAGGCATCCTCAACGGAATACCCAGCGCCCGGCTAAAATGGCCGGGCGTTTTTATTTGCGCGCCGCCTCTTGCGCTGAATTGGCCAGCAACATCGTCGTCGGTTTCCTCAACGGATGACCAAGGCGTACGGCGCGCTCCCGGCCATATCCAATAGAATGGAGACTTCTCCGTGCGCCTACCAATACTGGGTTGCATGGCGGAACAACTCTCAACTCGGGACGTAACATGACATTCGAAAACATTATCGTCGAAACGCGCGGCAAGGTTGGCCTGATCACATTGAATCGCCCAAAGGCACTGAATGCCCTGTCGCCGGCCTTGATGCGGGAGTTGGCATCAGCGGTCGACGGGTTTGAGGCCGATGACAACATCGGTTGCCTGGTTGTGACCGGCAGCGAAAGGGCGTTTGCGGCCGGCGCGGACATCAGAGACATGCAGCACAAGTCCTACATGGATGTTTTCAAGGCCGACTTCATTACCGCCGAATGGGAGCGCATAGCTCGCTGCCGCAAACCGGTCATTGCCGCGGTGGCGGGCTATGCGCTGGGTGGGGGATGTGAACTGGCGATGATGTGCGATTTTATTCTGGCGGCGGACAATGCGAAATTCGGTCAGCCTGAAATTGACCTGGGAGTCATTCCAGGTGCTGGCGGGACCCAGCGCCTGCCGCGTTTTGTTGGTAAGTCGAAGGCAATGGAAATGGTGCTACTAGGCCAAGCGCGCATGATGGATGCGATGGAAGCAGAGCGAGTCGGCCTGGTCAGCCGGGTACTGCCGCTGGCGGATCTGATGGCCGAAGCCATGAAAGTGGCGGCGAGAATCTGCGAGCTTTCCCTTCCGATTGTCATGATGGCCAAGGAATCGGTGAATCGTGCATTTGAAACCACGTTATCTGAAGGTGTGCGATTCGAGCGACGTCTGTTTCATTCCGCTTTTGCGGTCGAGGACCAGAAGGAAGGTATGGCGGCGTTTTTGCAAAAGCGTAAGCCTAGTTTCAAACATCGGTAATTTGACGCTGAGGCCTATTGGCGTTATGGATTTCATGTTTGACGTCGTCAAGCCGATTATGCGACGTTAATCTCAGGGGCCGTTTCCCAGCATCTCAGTCCGAAAGCCAATTCACGAGGAAATTCTTGTTCCCTCGTGCTTCATTGACCCCCACACTGGAGTCGCTTTTTCTCGTCCGTTAGTTGTTGCAGTTTGACCACAGCAAAAAAAAGCCCCCGCCTTAGAGCGGGGGCTGAGTGTGTGGTCCCCGCAATGGGGGACTGTCTTACTGGACGTCGCGATTAATTGCGTGTCCGAGGACGATATTTCGGATTGACGCCATGCCGTTTGTGCCAGCTGTCGGATTTCTTTTTCGGCAGGCGCATCATCTTCAGGGCAGCGGTGCCTTCAATTTGCTCACTGGCTGTTGCGCCCTTCAGTCTGGCCTGCACGTCCCCGACTTTAAATCCGGCAACGTCGGGCCTGAAATAGCAGATCAGATCCTTCTTACCGTCTTTGACTTTGTCGACCTTGACGTCTCGGCCTTTTTTCAGACAACGCAGCAGACTCTTCTCGTCGCCGGTTGCACCAAAAGTCAGCCTATTCTGATCGATAGTTGTCGCGTCAAAGCCCGGCGCCGACGTGATTGCAACGCGAATCGGGTCTTCACCTCGAAACTTGCCGAAATGCCCATCGTCCCGGTTCCAATACATGACCTTTATGGTGACCCCACGAGCGCCGGAAGGCGTCGGTTTAGGAGCAGGTGTCGACGTCGAGTCCGGAGTGGGCGTCGGCGTCGGATCTGAAGTAGGTGTCGGCGTCGGATCTGAAGTAGGTGTCGGCGTCGGATCCGGGGTAGGTGTCGGCGCCGGATCCGGAGTAGGTGTCGGCGTCGGATCAGGCGTAGGCGTCGGGTCCGGAGTCGGTGTTGGAACTGGCGTCGGCGCCGGAGGTAGGCTGACGCCTTGGACTATGAGGCTATATGAACCGCCGCTTGCAGGATCCGTATTCGTAGCCTGGAAGTTGCCGGCCATGTAGCGCGGTGCAGGCGTGACAACGATAAACCATCTGCCATCCACATCAATTCTGTGCGAATCGATTCGTGAATCAAGCGGCGAATTGCTACCCGAATTCATAGGCCAGGCATCGTCGTTTGAATCGCGAATTTCGCCGGACTCGTCGTAAAGATACAGAACCGGATCCCAACTGCCATCAGAATTCACCATGATGTTGGGTACATCTCCAGCCTTTCCATCGAACACGTAGACGTCGAGGTCTGTGCTTCCCATTGTGGCGGACACGAGCGCCTCGCCGGTGGACGTAATAACGAGCCCTTGTGGATGTGCGGGATCGTTAGGCTCGGATTCCGATGCGGCACTGGCAAATCCCTGTGCGCAAATCATAGACGCAAGCAATCCAAGCTGTAGCACGCCCTGGAGACGTTTCTGCAGTCGGGTACTCATTTTCAAAAACCTCCTTCTCACAAGAGAAATTAAGACGAGAACCAATTCAGGAAAGAAACCAATGAAACCATCCAAACATCTGCAACCCGCGAATCTGGTGCAATGTCCATGCCGGTCGAATTTCCAGCCCGAAGTTTTCGCCCAAAACTGTCACATGAAGGTGGGCCGAGGAATTGATTGATAAATTTGGGACGCTAAATATCACTCCGTAGTGCGATCAATAAATGGACATAGTGCAAGGGCCCGTCCACGGCATCCGCCTGACAAAGATCGCGTAGGGGAGCCCGGACAGCCAGTCGGATGCGGTCGGCGTGGAAAGGAAAGTTCGCTGGCCTTATAATCCCGTCCCACAAGCTGTTGTAGCTCAGTTGGTAGAGCAACTGATTCGTAATCAGTAGGTCGGAGGTTCGACTCCTCTCAACAGCACCACGAATTGATTATTGGCTTCATGTCCTTGCGTCGAGGTTTTTACAATTGGTTCCTTGTCAGGAGCGTGGCGGCAGGAGTGATGCTGGCCACCGTTCTGCCGGTATTTGCCGAGGAAGACGGCGAAGAATTGCTTGGGTTGATGTCGCGGAATGCCGGGCGTGACGCGGCGATGCCTTACATCGACGATGTGCGCAGCAAGTGGAATGGCGCGCTGTTTTGTCTGGCGGGCGACGATCCGCAAGCCGCGGCGTTCGCCGCCGTCAGGTCCTATCTCGAAACTCATCCGGAAGAACGTTATCGCCCGCGCCGCTACTTGATCGTCCAGGCAATGCGCGGCGCATTTCCTTGTCCGGGAAAGTGACCGGACGGAGTCTTCTCCTGGGTCCCAGAATTTCCGCCTGATGGCTTGTTGCGTTCAGCGATATACAAGTACCGGAATTCGGGTATGGGTCAACACCCGGGCGGTTTCACTGCCCAATAGCAACGCCGATAAACCACGGCGGCCGTGGGAAGCCATGAAAATGAGGTCACAGCCGCGGACATTGGCGGTTTCGATAATGGCCTCCCAGGGGTGATCATTGGTCGTGACATGGGTCTCGCAGGGCACACCCGCGTCCTGGGCCTGTTTTTCGATCGCCGCCATCAGGCTATCCGCCCTGGCACGGGCATCGCGTTCGAACTGTTCGGCCAGCAGGTCGCTTGGTCCGGCCTCGGTATAGATCAGGTAAGAGGTCGCCGGCATGGCGTGAAACGCCACCACACTGGCGCCCGTGGACTTGGCAAACGCAATGCCCTGTTTAACAGCCGATTCGCACAACCCCGATCCATTGGTGGGTAACAGGATTTTCCGGTACATGGCAGTCCTCCCAAATCAAGAGATGGTTCGCTAGTTATAGCCTGTTTCGGCGAATATTTGGATAATCGCTTCGGGACATTCACCATAAATGCCCGAGAACCTCGGCAACCTAATTATGAAGATAACCGACCTGAAAATACATGTGTTGAAAAGTTCTTTGGCCGAACCGTTTGCCTTCTCTCAAGGCTGGGTCAGGAGCCGCTCCGCCACTTTGCTGGAGATTCTGACCGACAATGGTCCAAGCGGCTGGGGCGAGGCTTTTGCTCAAGGCCTGGAGCCCCCGGAAATCGCTGCCACGGTCCTGGACAAGGCCTTGCGGCCCTTGCTGATCGGCGCCGACCCGCTGGATATCGAGGTACTCTGGCATCGCATGTACCACATGACGCGGGATTATGGTCGCAAGGGAAGCGTCCTGTCCGCCATCAGTGCGGTGGACATGGCGCTGTGGGACATTGCCGGCAAGCATTATGCGGTGCCGGTGTACAAGTTGCTGGGTGGCGCCTTTCGGACCCGCGTGCAACCCTATGCCACGGGGTTTTACCGGATCCAGGGGCAAGGGGAGGGCCCCCGACTGGCGGACGAGGCGATCCGCCACTTTGAAGCCGGGTTCAGCCATATGAAAGTGAAACTCGGTTTTGGCGTCGATGACGATATTGCCGTCATGCGTGCAATTGGCCGGACGATCCAAGGCAAACCGGTGCGGCTGATGGTGGACACCAACCATGCGTACGGCCGGGCCGAAGCCCTGCGTCTGGGGCGGGCGCTCGCCGAATATGACCTGCGCTGGTACGAAGAGCCGGTAGTGCCCGAAGATTTGCAGGGTTACGTGGAAATGCGCCGACAGTTATCGATGCCTATTGCCGGCGGGGAAAACGAACACTCGTTGTACGGATTTGGCGAGTTGCTAGGCGCTGGCGCGGTGGATGTAGTGCAGCCGGACCTGGGCAGTTGCGGCGGGTTAAGTGCCGGCAAACATGTCATTGCACTGGCTCAAGCGCGCGGAGTACAGATCAATCCGCATGTCTGGGGTTCGGCGGTGGCGCAGGCGGCTTCGTTGCAGTTTCTTGCCGCGGTGCCAGTGGCGAATCACTCGTTGTTCGCGCAGGAACCGATCCTCGAATATGATCGCTCCTCCCATCCATTTCGTAGTTTGCTTGTGAAACAGCCCATTGAACAGATTGGTGGATGGGTCGAAGTTCCTTCTCGCCCTGGCTTGGGAGTCGAAGTGGACCGATCCGTGCTCGAAAAATTCCAGGTATGAAGGTGGGCGCCGCCGCGACATGAGTTGGGCGTAGCAGCGAAATAGCAGGGCAAGCGGGGCGCAGAAATAATTTGGCCCCGAAGGCAGGGTCTTATGAATCCCACCTTCAGGGCCGCAGCCAATTTCCTTGAACCGGATCGCTCAGTGTTATGGAATGTCTGCCATTGAGTCGTCCAGATTACTGTTCCTCCCCCTCGGCTATGAGTGCCAGATGTTTTTGTTATTCCAAGCCGGATGCACCTGCCGGCAAAAACCCCTGCATTGAATTGCTCCGGAATACCCCAAGGGACACTTCCCTATCGGCCCATGGGCCGAATCAATTGAACTCAAGACTCAAGCGTTGAATTAGATCGAACGTTGCCAAGTATGCGCTGGTCCGCGTCTTGCCGCGCGAACTCCCGGACACCGGATCTTGCCGGTGTGGCAACTTGATTGTGGCGAAGCCTAATGGGCATGGCTGGCCAGCGTCAAGATCGACGTGGCGGAGATGGGATTCTTTTTCTGACTTGTGGGTCAGTAAAGGCCCAGGTCGAGGGTCGTTGACCTTCTGCCGCAAAGGGTCTGGACAAGGGCCCGCTTGATTTGTCGCGCCGCACCCAGGTCAGTAGAATTCGCCGCTTGATCCATGTTCCCAATCCGATGTGCCATCCCGGACGAAATTGATGAATCTGCTGCTCCCGTTGTGCCTTGGTTTGTTATTTATAGGCGGATGTACGGCGAATAAGCCACGTGGGCCGCAGCCGCCCGATGCGGGGCGGGTTGTGGTACTTGAAGATGGCAGCCGCTGCACACAGCCCTCGGAAGTCGTGGCCTTGCGATCCACGGAAGGCGCAATGCGTCTTCGGGAGTTGTTTGGTTCCGAGGGTAAGTATGAAGAGCTCTCGACGAGGATCAAGGATCTGAAGTTTGGATACGGCGAAATTGATGCGGTGTTTTTCGAGGCATGCAAGGCAAGCCAGGGCAAAGTTCTTCTCAAGCCGTTTTTCGAAAGAAATCGTCGCTTGTATCTCGATGCCCGTCAGAAATTGTTGGCAGAGGGGATTGGCGTGTGGCTTTCCAAGGGGAGCCTGGGCGATGCCGGCAAACTTTGCCTGTTCGGATTCGATGACGAGGCAGGTGACGCGCGGAATTTTACCCGCCTGGTGCCGGGCGACACGTCAGTGGATGATTGTGCGCAAATGTCCGCCAAGCTGGGAGGCAATTATGTTCTGCTGGGTTGCACCATGGGTAAATGGGAAAACCGTTGGGCGGAAAAATCGATCAAAGTTGGCACTTGGGGTGCGAATGATAGGCGCCTCGTCCTGTCCGAGAGCCGCCATGTTCCGAAGAACAATTGCGCGTGGAATTGATGGGTGCGGTAATCGAATGGTCAGCGCGCTTCGCGAAATAATCTTAATGGAGGAAAAGACATGCCTAGAATGATAATCGACTTCTTGCACAATTTTCTGAAGACTGGCGCGGTTCCGGGCGGCGGTGGGCCGCAGGAATGCAGCGGCAACATTACGGTGGACGAAGCGTTAAAAGCCGAAGACGCGCGGTTCAAGGCGCAGATGGCTGGTGACGTTCCAGCCATGCAAAAACTGTTCGGTGATGATCTGGTCTACATTCATTCGAGCACGGTGGAAGACAGCAAGGCGAGTTTCATCGAGTCAATCCGTTCCGGTAACGTCAAGTACCGCAAGATGAGCCGTGGCGAAGTCAAGGTGCGTACCTACGGATGTATTGCCATCGTCAGCGGGCGCAGTCAGTTCGAAGTCACGGTCAAGGGGGAAGATCGGATCCTGAATCTGCTGTTTCACGCGGTCTGGGCCAGACGGGCGGCCGGCTTGCAATTTGTCTCCTGGCAGGCGACCAAGCTGCCGGCCTGAGCGAAAGATCGCACTGCGCATTATGGGAGTCACATTAGATTTGGCAGGTCTTGCTTACCGGCTTTGCCGGCTGAAGTCCCTGGTAGGAAAAGTGCGCGTCCAACGCGTCGATACGGCAGAAAGCGCCAGGCTTTCTTGTCGTCGCACAGTGGCAATCGGTCAGTCCAAAGTCTGGCAAACAAATCGGGCCGAGCGCAAGCAGCGCGTTGCGAGTTCGTCCTGCCAAGGTCGCCGGAACTTGCTCCTTGGCAGTGTCGACAAACTCAGGATTTTTTCTGGCGCTCCGACCGGGGCAAGAATCCCACGCTGACATAAAGTTGCTGCTCGGCCTCCTCAAGAAAGTCATTGAGCAGGCGGACCTGGTCGAGCATCGGATCGTCGAAAATTGTGTCGTCCAGCACCGTGTCGTCGGAGTCGTCAAAGTTCGCATCCGCCATCTCTTCGTAATAGTCCAGATCGGGCGAGGCGTCTATGTCGCCGGAATAATCCTCACTGCTGGCAAATGTCCTTCCGGACCGGTCCATACTTGAGCGTGATGTCATTGTCGCTGCTCCTTCATTTATAGATGACCGTGTTTGCAATCGTGTATCGGGTATTTCGAGACGGTCGCTCGCAATTCACCCGACTTTCCCCTGTTTTGTCCCTCGACATTTATCGAGAGCGCACCTTTACTTGTGCACCGGACGTGCCAGAGTGTCCCCTGTCGAAAACGCGACATCCGCGTCGTGCACAATGTGGCTTGTTTTCGAAAGAAAAAAATCTTGTCGTAAACCCGACGCTGGAAATTGACGAGGGCTCGTCGAACCGGGAGGACGTAAAGTGTCAGAAACCATCATTTGGCGGAGAATTCGTTGCGAGAGTCGTCCAATTTGGACTCAGTAATAGTGGTCGGTGGCGGGATTGGCGGCCTGTCGGCAGCGCTCGCATTGGCGGGTGCAGGCCTGCAGGTTCGTGTTCTGGAACGGGCGCAGGTTGCAGGTGAAATTGGCGCAGGCATGCAGTTGGGACCCAATGCGTTTCATGCCTTCGACGCGCTGGGGATCGGGCCGGCGGCACGCAGCCGCGCTGTGTATATCGATTGTCTGCAAATGATGGATGCATTGGACGGCGCCGAAGTTGTCAATATCCCAACCGGTGAAGCGTTCCGCGAACGATTTCGGGGTCCTTATGCCGTCATTCATCGTGCCGATGTTCATTCGAGTTTGCTGGAAGGCATTCGGGCCAGGCCGGAAATCGTTCTGGAAACCGGTGTGCAGGTCGAACGAATCGAGCAGACGGAACAAGGTGTACGCGTGTATACCGACCGCATGAGTTACGACGCCGATGCGGTCGTGGGTGCGGACGGCGGCCGATCGGTGATCCGCGAACAATACGTGGGGGATGCGCCGCGGGTCTCCGGGCATGTCGTGTATCGGGCTGTGGTGGATGCCACGCACTTTCCCGATGACTTGAAACTCAATGCCCCGGTGGTCTGGGCGGGTCCCGACTGCCATCTGGTGCATTACCCGCTACGCAACGCTGAGCAATACAACGTGGTGGTGACCTTTCATAGCCGACATGCCGAAACCTGGAGCGTTACCGAGGGCAGTCGCGAAGAAGTGGTGTCGTATTTCACTGAGATTCTTCCGCGTCCGCGGCAATTAATCGATCTGCCCAGAAGTTGGAAGCGCTGGGCAACCGCCGATCGGAATCCGATCGGCCGTTGGACCTTTGGCCGCGCAACACTGCTGGGCGACGCAGCCCACCCGATGCTTCAGTATCTGGCCCAGGGCGCCTGTATGGCACTGGAAGACGCGGTGACGCTGGGGGCGGCGGTGCGCGCGGCGGGAGGCGATCTGGTTCGTGCATTTGCGCATTACGAAAAATCGCGGGTCGCACGTACCGCACGAGTGGCGCTGTTGGCCAGGGAAATGGGGCGGATATACCACGCCAAGGGTGTCGAGCGGCTGGTACGCAACCAGATGTGGAAGGACCGCGCGCCCGAGCGCTTTTACGATGCGCTGGAATGGTTGTATGGTTGGTCGCCGGAGCGTTGTCTTGCCTAAGCGGGGTGGTTGACCTTACTCTTTTCGTTTTGGGGGCATGCCATTAAGGCAGGGAGGGTAATGTTATGCGTATTTACATGATCGGCGCAGGGGCCATGGGTGGAGTGTTTGGTGGTCTGCTACACCGGGCCGGTGCAGATGTGACACTTATTGACCCACGGGTGGAACATATTGAAAAAATTCGTAGCGAAGGATTACAAATTGAAGGCGTACGGGGCCGGCACCTGGTTCGGATTCCGGCGCAGGCCACGGGTGCGGGTCTGCCGAAATGCGAACTCGCCGTCATTTTCACCGATGCCAACACCACTCGCGATGCCGCGCGCGCTGCACAGGAATTGCTCTCATCCGGCGGGTTCGCGCTCACGCTGCAAAATGGGATCGGCAATGTAGAGACCCTGGTCGCCGAGCTGGGTGCCGCGCAAGTCATCGCAGGCGTGTCGATGAACAGTGCCGCCAATCCGGCGCCCGGGCGGGTGGCTTATACCAATTCCGGCATGACGTCCCTCGGGGAGCTGGATGGCCGCGACAGCGCACGCGTGCATGAGGTCGTGGAGTTGTTCAATCGGGCGGAAATTCCGACTGAAATTGTGGCCGATCCAATGGCTTGGGTCTGGAGCAAGTTCGTTCACAATTGCAGCGTCAATGCGCTGGCCGCCATCAGCGGTTTACGCGGTGGGGAAATTTATCGGAACCCGGCAATGAGTGGGCTGCAAGACCGGGTCATGGACGAAATCATGGCGGTGGTGGCGAAAAAAGGCATCAAGCTGCCGGATGCGGATCCCAGGAAAAAAATCAAGGAACATTGCCGCAAGCGCTACAACAAACCATCGATGATGCAGCATATTGAACAAGGTCGCCGCACAGAGATCGATGCGTTGAATGGCGCGCTGGTGTGCGAAGCCCGGGCGCTGGGGATTCCGGTGCCTTTCAACGAGGCGGTCGTCGCGCTCGTCAAGGGCCTTGAACAAAGCCGCCGGCAAATGCTTCATGAACCGCCGCGGGACTACAAAAAGCTGGAAGAGGCGGCGGAACGCGGTGAAGTCTAAGGTTCCTGACGAGGCGTGCTCATCGACGCCATTTGAAATATTGCCCGGCCAGCCGGCACGGGTGCTGCTAACATTGGCCCGCAAATTATTTCCGGAACCGAATGCCGATGACCGAATATCCCGTGCCCGTCCTGTCTCCACTGGAAACCCGTGTATTGGGCGTGATGGTGGAAAAGCAGCTCACGACGCCAGACAATTATCCCCTGACACTGAATGCGCTTACCGCGGGCTGCAATCAGAAGACCAGCCGCGATCCGGTGATGAATGCAGCGGAGACAGAGGTGCAGGAAGTCCTGGATGAACTAAAGGGAAAGAACCTGGTGATTCAGACCTGGGGTGCGTCGCGCCGGGTCGTGCGCCACGGCCACAATCTTCCTAAAATTCTCAATACGGATACCGGCACAACGGCGCTGATCGTGGCGCTGATGCTAAAAGGCCCACAGACGCCCGGAGAACTACGCATTGCCTGCGATCGCCTGCATGAATTTGCAGACTTGTCGAGCATCGAAGCTTATTTGGAAGAGATGGCAGCCCGACCCGGCGGGGCGTTGGCGGTGCGGCTGCCGAAGCAACCGGGTGCGCGCGAGCATCGCTGGGCGCACCTGCTCAATGGCCCGATCGATACTGCCCTTGCGATGGCCGCCGGCGAGGAGCGGGGAGAGACGGGCAAGAGCAGATTATCCGCGCTGGAAGAAGAAGTCGCGCAACTTCGCAGCGACTTGGCTGAACTTAGAATGATGGTCGAGGAGGCGTTGACCAGACCTTGATAGCCGCTCGCAAATCATTGGCGCATGCGGGATTGCTGAAGCGTATTGTTTTCGGATGGGTGCTCGCGCTGGCTTTGGCGCTGCCCTGCATCGCGATAGCCAATGACACGGCGTTCCTGCAAGGCCAGCAGGCTTATGCGGAGCGCAATTTCCGCCTGGCCTTCGATCGTTGGAGCGATGCCGCAGAATCCGGACACGCCCGTGCGCTCAATGGCCTTGGATTGCTTTATCGAGATGGCAAAGGGATCGAAAAGGACGAGAAACGGGCAGTCAGTCTGTTTCGCGACGCTTCCGAACGCGGTTTCTCTTACGCCATGTTCAACCTGGGCATGATGATCCGCGATGGCAGGGGTGTCGATGGCGACGATGTCGAGGCATGCAAGTGGTTTATTCTGGCGGCGACGCTCAATTTCGACCCAAAAGCGCGATTGCAGCGAGATTTGATCGCCCGGCGCATGAGCCCGGAGCTGTACGCAGAGTCGGAACGTCGCGCGCAAGAGTGGACGAACCAGTTTTTCTTTGGCAATGCCTCTCGATAAGAGCTTTCCGAGTGATCCGGGTTCCACAGCCGGCACTTAAGAAAAGCTTCTTTTTTCCCAGCGTCCCGAAGCCTTGCGCCTATAATTTTTCCGTTCACCGTTCACCGTTCACCGTTCACCGTTCACCGTTCACCGTTCACCACTTACCGCCTTCATGCCCCCAGACTCTTCGTTGCTGCTTCAGCCTGCGTCGAAAAAAGATCTTTTCGTGACGTTCACACTGCTCGCCTTGCAGGGATTCGGCGGCGTGTTGACCGTCACACAGCGCGTGTTATGCGATCAAAAGCGTTGGCTTACACGCGAACAATTCGTCGAGATACTTGCGGTGGGGCAGGTCCTGCCGGGCCCGAATGTTTGCAATGTTGCGTTGATGATTGGCGATCGTTACTTTGGCTGGCGTGGCGCCTTCGCGGCGCTTGCGGGGATGATGACCGTACCACTCATCATCGTCCTGATGGTGACGGCGACCTATGCGCAATACGCTGGGGATCCCGTGGTGGCCGGCGCACTAAAAGGCATGGGTGCCGTTTCGGCCGGCTTGATTCTTGGAACCGGATTGCGCCTCCTCGGCGCATTGCAAAGCAATCCGATGGGCGTGCCAGTCTGCGCCACCGTTGCAGCGCTGGGTTTTTTCGCCGTCGCACTGCTGCGCTGGCCGTTGATTTGGGTGATTCTCGGTCTCGGGCTGGCGGCGTGTATTTATGCGTGGTTTCGGCTCCGAAGATTGCCCGAGCAGAGTTAGGTTCGCACTATGGCATCCGAAATCTTCGCGCTGTTTGCTCATTTTCTGGTGCTTTCGCTGCTGGCAGTTGGCGGCGCCATCACGGTCGCGCCCGATATGCACCGCGTGCTGGTCAACGAAATGGGCCTGCTTACGGACGTCCAGTTCAACGCCTCAATTGCCATTGCCCAGGCTTCTCCCGGGCCGAACGTTTTGTTCGTGGCGGTGATGGGTTATCAGGCCGCAGGGCTGATGGGGGCGGCGGCCACCATGCTGGGCATCATGCTCCCGTCCACTACCCTCGCGCTTGCCGCAGCACGCTGGGGTCATGCTCGGCAAGACTGGCTGCAAGTCCGGGCGTTCAAAGCCGGCATGGCGCCAATTGTCATTGGGTTGTTATTCGCCACCAGTTGGATACTCACCGCCCAGACCCCGGGATGGGGCGGCCACATCATTCTGACCGTTGCCGCCGCGCTGGTAGTCTGGCGCACGCGCTTGCATCTGCTGCTGGTCGCTCTGGCAGGGGCATTTGTTGGAGGAATGGGGTGGCTGTGATTGGTGACCAAAAGCGAGTGAATGAGTGAAGGGTGAAGGGTGATGAAGGGGGTAAACCCTCGATCCTCGTCCCTCAATCCTCAATCCCCAATCCCGCATCCTCGTCCCTCGTCCCTTTTTCAAAGGGTAAACTAGCGCTTTCCGTATCGAATCCCATAAGGAACGCAGCCATGACCAACAAGAGCCGGAGCCTAAGATCCGTCGAATCCTCCAGCCTGCAAGACCGGGTGAGCAGGGAAGAATGGGAGATGCGCTGCGATCTGGCGGCGGCGTACCAACTGGCCTTTCATTTTCGCTGGACCGATTTGATCTACACCCATTTCACCGCCCGGGTACCGGGCAGCGATTTCATGCTGATCAATCCCTATGGGCTGATGTTCGACGAGATCACCGCGTCCAGTCTGGTGAAAATTGACAAGGACGGCAACGTGGTCGAAGACACCACCGGCCTGGGCGTCAATCACGCGGGGTTCGTCATCCATGGCTGCGTGCATGAGGCCCGGCCGGAAGTGAACTGCGTCATTCATACGCATACCCGTGCGGGGGTTGCGGTATCCGCGCAGAAATGCGGGTTGCTGCCGATCAGCCAGCATTCGCTGCGCACCTACGGCATGTTGACCTACCACGATTACGAAGGCATAGCCCTGGAGCTCGATGAACGGACGCGATTGGCCCGCGATCTGGGGCCGACGTCAAAAGCCATGATTCTGCGTAATCACGGCCTTCTTGGCCTGGGTGGCAGTGTCAGCGAAGCTTTCGAAATCATGTATTACCTCGATACCGCCTGCCAGATTCAGATCGATGCACAAGCCGGCGGACGGGCGGAGGTGGGCCTGATCGACGAAAAGACTGCGCGCAAGGGCTTCGAACAGTTCAATGGTCCCGGCGGCTCCGAAGTCTCCAAGAGCTGGACCGCGTCACTGCGGATGTTGGATCGTAAAGGGATCAACTACAAAATTTAGTGTCCCTAGGCGCTGACTCGTGAACTCCCTCGGCCTCTCGGAGCGGGAGTTCAGGCATTGCGAAAGCGGGTCAGCTTCACGAAGGCGATGGCCAGGAAAGGGAGCGCCAGGCCTGCGATCGTGACAACTATCAGCAGCATGCCCAACTCACTGTAGTTCTGCGCTTCCTTGACTGCACCGGTCGCATCCTTGACTTCGCGCGTCACGCTATAGATCTGATTCAGGTATTTCGTCCCGAGATTCGATGCGGATAGGGCAAGGTTGGTGAAAGAGGCCATCACCGCGAAAAAAGTCGCCTTGAGTTTTTCCGGGGCGGAGTTGGCGATCCAGGCCAGCATCGGGATCATTGCTATCTGGCCCAGCGGGGACTCCAGGGCCGTGTCGAAAAGAGTAATAAAACGCGCATCAACCACACCGCCGGTGTGGGCTGCGGTCCATTCGTGCAGTCCGTAAAACATGCCGACAATCGGCAGCGCCAATATCGTTCCGGCGATCGTGAGCGCGCCGACGATATAAGCGATCGAATGATCGGCCATGAAACGGCGGAACACGAACATGCCGAACAAAGTCAGGACCGATACGATTAGCGACAGTTGCGCGAAGAACTGCTGATCGAATTTCAGCACGTCCATCATCCACCAGGTCGAACCGGCGCCGGGGCCAGGCACGGCCCGGAATACAAAAATCACAATCGCCGTGCCGACCAGCATGTTGCGGGCATCGGGTTCGAGTTCCCGGGTGATACGCCAGATCAGAAACAGCACGATCGCCATCGACAGCGCGAAAACGATTTCTTCTGCGCCGGTAACCCGGCTTAGCCCTACTGAAAGAGAAACTACCGTGAACAGCAAACCTCCGCCGAGAATCCACCAGTTGATGGGCGGGCGTTCGGCGTGGGCCTCGATGGCGGCCTCGGATTCCTTCCGGGTCCGTCCGGTGTTCATCAGGCGGGCGATGGCGCGATGCCGCAACCATGTTGCCAGACCCACACCGAGCACTGAAATAACCGGAATCAGGAGCGCCAGTTGGTAGACCACCAAATACCGGCCAGCCTTGTCCGCCTCCGGCATTTCACCGACACCTTGCATCAGAAAGACATTGGCAAGCGACACCAACACCGTGCCACTGATGATGGCCACTCGGCCCAGCGTCTGCATGGTGGTATGCATCAGCTTGCGCTGCTCGGGTGCCACCGGTTGACCATCGGCATTTACCCGCGGCACGGCCTCTACGGTCATTGCGTCGGCAACTACGTCTTGAAGCACAAAACCGATGGGGGATAGCATTGCCCCAGTGACAAACCAGGTTTCGATGGACGCCGTTTGCGCCATTGCTGCGGGATCGGCGAGCAGGCCGATCATGATCAGCAGGCTCAGCGCGATCAGTGAGGCACCCAGGTAGACCAGTAATGACTTCCAGCGCCAGATCAGATCCACCAGATGCCCCAGTGGCATTTTCAGCGCCCAGGGCAGTCCGGCCCAAAACCCCAGCGCCGCCAGAAATTCGGCCGTAAGCCCGAGGCGCTCCTTGACATAGAAAGTGCCGACGATGGCAGTGAGGCCCGAAATGCCGGCCGCGACGTACACCATGAGCGGGGGCAGGTAAGACAGGCGCATTTCCCGCCCCAGTTCCAGAATATTGCGGTCGATCCATTTCCACATCGCTGCGGTCCTTTCCGGGTGCGCATTGTTGAGCGCTGCCGAATATTACCCGGAACGAGCGCCGAACGGCCATTGCAACCGTCGGCGGTGACCAAGAGCCGCCGATATTCGGAGATGGAATTTTGTAGGGTGGATTAGCGAAGCGTAACCCGCCGATTGCAGGGTAGCCGCCATTCAGCCCACTCTATTCACCGCGCGGGGATGCTGCCGGGCTGGGACACGCTGGTACAATTCGGTGTCAGTCACTCACTAAGGGAAGGATCGGAGGATGAGCAGCCACGAGCAAACACTCAAATTGGTGACCAATCTTGACCGGGCCGGAATTGAGAAAATGATTGGCAAGATTCGCGATAGCGCGCAGGCCGCGAAACTGTCTGAACTTGTGCAGTTATTGTCCGGAATCGACGGCGCGTCACGCGCCCAACTCGAACAGAAAATCAAGGACGCGCTTAAGTTTCTTGCGGGCAAGTCGGCGCATGGGGCACTCGCCGCCCAGCTTGAGATGGTCGAGTTAAATCTGCCCAATCTGAAATAAGGGAACTTCTGGAAATTCAATCCACCGTCATTCCCGCGAAAGCGGGAATCTAGAAAGGACGGAATTACCGCGCGATTTCAAAATCTGGATTCCCGCCTTCGCGGGAATGACACATTGAGAGGCGCCCATAAGTCGAGCGGAGAAAGGTTGTCCACCCAGGGCGGCTGCCGTTTTACCGGAAGTTTTACGATTCCTTGGAATCGAGGCGGCAGCGCACGCAGTTATTTTGCCTTGGCATGTTTGACTGCAAACAGTGCGGCTTCCACTCTGCTGCGGACTTGCAGCTTGTGCAGGACGTTGGACACCTGGCGCTCCACCGTTCTTTCGGATAACGCCATTTGTATGGCGATTTCGCGGTTCGTCAGACCCGTGCCGATAAGTCGAAGAATCTCCCTTTCGCGATCGCTCAACTCCTGCAACGCATCGGGGGAGCGTGACTTCATGAAGGCTTCCAGAATCTCTGACGCCAGATCGGGCGACACATAGACTTCCCCCTTGGCTGCGGTACGAACGACTTTGGCCAGTTCCTGGGCGGAAACGCCTTTGAGCACGTAGGCGCGGGCACCGGCTTTGAAAGCCCCGAGCAGTTTGTCCTTATCGTCCGAAACCGTCAGCATGACAATAGTACTTGCCGGACAGGCGGCCGCAATTTTTTCGGCGGTGAACAGACCGTCCCATCCCGGCATGCTGATATCCAGCAACACGACATCGGGGAGTAGCTCGCGCGCCAGATTCAGCGCTTCTTCGCCCGAGGACGCCTCGCCAACCACGGTCAGATCGGGCACTGAGCCGAGCGACTGCACAACCCCCCGTCTAAACAAGGGGTGATCGTCGACGACCAATACATTGAGTGTTTGCGGCTCGCTCATTTTGCAGTCCTATATAGGAAAACACTGAACAAGTTCCCAAATGTCATTCCCGTGAAAATGGGAATCCAGGATTTTCAATGGCCTCTGGTTCCCCGCCTTCACGGGGCAGACACTTATTCAGTGTTGCCTTAGATTATTGGAATTGTAGCCCGAACAACAGTCCCTTGCCCCAGCGCGGTCTGCAGTTGAAATGATCCACCGAGGACTTCGACTCTTTCCCGCATGCCGTCCAGGCCGAAATGTCCATCGGGTATCTTACGATTTGCGTCAAATCCGGTGCCGTTGTCCCGTACCACCACGTCCAGGCGACCGGTCGTATTGGATACCTCGACTGTTTGATGGGTGGCGCCACCGTGGCGAAGACCGTTCGACAAGGACTCCTGGATCAGTCGATACAGTGTAATCTTGACGGGCAAAGGCATCTCGACCGGGTCGGTCGATTTGATCAGGGTGACCTGCGATCCTGCCTTGCGCTCGAAATCGCGCACGGCACGCACGGCGATTTCGTTGCTGGGAAGCCAGTCAATTTCGGGCAACTGAAGTCCCAAGGAAATGGATCGCAGATCGGTGAGGGCGGATTGGAGGGCGGTATGAATGGTGCGAAGATCCTTTCCCGGGGCGCGCTGTCCATCGCCGCAGGCCGGGCATTGGCCCGGAAGATCTATGATGGATTCGAAGCGCATTAATGCCAGTGCCAGGTCCTGGCCGGTTCCGTCGTGCAGATCGGATGCTATGCGGCGCAGGAAACGTTCATTGAGCTCGGTGCTGCGAGCCGCCGCACGGCGTACCCGGTCATTGAGTTGTGTATTTTGAGTGATCAATGTCGACAGTTGCGTTACCTTGTCATTGAGCTGCGCACGCTGGGCCAATATGATCCGGCTTCCGCGTCGGACCAATCCAAAGATGGCCAGATACATGGCCAACATGGTTGTGGACACCAATGCCCAGCTCTGAAATTTCGCAATCCGTATTTCCTGAAACAGATCGTCCGTCGCCTGATAGAACTCCGCCGCGGCGATAACCATACCCATTGCTTCCGCGTGAACCGGACTGTAAGTTTCGATCAGTTCGGAAAATCTTCCCTTGAATATTTCATGTTCCTCTTCGGACAGATCGCTCAGTTCCGAATTTACGTGACCATTAAACGCTTCGGTCAGCCCTTCTCCGATGGGAAACGAGCGGCCAATGATCGAGGCATCCGTGCTGTAGATTACTCGTCCGAACCTGTCCCAGATCTTCAGGGAAACAATCTTCTGGCCAAGTGGGCTATCGACAAGCAGCGAATCGAGCGCGGCCTTGTGCTCGGCGTCCAGGAAAGCGGTGACATCCGAATTGGTCAGATTCTGCAAATGAGGGGCGATAAAACTGTTCACATACATACTTGTCACGCCTGCCGTTCGAGTCAGGACGCTGTGTGTAATCCTAGTGCCAATCCAGGTGCCGATAACCAGCATCCCGACAATCATAATGGGGAAGCTCGCGATCAGGAACTGGCGGGACAGACTCAATTTGGTGAAAGCGATCATGTTGGCTGACCTGAAGACGTTTTCCCGACAGATACCCGGTGTTGTCTCAATATAACCAGGGGCAAAAAGTATTAGCGTCTGGTTATCCTAGAAACCGCAGTTGACATAGGGTTATCGATCTATTCTTCATGTTGCATTCCGTATGCCCGATCCATCCGAAGGAGCGGAGGTGGAATGACAACACCTGTTGACGCTTCGAATCTTATGACGGATGCCCACCAAAAAAGTTCGGGGAAGCCCGATGTTTGTGTAGGGAAAACCTTTAACTGATGTAGGGTTGCGAATTCTGGAGCTGTATCTTGGGTACAGGTTGAAGTGGATCGAGAGGGCCGCCGGCTCAATGGAAATCTCGAGAATGAGTAAACAATTCTCCAAGCATCGCGGAGTAGTCGATGAGCCGGCCGGCGATCAGATGGGTGACCTCGCCTTCGCGTTCCAGCCGTCCTTGTACACCCAGCAGGCGGGCAGCAAGCAGCGGCTGACGCTGTTGTTCCGAGGTATCGCGCCAGACCACCACGTTGATCTGGCCTGTTTCATCTTCGAGGGTGACGAAGATTACGCCGCTGGCGGTGCCGGGGCGCTGGCGGCCGGTCACCAGCCCGGCGACCCGCACGGTTTTGCCGTTCTGCACATGCGTTAGAGCTTGGGCAGTGCTCATGTTCATTTTGCTAAAGCGGGGCCGCAGAAGGGCCAGTGGATGCCTGCCCAAGGTCAGTCCGAGGCTGGCGTAATCGGCAACGATGTCCTGGCCTTCGGTGGGCGCTTCCAAAACAGCTTCGGTTTCGATGATCGGTGCGTGGCCTAACACCGGCATTCGCTGCTCGATACCGGTTACCACCCAGGCTGCCTCGCGGCGGTGTCCAGCCAGCGATTCGAGCGCACCGGCTTCGGCCAAGCAGCGCAGGTCGTGGCGGGTGAGCCGGGCGTGCAGGGCCAGCGTTTCGAAATGTAGTGGGGGGTGAGGCGTAAGGCGTGAGGCGTGAGGCGAAAAGGACGGAAAGTCAGAGGCGAAGGGGAGCGTTTGGGCTGACGCCATCCATTGCGCTCTGGCTTGAATCAGGCGTTGCGCCGCAGCTTCGGGAAAACCGCTGATCATGCGCAAGCCCAATCTGATGGCCGGCTGGGAAGAGCGGTGACGGGTAACGGGTGACGGATGACCAGATAGGCCAGAGTCAAGGTCGTCCTTTTTGAATTCGTGCGCCTCACGCTCTTCAAGCGTACATTCCCACTCGCTCACGAGCACGTCCACAGGCAGCACCTCAACGCCATGGCGCTGTGCGTCCTGCACCAGTTGCGCGGGGGCGTAGAACCCCATTGGTTGGCTGTTGAGCAGGGCGCAGGTGAAGGCGGCGGGTTCGTAACATTTGAGCCAGGCCGAGACATACACCAGCAGGGCGAAACTGGCGGAGTGCGATTCCGGAAAACCGTATTCGCCGAAGCCCTTGATCTGCTCGAAAATCCGCAACGCGAATTGTTTGTCGTAGCCGCGTTCCAGCATGCCGTTGACGAGATCTTCCTTGAAAGGCTCCAGCCCGCCTTTTCTTTTCCAGGCAGCCATTGCGCGGCGCAATTGATCTGCCTTGCCGGGTGAAAAGCCTGCGGCGACCATGGAAATTTCCATGACTTGTTCCTGGAAAATCGGAATCCCCAGCGTGCGCTTGAGGACTTTCTCGAGTTCGGCCGAAGGGTATCGGATGCTCCCGGGGGGCTTTTTCCGATTGTTCAGATAAGGGTGAACCATGCCGCCCTGGATCGGCCCGGGACGCACGATGGCAACTTCGATCACCAGATCGTAAAAACACCTCGGCCGCAATCTCGGCAGCATCGACATCTGGGCACGCGACTCGACCTGGAATACGCCGATGCTGTCCGCTTTGCAGAGCATGTCGTATACCGGCGTGCCCTCATCGCTGCTTTCGGTGGCCAGAATATCGGCCATGGACAGGCTGCTTCCGCGGCGGCGGTTGACCATTTCCAGGGCCAGACGGATGGCGCTTAACATGCCCAGCGCCAGAACATCCACCTTGAGCAGGCCCAGTGCTTCGAGGTCATCCTTGTCCCATTGAATGTTGGTGCGCAAGGGATCCAAAGAAGAGGGAAAACCTGTTGCAGCATTTCCAGATAAAGGGTCGATCCCCTCATCGGTATAGCGGGACGGATCGCCGGGCATGGCTGCGTTCTCGGTGGGGACAAGTCGCGACAAGGGCCCACGCGATATAACGAAGCCGCCCACATGCTGGGAAAGATGGCGCGGAAACCCGATCAGCGCATTGGTAAGCGCGATGAGTTTGCCGATGACCGGCGCTTCGGGGTCGAACCCGGCTTCGCGCAATCGCTGTGCTCTTTCCTCGGCCCGATCCCACCAGGCGAAGCTGCCCGAAATGCGGTCCAACTGGGCCGCATCCAGACCCAGCGCCTTGCCGACATCGCGGAAGGCGCTGCGTGTCCGGTAACTGACAACCGTTGCGGCCAACGCGGCGCGGTCGCGGCCGTATTTCCGGTAAATGTACTGGATCACTTCCTCGCGGCGAGAATGCTCGAAATCCACATCGATGTCCGGCGGTTCGTCGCGTTCCTTCGACAGGAAGCGACCGAACAGCAAACGAGTGTGGGCGGGGTTGACCTCGGTAATGCCGATCGCGTAACAAACCACCGAATTGGCCGCCGAGCCGCGGCCCTGGCAGAGGATTGTTTGTGCCCGGGCATATTTGACGATGTCGTGGACGGTGAGGAAAAAAGCTTCGTAACGCAACTCGGCGATCAAACCGAGTTCTTCGTCAGCCTGATCGCACACACTTTTCGCAACACCGTCGGGATAACGATTCTTCAGCCCCGCCTCGGTTAATACCCGCAGGTGTTGTGCGGGTGTGAGGCCGGGCGGCACGATTTCCTCGGGATATTCGTAGCGCAATTCGTCGAGGGAAAAATCGCAGCGTTGTGCGATGAGCAGCGATTCTTCCAGAAGTATTTTCGGGTAAATGCGCTCCAGGGTTTCGCGCCGGCGCAAATGACGCTCTCCGCTGGGATGCAGTGCGCGCCCGGCGCGCGATACCGGCACACCCAGCCGGATCGCGGTCAACGTATCCTGCAACGCGCGCCGGCTGCGGGCGTGCATATGGGCATCGCCGCAGGCCACGCAGGGCAGGCCCGTCTGTCTGCCGAGATGCTGCAAGGCTTCGAGCCGGTCCCAGTCGCCGCCGCGCGCCAACAGTTCGACCGTGATCCAGGTGCGGTCGGGGAAACGTTCGGCCAGCCAGCGTGCATCTTCGATGCGCGGCGCGGCGGGCGGCAGCCATAGTGCCAGGCAAAAATCGAGGCCCGTGCCGAGATCTGCACGTGACAGACGGTATTCGCCTTTGGGTGCATTGCGCCGCCCGCGCGTGATGATCTCCGACAGGTTTGCATAACCCTCCCGATTCTGCGCCAGCAGAACAAAGCGCAGGCCGTCGTCGAGTTGGAATTCCGCGCCGACGATCAGCTTGACCCCATGCTCCTTGGCCGCCACATGCGCCCGCACGATGCCGGCCAGCGAACACTCGTCGGTGATCGCCAGAGCGGAATAATCCAGCCGCGCCGCGCGTTGCACCAGTTCCCCGGCGTGCGACGCGCCACGCAGGAAGGTGAAATTGGATAGACAGTGCAGCTCGGCGTAGGCGGCAGACATATTCTGGAACAGGCGTTTTCAGGAGGCTTTGAGGTAGAATTTCGCGTATTCAATTGCAACCGGGATGTTCCTTTGAAAACCGTCATCGCCATTCCAAAAGTCCATCGTTTGCGTCTCGAAAAACTGGCCGAGGAATCCGGCCGAACGCCGCAACAGATGTTGCGGATCGTGTTGAGAGATGGATTCGAATACACCGAAGATGCCGTGCAGAAAATTAAGCGTGGCCTTAAGCAGGCGGAACGTGGAGAAGTGGTTTTTCACGATCAAGCCATGAAGACTGTTCGTTCCACCATCGAAAAGCATGCCGCCAAGCGAAAAAAAGTGGCTTGAGTGGACTGCACTTACCCTTGATGAGTTACTGACAGGCATAGAGATCATTGCCGAAGACAACCCTGCCGCCGCGCTGCGGGTATACGAACGCATCGATCATGCGGTGGAGTTGTTGGCTTCGGAGCCGAATATTGGCCGTCTTGGCCGGGTTGTCCTCACGAGAGAGCTTCCGGTTTCTCGAACGCCCTTTACCCTGGTCTATCGGGAAACAAGGAACAGTCTTCAAGTCGTGCATTGTCTGCATCAACGGCGTAAATATCCTTAAGGTGTTGGGTGTTTCGTTTGGCGATTGCCTGTCATCCAAACAAGCCATGGATGAACCATTCTTCCCCGCCGGCCTTTTCCCTGAAAATCCATAACTTTTCTCCGGACGCATCGCGGGCGATGAAGTAGTCGCGTCGCACATCGAAGTCGTCCCACCAGCCGGATTCGATGCGCTCTGGCCCGTCCAGCATCGTGAGCGGGCCATTGTGTTGCGGCAGTTGCTCGCAGGTCTTCAGCGGCAGCGGACGGGGCAGCAGCCACAGCGGGCGACAGGGTTCATCGGTAGGTTGACGATCATTTTTCTCCCTGACTTTGTCGGACAGACGTGCCTTGCGAAATGCCAGTTCCGGGCGATGGTCGGGAAATACTTCCAGTCCGTACACCGCATCCACGCCCAGACGCGCGCGCAGATGTTCGATCACCCGCCAGCGTTCCTCGGGATCGGAAAGATCGTCGGCAAACAACGAATGGTTGCGCGCGGCGAGTGGCCGGGTTTCCCCGGCGGCGAGTGAAAGGGTTCCCACCGCTTCGGGCAATGCGACGGTGGCGAGTTTTTCCCGAAGCAGAGTGAGCAGATGATCGGGGTCGCGGTTGGGCGCGGAGAGGCCAATTGCCACCCGGGTGCAACGCTTGCCCTGATGCTCAAGATCCAGATGCAGACGTGTAGCGCCAAGCTGCCGGACATTCAGAAAGGTCGTCAGATCGAGGATCAGCCGTTTGGCGGCGAACAACAGCGGTTCGGTTTCGTGTACCGGCGCCGGCAGTTCGAGCGTAGCGGCGTAATGTGCCGGCAACACGAACGGCTTGCGCGGGTCGGGCAGGTTGCCGAGTGCGCGGTCGATTTCATCGAGCAGGTCTTGCCCGAAGCGGCGTGCCAGGCCATCGCGCGGGAGTTTCAGGCACTCGCCGATACTGCGCACGCCCATTCCCGCCAATGCGGCAATGATGTTCGCAGGCTGGTCGAGGTGTTGCAGACGCAACGGCGCCAGCGCGCGCCGCAACTCGTGGCGCTCGTGAATGGCGGTGGTGATGCCGGCGCGGGCGAGTAGCAACGCGCCGCCTGGTGTGGGCGCGGCGGTTACCACGGCCCGATAGCCCAGTTCGCGAAGCCCGGCACGGATGCGCCGACCCAGCGGGCGCAAGCCGCCGAACAGGCGCAGGCAGCCGCCGATTTCCATCAGCACCTCGTGCGTGGAGGCGAGGCTCACCGCGGGTGTGAACTGCATTGCCCACAGCGCCACGCCATTCAGCGCACGGGCTTCCTTGTCGCGGTCGAAGGTGGAGAGTTTAAGTTCCGGCGCCAGCGCAAAAGCCGCCGACACCAGCATGCCCGGACGAACGCCCGCTTCCTGCGCGGGAGCGTTGCAGGACATCACCCGCGGCCGATTGCCGCTGTCCTGGATTGCCAGCGGACCGGCCGCTGCCGCGCCGCGCAGGCGCAACTGCAAAGACAGATCGGGAAGACGCAGTGCGACCCACAGCATGGGTTGGTCTTTTAATAAAAAACAAAGGCGTTGACACAGAGGACACGGAGGAAAAACGAGAGAGGGCACAGAGGAAAACAAAAATAAGGAAACATCGAGTACATGTCCTCCTCGCGAATGCGGGGAACCTGTTTTCTTTGAAAAGCCTGGATTCCCGTTTGCACGGGAATGACTGTTGGGGGCTTATTCAGTTTTTCCATAAGAAGATGAGGTCATCTGAATTCCTTGGTCGTTAACTTTGATCTGTTTTTCTTTGCGTATCTTTGCGTTCTTTGCGTCCCCCGTTCGGAGCCGGGGGCAGGCTCTGCGTTGAGATTTTTAGTGTTGGGGTTCTGAATTAAAAAACAAAAGCATTGATGCAAAGGCGCAAAGACGCAAAGGAAAAGCAAAAAACAATTAAAAGACGGAGAAAATTGAAGAGGTATGAAAATGACATCACCAGGAGTCCTTTCTTATTAACTTTGTCTTTTTTCTTTGCGTCTTTGCGTCTTTGCGCCTTTGCGTCAGGTTTTTATTTAAAGGTTTTGAATTTTTTCAGGCACTCGCAAATGCCAGAGAAGGTCGCAAGCGGGAAACTCGCGTGGGCACATCAGCGTGAGGTGCTTCCGTGTTCAGCCAAAGTGTCGGCGTCAAGCCGCTGCCGCGGCGCTTGAGGATTTTTACCGACAGCCGGTTTTGACTGCCGCCCAGCCGGATGCGCAGGGGGGCGGGCGAGGAGGGCGCGGCGCGCGAGGCATCGCCGAACAGCGCGGCGAAACTGCCACCTTCCTCGGCGGCCAGTTGCAGGCGGCGCAGGCCGCGCTCATCGAGTGTATTCGGCCAGGCCAGCACTGCGGAGCAGTTGCCGGCGCGCAGGCTTTGCTCCGTGGCCCACATCGTGTCCTTGTCGGATTGCGTGTTCACCACCACCAATTTCGACAAGCACACGCCACGCGCGATGAGCGCCGGCGCATAAGGAATCCAGCGTGGGGCGATCAGCATCAGCCAGCCGGGCTCGGCGGACAAGCTGGCCAGCGCGGGCACGAACAGCGATAACTCGCCGATGCCCGCGCGCTCGTTCAGTACTTCCGCGATGGCGCCGCGCGGCCAGCCGCCACCCGGCAGTTCGCGGTCGAGCGCCGAAAAGCCGGTCGCGACGCTCGGAAGCGCCACCCGTGCCGGCTCGCTCCCGCGCCAGATGGCGGGATTTTGCAGCAGGATTTGCAGGGCGGAGGACATGAAGTCGGTGACGGGTGACGAGTGACGGGTGACAGAAAATTAACGAAGACGTAAAGGGCAAAGAAAATCTCAACGCAAAGACGCAAAGGTACGCAAAGAAAAACCAAGGCAATATTTTTTCGGGTCTTCCACCGGAACCTCCACGTCCTTTGCGGTCAGCGTTGTTATTGACTCCTCATCTCATTTGTTCCGGCATTCCCTGCTGACTTGCGGGCGGGGAAACGCGAAGGCGGGGCAGGGATTTTTTCCATACGCGCCAGCCGGGCCTCGATCGCCCATTTGCTGCGCTGATGAGCTTGGGCGAGATCTTCGATCGATTGGCCCGAGTCGTAAGCCTTGCCCAGGCGCGTGTCTTCTTCCTCCGACCAGGGTTGACCGGCTTTCCCGGGCGCGGGTCTGCCAGATTTTTCTGGGCGAGGCTTGTCCGGTGTCGGGGTTTTCTGCAACGGTGCTTGTGGTGCGTGCTGTTCCAGTGCGTGGATCGCGAAGAACAACGCACGGACAGTGTCCGGATGTTGATACGCGCTGTCCGCCGCGAAAGGTTTGCCACTGCCTGGGTCGATGCCATCGGCCAGGGATTTGAGAATCTCGACGCTTCTTGCTGCTTCCATGATGATCTCCTGAATGGATAAGGTTGACGGAACGACTGATGCGTCCACCTGTGCGGAGTGGCTGCGACGGGGGTGTTGGTTTTCCACCCCTCTTCGTGGAATTTCATGTATGCATGGGCTCATGGGCGAGGGTTTCTTATGGAATAGGTCGCCGTAACGTGAGCGCAGGGTTCGGAATTTCCAACCGAAAAAAGATGAGCCTCCAGGAAGGCGATGGACTTGCCTTTGCGCAGAAGCCGCGCCACGGCGCTCAGATCGCCGTCCCCGGCGACACGAAAGAACGAAATGTTGAGGCTGACGAGAGCGGCGAAAACCTCGCGACCGTAAAACGCATGGACGCAGGCGTACATGGCGGTATCGGCAAAACCCATCGTCACCGGACCGGAAAGCACCACTTGCCCCGATCCCTCGGGAAGATCCCGGCTCACATAACTGTCCTGAACGGGCAGACGCATGCGCACGGAGTTCTGACCGGTCTCCTCGACAATTTCCTTGCGATGATCGACCGCTGGAAGATTTTTCTCCAGCAGCTGCATCAATTGTGCGGGGCTTAGTGTGTACACAATGACCAAGATTTAACGTTTGTCATAACTGGTAGAAAAACCAGAGCAGCGTAGGAGTTCCTGTTTGAGCTTTTACTGTTCACCCTTCACTCCTTCACCGTTCAATCTTCCCTCATCCCCAGCCTTCTGCTCCGCTTCAAGTGTGCCCTACCCACGAACCTCCCTCACCCCCGCCCCTCTCCCGGAGGGCGAGGGGGAGAAGAACGGTTCATGGTCCCAATCCACGGCGGCAAAAGCGCCGTGGCGTCTTGTCCCAGAGGGAGAAGGGGATCTCCCCCTCACTCCTGACCCCTCACGCCTTTCGCCTCACGCCTCACGAAATCCTGCCATTCCTGACAATCCCCACCGCCAGTCCCTCGATGTCGAACTGTTCATCCCGAGCATCCACGTCGATGGGATCGAAGTCCGGGTTTTCGGGCAGCAACTGGATCTGGTTGCCCTGGCGTTTGAGGCGTTTGACGGTGACTTCGTTGCCCAGGCGGGCGACGATGATCTGGCCGGAGCGCACTTCGCGGGTGCTGTGCACCGCCAGCAAGTCCCCGTCGAGGATGCCGGCATCGCGCATGCTCAGGCCGCGCACCTTCAATAAGTAGTCGGCATGTGGGCTGAACAGGTGCCGGTCCAACTGGTAGCGGGCCTGGACATTGGCTTCGGCCAGGATCGGGCTGCCAGCGGCGACCCGCCCGATCAGGGGCAGGCCGAAGTTCTTTTTCAGCCGGATGCCACGCGAGGCGCCAGGCAGCAGTTCGATATGGCCTTTCTTGGCCAGCGCCCGGAGATGGTCCTCGGCAGCGTTGGCGGAGCTGAAACCGAAGATCTTGGCGATCTCGGCGCGGGTCGGCGGAAAGCCGGTTTTTTTCAAGAAGTCGTTGATCAGACGAAGGATTTCGGCTTGGCGAGGGGTGAGTTCTTCCATTTGCAGGGTCTCCGGTACGGGGTTTTAAGATGGCTGTGATTATATACAGCTATTGGCGCCTTGCAAGCCCGCTTCGCCGGTTTTTTGCCTGATTTTTCTTTCTGTCATGCCGCGCTGGACTGGCTGGCCGACGTCGGCAATAACTTGGTGCATGACGCTTGCGCGAGCGCACAACTCCGGTGCGCACACTGCTTCATCCCTAGTCCACGGGACCACGACGTGTTGCTGGAAAAATCATCTAAAGCAATGAATAAAAAAGTATTAAGCCGAATCGCTTGGCCATGGCACGGCGGTTGCAATAAGGCATTGCGCGAAGGTGGCAAAACACGTCGCAAGGGGGATTAAGGAATTTGCAGGTGATCATTCCGAATGAATCATCGTTCAACCATTTTTTGTCCAAGGAGTCGTAATGAATCGCAGAAATCTTTTGAAATCATTGATTGCAGGCGCCTTCTCGGCGATGGCCGTGACGGCAACGGCGGCGGATACCATCAAGGTCGGTATCCTGCATTCGTTGTCCGGCACCATGGCCATTTCCGAAACGGCGCTGAAAAATACCGCATTGATGGCCATCGAGGAAATCAATGCCAAGGGCGGGCTGCTGGGCAAGAAACTTGAGCCGGTGGTCGTGGATCCCGCTTCCAACTGGCCGCTGTTCGCCGAGAAGGCACGCCAGCTCATCACTCAAGATAAGGTGTCAGTGGTGTTTGGCTGCTGGACTTCGGTATCGCGCAAGTCGGTGCTGCCGGTGTTCGAGGAACTGAATAGCCTGTTGTTTTATCCGGTGCAGTACGAAGGCGAGGAGCTGTCGCAGAACGTCTTCTACACTGGCGCGGCGCCCAATCAGCAAGCCATTCCGGCGGTTGAATACCTGATGAGCGAGGACGGCGGCGGCGCCAAGCGTTGGATTCTGCTTGGCACCGATTATGTGTACCCGCGCACCACCAACAAGATTCTGCGGGCCTTCCTGAAGTCCAAAGGTGTGGCCGAGAAGGATATCGACGAGGTGTACACGCCGTTTGGCCACAGTGACTATCAAACCATTGTCGCCAACATCAAAAAATTTGCCGCTGGTGGCAAGACCGCGGTGGTCTCTACCATCAACGGCGATTCCAATGTCCCGTTCTACAAGGAACTGGGCAATGCCGGCCTGAAGGCAACCGACGTACCGGTGGTGGCATTCTCGGTGGGTGAAGAAGAATTGCGCGGCATCGATACCAAACCGCTGGTCGGGCATCTGGCCGCGTGGAATTATTTCATGTCGGTGAAAAACGCGGAAAACACCGCATTCGCCAAGATGTACAAGGCATGGGCCCAAAAGAACAGTGTGCCCGATCTGGCAACCGTGGTGACCAACGATCCGATGGAAGCCACCTATGTCGGTATCCACATGTGGGCGCAGGCGGTGAAGAAGGCCGGCAGTGTGGACGTGGACAAGGTGCGCATTGCAATGGCCGGTCAAACTTTCAAGTCGCCGTCGGGATTCACGTTAACGATGGACAAGACCAACCACCACCTGCACAAGCCGGTGATGATCGGTGAAGTCACGGCCGATGGCCAGTTCAGCGTGGTGTGGAAGACCAAAGGTCCGATCCGTGCCCAACCCTGGAGCCCGTTCATCGTGGGTAACGAGGGCAAGCAGAAGCTTTAATTCTCGGTTAACCTTCCGGGCCGCGCGCACCTCCTAACGGGCGTGCGGCCGCGGGAAGGTGTTTTGTTGCCTGTATAAAATGCCTGCGGATGGTCGAGCAGGCATTTTTTTAATCCTTGCCGGGAACGTCGAATTGAGATTTCTACTGTATTGGATAGCATTTGTCCTGGCGTGTGCAGGACTGTGCCCGGCTTTTGCCCTCGACCCGCAGACCATCGCCCGGCTTGGCACGGACGACCCTGGTGCCCGCATCGAGGCAATTCACGCCTTGGTTGCCACCGGAGATAAGGCTGCACTGGATTTGTTGCAAGCATTGCAGGATGGCAATGCCAGCGTGACACCCACCGGCCAGGTGGTATTTGCCAAGGGCGACAACATTATCGATGCGGCAACGCTCACGGTATTGACGCCGGCACCCGAAACTCTCGAACCCATCGTTGTCAATAACCGGCTGCGTGGCACACTGGATGCCGCCCTGGGCGCACTCAAGTTGCTCTCGCCCGAGCGCAATGTGCGGCTCGCTTCGGCCAAGGCCATTGAATCGACCGCCCAGGTTTCCCTGCTGCCGCTGATCGGCAAGGCGCTCGCCGGAGAATCCGATCCGGCGATCAGGGCATCCCTCGAACAGACCAAGGCAATACTGGAACTGAAAAGTGCCGATCCCGAAGTTCGTCTGGCGGCGGTGGCGATGCTTGGCCGGAGCAATCAGGCCAAAACCCGGACGCTCTTGCAAGCCTTGTTCGAGAAAGATGCTTCCGGCCAATTCGCGGAAGCCGACGCCAAGGTACGCGGCGCAGCCTTGAACGCCATCGACGATATCCAAGGGCGGCTGGTGGTGAGCGACTATGCGGGGCGGCTATTCACGGGAATTTCGCTGGGCAGCATTCTGCTGCTGGTGGCGCTGGGACTGGCCATCACTTACGGTCTATTGGGTGTGATCAACATGGCCCATGGCGAGATGTTGATGATCGGCGCCTATGCGACCTATGTAACCCAGCAGTTTTTTAAATCCTGGCTGCCAGGTTATTTCGATTGGTATCTGCTGGCGGCGGCGCCAGTGGCCTTTCTGTCCGCGGCGCTGGTTGGCATGGCACTCGAACGCAGCGTGATCCGCTGGCTCTATGGGCGCCCCTTGGAAACGCTGCTGGCCACCTGGGGCATCAGCCTGTTCCTGATCCAGTCGGTGCGGCAGATTTTCGGCGCCCAGAATGTCGAAGTCGCCAATCCGTCGTGGATGTCCGGCGGCGTGGAGCTGGCGAATGTCGTGTTGCCCTACAACCGCATCGTCATCATCGCGTTTTCGCTGTTTGTTCTGCTGGCGATGGGCTGGATTCTCGCACGCACCCGGCTCGGGCTATTTGTGCGCGCTGTGACCCAAAATCGCGTCATGGCCTCCTGCGTAGGGGTGCCCACCGGCCGAGTTGATTTGCTGGCGTTCGCGCTGGGTTCGGGCATCGCCGGATTGGCGGGCGTAGCGCTATCGCAAATCGGCAACGTCGGACCCGATCTTGGTCAGAGCTATATCATCGATTCCTTCATGGTCGTGGTGCTCGGCGGCGTTGGACAGCTTGCAGGCACGGTATACGCGGCGATGGGTCTGGGCATCGCCTCGAAATTCCTGGAGCCGCACATCGGAGCGGTGCTGACTAAAATTCTGGTGCTTGTGCTGATCATCGCCTTCATCCAGAAGCGTCCGCAAGGCCTGTTTGCCCTGAAGGGCCGGGCGGTGGAAGCATGAACCCGCCCATTACTCTGCCGGCCGAGCCGCTGTTTTCGAAAGCTGGCTGGCTGGCGCTTGGCGGATTTGGGCTGGTTACGCTGGTGATTCTGCCGGTTCTGTATCTGGTGCCGGCGCCCGAGAGTGCCTTGCACGTTTCCGGCTATACCGTGACGCTCGCCGGCAAAATTCTGTGCTACATGATCGTGGCCATGGCGATGAATCTGATCTGGGGCTATACAGGTATTCTGTCGCTTGGCCATGGGGTGTTCTTCGCACTGGGCGGTTACGCCTTCGGCATGTACCTGATGCGACAGATCGGACGCGAAGGCCAGTACCAATCGGACTTGCCCGACTTCATGGTGTTTCTCGACTGGAAAGCATATCCCTGGTACTGGACCGGTTCGGATCATTTCCTGTGGAGTGCGGCGCTGGTGATTCTGGCGCCGGGACTGCTGGCGCTGGTGTTCGGATTTTTCGCTTTTCGGTCGCGCATCAAGGGGGTGTATTTTTCGATCATCACCCAGGCGATGACGTTTGCCTTCATGTTGTTGTTCTTTCGCAACGACACCGGGTTTGGTGGCAATAATGGATTTACCGACTTCAAGCGCGTGTTGGGTTTCCCCATCACCGCGCCGTCCACGCGCGCGGTGGTCTTCGGACTTTCCGCGTTCGCGGTCATCGGTACGATTATCTTGACCCGCTATCTGCTGCGTTCCAAAGTCGGACGCATTCTGACGGCCATCCGGGATTCGGAAAGCCGGCTGATGTTTTCCGGTTACAACCCCATTGGCTACAAACTTTTTGTCTGGACTCTGTCCGCCGTGCTGTGCGGCATTGCCGGCGCACTGTATGTGCCGCAGGTGGGCATCATCAATCCGGGTGAGATGTCGCCAGCCAATTCCATCGAGATCGCGGTCTGGGTGGCGGTGGGTGGGCGCGGGACGCTGATCGGGCCTCTGCTCGGAGCGGGAGCGGTCAATGGGGCCAAGAGCTTTTTTACGCAGAGCTTTCCCGAGTACTGGCTGTTCTTTCTCGGGCTGCTCTTTATTCTTGTGACGCTGTTCATGCCCAAGGGGATTGTGGGTCTGGCGCGCTTTGTCAAGGGCAAGGTCACATGAGTATTGCCGCCGAGCCGAACGATGTCAGCGGAAATTCGCCTGCCGAACTCTGGCGCGTAGCGACGCCTGGCCTGGATGTCAGCCACGGCCCCGTCCTGTACCTGGACGACATCACGGTGAGTTTCGACGGCTTCAAGGCACTGAACAAGCTAACGCTGACTGTCGATGTCGGGGAATTGCGCTGTGTGATTGGTCCCAATGGCGCCGGCAAAACCACCATGATGGACGTCATTACCGGCAAGACGAAAGCCGATTCCGGCAGCGTTTTCTTCGGGCAGACGATCGACCTGGCACGCCTGAGCGAACCTGAAATTGCCCATGCCGGCATCGGGCGGAAATTTCAGCGGCCGACGGTGTTCGAGAATCATACGGTATTCGAGAACCTCGAGCTGGCCATGAAGACCGAAAAAGACGTCTGGGCCAGCCTGCGGGCGCGTCTGTCGGGCGAACAGCGCGATGCCATCGCGCGAACGCTGGAGATCATCAAATTACTGCCTGATGCCATGCGTTTGGCGGGCCTGCTGTCGCATGGCCAGAAGCAATGGCTCGAAATCGGCATGCTGCTTATGCAGGAGCCCAGACTTCTACTGCTTGATGAGCCGGTGGCGGGGATGACCGACGAAGAAACCGAACGCACCGCGGAGTTGTTCAAATCCCTGGCGGGAGAACGCTCGCTGGTGGTGGTGGAACATGACATGGAGTTTATTGCCTCGATCGCAAATGTCGTTACCGTGTTGCACGAAGGCAGCGTGCTGGCGGAAGGTACGATGGATACCGTGAAAAACGACGAGCGGGTGATCGAAGTTTATCTGGGGCGGTGAGCCTTTTGACACAGAGATCACAGAGAACAAAGAGAGCGCAGAGATGAGCGAAAGTCCGCAATGACAAAACAATTTGATAGAGAAGAAAATCTGCCGATGTTGAAAAAAATTTGGCTATTCGAGTTTCCTCTATGTCTTTTGTGGACTCTGTGTCGAACGATCTTGAATTTGCACTAAAACAATGCTGAAAGTAGAGAATCTCAACCAGCATTACGGCAGCAGCCATACGCTGCGCAATGTTGACTTCGAAGTACCAAATGCCGGAGTAACAGCGTTGCTCGGGCGCAATGGCGTGGGCAAATCCACTCTGCTCAAATGCCTGATGGGGGTGCTGCCGGCGTCGGGCGGCAAGGTGCTGCTCGATGGCAAGGATATCACCCGCTTCCCGCCGTTCGCGCGGGTGCGCCTGGGCATGGGGTACGTTCCGCAGGGCCGCGAAATTTTTCCCCGGCTTACGGTGGAAGAAAACCTGATGATGGGCCTGGCGGGCACATCCAGGGGTTCCGCGCATCACATCCCGGCCGAAATCTACACTATGTTCCCGG
>CAMDKM010000015.1 GCA_945900965.1 Bordetella parapertussis | reverse complement strand
CGTGGCATGGCGCGCCTTGCCGATATCGGACTTGCCTACGATCTGTATCACAACACTGCTTCCGTGTAGACCCCCTGACACCTTCATCATGTAACCCCGACTAGACATGTGTCCCCTTGTGCGTCGCAAAGATAAGGGTAAAGATGAGCGCCGGGCAGAGGGAAAGAAGCGCCGTGTTTGAATTTGTCACGATGATAGGCAATTCTCAATAGGATGATGCGTTCGGCACTACCTACGGACTTGCATGCAGATATCGCGACGAAAAGCTGGAAAACGAGGCGCGATTCAGTCCCAGCGATTATCTCGTGTAAAGATTTTCCCGCTTTCGATTCTTACCGGAAACATGGTAGTGGGTTCGTAGGCTGGGGCCGACAGAGCTTCACCAGTTTTTACACAAAAACGTGCTCCATGGCGCGGACAGACAATTTCATCCCCTGCAATACTGTCGTCGCTCGTCAACTCCGCACCGTCGTGGGTGCACAAATCTTCCATGGCGAAAAATTCACCGCCGATGTTGAATACGGCAACGATGGTTCCGTCGAGATCCACTTTCTTGTGGTGCTGAAGGGCGATCTCGGAGACGTTGGCGACAAAGGTCCAATCTGACATGGGTGAGGAGTGAGGAGTGAGGAGTGAGGAGTGAGGAGTGAGGGGTGATCGGTGATCGGTGATCAGACAAGGAAATCATCACTTACCAATCATCGCTTCGCATTTTACTGTTCACCGTTCACCGATTACCGTTCACTGTTTACTGTTCACTGTTTACTGTTCACTGTTCGCCATCTTCACACCGCAACAACTTGCATCTCAGGATCGATTCTCCGCACCAGGCCTTCAATCCCGGCGAGGGTGCCCGAGATGGAGCTGGGGCAGGTGCCGCAGGCGCCCTGGTAATGCACCTTGAGGGTATTGCCTTCGAGGCTCACAACATGCAAGTCACCGCCGTCGCCTTGCAGGTAGGGCCGGACTTCTTCGTCCAGCAGTTCGTTGATTTGTTCGAGCTTGGCGCGATCGGTCGCGGAGAGTTCTGCCATGCCTTCGTCTTCGGCCAGCCAGGCGGCGGCCTTGGCGAATTCCTCGGAGGCTTGTTCGGCGGCCGGGGCTTCGCGGATCGGGGTGGCCAGTTCACGCAGGAGTTTTTCCCACTCGGCCTCGCCGTCCTGCGTCACCGTGATCCAGTTGTCCACATAAAACACATTCGTTACATGCGGATTGTCAAACAGCCTGGCGGCCAGCTCGTCTCGCTGCGCCTGCTCGGCGTTTTCGAAGGAACGGGCCAGTCCCGAGGTCAGCGGTTCCTTGAGAATGAACTTCCGCGCATTCGGATTCGGGGTGTATTCGATATCGGCAATTTTTGGCATGGCATCAGTTCGCGGCGACAGGATCGCGGTCGCCTTCGGTGGAAACGCTGGCTTCGGCATGCAGGGCTGCGTGTAGCGTATGCCAGGGCAGGATGACGCACTTGACCCTCGATGGCAGGTCGCGTACGCCGGCAAAGACTGTCAGTCGGCCGAGATGATGGGCCTGATTTGCCGCGTCCAGTCGACCTGTGGTCATATCGCGGAATTCGGCAATCATCTGTTCGGCTTCGGCCACCGACTTGCCTTTTACCTGGGTAGTCATCATTGACGAAGACGCCTTGCAGATCGCGCAGCTTTCGCCGTTGAAGGCGATGTTCTCGATTTGTTCGCCTTTCAGCTTGAGCGACAGCCAGATGTGGTCGCCACACAGGGGATTCAGTCCCTCCGCCTTGTGACTGGCGTCGGCGAGGCCGCCCCAGTTGCGCGGCTTACGATTGTGATCGAGGATCACTTCTTGATAAAGCTGCTTCGAATCCATTTGTCACAACTTATCCGAAGAGCTTCTTAACTTTACGCACTGCCGCCGCCAGCACATCCACTTCGGCCAGGGTGTTGTAGAAGTAGAAGGAAGCGCGTGCCGTGGCCGGAATGCCGAAGCGCTGCATCACCGGTTGTGCACAATGATGGCCAGTTCGCACCGCCACGCCTTCTTCGTTGAGCAGGGTGCCCACATCGTGCGGGTGGACGCCCTTCATGGTGAAGGACAATACCCCGGCCTTGTTGCGTGCGGTGCCCACAATTCGTACACCTTCTATCTGGGACAAGGTACGGGTCGCGTAATCGAGCAGAGTATGTTCGTGCGCAGCGATCTGCTCCATCCCCACGGATTCCAGATAGTCCACGGCCGCACCCAGTCCGATCGCCGCCGCAATCGGGGGCGTTCCCGCTTCGAATTTGTAGGGCAGCGCGTTGTACGTGGTTTTTTCGAAGGTCACGGAAAGGATCATGTCGCCCCCGCCCTCGAAAGGTTGCATCTTTTCGAGCAACGAGGCCTTGCCGTACAAAATGCCGATACCCGTGGGGCCGCACATCTTGTGGCCGGAGAATGCATAGAAATCGCAATCCAGGTCCTGAACATCCACCTTCATGTGCGGAATGGCTTGCGCTCCATCCACCAGCACCGGCACGTTATGAGCGTGCGCCGTGGCGATCATTTCCTTGATCGGGTTGATGCTGCCCAGTGCGTTGGAGACGTGCGTGATTCCCACCAGCCGGGTCCTGGCATTGAAAAAATTGCGGTATTCGTCGAGCAGCAATTCCCCGGCATCGTTACAGGGGATGACCCGCAGCTTGGCGCCTTTCTCCTCGCACAACATCTGCCAGGGCACGATATTCGAGTGGTGTTCAAGCTGCGAGACGATAATTTCGTCGCCCGCGCCGATGAACTTCCGGCCATAGCCGTACATGACCAGATTCAGCGCATTGGTCGTGCCGCGGGTGTAGATCACCTCGCGGTCTTCGCGGGCGTTGATGAACTTGCGAATTTTGCCGCGGGCGCCCTCATAAGCGGCGGTTGCCACTTCGGAGAGATGATGAACACCGCGATGGATATTCGCGTGTTCCGTGCTCTGATAGCGCACCAGCCGGTCGATGACCGGGCGCGGCATCTGCGCACTGGCGGCATTGTCGAAATACACCAGCGGCTTGCCGTTGATCTGCTGGGCAAGGATGGGAAAATCGGCACGGATCCTGGTCAGGTCGAGCGCAGCCCCCGGCCTGACGGTTTGAACAACGGCGCTCACGCGGACTCCTTCGCTGGGGTTTTTTCCCGAATGGTTGTTTTTTCCAGAATGGTCTGCTCGATGCGCGCGACTATGGATTTGACTGGGATGCGCTCCACAATTTCCGCCGCGAAGGCGTAGGTCAACAGCCCGCGCGCAGCAGAATCCGACAGACCCCGGGTTTTCAGATAAAACAATTCGTCCTCGTCCAGCTGCCCGACGGTGGCGCCATGTGCACACTTGACGTCATCGGCGAAAATTTCCAGTTGGGGTTTGGTGTCCACATGCGCCTTGTCGGACAACAGCAGGTTTCTCGACTGCTGGGCCGAATCGGTCTGCTGGGCGCCCTGCCGAACGAAAATTTTCCCGTTGAATACCGCATGCGCTCCACCGGCCACAACTGTTTTGTGGAGTTGGCGGCTGCGCCCATGGGCCAGCGCGTGATCCACGGTGCTGCTGGTATCCGCGAGCTGACGCCCGGAAATCAAAGCCAGCCCGTCGATCGAAAATTCCGTGCCTTCGCCGGCCTGCACGACATTGAGCGTGTGGCGCGAAATTCTCCCACCCAGCGCCACCGACCAACCCGAGTATCGTCCGTGGGCCGCCACTCTCACCGCCGTATTGCCGACATGAAACGCCGCGTCGGATTCCCGTTGCAGCCGGACATGCGATACCGCCGCGTTGTCCTCGATCACAATTTCCGTCACCGCATCGGTGAGGTAGCCGCCTTGCGCCATTCCAACAAAATCCTCGATCACGGTACATTGCGCCCCTGCCTCCACCCGCAGCAGGACTCGCGGGTAGCTCACACTTGCGGCGCGTGTAGCCAGAAACAACAAATGAATCGGGCGTTGCGCCTCGCAAGCGGCCGACACATGAACGAAGGCCCCGTCTTGAAGAAAAGCGGTATTCGCGGCCACAAAGGCATCGTCCTGAAAATCCGCCAGCCGCCCCAGATGCAGATCCAGCAAGGCCGGCTCGGCCTGTGCCAGATTGCAGACACGGATGCCGGATTCCTGCGGCAGTCTCGACCAAGCCGGCGAATAACAGCCATCGACAAAGACCAGGCGCTGCGTGACTTCCGGAATGTCCAGGCTGCGCATCGCGTCTTCGGATGGCACACCGGCCGCACGCGAGGGCTGCAGCGAAAATTTGTACAGCGCAGACAGATCGGTGAAGCGCCAGTCCTCGTCTCGGGTGCTCGGCACCGTCAGTTCGTTGGCACGCTCCACCGCCGCCGCTCGTAAGGCCTTGAGCCGAGCGCTGACCGGCTCCGGCAGCGTTTCACGGCCGCGCAGCAGTTGCTCCAGAAAATGATTGGTATCGGCGATGCTCATGCCGGAAAGATCACGCCGCCACCTTGGACCGATACTCGGCGGCAACCCAGTCGTAGCCCCGCGTCTCCAACTCCAGCGCCAGCGACTTATCACCCGTCTTGATGATTCGGCCGCCTTCCATCACATGCACGTAGTCGGGAACGATGTAGTTCAGCAGGCGCTGATAATGCGTCACCAGAACGGTCGCCGTGTCTGGCGTATGCAGCCGATTGATGCCGTTGGCCACCACCCGCAAGGCATCGATGTCGAGCCCCGAGTCGGTCTCGTCGAGCACGGCCAAGCGGGGTTCCAGCAACGCCATTTGCAAAATCTCATTGCGCTTCTTTTCGCCGCCCGAAAAGCCGGCGTTGACGCTACGATCCAGAAACGCCGGATTCATCTCCAGCAGCTTCATTTTTTCACGCACCAGATCATCGAACTCCAGGGGGTCGAGCTCTTCCTTCCCGCGCGCGCCCTGCACCGTGTTGTAGGCCAGCCGCAAAAAGGAACTATTGCTCACGCCCGGCACTTCGATCGGATATTGGAAACCCAGAAACAGCCCGGCCCGGGCCCGTTCCTCGGGTGCCAGACCGAGCAGACTCTTGTCGGCAAACACGACATCCCCCCCGGTGACTTCATAGGAGGGATGACCGCAGAGAACTTTGGCGAAGGTGCTTTTCCCCGAGCCGTTCGGGCCCATGATGGCATGCACTTCTCCGGCGCGGACGCTCAGATCGATGCCTTTCAGGATGTTGCGTTCGCCGATTTTCGCCGTGAGCTGGCGAACCGCGAGCAGCACCGGCGCGTTATTCCGAATCATCCGACACTTCCTTCCAGCTTGAGGCCAAGCAACTTGGTTGCCTCAACCGCAAATTCCATGGGCAACTGCATGAAAACGTCCTGCACAAATCCGTTGATGATCATCGATACCGCATCCTCGGCACCGATACCCCGGCTGGCAAAATAGAAGAGCTGGTCTTCACCGATTTTCGAGGTGGAGGCTTCGTGTTCGACCTTGGCCGATGAGTTCTGCACCTGGATATAGGGAAAGGTGTTGGCTCCGCAGCGATCACCGATCAACATGGAATCGCATTGCGAATAATTGCGCGCACCTTCAGCGCGTGCGCCGATTTTTACCAGCCCCCGATAACTGTTGTTCGAATACCCGGCCGAAATGCCCTTCGAAACGATCTTGCTGCGGGTATTGCGGCCGATATGGATCATTTTGGTGCCGGTATCGGCCTGCTGCCGGTGGTTGGTGAGGGCCACCGAATAAAATTCGCCGCTGGAATGGTCCCCCAGCAATACACAGGAAGGATATTTCCAGGTGATCGCTGATCCGGTTTCCACCTGCGTCCAGGAAATCTTGGAACTCACGCCCTGGCACAGGCCGCGTTTGGTGACAAAATTGTAGATGCCACCCTTGCCGTTTTCGTCGCCGGCGTACCAGTTCTGCACCGTCGAATATTTAATATCCGCGCGGTCCAGCGCCACCAGTTCAACGACCGCCGCGTGCAATTGATTGGTGTCGAACTTCGGCGCGGTGCAGCCTTCCAGATAAGACACCTGGGCGTCTTCTTCGGCAACGATCAAGGTCCGCTCGAACTGACCGGATTCCTGGGTGTTGATCCGGAAATACGTCGATAACTCCATCGGGCAGCGCACCCCCTTGGGGATGAAACAGAACGACCCGTCGGTAAACACCGCGGAATTCAGCGCCGCATAAAAATTGTCGGTGTGCGGCACCACGCTGCCCAGATATTTGCGCACCAGTTCCGGGTGCTCGTGCACCGCTTCCGAAAATGAACAGAAAATCACGCCCACATCGGCGAGTTTCTTCTTATAGGTGGTGGCCACCGAAACGCTGTCGAATATCACATCCACTGCCACGCCGGCCAGCGCCTTGCGCTCGTTCATCGGCACACCCAGCTTCTCGAAGGTGCGCAGCAGTTCCGGATCCACCTCGTCCATGGAGGCAAGTTTCTTCGGCTTGGGGGCGGAGAAATAACTGATGTCCTGGAAATCGATTTTCGGGTAACGCACATTCGGCCAGACGGGCTCGCGCATCGTCAGCCAGTGGCGATACGCCTTGAGGCGAAATTTCAGCAGCCATTCCGGCTCGTTTTTCTTCGCCGAAATCACCCGGATCACGTCCTCATTGAGCCCCTTGGCAACAACGTCGGACTCGATGTCGGTCACGAACCCGTGTTTATAGGGTTGGTTGACCAGATTCTGAATAACGGCACTCATGAGCTCTAACCGCGCGCGACCACGTCCGGGTTGATGGTGAAACTTTCGCCGCAGCCGCATTGCGCGGTCGCTTTGGGATTCTTCACGTCGAACGATTCGTTCAGACCTTCGCGCACAAAATCGAGCACCGAGCCATCCACATAGGGAAGGCTTTGCTTGTCCACCACCACCGTGACAGCGCCGCAACGAAACACCTGATCGTCATCCCCGGTTTCCTTGGCGTAGTCGAAGGTATAAGCCAGGCCCGAGCAGCCGACTTTTTTCACGCCAAAGCGCAGGCCCAGGCCGCCTTGCCGGGCCAATGCCTTCTGAATATGCCTTGCCGCCTTGTCCGTTACGGTTATTGCCATGGTCTGGATTTTTTCACTCATTCACTCATTTATGGTCGAAGACCGGTATCCCCTTGTGGGACACACATTCACTTTTCATGCTTCTCAAGTAATGGCCGCCGGCGTCTTGGTCTTGGTCGTGGACTTGTGCCGATCATGCAAGGTCACCACCGCGGCCCCGTCCGCTTTGCGGCGCTGGCGCGAAACCATTTCACCCAGGGTGACCGCGCGCAGATGCCCGAAAATGTGGGCATTCAACTCCATCCACAAATCATGGGTAATGCATTTTTGCTCGTCGCGACAATTTTCCTTGCCACCACACTGGGTCGCATCGATGGGCTCATCGACGGCCAGAATGATGTCGGCCACCGACAAGTCCTGCGGGGCCTTCGCAAGCCGGTAACCTCCGCCCGGCCCGCGCACGCTGCCCACCAGCTCCTTGCGGCGCAATTTGCCGAACAACTGCTCAAGATAAGACAGCGAAATTTTCTGCCGCTCGCTGATGTCCGCCAGCGTGACCGGCCCGTCGTTATCATGCAGGGCCAGGTCGATCATCGCCGTTACCGCAAAACGTCCCTTGGTCGTGAGCCTCATGATCGCCTTGGTTGATTACACACAACTGATGATGGACAGAATGGCTTAAGTATAGGTAATCCCGACTAGTTTAGTCAACAATTCGATTCAGATAGGCGGGATCGAATTTGTCCGCCGTAGCCCGCTCGTCTTCCACCTTGACGCCCATTTTCCCCAATTGTTCAAGGATGTAATCGATGCGTCGATCGGCGGCCACGGTGTGATCCACCAACCCATGAATGGCCTTGACCATCGGATCGTTCGTGTCGGCGCCAATCCCGTAGGCGGAAAAGCCCAGTTTGGCCGCCGTTTCTTCCCGTGCGTTCTTGGTCTCGTCATCGAGAATCCGTGCCGGAATGCCGATGGCCGTGGCACCGGCCGGAACGTCTCGCACCACCACGGCGTTGGAACCCACCTTGGCGCCTTTGCCAAGAGTGATCGGGCCCAGAATCTTGGCGCCCGCCCCGATCACTACCCCATCCTGCAAGGTGGGGTGGCGCTTGCCCTTGTTCCACGAGGTCCCGCCCAACGTAACACCGTGATATAGCGTGCAATCGTCCCCGATTTGCGCCGTTTCCCCGATGACCACGCCCATGCCATGGTCAATAAAAAACCGCCGGCCGATGGTCGCGCCTGGGTGGATTTCAATCCCTGTCAGCCAGCGCCCGATATGCGAACTGAAGCGCGCCAGCCATTTGAGCCCTGCGCCCCATAACCAGTGCGAGACTCGATGAAACAGCAGCGCGTGAAAACCCGGATAACAGGTGATGACCTCCCAGGCAGAACGTGCCGCGGGATCGCGGTCGAACACCACGCATATTTCTTCACGGATTCGGCTGAACATGGGAAATCCCTAGGGTTTCAGGCATTTTTCTAAAACTGATCATTTTAGTCAACTATTCCCGATCCGGGCTCCCCTGCAAGGCCTTAAGCAGGCCGCGCAGAATATTGACCTCTTCGGGTTCGAGTCGGGTCCGGGCGAACATTCTGCGCAACCTTTGCATCAATCGCCTAGGCTGCTCGGGATCGACGAAACCGGTGGAATACAGGCTCGCCTCCAGTTGCAGGAGAAAGTTTTCGGTTTCCTCGTGCGTGGCGGGCTTCGGCCCCCACATTTCCGGCAACTGGCCGGATAAGGCGCCCATCCGCAATTCATAGGCAAACACCTGCACTGCCTGCGCGAGGTTCAACGACGAATACGCCTCACTGGCCGCAATCGAGGCAAACAATCGGCATTGACTCACCTCCGCGATCGTCAGCCCGCTGCGTTCCGGGCCAAAAACAATCGCCACATCGCCATGACTCGTCTCGGCAAGCAGGCGATCGCAGGCCACGCGGCAATCCAAGGTTTCATGGGAGAGGTCCCGCCTGCGCGTGGTCGCAGCCACCGCCAGCACGGTGCCTTGCAAGGCTTGCGCAAGATCCACGCAAACCGTGGCCGAATCCAGCAGGTCCAACGCGCCGGAGGCAAAGACCCGGGCCTCCCGATCGGGAAAGCGCTCCGGGGCCACCAGAAACAATCGCGACAGGCCCATGGTCTTCATGGCGCGGGCCGCGGCACCGATGTTTCCCGGGTGCTGGGTGTGCGACAACACGATCCGCACCTTATTCAGTGCGGCTTCAGCACTCATCGAATAAAATGCGCGCTTCGTTCTTTACCAATGTATCCGACACTTTATGCATCCGATGCTCAACATTGCGGTGAAAGCCGCGCGCCGAGCCGGCGACTTGATCAACCGCGCTTCGCAAAACCTCGACGTGCTGACGATCAAGCACAAAAGTCTCAACGATCTGGTATCGGAAGTGGATCGGGCGGCGGAAGAGGCGATCATCGACGTCATTCGTGGCGCCTATCCGGAGCACGCGATTCTAGCAGAGGAAAGCGGCGCCTCCGGCGACTCGGAATTCCAATGGATCATCGACCCGCTCGATGGCACGACCAACTTCCTGCATGGCTTCCCACAATATTGCGTGTCGATCGGCATGCTGCACAAAGGTGTGCCCACCCACGGCGTCATCTTCGATCCCACCCGCAACGATCTCTACACCGCTTCGCGCGGGCGCGGCGCCTTTCTTAACGACAGACGGCTGCGGGTTTCCAAACGCGACAAGCTGATCGATGGCCTGATTGGCACGGGCTTTCCCTTCCGCATGTTTGAACACCTCGATGCCTACGATGCCATGCTCAAGGACCTCATGACCAAATGCGCCGGCGTGCGCCGGCCAGGCTCGGCGGCGCTGGATCTCGCCGCGGTGGCCGCCGGCCGCTTCGACGGCTTCTGGGAAATCGGCCTGGCGCCCTGGGATATGGCAGCGGGCGTCCTGATGATCACCGAATCGGGCGGGCTGGTGTCGGATTTCGAGGGCAACGACAAATTCCTCGAACGCGGCCAGATCGTCGCCGGCAGCCCGAAAATTTTCTCGCAATTGCTGCAAGCGATTCAGCCGCATGTCACGGCGAAAATGAAGGCTTAACTGACTGGCGCGGAACATGGTGCTCGCCGAATAGGCTGCAAGACTGTCACGTGTGAAAAGAAAAACCAATAAAAAGGCTTTGGACACAGAGAACACAGAGAGCTTCAAGAGATTGAAGCAGCATGCCGCAAACATCAATATGGGCGATCATTGAGAACAACATACTTTTTTTGTCTTCCTCCGTGATCTAGTTGTCCTCTGTGTCAAAAGCTTTTAAGGGTTATATGTATGGCGGATCGCAAAACAGCTGAAACTCCTTCGCCGAAGTCCGGCCCTCTGGAGGGCCTTCGCGTGCTCGATATTTCGCGTTTCATTGCCGGCCCTTATTGCGCCATGCTGCTGGGCGACATGGGCGCGGATGTGATCAAGGTGGAACCGCCGGGCCGCGGCGAGAATAGCCGCGCATTTGGGCCGTTCATCGAAGGCGAGAGCCTCTACACCATGGTGTTCAACCGCAACAAGCGCAGCCTGACCCTGGATCTGCGTTCGGAACGCGGCAAAGAGTTGTTCCGGAAGATGTTGCGCAAGGCCGATGTGCTGGTCGAAAACTACGTGCCGGGCACGCTGGAAATAATGGGCTTCGACTGGGAGACCTTGCACGGCCTCAATCCGCGGCTGATCGTGACCCGTATTTCCGGCTTCGGCCAGACCGGCCCGCTTTCCCGCAAGCCCTGCTTCGACGTCATCGCACAAACAATGAGCGGGCTGATGGATATCACCGGCGAGCCAGACGGGCGCCCCAACATGGCAGGCACCTATGTGGTGGATTATTCCACCGGTCTTTACGCAAGCATCGGCACCCTGGGTGCGTTGCAGGCCCGCCAGCGCAGCGGTACCGGACAGGTCGTGGACGTGGCCTTGCTGGATTCCGCGCTGTCTATGCTCATGACCGCGATCCCCGAGCAAATCCTGCTGGGACGCACGATGAGCCGACGCGGCAACCGCGACCGTTATGGCTCGCCTGCCAATACTTTCCCGACGCGCGACGGCGCCTGGGTCCATCTGGCCACGGCGGGCGAACCCATGTTTCGGGCCTTGACCGATACGATGGGTCAATCGCAAATAGCCGACGATGCACGATTTCGGAACAACACCGAGCGCATGAATCACGCGGATGCGTTGGAGGCTCTCATTAGCAAATGGACGTTGACGCTGACGGCGGAACAATTGCTGGAAAAGCTTCAAGCCATCGGCGTTCCCTCGGCCAAAGTCGCCCGCGTCTCGGAACTCATCGACAACCCGCAGCTTGCGCATCGCGGCCAGATACTCGACATGCCTCATTCCAAAGCCGGTACCGTCCCCATGCAGGGATTTTCCGTTCAGTTTGGCGATTCACCCATGCGCCTGAAATACCCGCCACCCACGCTGGGCCAGCACACCGAAGATGTTCTTAAAGAGTGGCTTGACCTGGCAGGCGCGGAAATTTCCGAGCTGCGAGACAATGGGGTGATCTAATTGCAATAGGAACTTTCGGCGCTCGGAATAGCCCATCACAACATCATGACCCTTCACCATCTTCTGATCGCCAACCGTGGCGAGATCGCCATCCGCATCGCGCGCAGCGCGGCCGAATTCGGCATCCGCTCGCACGCCATCTTTTCCGAAGATGACCATGACGCCGACCACATCAGAAAGTGCGATGAGGCCCACGCACTGACTGGCCAGGGTCCGAGCGCTTATCTGGACGCGGCACAGATCGTTCGGATGGCAAGCAAAGCGCGCTGCGATGCCATACATCCGGGCTACGGCTTTCTTAGCGAGAACGCCGACTTCGCGCGCCTCTGCGCGCAGGCCGGCATTCGTTTTATCGGCCCTTCTCCCGAGGTGCTGGAGATATTCGGCGACAAAGGCAAGGCACGGGCACTGGCGATCGCTTGCGACGTGCCGGTGTTGGCAGGTACCGAAGGCACCACGACGCTTGATGAAGCTCGCCGCTTCCTGATGTCCCTCGGGCCCAACGGGTCCGTCATGGTCAAGGCTCTCATGGGTGGGGGTGGGCGTGGCATGCGGCCCGTCACCAATCCGGCTGAACTGGAATCCGCCTGGGAGCGCTGCCGCTCCGAGGCTTTGCAAGCCTTCGGCAATGGCGGGCTATACGTGGAAAAAATGTTTCCGCTGGCACGCCATATCGAAGTACAGGTGATTGGCGATGATTCGGGCGAGGTCACACATCTGTGGGAACGCGAATGCAGCCTGCAACGCAATCGACAGAAGCTGGTGGAAATTGCGCCCGCTCCCAACTTGTCGCCTGAGCTTCGCGACAAACTCATCGATGCTGCTTTGCGCATGGCTCGTGCCGCCAGGCTGGGCAGTCTTGCCACCTTCGAATTTCTGGTCGAACAGGCTGCGGGAAACTATTCCCACTTTGCCTTCATCGAGGCCAATCCCCGCCTGCAGGTGGAGCATACCGTCACCGAGGCAATCACCGGAATCGATCTGGTGCGAACACAACTCGAGCTGGCAAGTGCTCGCACGCTGGCCGATCTCGATCTGCTTGCCGGGTGCGTACCTGCGCCACGCGGCATGGCCATGCAATTGCGCGTCAATGCGGAATCCATGTCGCCCGATGGCACGGTCCGTCCGGCGGCGGGTGTATTACAGGCTTTCGAGCTGCCATCGGGACCCGGCGTCCGCGTGGACACCTGCGGCCACGGCGGATTTCGCAGTAACCCGCGCTTCGATTCCCTGCTTGCCAAGCTTATCGTTAATCAATCGCATGGAAATCTGGCAATACTCAGCACAAAGGCCCGAAGGGCGCTGGCCGAATTTCGCATCGAGGGCATCCCTACCAATCGCGAGTTTTTGCTGAACCTGCTGTCGCATCCGGAATTTCTCGGCGGGCAATGGCATACCACTTTCATCGAAGCCAATCTGGCGGCCTTGTGTGCGGCCAATGAAACTACCCATTCACATCGCGAGCCCGCGCGCTCCGGCGCTGCGAAAATTGATGCCGTCGATCCCCTAGCCATCCTGTCGCATGGCAAGCGCCAATCCGGCAATGTAATAGCCTCGAACGCGGCCCCGATTCCCGAGGGCGCGCATGCCATTGACTCGCCGATTCTGGGCGCCGTGGTCAGCATCGACGTGGCAGCCGGCGAGAAGGTCAGACGCGGGCAACAGGTCGCGGTTCTGGAAGCCATGAAAATGGAACATGTCATAACCTCCAGCGTGCCGGGAGTTGTACGCGAGCTGCGGATTGCCCGAAGCGACACCGTGTCGGAAGGCGCGGTGTTGATGTGGATCGACGTGCAAGAGGGAGAATTCGACTCGGAGACGGCAGCTTTCCCGATGGATCTCGATCGCACACGCCCCGACCTGGCTGAATTGCAACAGCGGCGCACTTTGACACTCGACTCGTCCCGGCCCGACGCCGCGGACAAGCGGCACAAGCTGGGGCTGCGCACCGCTCGGGAGAATGTGGCCGACCTATGCGACCCGGGAAGCTTTCACGAATACGGTGCGTTCGCGGTGGCGGCGCAGCGCAGCCGCCGCACCATGGAAGACCTCATCGCGCGCACACCGGCCGATGGGCTGGTGATGGGCATCGGGCGCGTCAACGGCAAGCTCTATCCCGACAGCGATGCCCGCTGTGTGGTGATGTCTTATGACTACACCGTTCTCGCCGGCACGCAGGGCAGCAAGAATCATCAGAAAAAAGACCGCATGTTCGAACTGGCCGCCGAGTGGCGCCTGCCGCTGATTGTGTTCGCCGAAGGTGGCGGTGGACGCCCCGGTGACACGGACTTCATCACCGCCGGCTGGCTGAATATCAAGGCATTCACCTTGCTCGCCAAGTTAAGCGGGCTGGTGCCGCTGATCGGCATCGTCTCGGGACGTTGCTTTGCCGGCAACGCCGTGGTGGCAGGCTGTTGCGATGTCATCATCGCCACCGAAAAAACCTCGCTGGGCATGGGTGGCCCGGCCATGATCGAAGGCGGCGGCCTGGGTGTGTTCCACCCCGACGAAGTAGGCCCCACGGCGATACAGCGCCGCAATGGTGTCATCGATATCGTGGTGGCCGACGAAGCCGAAGCCGTGCGGGTAGCCAAACAATATCTCTCCTATTTTCAGGGCTCGATCAAGGAGTGGACCTGTGCCGACCAGAAGGAACTGCGGCATATCGTTCCGGAAAATCGCCTGCGGGTGTATGACGTGCGGCGCGTCATTGACGTATTGGCCGATCGCGATTCGATACTGGAACTGCGGAGAGATTTCGGCACCAACATGATTACCGCCTTCATCCGCATCGAAGGCCGGCCGCTGGGAATCATCGCCAATAACCCGATGGTGCTGGGCGGTGCCATCGACTCCGACGCCGCGGACAAAGCCGCGCGTTTCCTGCAGTTGTGCGATGCCTTCGATATTCCGGTGCTTTCTCTATGCGATACGCCGGGCAACATGGTCGGGCCGGAAGCCGAGCGCACGGCCCTGGTTCGGCATTGTTGCCGCCTGTATGTCGTCGGCGCCAACATGACGGTGCCGATCTTCTCGGTTGTGTTGCGCAAGGCTTACGGCCTGGGTTCGCAAGGCATGGTGGGTGGCAGTTTTCATCTGCCCTTTCTGGCGGTGGCCTGGCCCACTGGAGAATTTGGTCCGATGAATCTGGAAGGCTCGGTCAAGCTGGGCTTTCGCAAGGAACTGGAGGCGATCGCCGACCCGGCGCAGCGCAAGGCAAAATTCGAAGAGATGGTCGCTGCCGCCTACGAACGCGGCAAGGCCCTCAGCGCCGCCACCCTTTTCGAAATCGACGATGTCATCGACCCCGCCGACACACGCGCCTGGGTCATGGCCGGCCTTCGGTCTGTGCCTCCTGCTACAACTCGAAGCGGAAAGAAACGCGCGTTTGTGGATACCTGGTAAACATGAAAACCGTACCACTGACTTAACAGTTGACGATTTTGGCGGAGTATTAGTGCCAAGGGAGAGGCCAGAGGGGCGGGGATTGAGGATCGGGGCATTCGCCCTTCACGCATTCACTTCCCATGTGAGTTCCGGCTTGTCCGGCTTAGGACAATTCCTCCCTCTCGCGTGACAGGTCGGCTTGAGATGCTTCGCACATTGTGACGTATCTGCCGTTGGCATACGCCAGCGGCGGCCTGCCGGAGGTATCGTGGGCGAGCACTTCCCCGATAAAAATGACATGATCCCCGCCAGGATGGCGTGCCGTGTTGCGACAAATGAAGGTCGCAGCCGTTCCGTCGAATAGCGGAAGGCCATCCATGCCTTCCCGCCAGGACAGACCGTTGAACTTGTCGCCGCCGGTCCGCGCAAAGCGGTCGGAGAGCGCGCGCTGATCCGCCGCCAGAACATTGACCGCAAAATGGGATGCCTGCATGAAAGCCTCGTAACTCGCCGCTCGCAGGGACAGACTCCATAACACCAGAGGCGGCGAAAGCGACACGGCATTAAACGAATTCACCGTCAACCCCACCAACTCTCCGCCTGCCGTGCAAGTTGTCATGATGGTAACGCCGGTAACAAATGAACCGAGACTGCGCCGCAACAGCATCGGATCGACAGGCGCCGGCTTCATGGAACCGCCTTCATGAGCCTCATACGGGATTCCCACTGGAAGGCGTCGCGGCCTCCAGCGTTGGCCAGATGTGTTTCATGAATTGCTCGAGTTCCCAGATCACTTCGTCCTTGGGCTGCTGGGCATAATGCCAGATCAGCGTCAGGTACTCGGTAGGACATTTGGCGAACTCGTCCTGATAGAGCTTGCGCGCCTGTTCCAGTGTGCCGCCGAGGAACAGGCCGGAGTCCTTCATGTTCTGCACCCAGTCCACGCTGGCCGGCAACTGCGGGAAAAACGGCGAATAAAAATTCTTGTAGATGTCCAGATCGTAGTTGATGAGCTTGCGATCGTAGTCTTCGGGGGATTTGGCGATGTGCGTCCAGCGGCAGGAGTTCTGCCGCTCGCCGAACTTGAATTTCAATCCGTGTTTGGCCGCTTCCTCCTGATACATTTTGGCGTATTTCACCACCACGTCGCCCTTGGAGAAATGCACCACGCGAAATCCATTGCGGGCGCAGTAACGCACGGAGGGTTCGCTGCGGCTCACCGCCACGAAAATCGGCGGATGCGGATCCTGATACGGCGCGGGCACCACGCTGAAGCGGCGTAACACGCCATTGGCATCGGCCTCGCCCTGGCCGCCCGCCGACTGGGTGATCTTGTGCGCAGGATAACCGACGATGCCGGTGTCCAGGGGATAGGGCGCCTGGTAATACTTGCCATCCAGGCGCACCGAATCTTCTTTCCAGCACTGCAAGACCATGTTCACGCGCTCTTCGAAAATCTGGCGATTGCGCTCGTCGTCGCTGCTGCCATCGGAAAGCGTAGCGCGGGTTTCGGTGAACTGACCCAGGGTGTTGGTCCAGCGCGACTGGTAACCGCGCGCGAAACCCACAAAATAACGGCCCCTGGTGATGTGATCGAGAACCGCGGTTTCCTCCGCCACCCGAATCGGATCCTGGGTGGCCATGACGTAACCCAGGGCGCCAACATGAATTTTCTTGAACTGCGAGGCCCACCAGGCATTCAGGATGCCGGGATTCGGGCCGACTTCGTAGCCTTCCGAATGCAGGTGATGTTCGATGGTGCTGGCGCCCCAGACACCCAATTCCTCGGCAGCGCGGATGATGTCGAGCCAGTCGTGAATCGCCTTGTTATAGAGCTCGCGATTGCGGCCCATGGGGCGCCGGCGCTTGCGATCCTCCTCGTCGGCAGCGGGAATCATGGGGTAGAGCTGAAGTATGACTTTGGGCGGTGCCATGAAGAATTTCCTCCTATTTTATTATTGATTTTTCACGTTACATGCGCAGACAAAGGTTACCTTACATCAAAACCTGGAACATTCGCTGCATGATGCCGGAACGGCCCGGCAGTTTAATCGATCCGCTCAAGCGCCCAGATAGGCCTTGACCAGACGCTCGTCGGCAAGAAAGCCCGGCCACTCGCCCTTGCGGACTTCGTGCACCACGCGCCCGACGGACAACACGTATCCACGGTCGGCAACTTGTGCGGCCAGCGCGACATTCTGCTCGACCAGCAGAACCGCCATCCCTCGTGCGCGCAGAGTAGCAATGGTGGACATGATTTGTTTCACCACCACTGGCGAAAGACCGGTGGAGGGCTCGTCCAGAATCAGCAATTGCGGCTGCAATAACAACGCCCGCCCCAAGGCGACCATCTGCTGCTCTCCCCCGCTCATCAGCTCGACCGGATCATCCAGGCGCTCGCGCAGGAATGGAAACAGGGCCAGCACATCTTCCATGCCGAGACCTTGCTCCTGCGCCAATATTGATCTCGCACCCAGACCGCCGAGCCTTAGATGCTGACGTGTTGTCATGCTGCCGAACAGGTGACGCCCTTCGAGCACCACGCCAATGCCACGTCGCACGCGCTCGTGCGCGGGCAGGCGGGTGACATCCCTGCCCTGATGCACGATACGCCCGGCGCGCGCCGGCAGCAGGCCGCAGAGCGCCGCCACCAGCGTGCTCTTGCCGGCGCCATTGGCGCCAATGACCGCCACCGTTTCGCCAGCAGCGATCCGTAGCGACACTTCGCGCAAGACCGGGACCGCACCGTAACCAGCTTCGAGATTTTCAACTTCCATCATTCGATCACCGGCATCAAACCCCGAGGTAGGCCTGGCGTACGCGTTCGTCTTTCTTGATCTGCGCCATCTCCCCCGAGGCGATGATCGACCCGAAGCACAATACGTGAACCTGGCCGGCGACATCCACCAGACTCATGTCGTGCGATACCAGGAGAATCGTCATGCCCTCCTGATTCAGGCGCAGCAGCATGTTTCGCAGGCCGGCGATTTCGGCGGTGTTCAATCCGGAGGATGGCTCATCCAGCATCAGCAGGCGGGGCCGGCTCACCCAGGCACGCGCCAGCTCGACCATGCGCTGCATGCCCGCGGTGACGGTGCCGGCCGCGCGATCCAGAACCTCGTGCAGGCCGAAGCGCTCGGCGGCCTCGGTGGCCTGAGCATGCATGGTGTCCATCTCGTTACGCGAGCGGCGCGAGCGCAGCATGTTGCTCACCGCACCGGAGGCGAGATGCCGGTAGCCGCCGATCATAAGGTTTTCTCTCACGCTCAATTTTGCGAACACCTTCGGCGTCTGAAAGGTTCGCACCAGCCCGCTGCGGCTGCGCGCCTGCACGGACTCGCGCGTGATGTCGCGGCCGTCCAAACTCACCGTGCCGCGTTGCGGAAACAGGAACCCGCCGACGATATTGAACAGCGTGCTTTTCCCTGCCCCGTTCGGGCCGATCAGTCCGGTGAGAGATCCGGCTGGCACGTCGAAATTTACCCCATTCAACACTTGCAAACCGCCGAAGCGGTGCGAAATGTTCGTGACGTTCAGCAGTGCATCGCCCGCCTTGCTCATTTCGCCGTCCATACACGCCAGCGGTTTCTGAGCGCGCCGCCAAAACCCTCCGGCAACAGAATCACCGCCGCAATCAAAGCGGCGGCGAATACAAAAGCGTGAATGTCTCCCAGCTTGCTCAACCACTGCGGCAGAACCGTGATGAACAATGCGCCGAGGACCGGGCCCCAGATGGTGTACACACCGCCCAGGACTGCCAGCAGCAAAAAATTGATCGCGCGGTCGATGGTGAAGCTGTCCACGCTGACAAAGGTGACATAGTGCGCGAACAGACTGCCCGCAAGAGAACCCAGCACGGCGCTTAATACGAACATTTGCACCTTGAGCCGGTGAATATCCACGCCCAGCACGGCCGCGGCTTCGGGCGCATCGCGCATGGCCCGCAGGGCGAGCCCGTTGCGCGAATGCAGCAGATTGTGATGCAGCCAGAGCAGAAACGCCGCTATCGGCCACACCAGAAAATAAAATTTTTGCGGCGTATCGAACGCAAATCCGAAGGGCGCAATACGCGGGATGCCGCCGATGCCCAGCGTGCCCCCGGTGAGCCAGTCCCATTCCAGAAACAACACCTGTCCGACAATGCCCAGCGCCAAGGTGCCCAGTGCCAGAAAATGTCCCGACAGTCTAAGGATCGGCCAGCCAACAACCAGGGCAATCGCGGCGCTCATTGCCATACCCGCCGCAATGCCCAAGGGACTGGGCAGCCCTTTCTGTGCGCAGAACCACGCCACTGAGTACGCACCGATCCCATAAAAAACGCTTTGCGCCAGACTGACAATGCCACACTGACCAAGCAGAAACGCCACACCCAGCCCGGCGATGGTATATAGGCCCGAAAATACCAGCAGGTCGGTAATATGGCGTGTGGAAACAAAAGGCAGCACGGCCCACGCCAGCAAGAGCAAACCCCAACACGCCGCGCGCATGGCGGATGACATTTCTACCCTCCCTTGCGCGAGCCCCGGCCAAGCAGGCCGTTGGGCATGGCAATCATGATCACGATCAGAATCGTCATGGCAATGACGTCCTTGTATCCGGAGGACACCGTCACGATCGCGACCGATTCGAGCAGACCCAGTGTCACTCCTCCAACAATCGCCCCGAGCGGATTCGCCAACCCGCCCAGAATCGCCGCGGCAAATCCTTTCAGGGTGAGCAGCAGGCCCATGTCGTAGAACACCGTCACCAGCGGCCCCACCAGCACACCGGCCAGTCCGCCGACCAAACCGCCAAGCGCAAAGGTCAGCGTGCGCATCAGCGGCACATTGATGCCGGTTGTCGAAGCACCCTCGGCATCCAGCGCCGCCGCCAGCATCGAAAGTCCGAGCGCGGAACGCGAAAAAAACAATCTCAATGCGCCCATCACAACGAGACTGATGACGATCAGCCACACGGCATGGGTGCGAATCGCCGCGTCGCCGATCACCACAATGCCTTCGCCGCCTATCCCGGGCAACGAGTGGGAATCGCGGCCAATCACAAACAGCACCAATGCGGACACCGCGAACGCCACCCCCAAGGTGAGCAACAGGTAACTGTCTTCCGAACCGCCGCGCCGTCGCAGGGGCCGCACCAGCGCCACCTCCATCATCCAGCCCGCCACCCCGCCGACCAGTACCGCCGCCACGAAGGCCGTCGCCATCGGCCAGCCTGCGCGTTCCATCAGCAGCACCGCCGTAATCCCGCCGATTAGCGCAAAGTCCCCCTGCATGGCATTGATGATCCGTGTACCGCGAAAAATCGACGCCAACCCGAGCCCCACCAGACCATAGACAAATCCATTCGTCAGGCCGGACAGAATCGACTGAAAAAACAAATTCACTGGGGTCAGGCCTATACTTTATAGGTCCACTACAATCCTGCGCAGGATCGGGTCGACCTCCGCGGACTCGATTTCTCTTTGAATCTGCGCCACGCGTCCGATCGATACCCCTGTCTTGTCCGCCACCTCTTTCAGGCTCAGATTCGCCCGCCGACGCAGCAAATACGTTGCATGCTTGAACGCCTGACCACTTCCCGGGCGCAAGACCTTATCCGGGGCCAAGCCATGGGCTTTGGCGACCGCACCCAGCACCGTTTGAGCGCTCGGACGAGCCGGGTCAAGCTGGCGGCGCGTAACACCGGTGACGTGACTGCTGGAAAGCTGTTTTTGCATGCGGGCACGAAACACCTCGGAACCCAGGTAAATTTGACCCTTCAGGTTGTCCCACGGAGAAGGCTGCTGAACACCTTCCGCCACGAAGCGCTCATAGGCCCGGCGCACCTGCGCGGATGTCCCGAACAGCGCGAGGACCTCGTGAGCAGCCAGCCATGGCGGCGATTCGACGCGACCCAGCGTGGACAAATAACTGCTCCAATGCCAGTCTGATACCGAGCCCACCATCCGGGCACGTACGGGATTCAGAACCACATAGCGGCACAACTCCCGCAGATGGGAATCCTTCTCCACCACGATGGATTTGTAACGCCCCTGCAGGACATGACCGACTCGTCCGTGCCGGCGATTGAACGCCTGGGTATAGACACCGTTCAGGCGACGCATGCCGTTCACAAGATTCGGTTGCGGCGTTTCCAGCAACAAGTGGTAGTGATTGCCCATGAGGCAGAAGGCATACAGAATCCAACCCTGCTGGAGCACCTCTTTCGCCAGCAAGTCGAGAAAGACAAACCGATCGGAATCGTCCTCATAGATCGGCTCCTGTCGATCACCCCGGGCCGTGATGTGATAACAGGCACCGGCAAATTCCAGGCGAAGAGGTCGGGCCATGGGATTAGGTTAGCCTCGGCGAGGTATAAAGTATAGGCCTGACCCCGCTTATTTGCCGGCCTTGAATGGCAGTCGTGTGTAGCGGCCTTTGACCAGCTTGGAGTAGGTGTAGCTGTCCAGCTCGATGCCGGTCATGTCGGGCGCGGCGAAATTGAATTGGGCGACCACCCCGCGGTAAGGAGTGGCGCGAATTGCCGCCGCGATCGCTTCGGGGCCGGCATCCGGTCCGGCTTTCTCCAGGGCTTGCGCAAGAATGTTGGTCGCGTCCCATCCGGCGGCGTCATAGGACTTGGGCAGACTGCCTTTTTCTTTCTTGAACAGTTCGACAAACTCTTTCTGATGTGGCAGCGGATCTTCGGCGACGATGAATTCCGCGAACACGATATCGTCGGCGAATTCCCCCATGCCTTTGACGTATTCGTAGGACGAGGAGCCGATTGCCGCCACAATCGGCGGTGTTATGCGCATCTGGCGGGCATTGCGAAACGGAACCGGCGAGGTGGCGATGACAGCTACCACGTCAGGCTCCGCCGCGCGCACCTTGGCGGCCTGGGTGCTGACATCGGTCGCGCCCACTTCGAATTTTTCGGTGGCAACGATTTCGATGCCGTAGTCCTTGTAGTGGTTCAGGATGTGGGTCATCACCAGTTGGCCGTAGCCGGAATCGTGCAGCACGCCGAGCTTTTTCGCCTTGAGCCCCTTGGCGACATATTCCAGCATGGCCTTGGCATTGAGCATCTGCGGCGGCATCATGTGGAACAGTGATTTGTAGGTCGATTCGATGGCCGGTCCGAGGCCGGTCATGCACAAGTGTGGCAACTGCATGCTGTTGGTTACCGTCGCCACGGCACCTGTGCTGGCGGTGAGCGAAGGTCCGAGCAGTGCCACCACTTTGTCTCCATGGATCAGGCTCTCGGCCTTGCTCTTGGCAATGTCGGGCTTGGAACCGTCGTCTTCGATAATCACCTTGAGCGGGCGCCCGCGAATGCCGCCGCGTTCGTTGATGCGTTTTTCTGCAAGCTGGATGCCGTTGCGCTCGGGCCCGCCGAGCCCCGCCCCTGGGCCGGTGAGGGACAAGACTGCGCCGACCTTGATCGGTTCCCCGGAGGGCTGTTGCGCGGTGGTGAAGCTGGACAGCAGTAGCAGCGGCAGCAGGGACGCCTGCAGAAAAATGCGCTTCATGAAATAGGTCTCCTCGGTTTTATCGGTATGCGCGCTTTACCGGCGCCCCGTCCTTTTTGCTTGCGTCGCCAGTATGCCGCAAGCCCGGGGGATTATCAGCTTCAAGACGACCTTGTTTGTCGAGTGCACCGCAACAATCGGGCCGTGTCAGCACTGCTCAGTAGGCACCGAATCCGCATCCCAAAGTGCCCGCGCACCCAAATGCGCCAGCAACGGCCCACACGCCGGGCCCGCCAGCGCTGCGACCTTAGTGAGCGCGTCGGCCATCACACAACTGCGTGCAGCGACCATGACGGCGCCGGAGCCTTTCCAGAATGTTTGCGCGCGCGGATCGACGATATGACCCAGGGGTTGTGCCAACCTTTGCTCGTCGGATAGATACGGGGCTGACGTGGCGACTGCGCCGCAGCGCAGTTGCGCCACCGGTATCAACCCCGAAGCACGACGCAAATGAATCGTCTGCGAATGCACACCAAATCGCCGCAGATCTCCTCCCGCATTGACCGAGGCCTCCGTGCAGCCCGCAGCGCGCAGCAGGTGGATCGCCATATCCACTGCGAAACCTTTGGCGATCCCGCCCAAATCGATCAGTATCGGCTGTCGGAAGGCCACTCGCGAATCGGGGAGCAGGGAAATATCGCGCCAGCTACCCCTGTCAGGCAACGTATCGGTAGCCTGGGGAAGCAGGCCTTCACGCACCAACACTGGCGCAACGCTGACGTCGAACAGGCCATCGCTCAAATCGGAGATGCGCAGCGCCCGGCGCAATACGGCGTAGGTCCAGGGATCAACCTGCTGCGGGGCGCGCACCGCCTCGCGGTTCAATCGCGAAAGTTCGCTATCGGGAGAATGAAAACTCATCAGGCGATCGACCCGCTCGACAGCGGCGATCGCATCATCCAGAGCCTGCTCGGTGGCTTTGGTGTTTGTGCCGGAAGCCGAAACATGCAGCAGCGTCCCCATGGCGGGACGCATGCGAAAAGACTCAGCGCAGAACGGTCTGGTGGATGAAGAGCAGTCGCTTGATGCCATCGGTGACATGGCGAACCGACATGGTGGCGCCGCTGATGTTGCCGATATCGACGCCGACCTGCAATGCGCTGGCGGTAGTTTTACCGGCGAATTGGTCGCGCCATTTCAGCTCGCGCACCTGGTATCCGTAAGCCTCCAGATATTCGACAATCTGAAACTGCTTCACGGTGCCGTCGGCATTGATGCCCACGGCGTAGGTAATCAATTCGTGTTTGCCGATGACCTGATCGACGAAGAACCAGCCGACCAATTGCCCCTTGGAGAGCGCCTGCCAGACCTGCTGTTTGTTGGTGCGGCCCGGCGCACCGGAAAGCTTGTCGATTTGTTGCATCTGCTCCGCCGTAAGCTCCACCGGCTTGGCCACAAACTCGTCCGCTTGGGCGAATATCAATGACCGGGCCTGCTCCAGAGTCATATATTTGGCCGCATAACATTGCGGCGCCACTGCGTATATGGCCGCCGGCACCAGCCAGCGAATATCCAGACTCATGCCCGGCTCTCCATAGCTTGAATCGATGTATCGGCAGACCTTGTCTGGATCTTTCCCGATACGATATGCCACACCAGCAATGCAGGCGCCGCAAGACCGATGATCCAGTGCACGGCGCTGATCACCGGGCGGGTTTCTTCGCCGCCGGCGTAATAAAGAAGATAGCCGCTCACGGTCAGCAACAGCATCAGGGCGACCAGTCCGACCCCGAGCACGATATTGCGGCGAATCGCCCAGGCACGCCGGATATGCACCGGCAGCAGCGAGCCATACACAATCAATCCCGCCATTGCCGCCGCACCGTGCGCCCTGAGCATCCAGGTTTCCAGCGGATGAATGGTGGGACCAAATTCCCCTTTTCCGGTGAAGAAATAATGCAGCATCAGCCACAGGATGCCACTCACCACCAGCGCACCCGTAGCGAGATACACGGCCCATTGGTGCCAGGGGCCAAGGCGAATTGTGTCGGGGCGTCGATTTACTGCCATGAGAGTCTTCCAGTCGAAATCATCGGCAACAGTCTAAGAATTTATAGCCGGCCAGGCGCTTTTTTCACGGGCGGCAGTATCGCACACTGTCCCGGAAATCGTCACTTGGCGATCTTCCGTCAGGTGGATTTGGCCAACTCCGCGATAAATTCGGTAATCACCTGGTCTTCCGAGGCCGCCAGGCCACTGATGCCAACCGCCCCAAGCAAGGTGCCGGCCGCATCCTTGAGCAGGTTGCCGCCGGGCAGCGCAGTCATCAACGGGTCGCAGAAGTAGCCAATTTCGATATTGTCTTTTCTGAGCCGGGCCAGAAAGGCGTCGGTCGAAACACCCATGCGCACCGCAGTATAGGCCTTCGATTGGGAAATCTGGATGCTGCGCAGCGGCGCGCCTTCCATACGTGCGAAAGCCAGTAAAAATCCACTGGGATCGCAGATCGCCACACAAATCGGCCGATTGAAATCCAGTCTGGCTTTGGCAATGGCATGGTCGAGATAAGTTTTTGCCACGTCGAACGTCAGTCTATTCACTCTTCACTCTGCTTTCCTTTTTTGCTTGCGAAAATTTTCAGTCGCAGCTCTTGCGTATCCGGGTTGAACCGGAGAACTCATTGCAAGCCGGTTGCGTGAAAACATGCGGTCCCGGTGCACGGATCGCGCTTTGTCCGCCCAGGTCGATTTCCTCGATTGTGGGATTGGAGGCGCGCACCCAATGCACCAAATCCGTGGTCCGCGCCTCGTTGATGACGGGCCGCCATTCCAGTGGCACAGAGGTCATGTGACAGACCCCAAAGCAACCCGATCCCGGGACTTCCCATCGGGTACCTTGAATCGCCAGCAACAGATACAAAACTTTGGCCTCCGCCGCAGCCATCCCTTCGCTCAGGCTGGCTTCAAAAAACATCCGCTGTGCCCGTTGCCAGTCTTCAGCCCTTCTCTGAGTGGCGGATTCGTAGACCACCACCGACTTGCGCACCTCACCCTCATACGGCGGGCCGCCTATGTCGCGGAACAGGGTTGGCAATCCCTTGCCATCCAAAATCTGCCCGCGGGATACTGGCCAGAGCTTTCCCCCAGCATCGCGATAGCTAAAATCTTGAAGTACGCGGATCGCGGCAACAAATGGATCTTCCACCCGTTCGACCACGAGGCCGCCTACAAAATTGCCGCGCTCCGCCCCCGAAGTACTGGTAAACATGAGCACCAGCCCAATGCCGAACCACCCACCCTTCATTGATCTTCCTATCCCGGACTTTGTCGCTTGCCCAATTGGCCGGAACGGAAGAATACACGACCTGCCGATGCGGCGACCGGAACTCAAGTTCGCATCGAGCGATTTTATTGCTGCCCCGTTTGTTCTATGCTGATCGGGTGCTGGGTTGGCGCCTCGCCTGTGAGTCTGGTAAAGCAGCAAGGAAGATACGTGAAATGAAACGGGTAAATTCTTGGTTTCTGGCACTATCGATCGCGATTTCGACTACGGCTTCGAGCCAGGAACCGCCTGACGTGAACGTTTTCAGCTTCGGGGACTCCTCGTGCGCGGCCTGGGCGCGATCGGCACAAGATGAAGAACGACGGGCACTTTATAACGCCTGGTTCCGGGGTTTTGTGTCGGGTTATAACTACGGCAATTCGGGCAATCAGGTGCCATTGGGGGCTATACCCAAGCCTGCGGCATTGGCCGCGCGTGTCGACAAGTTCTGTCGTGAAAATCCACTACTGCCCTTTGTCGGCGCGATTATTCCGCTGATCCAGGAAATTCGCCTGTTCCGTACACCGGCAAATTCGAGTCCGCCCCACGCTACCCCCTGACGGCTTTTCCGAAAGGCGCCCGCGCGAATTACGCTTTCAGTTCCACCAGCACTTCGTGGTAACGGTGATCATCGACGTTTTTTGCCGCGTGTGTATCGCCGCCCTTGCGGTAATACACTTCGCCCGCCTTGAGCGTGGCCCGGGTCACGCCGCTTGCGCGGGTAACCTCCAGCGTGCCGCCTTCGATCGGGTAGAAAAAATAATCGTGGTCATGTTTGTGGGCCTCGATGGTTTCACCCGGTTGCAAGCTAAATTCCCACACCCGAATGCGCTCGTTCTCGAATACCAATTTGGTTCCGACTTCCGCCATATTTAACCTCCCTGAATTCAAGCGGCCGATTCAGCGCTCACCCGCCGGAACGCTTGGCTTTCCATCCGTGCAATTTCAAGGTTTCCATCACCCGGTCGCAGTGATCACCCTGCACTTCTATCACGCCCTCTTTTACAGTCCCGCCCGACCCGCAACTCACCTTGAGCTGCTTGCCAAGTTGCGCAAGCTCCGCGGGCGGTAACGCAAGACCCTTGATGACCGTCACACTTTTCCCGTTTCGGCTTTCCCGAAACACTCGCACCACGCCATAGCCCGGTGGCGCGGGACGCTTTTGTTTGCAGACACAGTCGGCGTTCGGGCGTCGGCATCCCGGGCATATCCTGCCAACTCCGGTGGAATAGACCAACCCGCTGTCCGCCATTTCTACGACAACGCCTCAGCGAAAGATGCCAGCCGCGAGTCGGGCAGTCTCATTCGGCGCGCCTCTTGCGAAGCGTGGGAAGCCCTACACCGGTGGCATCGAAGCCGCCATCCACGCCGAGCACCTGGCCATTCACATAACTTGCCGCGGGGCTGCATAAAAATCCCACCACCTGCGCCATTTCTTCCGGCGTACCGTAGCGGTTGAGCGGAATCACATCGTGATAGTCGGCACGAATCGCCACGCTGTGGACCAGTTTCGCCATGGCCGTATCGACAGGCCCGGGAGCAATTGCGTTCACCCGAATGCCGACGTCACCCAGCTCAACCGCCTGCTGTTTGGTCAGTGCAATGATGGCGGCCTTGCTCGTGCCGTAGGCCACTCGCAGTGTGCTGGCTCGCAGGCCCGATATTGACGCAATATTGACGATCGCGCCCCCGCCGTTGCGAAGCATCACCGGCGCGCAAGCTTGTGTACAGAGAAACACCCCGTCGAGATTCGTGGCCAGCACATGCCGCCATTCTTCGAACGTGGTCTCCAATATGGGCTTGAACACCGCGACGCCAGCATTATTGACCAGTGCATCGATGCGCCCGTAGGCATCCGCCACCTGCGTCACCGCATCGTTTACCTGGCGGGGATGGGAGACATCGCAGCGGATCGCCAGCACGCGAGCAGGATCATTGAGCTGGCTTGCGGTCTCGGTCAAGGTCTCGTGATCGATATCGAGTAACGCCACCCGGTAGCCTTCGGCGAGAAACCATTTGGCCACCGCAAGACCAATCCCACGCGCACCTCCGGTGACAATCGCCACATTCCTGGCTGTGGGGTCGGACGTCATTTCAAAGTTCATCTTTTTGGTCCCTGCGTCAGCGCGGCATCGGGGATGTGCGTTTCAAACCGAAGATTTCGGGCAAGGCGCGATTCTAAGGGAATCGTGTGCCTGCCCGTCGCGTCGTATGCAGCCTCACCCGGATTTATGCCGCATCATTATGAAATTTATAATATTTTTATCAGTCCGTCAGTTCCCGGACCGAGCCCGCCAACTGCAGTCCCAGATACGCCGGGAGCCTTACGGGCCCCTCATGCCCTAAATATGGAAAAATCTTTATGGAATCGACGCTTGCCCTTGTAAGGAATCCACCCCGGACCCTGTCTCCTCCCAGGCAAGCGGTAAAAAATATTGCGAGCCCAGATTTCCTGGGCATTGCCGATGTCCGCAACCAGGCCGTATTCGTATAATGAGGAATGTCATGTCCCTTGCTTGCCCTGCTTTGTCCGGTTGGTGCTCTCCCCGCGCCTCGCGCCCAATCGCCCCAAAAGCGGCAACAGGCTCGCATGGTCACGTGGCTCGGACGTCGTCCTCGGCGATCGGCGCCATGAGCGAGACGGAATATGAAGCGATGGTGCGCGCGTATTCATCGGATTTGTTTCGATTCGCCCACTGGCTTTGCCGCAATCGCTGGCAGGCTCAGGACTTGGTGCAGGAAACTTTTATCGCCGCCTGGAAGGGTCGGGAATCCTTGCGGGAGGGCAAGGCGACAAAATCATGGCTGTTTTCCATCCTTCGCAACGAACATATCCGCGTATACCAGCGTAAGCGTCTTGAACTGGTCGATACCGAGTTGGAAGATATTGGGGTGGCCAGCGATGGCAGCGAACTGGAAAGAGTTGAACTGGAAAACATGCTGCGCGCCCTGCCCGAGAATTTCCGCGAACCTCTGCTCCTCCAGGTGCTGGGCGGATTCAGCGGCAAGGAAATCGCGGCCATGCTTAATCTTTCAGAAGAAAACGTGATGACGCGGCTGACTCGCGCACGACAGTCCCTTCAAAAACTTGCCGCGCCCAGCAGCGGCGCTGCATAACAAGGCTAATGACCATGGACTGCTCGAACTTCCGACGACTAAAACTCGCCGAACCGCAATCGGCGACTGCCGAACAGATCAAGCACGAAAACTTGTGTCCTCCCTGCGCGGTTTTCGCGAAAACGATCGACGCGTTCGAGCGCAAACTGCATGATGTGGCGGCAGTTGTGGTTCCTGACGGATTTGCCGAGCAAATTCTCCTGGGTGTCGATAAAACCGGCAAACCGAGTAGTTTTCAACGGCCTTATCTTGCGATGGCCGCAACAATTGCGGTGGCGGTTTTGGCGTCGTTTACCTTCTATTTGATGCCGGATCGCAATGAGGTAGCGAACGCTTTTGCGGCGCATGTGGCATCCCATCCCGATGAATTGAACGCGCGCCATTCCATTGAACCGGCCAAGTTTGCAGCCGCATTTTCGGAGTATGGCGGGGTACTCGATGGGTCGCTAGGCGAAGTGACCCATATGAAATTGTGTCCGATTCTGGGCGTGCAGGCGATGCACATTGTCGTGCAAACCGAACATGGCACCGCCACCGTGATCCTGCTGCCCAGCATGCAGGCCTCGACTTCGCAATCGATGGTCCGCGAAGGTTTTTCGGTCACGGTGGTGCCACTTCGGCAGGGTAGCATGGGCATCCTGACCGATTCCCCGGAGCGTTCGATCAAGGTCGAATCGCTGCTGCGGTCCCGAATTCGTTGGGACAGTTGAAACAGCGCGGCTATTTCTTACCCGTCGAATCCCGAAGCCTGCAGTCATTTGGGGGCGCACGGCCGGATTTATCGTGGCAGTTGCAAGTTGCATCAGGTTTAACTTGTTCTACAACCGGGGATTGCAGATATTCCCGGAGTTTTCGTGCATTACGAATATTTCAGCGTTATACATCAACAGGAGAGTTCATGAACAATAGCAATGTGATCGTCAACACCGCCATCGCCAGCCTGCTTGCACTCGGTCTTGCCAGCGGTTCCGCCCAAGCAGCCAAGGAGACCAAGGAAAAATGTGCTGGCGTCGTCAAAGCTGGCCAGAACGATTGCGGCACCTCGAAGCACTCCTGCTCCGGCCAGGCAGCGCAGGATGGTGACAAGGAAGAGTGGATTTACGTCCCCGCCGGCACTTGCGCGAAGATCGTCGGCGGAACCGTCGTCGGAAAGAAGTAACCTTCCTACAGTTCCCTAGTTAGACGTGATTCCAACACCGGCGGCGGCCGAAGCAAAGACTGTCGCCGCCGGGATCGGATGGCGTCCTCCGCACTATCGTTCGCTGCTCGATGAACGTCCGGCCCTCGGATTTCTCGAGGTTCATAGCGAGAATTTTTTCGGTGAGGGCGGCCAGCCGCATTATTTCCTTGAACAGGCCCGCCACCACTACCCGCTGAGCCTGCACGGCGTGGGTTTGTCGCTCGGCTCTGCCGACGAATTAAACCTCACCCATCTGACTGCTCTGGACCGACTGATACGACGCTACCAGCCCTTTCTGGTGTCCGAACATCTGTGCTGGAGTTCCATCGGCGGACGCTATTTGAATGAATTGCTGCCACTTCCTTATACCGAGGAAGCGCTGGCGCATGTTGCGGAACGTATCGAGCGCGTACAGACCCGGCTCGGTCGCCGCATCCTCATTGAGAATATCGCAGCCTATGTGCGCTTTGCGCATTCGACGATTCCGGAATTCGAGTTCCTAGCCGCCTTATGCCGGCGCACCGGCTGCGGTTTGCTGCTCGACGTCAACAATATTTACGTCAACGCAGTGAATCACGGTTTCGATCCCATCGATAGCCTGGCCGCTGTCGAGCCGGAGTCAGTGGAAGAGATCCACCTGGCAGGTTTCGACGAGACTGGAGAATGCCTGATCGATACCCATGGCCGACTCGTGCAGGAGCCGGTGTGGGCGTTGTATACCCAGACGCTGAAGCTCATAGGCCGACGCCCGACCTTGATCGAGTGGGATACCGACATTCCTTCGCTTGCAACGCTGGTTGGCGAAGCGCGCCAAGCGGATTTGATGCAGCAAGATGCGCACACCCTCGCTGCCTGAACTTCAGAACGCCTTTGCTCGCGGCGTTTTCGAGAACGACACCGGCGTTCGCGACTGGATCGTTGCGCCCGCGGCACGCTTCGATATCTATCCCAATAGTGTTCTCGCCAACCTGCGCAACGCCCTGCGCTCGGTGTTCCCGGTGGTCCTGCGCCTTACCGGAGAATCCTTTTTTGATCAAGCCGCTACCCACTTCGCGCGACAGATACCCAGTCACAGCGGCGACCTGCACCCTTACGGCGACGCATTTTCGAATTTTCTTTTTGACTATGCGCCGGCGCGCGCGCTGGCCTATCTCCCGGATGTCGCACGGCTGGAATGGCACTGGCACACCGCCTTTCATGCCGCCGACGCACACCCATTTAACATCCAGTTGCTGGGGCAGGTCGCACCAGCCGACTATCCCCGGCTTCGTTTCGAGTTTCAGCCTGCCTTCCATCTGCTTCATTCGGACTACCCCGTATTGCAAATCTGGGAAGTCAATCGCCGCTCCGATGCACCCGCAGAAGTCATCGCCCTTGCGGAGGGAGCGGACTCGTTGATCGTCTATCGCCGCGTTTTTGACGTGGAGATTGCAAAACTCTCCACCGCCGAATTCACGCTGGCCAAAGCGCTGCATGCTCGTGAAACCTTTAGCGCCGCAATCGAGCAGACTTTGGGCATAGCCGCGGACTTCGACCCCAGTCCGGTCTTGCTGCGCTGGGCCGCGGCGGGAATCATCACGGGCTTCCGTGTCACATGACCGCGACACACTGCGCGTTCGCCAAACATTAAGGAAGATCCCGCACTCGGCATTTGAATCCCGAATTTGCAAGGCATCTCCCCGGCGCAGCTATCTCGAAGTTTTCACGCAACTATTACGAAATATTCCGTCGTTTCCCTCACCCTCGTCCCTTCTGTTCCTCTTCAGGTGTGCACTTGTGCTGGCGAAGAGGGAGGAAAAGCCCTTCTCCCTCCGGGAGAAAGGTGGGGATTAGGGAAAGCATTTGTAATGAATTACAAAACAAACAATGACGGAGAACCGAATCTCGATGCATTTCGAGAAAACCCTGCACCTTTTTTTCGTAGCGCTTCAGCCGACATCACTCACGAAATAATGAACGCCCCGTCGCCGCTCGCCGACACTTCGCAAGTCATCCAGGCAATGAACCATTTAGTGTGTGACTTCTCACATAATTGTCGCCACTTTCTCACGCAGTACTATTTATTCGATAATTTTTTCCATTCCTTGTCAGGAATCCCCTTCCCGTCCTGTCTACTGCTTCAAGAACCCACGCAACATGCAAGTTAGATTGAACAGCGGTAACGAGGGTTCGGAAAAATGTTCTGGCAGGCGCTTCGTGAAATGCGATGCATCGATTGAAGAATCTGCCGAATTGTTAACTTAATTCTTTTTACTTAACCAAAGGAGATGTCATGAACAAGCTTATGCAAAAAACAGTTATCGGTTTCGCCCTGATCACCCTGAGCGGCGCGGCTTTCTCGATGGATTTTGGTGATCAGCGCACCGGCAATCCCGCCCACCTGGTGCGTGGCGGCACCATCGCCGTGCAAAGCAATAGCGGCACCGGCGTAGCGCTCAATCCGGGCGCCTATCAGCATCGCAGCGGTGCGCCGATTGCCAAGGTCGAAACGACCCGTTCCGCCTCGAAGACGTGGTTGTATGAAATCGATGCGACGCTCAACCCCGGCGCTTCCATGCACAACAGCGGACGCGCGTAATCTCTTCGCCCCGGAAACTCGGATCGGTCCTCCCTCGATCCGAGTTACACAAACGGGCGCCCTACGGCGCCCGTTTTTTTGTGCCCGATTGTATGCAGGGGCCGACTGCATTCTTCCCACAGACAGATCCAGACTTGTTGTGACCTTTCGGCGTTACGACATGCAGTGCTCTACGGCCGTGCCTGCCTGCAAGGCAGAGTCAGGATTCGTGCCGTTTCACCTTCGGCGGCACGATTGCGTACACCTTCGAAGTAGAGTCGCTCGGTCTCCCTCGAGGGAGTCAATGCAAGCCCCCTCGCCAATGCTTCGCCACATCTATTGAAAATGCGCGTGGCTTCCGCGAGATCTCCCCGTTTTAGGTGGCAGCACATCAAGTGACGATACAATGGCTCATTTAACGGGTCCCGCTCCAGCGCCTGACCACAGATTTCGATCGCGTCGCCGATTCGGCGCTCGCGTTCAAGGCGGCCGACAAGGACCGCGACCAATCGCTCGAACTTGAACTTCAGCCGCAATCGAGTTGCCAGCATCCAGGAGGTTTCCGACTCCCGCGCCAGAAAATCACCGACATAGAGATTAGAGGCTAGGCGCAACTGCAGCTCCGAAACATTTCTGGTGGCGTCTTCATCGCGACACTCCAATCCGGCGTTGGCGGTACGTTCAAAACTCAAGGCGTCTACCCTGCAGACAGCCTCGTTCAGCTAGAGCCTTCCATAATCGGACACAATGGCAGCCTTGGATTGCAGCAGCACGCGCAGACGGTGCACGGTGACCAACAGATTGCCAATTCCCAAGTCGCCCTCGCTATCCGGCCACAGACATTCGCAAAGACGACTGTACGCAATACCCCGCCCAACCCAGAGTGCAGGATACATTTGTACTTACTTTCCTTCGTGGCCTTCGAGGAAAGCTTCGTGCACCTTCGTGTTAAGCGCGTTTTCATTCTCTAATGAAAATTTCTGGATAAATTTTCTCGGCCGTTAGCTGTCGAGTGCGCGTTCGATTCAGGTGTGCGAATACATAATCTTGCCGCCGACATCCATGTGCGCGGTAAGAATGCTGCCGGTAGACGATTCGGTAATGTAGAGCGTATCGCGATCCGGCCAACCGAAGGCCATGTTGGTAATGAAATGCCCCGCGCAGGATTTGATCCGGCGCACCGGTTCGCCCAGTTCATTGAATACCCACACCGCCCCCATCCCGACATGCGCGACGACTAATCCGCCCTTCTCGTCCAGCGCCATGCCATCCGGTCCGCCCCCGCCCGAGAGCTGAATATACAGACCCACTTTCGCAATACTGCCATCGCGCAGAAACGGCACCCGCCACACACAATTGCCGCGCGTGACTGCAACGTAGGCCTGCGATTCGTCATGATTCATCACCACGCCATTGGGACTGGGAATGTTGTCCAGAAGGCAGGTGAGCTTGCCCTGAGGTGTCACTCTAAACAAGCGCCCGGTCGGGTCATGCAATCCGGTGAGTCCCTGGTCGGTGAAATACAAATCGCCGTTGGCGGCGAAAAACAAATCGTTGACGCCCTTGAACGGTTCGACCTGGGTACGAGTCACCCACGGCGTCACCTTTCCATTGACCGGATCGAGAATCATGATGCCGTGTTTGTAGTCGGCAATGAACCCTCGTCCGTCCTTGTGAAACTTCAACCCGTTGGGCCAGCCATCGTATTCGGCAATGAGATGGAATACGCCGTCGCGGGTAATCTTGGAAATGCGGCCGTTCTGGATATCGACGCACCACAGATTGCCCTCCCTGTCGAAGGAAGGACCTTCCAGCAGCGAGCCCACCGGTGCACCGACCGGCTGGCCGGCGACCCAAGCGTTGTTCCGGTCTGCGGACTTCAGTTCCTCGGGAAGGCGGGCGAATACTTGAGTTTCTATTTCTTTTGGTGGGGCAAACACTATGGGACCTCGTCAAGTTGCGGAACCGCAGGACAGTTTATTTTGACGCGAGCCACGGATCTATTTCCCCGCCACCGAACGTCTGTAGCAGATAATCGACAAAGGCCCGGGTACGCGCCGGCACATGCTTGCGGGAAGGCATGGCCGCGTACAAAATCAGGGTAATGCCGTGCCACTGCGGCAGTACCCTTTGAAGCGCGCCGCTGCGCAACGCATCATCCACCACAAATGATGGCAGCCCCGCGATGCCGAGTCCAGCCAGCGCCGCAGCATAAATGGTGGCAATGTGATTCGTCGAGAGTGCCGATTTCGGCGTTGGAATCGATACCGTGCCGCCTTCCGACTTATCGCTGGCCCCGTCCCGATACAAAGTGAGATCCTGGCGCACGAATCTGACGTTTGGCCAAATCCCGTCGTGCTGGATCAGATCGCTTGGCTTGCGCGGAGAACCGCGCCGCGCAAGATATTCCGGTGTTGCGCAGGCAATGAATTTCGAACAAGCCAGGCGCCGCGCAATGAAATCACCCTGCATGCCTTGCTGTCCGATGGACAGAATGCACACGTCGAAATCTTCGTCGATGGTGTCGACCGGTCCGGAAACCGTCAACTCAATGCCGACCTGTGGATATTTGGCACGAAAGCCCGGCAGATGCCTGGCCAATTGATACATGGCGAAGGCCGGGGGCGCAAGTACGTGCAATTGGCCGGCGGGTTCGGTGGACGAACTCCCCGCCATGGCATCCGCCTCCTCCATTTCCAAGAGTATGCGGCGGGCGCGTGCCAGATAGGCCTCGCCGATCTCGGTCAGCGCCAGCGGCCGGGTGGTTCGATTCACCAGCCGCGCGCCCAGATGGGCCTCAAGCTCCGCCACGGTGCGCGTGACCACCGCCGGGGCGAGATCCAGGGCCCGCGCGGCAGCCGCAAAGCTGCCCTCGTCGATAGCCTTCACAAACACACGCAAGGATCGCAACTGGTCCATGAACGGATTATGTCATTGGCAGCAATGATGCATTGACACTCATCGGCTTTTTCTCGTGCACTTTGATGCCTACAGTGCGACCCATCGGTGAGACATCGGCGAACACGCAGTGGCCGGTACGACTTGCCGACACCGGAGAAGCGCGAATCCCTGGATCCCGCCTTCCGGCCAAACTCAACTTTACACTCAAGGAGTTCTACCATGCGTCATGCCACCATTAGCTGCTTTAGCGCTGCCCTGCTGTCGATGCTCAGCGCCTGCGGTTCCCCTGCAACAAAGCCGCTTGATCAACCTGGCGCCGCGCGTCTCGAAGCGTTGCGCACGGCACCCGAAACCGCCGGACGGTTGATTTACGAAGGCTCCGTCCATGCTCTGGGCGGCTCGCCCGCATCGCAGTTGTATTCCTACCAAAGGCGGGTCGGCGAAATCCCCGAGGGCCTGACTTCCTCGCACATCACGCGCACTCCGATCGGAGATGTCATCCTCGTCGAGTCCGCCCAGTTCACCAACAATTACGACTTGCTGGGATTCGAAGCCACCAACAAACAGGCAGGCTACAGCGGCAGCGTGGTGGTCATCGACGGTCAGCGCCTGGAATATGTGCTGAACGAGAGCGGCAAAGTCACCACCGCTTCCGAAAAAGTCAACCGACCGGTCGTCAGCGGGCCCTCACTGCACGGATTCATTCTGAAGCATTGGGATGAGTTGCTGAAGGGCCGAGCCATTCCGGTTCGCTTTATTGCGTTGGCTGAGAAGAAAACCTACGGATTCGATATTCGCTTGTCCGAAGTAGCCGACGGACACACCTCCTTTTCGGTCACCCCCAGTAACTTCCTCGTCCGACTCGCACTAGACCCACTCACGGTGGAATTCGATTCCTCCAGCCGTAACGTCACGAGATACGTGGGACGGGTACCGCCGAAGCAGGAGATCGATGGCAAACTCAAACCTCTGGACGCCCGGGTGGACTATACGATGAAGGTTGCGCACTATCGATAACAATGCCCCCTGGACTGGAACCAGATCAGGCTTGGTACCCGCCATTGGGCACGCGGCGTGCCAAACCTTAAATTCTTGACCGGTGTCTAAATTGCGATCGTCGCCGCCAGGCGTCGAAATCCGAGCAGCGGCATTGCCCGGAATTTTGTATCCTTGAACTTCCCATGGCTACAGGGTGGCATGATGTTTAGCTCAACTTTACGGTACCGTCGTAAGCACTGGATTGTTCGGCTGCTGCCGCTCAAATCACTGGAAGATGCGTTGGATCTTTTCCTGAGACTCCAGGAGGGAGATGGGCTACGGCGCTATGTAGTTGACTGTAGACAACTCGTCCTACCGTCAGTGCTAATTCTTCTGCTGTTTAGCATCACGCTTTCCGCAGGGACTTATGTTTATATCAGCGAAGTCCACACACTTCTCGCAATTCTTGCGCTTATTCTGGCGCCGGTAATTCTGATCGGGAGTTTTTTGGTTCAACTGTGCATTCTGTTCTATTGGCTGGAAAACCGGGCCTTGATGCATGCGCTGGGCGGCCGGTCCAAGCATGTGCCTGGCGCCATCGCCATCTGGCTCAACCAGAAACTCAATGTCGACATGGGGCCGTTTCCTCGCGTGCCCTGGATTCTGGCAATCGTTTTTCTCGTATTACCGCTGCTGATGCTGTTTCAGGTCGAGTGGATAGTGGGGTTTGGGCTGTCTTTGCTCGCCGTAGCCCTGCCAATCGTTTACGCGCACTTTGACCGATAACTCGGTCATTACTTGCCCAGGCGGATTTTTTCCCAAATAAGTTCGCCTGTCACGCGCTTCCCACCTATCAACAGTGGCGGCGTTCGCAGGATCAATCTGCCATCTTTGAATTGGTAGTGTCGACGCTGCTCCGTCCCGACCCAGTTGGGCAACAGCGATTGAATGACGGTGTGCGTGACGATGTGTTCGCGTTCGTCGATCTTGAAGCGACCGTAATACGCCTGATAGGTCTCGAAAGCAGCCTTGATTTCTTCTGGTGTGCCAGCCATCCGATCGGCAATGGCAAAAGGCTTACGCCCACTTTGCGCCAATTGCGCGGACATGGTGCCCTGAGCTTCATAAATGAGCAGCCCTTGCGGATCTGAGCCATAGGGAGATTCTGCCGGCGATCCATCCTCGGAACGGAACTCCGCCGAAACCAGGCGCCAGGCGCCAATGAACTTGTCTGCCTCCATCATTGCGTGCAGTTCAGCACACCCCAGAACGGCAAACAGACTCACACACAGTCGGCAAATGAATTTGTGTGCCTGCATTGGCATGCTCCTTTGTTATTTTTCTCAATTAAGTCACCTGGTCCACAAAAACAATTGAATCACGGAGAACACGGGGATCACGGAGAAAAAACGCGTAATTGTTCGATGTTCATTCACCAATCAGGCACGAGCCCCGGGCAGAATTAAGTCCTTGGACTCACTCCGTGTTCTCCGTGATTCGTCTCCATGATTTAAGCTAATCGGCGTGCTGGCCCTTACAAAACCATCACGCAATCGATTACCTGGCTATCCACCTCGAATTGCCGGGATCAAATGGACTTCGCTGTCCTCTCGAATGGGGGCGAACCAGACATCCTGGAATATCTCGCCATCGATGGCGATGGCGTAGGCGTCGCTCTCCAGGTGCGGCGCGAGCGCCGGATAACGCTCGCTCAACATGCGGAGCAACTGCTTGACGTCGCGCGCATCGATTTCCAACTCTGCCTCGCAGCCCGCGAGCTTCTGCAACGTGCCGCCAAGGATCAGGCGCGCCAAATCCGACGCCCCCTTCTTTACGCTCCCTTTTGGCCGTCGATCGCCGCCAACACACGCGGGGGCGACATCGGCAACTCGGTGAAGCGCACACCGGTTGCATGCGATACCGCGTTTGCAATGGCACCCATGGGTGGCACGATGGGCGTTTCGCCCACACCGCGCACGCCATAGGGATGGCGCGGATTGGGAACTTCCACGATCACCGTGTCGATCATCGGCACGTCCGAACACACGGGAATCCGATAATCCAGAAAGCCGGCATTTTCCATGCGGCCTTTGTCGTCATAGATGTACTCCTCGTTCAGCGCCCAACCGATGCCTTGCACCGCGCCACCTTGCATCTGGCCTTCTACATAACTGGGGTGCACGGCCTTGCCGGCATCCTGGATGGCGGTGTAGCGCAGAATCGTCACCTTGCCGGTTTCGGGATCCACCTCGACATCCACTAGATGGGTCGCCAGACTGGGCCCCGCGCCGGTGACATTCAGTGCGGCATTGCCGCTGATCGGACCACCGGTTTTCCCAGCCGTTTTGGCCAGTTCGGTAAGACTGAGCGACTTGCCTTTGCCAGCGTGTCGCGCATGGCCCTCGAACCAATCCACTTCCTCGACTGGAACTTCCCAGATTTTTGCGGCACGCCCTCGCAGTTGCTTGATGACATCGCGCGCTGCTTCCACCACCGCGATGCCGCTGGAGAAGGTCACCCGACTGCCTCCCGTCAGAAAGTTGAACCCGAGGGAACTCGTGTCACCATTCACGGCGCTCACCTGCTTCAGTGGAATACCCAGTTCTTCGGCAGCCATCATGGACAGCGATGCGCGCGAACCGCCAATGTCGGGCGTGCCCACCACGATGGCCACGCTGCCGTCTTCGCCCAGATTCATCGAGGCGCAGGTTTCGCCGCCGATGTTGAACCAGAAGCCCGACGCCACACCGCGGCCTTGATTGGCTTTGAGCGGCACGCTGTAATGTGCATGGGCGCGCGCGGCTTCCAGCGTTTGCACCAGTCCGATCGGGCCGAGTTTTGGACCGTAAGGGGCGCGCGTGCCTTCCTTCGCGGCGTTTTTCAATCGAAACTCGATCGGGTCCATGCCGATCTTCATGGCGATTTCATCGATCACGCTCTCGACGGCGTATTCCGAAATCGGCCCGCCCGGCGCGCGGTAAGCCGCCACCTTGGGACGATTCACCACCACATCAAAACCAATGATGCGCACGTTTTCAAGATCGTAGGGCGCAAAGGCGCACATGGCGCCGGGCTGCACCGGCGAACCCTGAAAAGCACCAGCCTGATACTTTAGCAACGCATCGGCCGCGGTAATACGGCCATCCCTGGTAGCGCCTACCTTGACCCAGATCTTGGCACCGGAGGTCGGTCCGCTCGCGCGGAACACGTCGGTGCGCGACATGGTCATTTTCACCGGCTGACAAGCCTTGCGCGACAACGCCAGCGCCAGCGGCTCCAGATACACCACGGTTTTCCCGCCAAAACCGCCGCCGATTTCCGAGGCGGTCACCCGCAGCTTCGACACATCCATGCCCAGCAGTTTCGCGCAGAAGGCACGCACGATGAATTGACCTTGGGTGGTACACCACAATTCCGCCTGCCCGTCTTCCGAGACGTTCGCCAGACAGGCATGCGGTTCGATGTAGCCCTGATGCACTGGCTTTGTCGAGAATTCTCGCTCGACGACGACGTCGGCCTTGGCAAAACCCGCTGCCAGATCGCCGAAACCGAATTCCACGCGCTTGGCGATATTGGAAGGCTTGGCCGGCTTGGGCTCTACGCCGATCGTGTACATATCGTCATGCAGCAGCGGCGCGTCGGGCTCCATGGCCCTGGCGACATCCATCACATGCGGCAGCACTTCATACTTGACCTCGATCAGCGCAAGCGCCTGCGCGGCGATCGCGTCGTTCACCGCTGCCACCGCCGCCAGCGCATGACCTTCGTACAACACCTTCTCGCGCGCCATGACGTTGCGGGTCATATCCTTGAAATTCACCATCATCTCGCCTGCCGGAATGAATTCCGAGGGCAGATCGCACAGGTCTGCGGAAGTAATCACCGCCTTCACGCCTTTCAGAGCTTTGGCTTTCGACACATCGATCGACTTGATGCGCGCATGTGCATGGGGGCTGCGCAGCACCTTGCCGATCAGCATGTTGGCCACATGCAGATCGGCGCCGAATTTGGCGCGTCCGGTCACCTTATCAACACCGTCCGGGCGCAATGGCCGGGTGCCGACGATTTTCAGTTTTTGCTGGACCAGTTCCGGGGCTGTCATGTCGTTCATCGCATCACTCCCTTCGTCAATATCGCTTTAGTTCGAAAAAACTTATGCCACAGAGGACACAGAGGTCACAGAGGACACAGAGGTCACAGAGAAAAGTCGAGACAGAATAATGTGTGGATCAAATTGCTCCTACTCCAGTAAGGTTCGGACTGTCGATCATGCATTATTTATGAATCTCCCTGTGTTCTCTGTGCCCTCTGTGGCTACATTGCCTTACGCTGCCGTCAGGCCGCTCGCATCACTGCGGCGGCATCCATGACCGCACGCACAATCTTGTCGTAACCGGTGCATCGGCATAAATTGCCCGCCAGCCAATATCGCACTTCGGTCTCGGTGGGATTGGCCTTCTTTTCCAGCAGCGCTTTGGCCGCCACCAGAAACCCCGGCGTGCAGATGCCGCACTGTAAGGCGGCGTGTTCCAGAAATTTCTGTTGCAGGGGATGCAGCGTTTCGCCTTTTGCCATGCCCTCGATGGTTTCCACCTTGCGACCTTGGGACTCCACGCCCAGCACCAGGCAGGCGCACACCAGCCGGCCATCCAGCATCACGCTGCATGCCCCGCAATCCCCGGAGGCACAGCCTTCCTTACTGCCGGTCAGGAACAACTGGTCGCGTAGCACGTCCAAAAGCGTCTGCTCCGTCGTGCACAGGAACTCGACGGAGTCCCCATTCACGGTTGTTGTCACATGTTGTTTTGCCATGTTGTTCTCCTACCTTTATTTTTTATTGGTGGCGCGTTCAAGTGCGATGGTCGCAGCACGCCGCGCCAGCACTCCCGCCACCTTGATGCGATAGGCAACCGTGCCGCGCTTGTCGTCGATAGGTTTGCATGCGGCACTCGCAGCAGCAGTCAATGCCTTCAGAGCCGCAGCATCCACACGAGTCCCGATTAAAGCCTTGGCCCCCTCGGCAACCAGCAGCGGTGTCGGGGCCACGGCACCCAGCCCTACTCGCGCATGGGTACACACGCCATTAGCATCCAGCGCCAGCGACACACCGGCGCCCACTACGGCAATATCCATTTCCGTACGGGGAATGAAGCGAAGGTACGCATCACCCGCCTTCGGCAATTTCTGGGGCAAGCGGAATCCCAGGACAAATTCGCCACGCGCCAGAGAGGTGCGTCCCGGCCCGGTGACGATGGCTTCTACCGGCACTTCGCGAACGCCTTGAGTAGAGACCACTTCGCATATCGCACCGGCGGCAATGAGTGCGGGCACGCTGTCGGCGGCAGGGGAAGCGTTGCAAAGATTGCCACCCAGCGTGGCGCGGCCCTGAATCTGGGTCGAGCCAATGAGTTGCAGAGCCTCCACCACGCCCGGCCAGGCCGCCGCAAATGCAGCATGCTCGCCAATCTCGGCGCAAGGAGTTGCCGCGCCGATACGCCAGCCCCGCGCATCGCTTTCGATGCCGCGCAGGCGCGGCACGGCTTTCAAGTCCACCAGCATGCGGGGTGCGACAAATCCCGCGCGTAATTTCACCAACAAATCCGTGCCTCCTGCCAGCACGTGCGCGCCTTCGTTGGCCAGCAACCCTGCCGCGTCTTTGGCAGTGGTGGGGGAATGGTAGTCCATGGGTTCCAGGTTCTCCTCGTTATGGGCTCAATTTCTTGAAGGCATTGTTCTTTTTTGTCCTGGCGCCGCCGCAGCCATCTTAAAAGGCAGTCGCCCTGAAATCGAGCAAGGGAAATTCTACCCTCCCCGAGGCCGGAATGCTTAGCCGAGATTACCCCGACTCAGAAATCGTATTTGCGATCCACCATGCCCCGCCAAATCACGAGGTCGCTCTACGGGGACGATTGCAGGGACGCGTTCATGTCGTGGGGGACGGTTCACGTGGAGACGCGGAGAAGCGGAGGAATCGAGGTTGTTGACGACACGGTGAAGACCTTCTTTGAGCGTGGGCGCGCCGAAGTTGACCAGCAGGCCGACCGGTAATTTCATCAATCTAAGATAGGTAAGCAGTTGTTTGCTGTGAACGAGCGCGAGCTTCTCCACGGATTTCAGTTCCACGATGACGCGCCCGCCCACCAGCAAGTCGCTACGGAATCCCTATTCGAAATTCATCCCGTCGTATTCAAAGCGGATAGACTTTTGCCGATCCACCTGCAGGCCACTGCGCTCCAGTGCCCCGGCCAGCACGGCCTCATACACAGATTCGAGCAATCCCGAGCCTAGTGTAGTGCTTCGTACTTGACGGCACAAAAGACGGCGAGAATCGGAGCCATGCGGCGTTACAAATCCTCGCCAGGTGTTCAACCTGGCTGCGGTTTGCGCCTTGTCTGGCACCAATTTCGCCGCTTTTGTCGCGCAGACAGCCGTGACAGCACTCAATCATAAGAGCCACCAAGTACGAAGCACCACACTAGCTCCATGTTAATCTTCTTGGCTGAGTCAACGATCGCGCCAGTTATGTCATCTAGCGGTTTCATAATGCCATTTTGGCTCGGAAACGCCGAGTACATAAAAAAATAAAGGCCTTCTTTGACCCTCTCCGAATATCCCCTCCGCGTGAGTGGATCTGAAGTGGGATTTTTCACACGAAAACGCCGAGAAGCAGAGAGGCTATGGACCTTATTCGTTCGCCTCTGCATCTCTGCGCCTCCGCGTGAGTCGATTGCGATTGAGGTTTTCGCGCTGAGCCGCGGAGAACAAGGAGCAAATAATCGCCGCTCAGCGCAGCACGGCCTGGTGGAGAAACAGCAGCCGCTTGATGCCCTCGGTGAGATGTCTCGACGACAGGGTCGCGCCGGTGATGTTGCCGATATCAAGCTCCAGTTCCAGAGGACTTTCGACGGTTTTGCCGACGAACTGGTCACGCCACGCCGGGTAGCGCACCTGGGAACCATAGGTTTCCAGGTACTCGATGATTTGCACCTGCCGCACGCTACCATCAGCATTGATGCCCAGCGTGTAAGTGATCAACTCGTGTTTGCCGATCACCTGATCGATCAGGAACCACCCCGCCACGCTGCCCTTGACCATAACCACCCAGACTTGCTGTTTCGCGCTGCGCCCGCGCACACCCGAGGCTTGGTCGATCGCTTGCATTTGCGCGGGCGACAACTGCACCACTTTTTCAACGAACGCTTCCGCGACCGGAAAGCTCAGCTTCATGGCCTCTTCCACGCTCATGTACTTCGCGGCGATGCACGGCTGTGCCACCGCGTAGATCGCCGCCGGCACCAGCCAGCGCAGATCGGGATTCATGCTGCGTTCAACTCAGCGCGTCACCGGCAACTCCTGCGGCTGCGGAACAGACTGCACAAACGAGGGACGCGCCGAAAGCCTGGCATGCAGGCGCCCAAGGTTGGGCGCGGTCTGGCGCCAGTCAAACTCGGGGTAGCGAAAATCCAGATAACCCAGCATGCAGCCGGCGGCGACATCGGCCAGCCCGAAGCCATGTGCGGTAAACCATTCGCGCTCCCCGAGCAGGCGGGACAGTTCCGCAGTGCCTGCGACGATCTTCTTGTGCTGACGCGCAACCCAGTCCGCGCTTTGCTTGTCTTTCGGGCGCGCGCCTTCGAGCCGGACCAGCACCACGGCATCGCACACGCCGTCGGCAATGGCTTCGATCTGTTTGTGTTCGATGCGCAATTGCGGGGAATCCGGAATCAGCGCAGGTGGCGCATTCAAAGTTTCCAGATACTCGACGATCACTTTTGAATCGTGAATCACGCGCCCGTCGTCGAGCACCAGCGCCGGGACTTTGCCCAGAGGATTGAAGCCGGGCATCTTGGTATCGGGCAGCCAGGGGTTCTCAACGACGGTCTCGAACGCAAGGCCTTTCTCAAGAAGCGCGATGCGCGCCTTGCGTGCATAGGGACTGGGGCGGGCGATGATGAGTTTCATCTGCTGACTCTCAAAAACCATGTTGCATTCGGGATGGGTAACCGGGGAACTGCTCTTGCTCCGATTATGCAACAGGGGTTGCATCCGGTAAATTCAATTCACGATCGCCCGGCCAGCACACGAAGCCGGCCTTGACGAGTCGCCGCTTCCCCGCCATAAAGCGGTCTGCTCTCACCAATCCAACCGAACCAATGACCGCCGCCATTCACTATCGCATCTTTCCTTCCCACCCCGAGGCACATCTATTCGAAGTGCGCTGCACTGTCAGCAACCCGGATCCCGCAGGACAGAAGTTCTCCCTGCCGACCTGGATTCCGGGCAGTTATCTGATCCGGGAATTTGCCAGGAACGTGGTCCGCATCCAGGCGCAGAGCGGACGCAGGATGTTATCCATCGCGAAACTGGACAAGAACACCTGGCAAGTTGAACCCACCCATGGGCCGGTGAGTGTCACCATCGAGGTCTACGCTTGGGACTTGTCCGTGCGCGGCGCGCACCTCGACACAACCCACGCTTTCTTCAACGGACCGTCGGTGTTTCTGAAAGTGGAAGGCCGGGAGGACGCCCCATGCGAAGTCGAAATTCTGCCACCGAAGGGCGCAGGCTACCGCAAGTGGCGCGTGGCCACCGCCATGCGGCGCAAAGCCGCCAAGCCCTACGGATTTGGCACCTACCAGGCGGCCAACTACGACGAGCTGATCGACCATCCGGTGGAAACGGGCAGCTTCACCCTTGCCACCTTTCGAGCCTGCGGCGTTCCACACGATATCGCCATCACCGGCCGGCATCGCGCCGACATGGCACGCCTTGCCCGCGACCTGAAAACCCTGTGCGAAACGCAGATCCGTTTTTTCGGCGAACCGGCACCGATGCAACGTTATGTATTCCTAGTGACGGTTATTGGCGAGGGCTACGGCGGGCTGGAGCATCGGGACTCCACCGCGCTGCTCTGCTCGCGTGACGACCTGCCGCAGACCGGCGTGGCCGGGACGCCGGAAAGTTACCGCACTTTCCTCGGCCTGTGCTCACACGAATACTTCCACACCTGGAACGTCAAGCGCTTCAAGCCGGCCGCCTTCAGCCCCTACAATCTGGACCGCGAGAACTACACCACCCTGCTCTGGGCCTTCGAAGGCATCACGTCCTATTACGACGACCTGTTCCTGGTGCGCTCGGGGCTGATATCGCGCGAGGCTTACCTCGAATCGCTTGGCAAGGCCATCACCCAGGTGCAACGCGACACCGGGCGCAACAAGCAGACCGTGACCGAATCTTCCTTCGATGCCTGGATAAAGTATTACCGCCAGGATGAGAACGCCCCGAACTCGATGGTCAGTTATTACGTCAAGGGCAGCCTGGTCGCGCTTTGCCTCGATTTGCTGATCCGCACCCGGACCCGTGGCCGCAAGTCGTTGGACAACGTCATGCGCGCCCTTTGGAAGCGCCACGGCCTCAAGGATATCGGCGTGGCCGAGGACGGCGTGGAAAACCTGGCGGCGGAAGTCTCCGGTCTCAACCTCAAGCGCTTCTTTGACCAGGCGTTGCGCTCGACCACCGAATTGCCCCTCAAACCGCTGCTGGCACTGGCCGGCCTGGATTCCGGGATCCGTCCTGCCGAATCCGCAGCCGACCGCGGCGGCAAACGCGGCACGAAATCCCCGCAGGCGCTGGCGCGGCGCGTGGAGACCGGAATTCGCACCTCAGGCGAAGGCGGGGAGATAAAAATCACCCATGTACTGGACGGGGGAGCCGCTCAGAGAGCAGGTTTGGCAGCCGGGGACGTCATTGCCGCCCTCGACGGGCTCAAGGTCACGGGAAAGAATTTCGAGAGCCGCCTCGCCCGGCACCGCCCCGGCGAGACGGTCACTCTGCACATTTTTCGCCGCGATGAATTGTATCAACTGAACATGACCCTCCTGGCGGCAAGACCGGATACCTGGTCGCTCAGTGTTAATAACAACAAGGACGGTGCGCTTGTGCGCAGGCGCTGGCTGGGAACGGCTTGAACTCCCAAGTCGCGACCGGAGAATCGCTTCGCCAGGCTTGGGCTCGGGACTCAAACCTGTACGCTTAATCCCGTTCGTCCTGGGCCTGTCGAAGGGCGAATGGGCTTCGACAAGCTCAGCCCGAACGGCTAACCGAACAGCATTGGATCAGGATTTGCTTTTACCCTCGGCACCCCTGGGGGAAAACCCTGTTTCAACCGCAAAATTTAGCCCGAAACGGGCTCCCCCCCTCGCCGTCCGGCGCGCCTTCGTGTAATGTGCTCGCCTTTTGCCCTCGGGTGGCTCGCCCGGGGGGGTCCATGGCATACCTGAAAGGCAAAATTTATGGCTCGGCAAGAAGATATCAAGGTTTATCGGAACATCGGCATCATCGCCCACATTGACGCGGGCAAGACAACAACCACGGAGCGCGTGCTCTATTACACCGGCCGCAAGCACCAGATCATCGAGGTGCACGACACCAAGGATGGCAAGGCAAGCACTACGACCGACTACCTGGAGCAGGAGCGCAAGCGCGGCATCACCATTCAGTCCGCGGCCGTGTCCACCGAATGGAAGGGCTATCACATCAACGTGATCGACACCCCGGGCCACGTGGACTTCACCATCGAGGTCAACCGCAGCCTGCGCGTACTCGATGGCGCGGTGGTGGTATTCGATGGCGTGGCCGGCGTGGAGCCGCAGACCGAGACCAACTGGCGGCTGGCCAATCAGTACAACGTGCCGCGCATTTGTTACATCAACAAAATGGACCGCATGGGCGCCAATTTCGCCCACTGCGTAAAAGGCATCAAGGAACGTCTGGGCGCCAATGCCCTGCTTTTGCATATTCCTATCGGCAGTCACGACCTGTTCACCGGCATGGCCGATCTGGTGGCCAATGTCGCCTACATCTGGAGTTCGGACGACAAGGACAGCGTCTGGGAAGAAGTGCCGCTCGACCAGCTCAAGACCCGCTTCAAATTCCCCAGTAACGCGGACAATGACTGGATCGACCGAATTCCGGCGCTGCGCAAGGACATGCTGGAGTCAGCCCTGGCGCTGGACGACGACGCCTTCATGAAGCTGGTCGAAACCGGCGAATACGATACGGCCATGCTCAAGTCCTGCATCCGCAAGGGTGCCGTCACTGGCCAGTTGGTGCCGGTATTGTGTGGTTCCTCGTTCAAGAACAAGGGTGTGCAGCAATTGCTCGATGCCGTGGTCGATTACCTGCCCTACCCCGGTGAGAACGGCGGCATATCCATGGTGGACGCGGACGGCAAGGTCATCGGCAGCCAGGAAGTCAAGGACGACGCCCCGGCGCGCGCCCTGGCCTTCAAGGTCATCAACGACCAGTTCGGCACGCTCACTTTCGCGCGTGTTTATTCCGGTGTGATCAAGAAGGGCGACACCCTGCTCAACGTTACCCGCGACAAGAAAGAGCGCATCGGTCGCATCGTGGAAGTGCAGGCCAATGTCACCAAGGATATCGACGAAGCCCGCGCCGGCGACATCTGCGCCTTTGTGTCGATGAAGGATACCGAGACCGGGGATTCGCTGTGCAGCCCCGCGCATCCCGCCCTGCTCGAACGCATGCGCTTCCCCGATCCCGTCATCAGCGTCGCCGTCGAGCCGAAAACACGCGGCGATGTGGAAAAACTCTCCACCGCGCTGTACAAGATGGCCAAGGCAGATCCTTCATTGCGCCTGTCGGTGGACCAGGATACCGGCCAGACCGTGCTGCGCGGCATGGGCGAACTGCACCTGGAAGTGACCATCGACCGCATGCGCACCGAACTCGGCGTCGAAGCCAACATGGGCAAGCCGCGCGTGAGCTTCCGCGAAGCCTTTGGCACCGCTGTCGAGCACATCTACACCCACAAGAAACAGTCCGGCGGATCGGGCCAGTATGCTGAAGTGAAAATGGTGTTCGAGCCGCTGCCACCCGGCACTGGCGTGGAATTCTCCGACGAAATCGTCGGCGGCCGTATCCCGCGCGAATTTATCCCGGCGGTCGAACATGCCATTCGCACCGAATCCAAGCGCGGCCAGGTGGCCGGCTATGAAGTGCTGGACTTCAAGGCACGGCTGATCGACGGCAAGTACCACGACGTGGACAGCTCGGCGCTGGCCTTTGAAATTGCCGGACGAAGCTGCTTCCGCGAATCGCATAAAGCCAGCAAACCCAAACTGCTCGAGCCGATCATGCGTATCGAGGTTGTCACCGAGAGCGATTATCTGGGCGACGTCATCGGTGATGTGAACCGTCGCCGTGGTCAGGTGACCGACCAGGGTCACAAGGGCGCGCAGGCTTTCGTCCAGGGCTTCGTCCCGCTGGCGGAAATGTTCGGCTACATCAACTTCCTGCGCTCCGCCACCAGCGGCCGCGGCACCTTCACCATGGAATTCGACCACTACGCCGACGTGCCCACCGGCCTGGTCGAGAAATTGATGGAAAAGGAAGCGAAGTAGTAGAGGTGAGGCGTGAGGGGTAAACGGCAATCGGTGAACGGTGAACGGTGAACGGTAATCGGGAGGAGCGTCGCTATGCCGGGGCGTTCCGCACCCACCGCCCGGTACGATTCAGGCGAGGGACGGGGGACAAGGGGCGAAGGTAAGACGCTCTGTCCTCTGTCTTCTGTAGCCTAAAATGCAAAAGGCGCGACTCACGTCACGCCCTCTGCGTCTTGCTTCAGCGCCCTAACCGAAATAACCCTCAAACGTCGGGTGTATGTTGGTCGCCACCCGTGCCGCATCAGGTGCACCAGAACCACATGGCGCTCGCAACAGCGGCAGTCTTGGGCAACAACCAGATCGTCAAGCTTTGGATTGAGAATCTATCTCGATCCGGCGTGCGGAAGCGCCACAAGTAAGCACCTTTCGTCTGCTGCAGTCAAGGAATATTTGCGTCCGCGGCAAACCGGCAATCGCCCGCTTCTAATCTATTATTTTTTCTTCGAGTCCATGGGCGGCACGTCTTTTTTGTAGTCGCCGATAATCCCCTTGGCGGGACAGGCGTTGAATATGGCGCACTTCCGGCAAGTTACCGCTAACGCGATTGGGCATAGAGTCATGATGGGTCTCCTGGGAAAACCTGCGGATGGCTTTCACGCCGCAGCCGAACCATGCTACTCCCTCCTTCACCAGATTGGGTAATGCCAGCCACTGGCTCGGGCTCAGGGCGAATTTGCGCTATTTTGAATAATCCTAAAAACGGCAATTCAGCCACAGAGAACACAGAGAGATTCGAGGACTCGAGTCTGCATGCCGCACCCACCAAATGGGTGAACATGAAAAACTACATACACTCTTGATTTTGCTCCGTGAACTCTGTGTCCTCTGTGGCAAATAGCTTTTTCTAGGATAATTGTCGAAATCAGAGCTTTAAGCCGAGGTTCTGGACAGCACCAAAGATTCCGGGCGTCAGGACCGGATGGAATCGGCGCAATTCACAAGCAAAGCACTCGCGGAGATCCAGGTACGGCCAATCGAGTGCACGGAGGAAGTGCTCTATCAAGAGCAGATGGCGCGGCCAATGGGTGGCGCTACTGAGCCTATCGGCGGCGGCCCTGAAATGCGGGCTACGGGATGGTTGGATCGGTTGGGACTTACGCTCCCAGTATGGGCGCTGGAAGCTGATCGCCCGCAATCGCGATCCGGTCTCTGCCCCTGTGTTTGGCCTCGTAGAGTGCGACGTCGGCGGCTTGTATCAGCTCAGCGGCACTCATCCCATATTCCGGATGCAGCGCAACACCGAGGGAAATGCTCACCGGCGGCAGTATATGACCGGCGTGTTTGATCTCCATCTGCCGCGTGTTTACCCTGAGCTTCTCGCTCCATACGATAGCGCCTGGCAGCGCCGTGGCGTGGAGCAGGATGGCGAACTCCTCGCCGCCGTAGCGTGAAACGATATCGCCCGCTCGCGCCGAATTCTTCATCAGGCGGGCCAACGCGCGCAACACCGCGTCTCCGCCATCGTGCCCATATTGGTCGTTGTAGGCTTTGAATTTGTCGACCTCGACAATGACAACGGCGAGCGGTTCCTCGTCACGCGCCGAGCGCGCGATTTCGCGGTTCAGCGATTCTTCGAAGAATCGGCGGTTGTGCAGGCCGGTGAGAGGGTCGCGAATCGATTGCTCGCGCAGCGTCTGGCGCAACTTGAGATTCCCCAAAGCCAGAGCAAGCTGATCGGTGACTCGAAACACCTTCTCCCGCACATTTTCCGGGCTTGTCTCGGGCTGCGTATCGGCGGCGAAACTCACGTGCAATAGTCCTATGGAAGTGCTTTGCGCTGTCAGAGGCACGCAAAGATAGGGTTGCTGCCGCGTTTCGGCGGAAACGTGGGAACAAACGACGACCTGCGCTCCCTCGCTAGCCCCGTAGGGTCCGCCACGGCGGATGCCCCAGCAATCTATCGGATAAATTGTCAGCACTTGGGGGGCCTTACCCCACTGGGTCAGACAATCCAGGCGATCGAGCGAATTCGAGTTCAGATAAATGGCCCCGCCGTGCAGGGCGAGCAAGGGTGGCAATAAACTCCCGAGAATCTCGCCGCCTTCCGTCATGTCGTCCGCGGTTTGCAGCAAGTTCGTCAGTTTGGTCATTTGGTCGGCGGCGAAATTCTGCTTCTCCAGGGTGCGGTTGGTCCGATCAAGCTCCAAGGTGCGCAGCTCGACGCGCTGTTCCAGTTCGGCGTTCAGCGAGCGGATTTGTCCCTCCGCGTGCGTGCGCGCCAACGCCATGTCTCCAAAAGACCGTATCAGCTCCGAGAATTCGTCCTTGGATTCCAGTTGTCCCGGCACGATGACTTTACCTTGCGCCAACGCCTGCGTCATGGCGGCCAAACGCTTGACGGGTCTTGTGACGCCACGGTACACCGCGATTCCGACCGCCGTACCCAGCACGCTCCCGCTCAACATTATCCCGATCAGCATTGTATTAAGCCAATCCATGGTCGCGAACGAGCGCTTTTGATCCGCCTCCATCTCGGCTCGGGCAGCGAGCTGGAGTTCGTCATCCAACAGCTTGTCCATCGTCCGGAGAATCTGGATGAATTCCGCGACGGCAAGCCGCCGCGAACGGGACAAATCGAATATTTCTTCGATATTTTTCTGCAGCACGGCGAAGTCGCGCTCGACCTCGTCCATCGCTTTTCTTTCCTGGGGGGGAAAGTGCGTTGCGCAGATAGCGTTTGCCATGCTCGCCGAAGCTCAGCGCGGACTGACTGGCCCGTGCTTCCCATCCGGCGTTAACCGCGTCGTCTAGACGCGCCAAGTCCCGCTCGAAATCGTGGAGGCTGATCTGCATCATGATCGCGGCGTCACGCTTGTCACCTGATGGCGGAGAATGCGTGCCCGTTACGTGGAGGATTTTTTTCGCGATCAGAGCGTTCATAACCTGGAACATCGTCAGCGCCTCGGTCATCTTGCGCGATTTTTCGTCGCTGGTCCGGACCAACTGTTCGCCGAGGGTGCGAAACTGCTCGAATCCCTCCTTCGCCTTGCGCCCGATGTCCTTCAAACGCGGCGCAAGCGCCAGGGTTTCGTATTGCACCAGATAGCGGGAGAAACTTTCGCTGCTGTCACCGATGCGCGCAAGGTGTGCGGGGTCATTGTCATCGAGGTAGGCCAGCACTGCGTAGCCGGTTTCGAGGAGGTTGATCTGCATCTCTTGCCCCGCTTCCGTGAGCGGTGCCTCGATCGTGCTGCTGTGTTTCAGAATTGCCGCGACCACGCGCATTTGCTCGCTGGCGAAATACCTGGAAATCGCCACAATACCCATGATCGTACCGCCGCCGAAGATAAGCTTGTTCCGGATCGACCATTGCATGGCTATTTTCTTACCAAGTGTCGAGAATCGAGTGCCCTCAAGCAAACGTCACAATAATGGGCATTTGGCTCGAAAAAACAATACTTAAACAAACAAGTTAAAGTCGCCTCGAACTAGGTATCATCCCGCGAAGCTTGTCCTCGAATGATCTTGTCGAATACTCTGAAGGCTGCATGACAGATCGAAATCGCTCCCCTACCCGAATGCGATCCCGTTTATGGCGAGGACGGGCCGCTGTTCAAACACTGGACGCCCTTTTATTCGGAAACGATTAATGCGATTCGCAGGACAGTTTGAACGTCAGCGTTGCGGCCAACATTAGAGCGCCCGCAGCCCCGAGCGAAGGCATCAGGAAACTGCCGGTAAGGTCGTGCATATAACCGGCGACTGTTGGGCCGAGTATCTGGCCCAGACCGAATGAAGCCGTCATGACAGCCAGCGTGCGTCGAGGGTCGCCCTGAGAAAGGCGGCGCGCCTCGATCAGGCCAAGCGCGGTGATACCTACGAACGTGCCGCCCAGCAGAACAGCGCAGGCCACGATTCCGGGGACCGCTGACCAGAGGACGCTCGCCGCCACGCCCGCGGCTAGCAGCACGCAAGCCAGCGCAAAAGCCTTTGCATTGCCCAACTTTCCAGCGAGCCATCCCCAGAGCGCGACCGAAGGTGCCGCCGAAAGTCCAACCAAAAACCAGATGACAGGCTCCGAGCTGCGCAATGGCTCCGATGCGCGGACGATGAGCACCAGGAAGGTTGCGGTAATCACATAGCCAAAACCAAAAAATCCGTAGGCGATGACCAGGTTGCGAAGTCCAGATTTCCTATCGGCCAGCCCTGATGCTGGGGAGCCGGACGATTCCTTGCGATCCGGAATCAGGACATAAACAATTGCCAGCCCCAGGAGGCAAAGCATACCGCTTGCCATCCAGAGCGAACGCCAATTTCCACCCGCCGCAAGTACTCCCGACACGAGAATGGCCGAAGCGGCAATTCCGGCACCCACGCCGGCAAAGTGAACTGCAGAAAGTTGGGAGCGTCCAGCGATGCTCAGGCGGTCAAGCACCAGCGCAGAGGCGAATACCATAACCAATGCACTGGCAAATCCACCCAGAAAACGCAGCACGAAAAATGTCGCTGTCGAATTCAGGACGCCCATCGCGCCGGTAGTGACTGCGCTGACCATGAGCGCCGTCAGCAACCATCGACGCCGCGAACCCGGAAGCACCGACGTGGCCGCGACAAGGGCTCCGGCCAGATACCCGGCGAAGTTGGCGGACGCCAGGGCGCCGGCCATCGTTTTGCTCATCCCCAGATCCTCGATCATCAGAGGCAATATGGGGGTATAGACAAATCTTCCGACCCCCAAAGCCGCCGCGAGCGCAATGAGCCCACCGACAGCAAGCCACACCGGGTTGCGCAACTCACCGCTTGCAGTCATGTATTCGCATCATCTGTCCTGCTTCTCTGTGTTCGACAATCACTTGTGGGCGCCTCCAAGAATTCAAAATACTCCTTCTCCCTCTGGGAGAAGGTTTGGGATGAGGGAAAGACAATCAACGAGTTCCCTCACCCTAGCCCTCCCGGGGGAGAGGGGACTTTTAGAAATGCCCTTGGTCTTAATCCCGGTTGTCTCTCGCGTCGGGGCAATGAGTTCATGCATACGGCGAGCCGTCTTTATGCACGAAAATCCACTTTCCTTCCACGAGCATCGCCACTAGATCGTCATCGGGGTAACTGGCTTCATCCCCCGAAGTTCTATCGCCAATTTCAAGGTACACGACTTCATCGAGCGTCTCGTTGATCAATCGGTGTGCGTTGCCTGTGCCCGCCTTGAAGCCCGCGCACATTCCGGGAAGCATCTTTTCCCGTCCTTTATCCGTATGAAGCGTCGGACTCCCCTGCATGATATAGATGAATTCATCCTGCTTCGTATGCGCATGCCGCAGAGATGATACGGCACCCGGCGCCAGTCGCGTGAGGTTGACGCCAAATTGGATCAGACCGAAGAAATCTCCCAGTGGAAGTTTTCCCCGGCCCCTCATGCGCGATGCGAAGGGCTCCGGATAGTTCGACGGTTTGCTGCGCGCCGGGACATCGGCTGTATGAATTGCCACTCGCTCCGGGCTATCTGACATGGGCACCTCCCGCACAGGATTCAACCTAGAAAAGGCTATTTGCCACAGAGGACACAGAGTTCACAGAGGAAAATCAAGAAAGTTAGTTGTTTATCACGCTCACCCGTTTGGTGAGTGGGGCCTGCTGATCCAATTCCTTGATTCCCTCTGTGTTCTCGGTGATCTCTGTGGCTGAATTGCGGTTTTTAGGTTCAAATGGAGCCTGGATGACGTATCCATTCGCTCCACCCTGATACAGCCCGACGCAATTTTCCCCTGAAGCGCCCCGCCAGATGCCCAATATATTCGGCACGTAGTTGCTTCGCTCTGTTCGTCAATGAATCCACTGTCTCGCCCTTCGGATAGTGCCGCTCTGCCGGTTGCGCACCGGATTTTTCGGGCACCGCCAGCGAAACCGTACTGTCCTCGAGCGCCATGACCAGCGTGAGCCCTGTTTTGCGTACTGCCATGGCATCACCCGAGGCGAGGATGTAGTCCTTTCCATCACCTTCCTGGGTAACCCAGACGCATCCCGTCAACACAAGCATTTGAGTTCCAGGTCCGGAACGAATCGGCACGGACCGATGTTTTGGAATCGCTACGCCCGCTTGGGCCAGATCGACGTACATGTTATGCTCCTTTGCATTCCTGCCGCGCACGCATGAAGGTGCGGCGTGGGATGCATTCTCTATAAGTGGATCGCATCGTTCAAACGGTTTTTAGGAATGCCATGCATGAGTTCAAGGAATGAATAACAAACCCTTTAACCTGCCGCCGCTGGGACTGATCGAAGGGTTTGAAGCAGCCGCGCGCAACTTGAGCTTTACCAAGGCAGCCGAGGAATTGTTCCTGACCCAATCCGCGATAAGCCGCCAGATCAAGACATTGGAAGAACGTTTGGGCGCGCCGCTTTTCCAGCGTCGCACTCGCGCATTGACGCTCACGGAAGCCGGAGAGGCCCTTTATCGAACCGTCGCCGATGTGCTGCGGCGTTTGGAAGACACGACCACACTCATCCGCACCCCCCAGGCCGCGCGCACCTTTACCGTAACGACGACGCCAGCGTTTGCTTCACTCTGGCTCATCCCGAGATTGGTGGGTTATACGAAGCACCGCCCCGAAGTCGATGTGCGTATATCGGCGACCTCCGACGTGGTGGACCTGGAACGAAGCAAGATCGAACTGGCGATCCGTTATGGCGGGCCGATAGCGGGAGACGGCGTGGTCAAGCTGTTCCACGAAGAGGTGTTCCCAGTATGCAGTCCCGCGCTGCTGAAAAACCATCCCCATCCGCTCAAGACGCCTTCCGATTTGAAACACTTCGTTCTGCTTCATTATGAGGACGCCCGCCATATCGCTCCCTGGCTCGGCTGGACGCAATGGTTGCAGGCACTGGGACTTTCCGATCTGAAACCGTCCGGCGTCTTGCATTTCAGTCATTACGATCAAGTGGTCGTCGCGGCCATGAACGGGCAAGGCGTGGCACTCGGTCGCAGCCCCCTGCTGAAGCCGCAGCTTCGCGGCCGCAAGCTGGTGGCACCGTTCAGCGCCAGATCGGTCGCCGCGCGCGCGTATTACGTCATTCAGTCGGCCGCGTCTTCGCGCAACGAAGATGTAAAGGACTTTGTCGTCTGGCTGAGAGCCGAAGCCGCGGCGGAACACATCGGTATCAAGAAAGTACGCACCAAAGTCCGCTGACCGGTAAGGCGCAATAAGCGCATTGCGCCCTTGCGCGACGACGGTTCACATTCGGCGCAATAGCGATTGCGCCCTACGCCCCCTGCCGTGTGACGCGTGTCACACCAATTCCGTGCTCCGGGTCCTCCCTCCGTCCTGGCTGCGGGTGCGATGCTTCGTCCATCTCTTGCGTATCAGGCAAACAACGCAAATTCCGCCGCCGAAAAGCCGCATCCATCGGCGTCTCGAATATCGAGTTTGTCAAAGGAAGCGCTGGCAGCATCAAGAGGTCGCTCAGCCCGCCGGCAAAAAGGGTCGTGGCGGCGGGCTGACCGTTACGACAAAACGACCTGGCATATTCAACCGAGGAGAAACTCATGCAAATCTCGTTAATTTGGAACACCAAGAGCGCAATATTGTTCTGCCTGGCGTTGGCGTTTGGGGCCACGTCGGTGTCATCCGCATTCGCCCAATCGTGGAAAATCAACTCCGGACGAAACATCGGCTCGCTTCTGCCCACCGAAAGCCACAAACTCGCCGATGGCAGCACCTATTTGACCGGAGGATCGAGGCAGGTCGTATTGACCGAAGATCCGACCTACCCCGTCACCGGGCAATCCATGGACTGCCGATGGATTTGCAGGATCCCTGCAAACGGCAAGGATGGCGCCTGCATTACGCTGTGTGGCGGAGTGGACAAGGATGGCGACTTGTTCAGCTTCAGATCTCTTTCGTTCGGCGCAGGCAACTACGAGGTCGGCCCCGGAACCGGCAAATATGCCAAGGCGTCAGGCGGAGGTAGTTTCGAACCCGTAACAACCGCCGATCCAAACCTGTCTTATGTACAGTGGCGAGGAACGCTACAGCTCAAGTAGTTCATCGAGACCGCAGACACGGCTGATCAGAAAAGCAGACGGCAACCCTGATTCCTGTCCACCCGTTGTTAGCAAAACAATGAACTCGCTTCGTAACCGACAATGGCGGCTGGCGCGCCGCCCGGTCGGTCTGGCCAGGGAGATGGATTTCGAGTGGCACGAGGAACTGGTCTCGGCGCCCGGTCCCGGCCGTGTGCTGGTCAGGAACCAATATCTTTCTCTGGAGCCGACCAACAGGGCCTGGATGTGGCAGGAGGACACCTATCTGCCCGCCCAGCACCTGGGCTCTGTAGTGCGTGGTTTCACAGTCGGCATTGTCGAGGAATCAAACAACACCGGTTTTCCCGAAGGCAGCCTGGTGACAGGCATGTTGGGCTGGCAGGATTATTCGATCACGGATGGCAAAGCGGATTTCCTGATGCGCCTGCCTGCCAACACGGATATACCGCCAGCCGTGCATCTCGGGCTGCTCGGGCATACCGGCATCGCCGCGTATTTCGGGCTGATCGAAGTCGGTCGGCTCAAACCGGGCGAAACATTGGTGGTTTCCAGTGCCGCCGGGGCGGTCGGATCGCTGGTCGGTCAGATCGGCAAGATCCGTGGCGCCCATGTCGTCGGAATTGCCAGTAGCAGCGAAAAATGCCAGTGGCTCACGAAGGAACTTGGATTTGACGCGGCAATCAACTACAAGTCCGAGCCGGTGTTCAAGCGATTGCGGCAGCACTGTCCGCACGGCGTCGATGTTTATTTCGATAATGTCGGCGGCACGATTCTCGAAGATGTCTTGAATATTCTTAACGCCGGTGCCCGCGTGGTGATCTGCGGCATGCTATCTCTCTACAATGACTCCGGCGGTTCATTGACCTTCCCTGCCGGGCCGAACAACTTTCTCAATCTCATGCTGAAACGCGCCCGCGTTGAGGGATTTGTTTTCCTCGACTACATGGACCGCTCCGCCGAGGCCACGGACGCGCTGGTAAGCTGGCACAATGAAGGAAAAATACACTGTCAGCCCAACGTCCTTGGGGGATTGCAGAATGCCCCCATGGCCTTGACACGGATTTTCGATGGTTCCAATCGGGGCAGGCTGGTGGTAAAAATAGCCTAGCCTGAGCGAATCATTGAGGGGGGAGAGCCATGCAAACCATAAGACAATGGCTCGAAACAATTGGGCTCCCGCAGTACGCCGAAATATTCGAAGCCCACGACGTCGAACCTGGCATTCTGGCCGAACTCAGCGCGCAGGATTTCGAGCGTCTGGGGGTTTCGCTCGGGCACCAAAAACGCCTCTTGATTTCCCTGCGCGGGCCAACCTCCTCCGTCCCAAACCGCTTGACTCCGGATGTGAGCGCCGGCGCCCCTTCGACCATCGAGTCCCTGACGGCGCAGGGAGAAAGACGTCAGGTGACGATCCTGTTCTGCGATCTGGTGGAATCAACAGCGCTTTCCAGCGCCTACGATCCGGAGGAATACCGGTCCATCCTGTCGCGTTACCACGGCACCTGCATTCAGGCGGTTCAGCGCTACGAGGGATTTCTCGCGCAGATCCAGGGCGACGGCATCCTGGCCTACTTTGGTTACCCTCTCGCGCACGAAAACGATGCCGAGCGTGCCATTCGCGCGGCACTGTTCGTGATCGAGTCCTTGGCAGCACTAGACGGGGAAGACGCGAAGCGCCTCAGGGTGAGAATAGGTATCGCCTCCGGCTTGGTGGTCGTCTCGCATATCCTTGCGTCCGAAAAAAGTGCCGTGGGCGAGACACCCAATCTGGCGGCCCGGCTTCAGACGCTGGCGCAGCCAGGCGAAGTCATCATCAGCGAACGCGCATGGTTGATCGCCGCTGGCAGCTTCGAATACGAATATCGCGGAAAACATGTGCTCAAGGGCATTCCCGAGCCCACTCGCGCCTGGAGGGTGGTTGGCCCGAGCGATATCCCGAGTCGCTTCGACGCCGCCACACGCGGAGGACTTACGTCCATGGTGGGGCGCGAACAGGAGACCAGGCTGCTGGAGGAACGCTGGGAAGTCTCGCGCAAAGGCGAAGGCCAGGTGGTACTGCTGCAAGGGGAGCCAGGCATCGGAAAATCGCGCATGTTGCGTTCCTTCCGCGATCGGCTGGGCACGCAGATCGAGACGACGATGCAGTACCAGTGCTCTCCTTATTACGTCAACAGCGCCTTTTACCCCATCGCCAACCATCTGGAGCGCGCACTGAATTTTCAGCGCGATGATTCCCTGGAACAAAAACTCGACAAGATCGAACACTATCTTCTTTCCCCTCCCCCGCAAGCGGGGGATGCGACGCCCGTTTCTCTCCCCGTCGAGGGGAGAGCAAGTTCCCTCTCCCCTGGCGGGACAAGGGAACACTTGAAGCGAAGCAGAGGGCTAGGGAGAGGGGGTAGACCCCGCACCCGCACCGATTGCGGCCTGCTCGCGCGCGCCTTGTCGATCCCCTGTGACCAACGTTATGGGCCGCTCGATATGAGTCCGCCCAAACAGAAGGATGAAACAGTCCGCTTGTTGGTGGACTTGGTGGCGACTGTTGCCCTCGCCAATCCTACGGCTATGCTGTTCGAGGACGTGCACTGGGCCGATCCGACCACCATCGAGGTACTGGGTGCATTGATCGATCGGACCGCGACATTGCCACTGCTGGTGCTGATTACCTACCGGCCGGAGTTCTCGCCACCGTGGCCTGAAAGATTTCATGTCACCACACTCGCGCTCTCGCGTCTGAGCCGCACCCAGGGTGCGAGCATTGTGATACGCGTCGCCGGGGGAAAACCCCTGCCCGCCGATCTCGTCACGCAGATCGTTGACAAGACGGACGGGGTTCCGCTGTTCCTGGAGGAATTGACCAAGACTGTACTGGAATCGAACCTGATCATTGACCTGGGGGATCGCTACGACTACTCCGGCTCGGCCAGCAAGCTGACCATTCCCAATACCCTGCGTGACTCACTCATGGCACGGCTGGACAGGCTGATCCCGGTCAAGGAGATCGCCCAGATCGGCGCCTGTCTGGGGCGCGAGTTCAGCCAGGAACTGGTGTCCGCGGTCTCTCCGATGAGCGAAGCACAACTGGTCGACGCGCTGGAGAAGCTCACGGCCTCTGAACTTGTGTTCCGGCGCGGCACCCCACCCGAGGCGGTTTACGTCTTCAAACACGCGCTGGTACGGGACGCAGCCTACGACTCGCTTTTAAAAACCAAGCGACAGGAATTGCACGCGCAGATCGCGAAGGCGATTCACGAGCGCTTCCCTTCCAAGACGGGCACCGAGCCCGAAGTGATCGCCCATCACTTCACCGAGGCGGGAATGACCACTACCGCCATTCCCTACTGGATAAAGGCCGGAGAATTGGCGCAGAAGCGTGTCGCACTTCAGGAAGCTATTGGCTATTTCGAGAGAGGGTTGAGCCTTGCCCAGAGTTTGCCGGATTCCGTGGAGCGAGACACGCATGAGCTCCAATTGCGTACGCTTTTGGGAATGGCCTGGGTGGCATTGCAAGGCTATACACACCCGCAGGTCCTCGCCAATCTCGATTCCGCCCTACGCTTGGATCAAAGCAGCGTGGATGGCGACTATACGCTCCGAATTCTTTGGGGATTATGGGTTTACCGATTGTGCATTGGCGAAATCGGGGCTTCGCTTGCCTGGGCCGAGCGGATGATCGCAACCGCGGATGAGCGAGACAACGAAGACATGCGGCTCGCCGGGCATTGGAGTGCGTGCAACTCGCATTACTTTATGGGAAATTTTCGGCAGTCGATACATCATGCAGACGTTATTCTTGCCCGCTACAACGCTGAACGCGACGGGCATCTGGCCGAACTGATCAGTCATGACCCGAAAACCATTGCCCTTGCCTACAAATCAGGTGCCGAGTGGATATCGGGATTTCCGGATCGCGCCAGAACTACCGCCCATGCTGCAATTGTCAATGCAGACTCGCGCAAACACGCTTTCGATATGTGCTGGGTTCGCGTGTTCACCGCACATGAAGCGTTTAACTACCTCGAAGACACAGCTACCATGGAATTTTCCGTGCAGCTTTGCGAACAGATCGCGCAGGATCAGCGGCTGATCTTCTTCCTGAACGTCTACTGTCCCATCGTTCGGGCGTTGTGCTTCCTCCACGCTGATCAGCCACTCGATGCGTGTGCCCAGTTCGCAGGCGCCCTCTCTCAGTGGCACGACGCTGGTATGCTAATCGTCGCCCCATCTTTCAAAGCCCAGCACGCCGAGAGTGCACTGCAATGCGGAAACATTGACTCCGCCTTGACGCTATTGGACGATGCCTTGAACCAAATCGAACGGCCAAATTGGCAGGAGCGATATGGTCTCAGCAACATACTCAGAATAAAGGCCTGCACATTGCGGCGCGCCGGACAGTCTGCCGAAGCGGAAAAAATATTCCAAAAAGCGCTTGAAGTAGCGCGCGGTCAACAAGCGAAATCCTGGGAACTACGCGCTGCGATCGATTACGCTGCGCTTTTGAAAGGCGAAAGCCGAATTGAGGAAGCGATTTCGCTCTTACAGCCGATCTATGACTGGTTCACCGAAGGTCGCGATACGCACGACCTGCAGGAGGCTGCGGCACTGCTTGGAGACTTGAAGTAAAAGGCAGGTGCGAGCGACTTGAACGTGCCACAGTGCGGTTCGGGAATCTTTCTCCGCATGTCGCCAAGGGGTGTATTAAACTAATGCACGTGGCTGAACCGAAAGAACGACCGAATTTATCAAGTACTCAACTGAGGTGCAACGATGTCAGCAAGACAACTATTGGACGAGGCCCGAAGGCTAAGCTTGGAAGAGCGCATCGCACTTGCAGGGGATATTTGGGCCAGTATCGGTGAGTCAAACTTACCAATATCAGAGGCGCAGCGCGTTGAACTGCGCCGACGCATTGCTTACTACCACGATCATCCCCAGGAGAGAGGCGTCACGCTCGGGGATATCAAGACAAAACTCGGTGTGCATACGTGAATGCCGTACGTCCTGCTGTACCGGGCCGAGGCTGAGGCTGAAATCGAGAATGCGTTTCTCTGGCTGGAAGAGCAGCAAAAAGGATTGGGTATTCGATTTGTCACGGAGTTAGAGACACTCGACGCGTCGATCGCCGAGAATCCATATGTCTTTCGGGTTGTTGAGCCACCAGATCTCCGACGAGGACTATTTCGCCGGTTTCCCTATTCGTTGCACTACCGGATCCGACCAGAAGTAGTTGATGTGCTCGCTTGTTTGCATCAACACCAAGAGCCACGAACCCGTGAGGAATTACTGGCACGCCCGTAGTACTCGCGCGCGACCTGCAGGAGGCCGTGACACTACTTGGAGGCCTGAAGTAAAAGGCTACCAGCGCTTCGGCAGGTGCTGCAGGATCGTGATCCGATTGTCCTTGACGGCAATATAGTTACCTTCGCGAAGGTCGGTAAGAATCCTCGACACCGTCTCCCGCGAAGCCCCGATCCGTTTGGCAATCTCCTGCTGCGTCATACGCTCCGCCACGACCAGGCAACCGAGTTCCTCGGAAGCATTATCCAGCAGCAACCGGGCCACGCGCCCATAGACATCGAGAAGCGCAAGCCCGCCCACAGTCCGGGTCAGATTTCGGGCCCGACGAACAAGGGCCAGATAAAGTTGATAAGCCGCCGCGGGGTTCGTGGCAAAAAATTCCCTGAATCGTGCACGCTCGATGATCGACACCTTGGACGGCTCCATTGTCATGACCGACGCCGAGCGCGGCTCACCTTCGAGTGCCATCTCCCCGAAATATTGATCCGGGCCGAGAATATCGACAATAATTTCGTTGCCTTCCTCGTTCGCGAGAAAGACCTTCAGTTTTCCAGACAGCACTACATACAACGGGTCGCTGGTATCTCCCTCATGGACCAGAATGGTATTTTGGGGAAAGGCCCGCACAGTCCCCAAGGCGGCAAGCGCGTCAATATGAATCGGCCTTCCATTTGTCGCGTTCATCTTGAATAGCCCGTTTGTGTCCGACCTGAACCTTATCCTGCACTCCGCGCGAGATGGACGCAAGTCGAATGCGCCGCGATCTTGCATTTGCCTTTCCTTCGTGTACCTTCGTGTTTTCCCAAAAAGGGTACTCCACGCTGTCGCGAGGGTATTCGTGATCCTTCGTGTTTACGCGTTTTCGCCTTGATTCATGACTGAACGCCACTTCGACTTCGATACCCCGATCGATCGCCGCGACACAACGTCGATGAAATGGGAAAAGTACAGCAAACCCGACGTGATCCCGATGTGGGTGGCGGACATGGATTTCGCCTGCGCGCCGGCCATTGTCGAGGCGCTCCATCGCCGCGTGGATCATGGCATCTTCGGCTACACGCAGCCTCCGCAGGAATTGGTGCGCGAAACTGTCGCCAATCTCGAACGCGAGTATGGCTGGCAGATCGATCCCGACTGGATCGTGTGGCTTCCAGGTCTGGTAGTGGGTCTAAATGTCGTCGCACGTGCGTTCGGTGAACCGGGTGACGACGTGATTACCGCCACCCCGATTTATCCGCCTTTTCTTTCGGCCCCCGTCAACGGTGCGCGCAACGTGGTTCGCGTGCCGATGCTGCATGAGGGCAGTCGTTGGACTTGGGACATGGAGGCGCTGGAACGCTCCATTACGCCCCGCTCGCGCTTGCTCCTATTGTGCAACCCCCACAACCCGGTCGGAAGGGTATTCGACCGCCGGGAATTAACGGCCATCGCCGAAGTCTGCCGGCGCCATGATCTGGTGCTGGTTTCCGACGAGATCCACGCCGGATTGATCCTGGACCGGGACAAACGGCATGTCCCGATTGCCTCTATGGACCATGACATCGCGCAGCGCACGGTGACGCTGATGTCGGCCAGCAAAACCTTCAACCTTCCATCCCTCGGCTGCGCCTATGCCATCGCCGCCAATCCTGCCCTGCGCGATCGCCTGAAAAAAGTGATGGCGGGCATCGTTCATCATATCGGGTTGATGGGCTATATCGCCACACTGGCTGCCTACCGGGATGGCAAGTCATGGCAACTTGCATTGCTGGATTACCTACGAGGCAACCGCGACCGTGTCGAGCAGGCGGTCGGGGCGATCTCGTCATTGAAAATTACCCACGCCGAAGCCACTTATCTTTCGTGGATTGATGCGCGCGCATTGGCAATTCCCGATGTCACGACGATTCTCGAACGAGCCGGCGTCGGTGTTTACGATGGCGCACTGTTCGACGCACCGGGCTTCATACGAGTAAATTTTGCATGTCCACGGTCTGTTCTGGATCTGGCACTCGAACGAATGATGGGTGCATTGGGTCGATTGAAATGACATGAACAGCGCGGACGCAGCGCTGAATCCTCACTCCCATCGTCCGGCAGTCCGATTGAGTAAAATGGTCATCGGATATTCCACAACAACGCCGCGCGCACGGGAGGCTGTATGGCAATCGAAGGCATGAATCATTTCACTGTCCTGACCCACGACCTGGCGGCGACCCGGGATTTTTACATCGGCATCCTCGGGCTTAAAGAAGGGTATCGCCCGCCGCTTGGATTTCCGGGAGCTTGGCTCTATTGCGGCAACAATGCCGTGTTGCACATCATTGCAGGACGTCCGATGCCCAAGGAAGCAGCCGGGGTTCTCGATCACATGGCATTTTCGGCCTCGAATCTGAAGGCGACCACCGCCAGGCTGAAAGAAAAAGGCATCGAGTACGAATTGCGCAAACAGGCCGACTCCGGCACCTGGCAACTGTTCTGCTATGACCCCAGTGGCGCGCGCGTCGAACTCGACTTCAAACCGGACGAAACCGTTTAAGCCAAGTCTCGGCCCGAATTGCTACTGATTGCGTTCGTTCGGCGCGATGGTTGGGTTTGCAGCGGGAGCGCCCTTTTCAGGCTTCTGCCCGGCGGTCGAATCACTCGGTCGTTTTTGAGTCGCCGACTTGTTCTGATTTTGGTAGTACTCGATCCATTGATTGACATCGCCCTCGCGAACTTGGATCGCCGCATCACCGCTTTTTTTGACAATCTCGGCAGTCTCCGCGGCAAAACATGCCGAGGCTCCGAGGCACGCCACCAGAATGAAAATGATCTTCATGTGCATCCGCTTTTATAAGGTGCCAAGCACTAGGCGCGAGGTGTCCGACCCATCATTCACCCTTCACTCATTTATGGTCGAAGACCGGTATCCCCTTGTGGGACACCCTTCATTGTTATCGTTGGTACCAGTTTACCCGGCTTCGGAGAATTGCCGATGATCGCAGCCACCGTTGCGACGCAGCATCGAAGTACCAGGCGCTTCGATATGGGTTGGCACACTATAAGCATGTGGTGTGCGGAAGCGAGCTGACGATTCAGGGCCAGCCGCTCATGGCCACTTCGGCCAAACCCGATTTGATGGAGGGTGCACATGACTCGAGGACTCCGCACTACCGGTATGTTGATCCTGATCTCCCTGTGCGGCGCCACTTCCGCCGCCCATGCCATTGCCCCTGGCGAATGTTCGGAAGGGGGCGAGTTTATCCGCAACGCCGCGCTGGCCCGGGATGCCGGCATAACACGCCAGTTTTTTGTCGACAAGATGATCGAAGACCTGATCGTGATTCGCGCCTATCCGCCGGCACTACGCTGGTTCGTGCAGGACGAATTCGACGAAAAATTCCTGAGCGATCAGGTATTCAAGGTTTTCGACGAACCCGTAGAGGCCGAGGAACACGAGGCGTTTTTTATCAGCGAGTGCCTGCAAGTCACGGACACCGCGCTCAAGGCGAGAATCTAAAAAAAAGGGCCTGTGTCGCCACAGGCCCTTCGAACTTTCTAAGAACCGCAGATCAGGCGGTGAGTTGCTGACCCAACGGCAGGTTGCGGATGCGTTTGCCGGTGGCGGCAAACACGGCGTTGAAGAATGCCGGAGCAAACGGCGGAACGCCGGGTTCTCCGACACCGCTCGACGGATTGTCGAATGTCGCGGGCACAATATGCGTGCGCACATCCATCGCACCCTCGCCTATTCTCAGCACAGGGTAATCGTGGAAGTTATTCTGCTGCACACGGCCGTCCTTGAAGGTGATTTCGGTGAATTTGGCGATGCTCAATCCCATCACCGCGGCACCTTCGATTTGCGAACGGACACGCTCCGGATTGACCACAAATCCGCAGTCAATCGCGGTATCGACCCTCGGAACCGATACATTGCCCTTGTCGTCCACCGCAACTTCAACCACCGTTGCGACGTAGGACAGGAAGCTGCGTTGCACCGCAATTCCCAAGCCACTGCCCTTGGGTAACTTGCGTCCCCAACCGGCCTTGGCCGCCGCCAACTCGACCACACGGCGAGTACGTGCCGTATCGACCGGATAGGTGTCCCATGGGTCGCCGTAATTCCATAGCTCGGCGGCCACGGTCTTTCGCGGATCGACGATGCGGGGCGGTCCAATCATCTCCAGCAGGAAATCCTTCGGATCGCGACCCAGTTCATGGGCCAATTCCGCCACCATGGATTGCATGGCAAACGCGTGCGGAATGTTGTTGACCGAACGGAACCAGCCGATCCGGGCATGTGAGACCGCCTCGCCAGTTTCCAGCCGCAGATTCGGCACATTGAACGGGGTATCGATCAGGCCCAGGCCCAATTCCAGAGAGCTTTCGCGCTTCGGATCCGGCATGAAGTTGGACATGAGCGAGGGCGAGACACTGCGATGGCGCCAGGCAACGACCTTGTTGTTTTTGTCCAAGCCCGCGGTGACATGCTGGTACGACACGGAGTGGTAGAAGCCATGCTTGATGTCGTCCTCGCGGGTCCACACCACCTTGACTGGAGTGCCACCCATTTCCTTGGACAGAATGGCTGCTTCCAAGGCAAAGTCGCATTTCGACTTGCGGCCGAAACCGCCGCCGAGCAGGGTCACATTAACCGTGACATCCTTCTCGTCCAGCCCAAGGGTCTTCGCCACATCACCACGGGTTCCGCCGGGGCTTTGCACACAGGCCCAGACTTCCGCTTTGCCTCCGGCCACGCGCGCCAGAGCGGCGGGCGGTTCCATCGGCGTATGCGCACCGTGCGGAATGTAGTACTCCCGCTCGATGACCTTGGCGGCACTTTCGAGGGCGGCATCCACATCGCCTTCATTGCGCTCGATCTTGCCGGGTTTGCGGGCCTGCTCCGCCATGCCTGCCTTGAACGCTACGGAATCGTAGTCCTGGTTCGGACCGTCGTCCCATTTCACATTCAACGCTTCGCGGCCTTTCAGCGCCGCCCACGTATTGTTCGCCACCACCGCCACGCCACCCAGGGGCCCAAACTTGAAGGGCGCGGGGGTTTGGGGAATGGCAATCACTTTGACTACACCAGGCACTTTCATCGCGGCAGCGGCATCATAGGAAATCGCCTTGCCCAAGACGACCGGCGGCCGGGCGACCACGGCGAACTTCATGCCGGGCAGCGTTGCATCCTGGCCATAATTGGCCTTGCCGGTGGTGATGTTGAACAGGTCGGTAATTTGGATATTGCCTTTACCGATGTATCGGAACTGCGAAGGATCCTTGAGCGTAATGTTTTTCGCTTTGGGCGTTGGCAATGCCGCGGCGGCCACAGCAAGTTCTCCGAAACCCAATGCACGTCCCGTGGGCACATGCACCACCTTGTGGTTCATGGCGCGGCAATCCGCATCGGACACCCCCCACTTGAGCGCGGCAGCGCGTTCCAGCATTTCCCTGGCAGCAGCGCCGCAGGTACGCATGGGCTGCACAAAATGCCGGATGCTGCGTGAGCCATCGGTATCCTGGTTGCCATATTTCTGCTCGTCGCCAGGCGCCTGCACGATCCTGACCTTGGACCAGTCGGCTTCCATTTCGTCGGCCACCACCATTGGCAGGCTGGTGCGCGATCCGGTGCCCATTTCCGAGCGATGTGTGACGATGGTCACAATACCGCTTGGATCGATGGACACAAACACATGCGGATCCCAGACCGCGCCGCCAGGCATGCCGTCCGCGCCGGTTTTCCAGGCCGCTTCGGCCATGCGGGGTACAAACTGGGCAGCCAGAACCAGGCCACCGGTGCCGACCACACCTTTGAGCAGGTTGCGGCGGCTGACATTTTCGAGAATAGGTTGATCCATATATTTTTTGTCCATATCAGGCTCCCTTCGCCGCCGATTTCACGGCCGCAAAAATTCTCTGGTAGCACCCGCAACGGCAGATGTTGCCCGACATGGCTTCCAGGATTTCCTGATCCGACGGGTTGCTTTTTTCCGCAACCAGCGCCGCCGCCTGCATGATCTGGCCAGGCTGGCAATAACCACACTGCGGCACGTTTTCCGCGCGCCAGGCTTTCTGGACCGGGTGATTTCCGTCGGCCGAAAGGCCTTCGATGGTGGTGACAGAGCCCGATACGTCGGCCATTGGTGTCACGCAGGAGCGCACGGCCTTGCCCCCGATATGCACGGTACAGGCGCCACACAGTCCTGATCCGCATCCGTATTTGGTTCCGGTCAGGCCTAGTTCGTCGCGCAGATACCACATCAGCGGCATCTGCGGATCGCCCTCGTAATTCTTATCCTGTCGATTGATCGTAACTTTCATGCGCGAGATCCTCCATAAGATTTTTGAGACTTGTTATGTCCGCCTATGCCCCGACAAACATCCCGGACTTTTATCCGGACAGTGGCAGATGGGCCGCACTACGTCGGCCACGGGGAAAACTCTACTCTTTTCGGCTGCCGGGCAAGTGATTTTTTCGTGACCCGGATGACTTTTCCGGACTGGGATGTCCGCCCCCCCAGAGTCGGGGACCGATGATCGATAGGGATAATTCCGTCATGCAAAACAAAAAGGGGCCTGCAATGATGCAGACCCCTTCTGGAAAACTGGCGCGCCCGGCAGGATTTGAACCCACGACCCCTTGGTTCGTAGCCAAGTACTCTATCCAACTGAGCTACGGGCGCGTTTTGAGGCGCGGATTATATCAAACACCCTCGGGCCGGACCATCGCGGCGAAATTCCGGGCTGACAGAAGCCGGTGCCGGTGCTATTCTCTCGCAGCCTTAAATAGCTAAGGTGGCCGGGTACGCTAAGCGCGTCTGCCGCCAGAGGTTTACTGGCAGGTTGGTATCGCTAGCGAAGATCAATGCGGAGAGGTGACCGAGTGGCCATATGCGCCTTGGCGCATAAGGATAAATGGCTGGCGCTGCGCGCCACCTGCGGCCACCAGCGATGCAGGCATATTTAAGGAGTTGGTATTACGAGCTAAGACAGATCAATGCGGAGAGGTGACCGAGTGGCCGAAGGTGGCGCCCTGCTAAGGCGTTATACGGGCTTAAACCTGTATCGAGGGTTCGAATCCCTCCCTCTCCGCCAAGTAAAACGGACTCCTTGTGGGTCCTTTTTATTTGGCGCAGTGGCGAGTATTGAGAACCCTCTGGTTCGACCAAGCAATCACTGATTGCTTGGGACGCCGACGCGCCAAAGCGCGTTGGCGGTCCCGCAGCGTATACGCGGCGGGATGACTGAATCGCCCTAAGGCGAGACCGGCACAATCCCTCCCGCCAACCTAAGGACTCCTTGTGGGTCCTTTTTATTTGGCGCAGTGGCGAGTATTGAGAACCCTCTGGTTCGACCAAGCAATCACTGATTGCTTGGGACGCCGACGCGCCAAAGCGCATTGGCGAACTAGAGGCACTGGCTCTTCCCTCGTCCCTCGTCCCTCACCCCTGTTTTCCCCCTCGCCCCTCGTCCCTCGCCCCTGTCTTATTGTGGCCCTTCCAAGCCAAACGCCTTGTGCAGCACCCGCACCGCCAGTTCCATGTATTTTTCGTCGATCACCACGGTAATCTTGATTTCCGAAGTGGAAATCATCTGGATGTTGATCCCCTCGTCGGCCAGAGCCCGGAACATCTTGGCGGCGACCCCGACATGCGATCGCATGCCTACCCCGACCACTCCGACCTTGCAGATTTTTTCATCGCCGATGACTTCACGGGCGCCGATGCGGGCGCAGACGGTTTTCAAGACGTCCATGGTTTTCTTCAGGTCATTTCGGTGCACCGTGAAGGAAAAGTCCGTCGTGCCGTCTTTGCCGATGTTCTGAACGATGACATCGACTTCGATATTGGCCTGGGCAATCGGCTCCAGAATCTGGTAGGCGACACCCGGCTTGTCGGGTACACCCAGAACCGTCACTTTCGCTTCATCCCGGTTGAAGGCAATGCCTGATACCAGCGCCTGTTCCATGTACGCGTTTTCCTCAAGAGTAATCAGTGTTCCCGACTGCGATTCTTCCTCGATGGACAGTTCCGGCGGGGTCAGGCTGGATAACACCCGCAGCCGCACGGCATATTTCCCGGCAAACTCGACCGAGCGAATCTGCAAGACCTTCGAACCGAGGCTGGCCATCTCCAGCATTTCCTCGAAGGTGATTTTTTTCAGGCGTTGGGCCTCGGGTACGATTCGGGGGTCGGTGGTATAGACCCCATCGACATCGGTATAAATCTGACACTCGTAGGCATGCAAAGCTGCGGCAAGCGCCACGCCCGACGTATCCGAGCCGCCGCGGCCCAAAGTTGTCACGTTACCCTCGGCATCCACGCCCTGGAATCCGGCCACCACCACGACATGTCCCGCCGCCAGATCGCGCCGGATACTCGCTTCATCGATGCTCAGAATGCGGGCCTTGGTAAACGCGTTATCGGTCAGGACTTTCACCTGGGCGCCCGTGTAGGAGCGGGCTTTAAGCCCGATTTCCTTAAGCGCCATGGATAACAAGCCAATAGTGACTTGCTCGCCGGTGGCCGCTACCACGTCAAGTTCACGCGGATCGGGCTGCGACTGGATTTCCCTGGCAAGTGCGATCAGGCGGTTGGTCTCGCCCGACATCGCCGAAACCACCACCACCAGGTCGTGACCGGCCGCGCGCCATTTGGCCACCCGCCGCGCAACGTTCTTGATGCGTTCGGCCGAGCCGACCGAAGTACCGCCGTATTTCTGGACAATCAAAGCCATTTGCTAACAATGCGCCTTCAAAAGGGCGTGGATTCTAGCGGATTTCGCCAGGGACCGGCAGGTGTACTGACGTCAATTACCTACACGTTTTCAAGGGATTTTCCCCACACACGCCGATTTCTGCCCTACTTCAAGGCGCCTCGGCCAGCAACGCCACCACCGCCTCATGGCGGGCTTCGCGTGCCATATCGAGGGCGGTCTTGCCACGATTGTCTTTGCGGGATCGATCCGCGCCCCGAACCAGCAACTGCTTGACCGTCTGCGCCTTGCCGTAGCCGGCCGCCCACATCAATGCCGTCAGGTCGTTGCGGTAGGTTTTGTCGATATCCACCCCCGCATCCAATAGTGCCTCCACGACCTCGGTGAATCCCTGTCCGGCGGCGTAAACCATCGGCGTCTTGCCGAGCTGATCCTCGGCATCCGGATTAGCTCCCCGGAATAGCAGAAGCCGGACAACCCCGGTATGTCCGTGATACGCCGCCGCCATCAAGGGCGTGACTTTGTCGAGGTTGCGAAGATCGACCTCCGCCCCCTTTTCCAGCAACAAGGCCGCCATTTCCTCATTGCCCTTGCGGGCGAAGGTCACCAAGGCGGTATCCCCAGCGCGGTTGCGGGAATTGGGCGCCGCCCCTTTTTCCAGTGCCCGTCTGACCGTGGGAAGGTCGTCGTTTTTCGCCCCCACCAGAAGCTGCGCATTCAAGCCTTGTTCGGCCTCGCTGGGCTGCCCGAAACAAGGCGTGGAGACCAGCAGCGCCAGGGCGAGCATTTTCGAGAATTGATTCATGGATCAGTAATTTGAAATAGGAAATAGAGTGCAGAAGGAAGTTCTTTCGCGGGCTGGGATTGTTCACTATAGTCTGCCCGTCCGCAAATGCTTTGGCGCAATTTCCGCCCTGGCAGGCGCGATGACTCATTAATATAACAACGGGAGATCCCTATGAAACTACCAACCCAGATGAAGCTGCTCGCGGCCGCGATATTCATAGCCGGCAGCTTTCACGCGGCACAGGCGCAAGAAATTGAAGGTGGAAGCACAAAGTCGGCAAGGCCGATGTCGTCCAAGCTCACCCCGGTCACGCAACAACGCCTTAACAAAGCCCATGGCGAAAAAGCCAACTGGCTGCATGTCAACGGCGGCTATGAACAGACTCGCTACTACACGGGCAACCAGATCAACAGCGGAAACGTATCCAAACTTCGTCCCGCATTCGTATTTCAGACCAGACTGATCGAATCCCTGCAGACCGCGCCACTGGTTGTGGATGGCGTGATGTTCCTGACCACATCTTTCAATCACGTGCATGCCATCGACGCCGTTACCGGCGAAGAATACTGGCACTACAAGCACAACATGGGGCCGATTACCGTGTATTGCTGCGGCCCGAACAACCGTGGCGTGGCGGCATTCGGCGGCATGTTGTACATGGGCACGCTGGACGCCAAGCTGGTGGCATTGGACGCGAAGACGGGCAAGCTGGTTTGGGAAACCCAGATCGCCGATCCGGAAAAAGGCTACTCCGAAACCATGGCGCCGACAGTCGTGGACGGCAAAGTCCTGATCGGTACCAACGGCGGCGAATACGGCGTCCGTGGCTTCCTGAAGGCATTCGATGCCAAGAACGGCAATCTGTTGTGGACGGCGTACTCGATCCCCGAGAAGGGCCATGAGGGCGTATGGGCCACTCACGATGCCACCGGCCGCAATATGCTGCGCGACATCGCCGCGGAAAAGAAAATGCTGCAGGAACGCGGCGGCGACTTTTATCAAACCCTCGGTGGCGGTGTGTGGATGACCCCGGCAGTGGATCTGGAATCCCGCACGGTATTTTTCGTGGCGGGCAATCCTTCGCCGGACTTGTACGGCGCCATCCGTCCCGGCGACAACCTCTACACCAACTCCATGGTTGCCGTAAATCTGGATACCGGAGCTTACAAATGGCATTCCCAGTACATCGCTCATGACGTATGGGATCTGGATGCCGTCAGCCCCGTCATCCTGACCGAAGCCAAGGACAAAGCCGGCAAGAATCGAAAAGTCGCGATCCATGGCGGCAAGACGGGCCATGTTTACATTCATGACCGTGCCACCGGCGAACTGCTGCGCTTCTCCGACGCCATGATTCCCCAGGAAAACATGTGGGTGCTGCCGACCAAGGATGGCGCACGCATGTTGCCCGGCGCGAACGGCGGCGTGGAGTGGAGCCCGATGGCCGTTAACCCCGAACTGCGCATGTCCTACGCAGCCAACCTGCATCAACCCATGACATACCATGTGGAAGAAGCGGAATACCCCGGTGGCGACAAGCTGTGGCTCGGTGGCGCATTCAAGACGATTCCCGCTGAGAAACAATGGGGTCGTCTGGCGGCAGTTAACCTTGACACCGGCAAGATCGCGTGGAAAGCCGATACCGATCAGCCGCTGATGGGTGGTGTTTTGGCTACTGCCGGCAATCTGGTGTTCACGGGTGAAGGCAACGGCAATTTCAACGCTTACGATGCCAAGTCCGGCAAGAAATTGTGGTCATTCCAGTGCGGCGCCGGCGTAAACGCGCCAGCAGTGTCGTACGAGATTGGCGGCAAGCAATACATCGCAGTTGCGGCTGGCGGCAATAACCAGCTCGACTTCAAGCGCGGCAACAGCATTTTTGTGTTTGCCCTGCCGTAAACCGACGAAGGTCGGGTACGTTTAAAGCCTCAAGAGGGGCCACCTTCGGGTGGCCCTTTTAATTGGCCTGCTCGTCCCCTTCCCCCTCTCCCCCGCCCTCTCCCGCCAGGGGAGAGGGAGAAAAAATGCTAAAGGCGGTCGCTCGGTGGTGCGACCGGAAGCACGTAAACTCCCTCTCCCCTCGCGGGAGAGGGCGGGGGAGAGGGGGAAAAAGAGGCAAAGAAATTACATTTCGACGACCAGATAGCAACTCAGATGAAAACAATCTTTCTGTCACTTGTATTTGTCACTTTTCTCCAAGCCAACGCATTAGGGCAAGACGCCGCGGCGGGCAAGGAAAAAGCCCAGATTTGTGCCGCCTGCCATGGCGCGGCGGGCAACTCGACCATCCCGCAGAATCCCATCCTTGCCGGACAAACGGCGCGCTATCTTTACCTGCAACTGAAGGACTTTAACAGCGGCCGGCGCAAGGATCCGATCATGTCGCCGATGGCGGCCAATCTCTCGAAAAAAGACATGTTCGATCTGGCCGCCTATTTTTCGTCCCAAAAACCCACCAATCAGAATGCCAGGGGAGACCCCTCCAAAGCAGCCCAGGGCAAAGAAGTCGCCGATGCGGCGCTTTGCACCATGTGCCACCTTGGCGGATTCTCCGGCCAGAATGAAATCCCGCGCGCCGCCGGGCAGCATTACGACTACGCCCTGAAGCAACTGCTGGACTTCAAGAACAAGCGCCGCACCAACGACGCCGGCAACATGACCGCGGTGCTGCGCACGATTCCGGACGAACAACTGGAAGCCGTGGCGGCGTATATCGCTTCGCTGAACTGACAAGACGAGCGCAAGCCTGACGCGCTGGGTAGCATGGGTTGAGCGCAGCGATACCCATGCTGCAGAGTTTCCGTTGATGGGTATCGCTGCGCTCAACCCATCCTACGAGGTACAACGTGAAAGCAAATTCTTTCATGTGTCGGGGTGGCGCCATGCGCCAGGATCGTTAGGGCCGGAGTCACACTCCGGCATCTGATACGATCTTTCCGCCGCCACCTACTCTGCTCTCCCGATGCGCGAACAATCGCTTAACTGTCTCGGACCCCATGGCTTTCATCGCCTGCACTATTACGAGTGGGGCGATCCGGCCAATGACCGGGTCGTAATTTGCGTGCATGGATTGACCCGCAATGGCCGTGACTTCGATGATTTGGCGCGAGCCCTGTCGGCAAATTACCGCGTGTTGTGCCCGGATGTGGTTGGCCGCGGCCGCAGCGCCTGGCTCACCGACAAGCAGGACTACGGCTACCCATTGTATTGCTCGGACATGGCCGCGCTGATTGCGCGCAGCGGTGCCTCGCACATAAACTGGGTAGGCACGTCGATGGGAGGACTGATCGGCATGCTGCTGGCCGCGCAGTCCTGCTCGCCGATCGGTAGGCTGGTCATCAACGATGTGGGTCCATTCATCCCGAAGGCATCGCTCGAACGAATCTCTACCTACGTCGGCAAAGATCCTCGCTACAACAGCTTCGAGGAGTTCGAACAATACATTCGCGTGGTGTCGCAGACCTTTGGCCCGCTCACCGATGCGCAATGGCGCCATCTGGCGCAAACCAATGCCCGGCAACATGTGGACGGTCGCTGGGGACCGATCTACGATCCAGCGCTTGGCTTGCCATTCCAAGCCATACAAACTGACGTGGTGTTATGGCCCTATTGGGATCAGGTTCGCTGCCCTGCCCTATTGCTCAGAGGCCAGGAGTCGGACCTGCTGCTGAAGCAAACCGCGGACGAAATGACCCGCCGCGGTCCCCGCGCCAGATTCGTCGAGTTTCCCGGCATCGGCCACGCGCCGATGCTCATGGCGCAGGATCAGATCGAAGTTGTGAAAGAATTTCTGATGAGCGGTTCAGTGCAATGAACGGCGGCCGAGCCTACCCGCCAGGATCGGGGACATCATTGCACTTGAACTTCCCCGCCCCTCGCCCCTTAATTCCATGATCGCCATTGACTGGGGAACGTCGTCCCTGCGTTGCTACCTCATGGATGCCACCGGCGCCATCCTCGATTCGCGCAGCGCGGCCCAGGGCATACTCGCAGTGGAAAACGGCCGATTTGCCGAAGCACTGGAAGCACTGGCCGGTGACTGGATCACTGCCGGTGAATCCCCCATTGTTATGAGCGGCATGATCGGCAGCCGGCAAGGCTGGCTGGAAGTGCCTTATGCCCAGTGCCCCGCCGGCTTCGAGGAAATTGCCGCCGGCATGCGAGAAGTGCGCTGGAACAGGCATAGCGCCTGGATTGTGCCGGGGCTCGCCTGTCGCGGCGAATCCGGCATACCCGATGTGATGCGTGGCGAGGAAACCCAGGTGCTGGGCGCGCTGGACTCTCTTGGCAACGGCCCGGACACGGTTTGCCTTCCCGGCACGCACAGCAAATGGGTGGAAGTTGAGAACGGACGTATTCTTCGTTTCACCACCCACATGACGGGTGAAGCCTTTGCAATGCTTAAGACACACAGCATCCTGGGCCGCATGATGACGGACGAGGCTTCGGATACCGTCGCATTCGAGGACGGCATACGACGCTCCGGAGACGCCAACGGCTTGCTGAATCATTTATTCGGCGTGCGAGCCCGCGGACTGTTCGGCGAGATCTCCGAGCGCAGTTCGCCGTCTTACCTTTCCGGCATCTTGATCGGCCATGAAATTCGCGCCGCCCGTCGCTCCGCTCGAACAGTGAAACTCCTAGGCTCGACCCAGCTTGCCGCCACTTATGCACGGGCCTTCAAGGTGTTGGACATTCCCTGTTCCACGCTCAGTTCCGATGCGGCGGCCATCGCACTGTTCAAACTGGCGAAACATCGCCGCGCATGAATAACCTGACTTTTAATGACTGGCTGAGACTCTGTCCCCTGGTCTCCATCCTGCGAGGCGTTCGTCCGGATGAGGCAGTGGCCATCGGTGAAGCCTTGGTCGAAGCGGACTTTCGCATCATCGAAGTGCCGCTCAACTCTCCCGATCCCTTCGACAGTATCGCCAGACTCTCCAAGCGTTTCGGCAGCGACATTCTCATCGGCGCCGGCACAGTAATCGACGCGAGAAAAGTTTCCAGCATCGCCGATGCTGGAGGGCGATTGGTGGTATTGCCTCACGCCGATGAACGGGTAGTCAAATCAGCAAAGGCCCTCGGCCTGTTTGTCGTACCTGGTTTCGCCACGCCTACCGAGGCTTTCAAAATGATTGAAGCGGGCTCCGATGCGCTCAAGCTGTTTCCTGCGGAAGCAAATCCGCCCAATGTCCTGCGTGCACTGAGAGCAGTGTTGCCCCGGGAGATGCCCATCTTGCCGGTGGGCGGCATCACATCGCAAAACATGACTGACTACTGGCAGGCAGGAGCCGACGGGTTTGGGCTGGGGTCGGCTTTGTACAAGCCGGGCAATTCGGTCACACAAGTCGCTTCGTCGGGGCAAGAATTTCGCGCAGCACTGGAAAAATTGCCGAAACGCTAGATTGACATAGCAGCGACAGGGCAAACCTGGAAACGGCGATTGAATCACGGAGGACACGGCGCACACGGAGAAAATCCAAGCACTTATATTGCTCTGGCCTCTCACCCAGAAGGTGAGTGTACAAAGAAAACCATCTCATTGTTCTACCCCGTGATCTCCGTGTTCTCCGTGACTCGACTACTTCTTTTGAGGTAAATCATCAAGAACGATCGTTGGCCAACAGGTACGATCCCGCCACATCGTCCGAGGTAATCAAATCGACACCGTTACGGGCAAACCTAGTGGCCGCATGAAGCGCGCGTTCGTCGCGCTCGTGATCCAGCGACCACTGCGCATGGCGGCACAACAACACCAGTGCGAACAAGCGCCCAAGAGTCATCGCCAGACGGCGCGCACCGGCCTCGCTATTTTCCCCAACAGCGCTCGAGAGCCACGCCTGCGCCCGCTGCAAAGCCGCTTGTGCAATCTTTACCGCCGCAAGCAATCGCGTGTCGCGCACGATTGAAGCCAGCGTTTCGATTTCAATCTGCAAGGAACCGGCCGCGTCACCGCTTTTCAAGACTCTCAGCGCATCCAGCGCCAGCACATTGGTCGTGCCTTCCCAGATCGAGAACACCTGGGCGTCACGCAGCAGCATCGGAATGCCCGTGTCTTCCACATAACCGGCCCCGCCAAAACTTTCCACGATCTCCGACAGCACCGCAACGCTCTGGCGTCCGGTGACCAGTTTGGCAATGGGCGTCATCAGGCGCAGGAATTCTCGTCCAGCAGCGTCCATCGCCTCGGACTCTTCGCGGCCGAGCAACTCGACCACAAAAAATGCCAGATGAAAGCCCGCCTCATATTCCGCCTGCAAACCGGCCAGGGTATCGGCATGTAATGGCTTGTCGGCTAGCGCCGCACCAAACGCGACTCTCTTGCTCGCATAATCTCGCGCCAGCGCAAGTCCTCGGCGCATGTAACTCACCGCGCTGATACTGTTCCAGGTCCGTGTCACATTGAGCATCGGGCCAATATTGCGCACGCCATCCGACTCGCCCGCCACAAGGGTAGCCGGGGTTCCGTCCAGCGTCAGTTCGGCCGTGGGCACTTTGCGTGTACCCAGTTTGTCTTTCAGCCGATGGACCAGGATGTTATTGAGGTTTCCCTCGGCATTGCGCGTTTCCAGGTAGAAAAACGCGAGCCCCTTGCCTCCAGCGGGATTACCTTCCGGCCTTGCCAGCGTAAGCGCCATCTGTGAGGTGACGGCGGAAGTGAACCACTTGCGCCCATACAATCGCCACTGCCCACCATCGCTGCGCGCGATCGTTTCCGAAAGCCCGACGTCCGAGCCTCCAGTGCTTTCCGTCATCCACTGCCCACTGGTCCAGAACTGCGCCGGGTCACGGGAAGACAAGTGCGGCACTGCACGCCCGATCAACTCGCGATTATCCGCGGCGACAATTGCTTTCGCCGCCCCATCGGTCATCGCCAGCGGGCAACTATAAACATCGGTAGACGGCGTAAACAGATACACCAACGCAAATTGATGAACCCGCGAAAATCGGCCATGTTTTTTCTCGTAGGCGGTTGCAACCAGTCCGCAGCGAGCCGCAATCTCTTCGGCTCGTTTCCACAAGGGCGTGACTTCGATCAGATCGATGCGATTACCCCAGGCATCCCAGGGCGTGTGGCGGGGTTCGTTCAAACGGTCGGCAAGTTGGAAACGATACAGTTCTCCTCCCGCCAGATCCCCCATCACCAAATATTCCTTCTCGACCACATGCGCCATATCCGCAGGCAGCACCCGCTTTAGGTAAGAGCGCAGCACGCGATCGGAGCGATATTGATTATCGAGTTGCGGGGCCGGTTGATTGAATGGCGTCACGTGTATCCCCTCCGCGGCGTGTCAACGACGAAAACACATAGAGCTAAAAGAAAATCTCGACGCAAAGGGCGCAAAGAAACGCAGAGAAAACCTTCAAGGAAACACGAAAATCATCCCGAATCGTCATTCCTGCGGAAACGGGAATCCAGGGGGTTCAAAGAATAATAATTCTCCGTTCGAACCAACATCCATCAAATCATTTTCGATCCGCTTTCCTTGCTTTCCTTCGCGTTCTTTCTCGCCTTTCTTTGCGTCTAGCTCTTGTTTAAAGCCGTAATCCGGCTACATCCCACTCATGCACAAATATATGAAAACTCACGCGGATAACCAGGGCCCCGCCCCATTACTCAACGCAACATATTCGATCTTTTCCTCTATTTCTTTCTCGTCTCTCTTTGCGTCTTTGCGCCTTTGCGTCGAGCCTTTCTTTCAAGGCCGTAACCCAGCTACATCCCGCCCATGCATAAATATTTCACTTCGAGATATTCCTCGATCCCGTACTTCGACCCTTCGCGTCCAATGCCACTTTGCTTCACCCCACCGAAGGGCGCCACCTCATTGGAGATCAGTCCGGTATTGACCCCTACCATGCCCGATTCGATCCCCTCGCCCACCCGCCAAATGCGCCCCACATCGCGAGCGTAAAAGTAGGCCGCAAGTCCGAATTCAGTGTCGTTGGCCATGGCAATACCTTCGGCTTCCGTCTTGAAGCGGAACAGCGGCGCCACCGGGCCAAATGTTTCCTCGCGAGTCACTTTCATGGTCGTATTCACGCCGGTCAGAACAGTCGGCTCGAAAAACAACCCACCCAAGGAATGTCTCTTGCCACCCACCACCACTTTTGCGCCTTTGGCCAAAGCATCCTGAATATGCTCCTCGACTTTCGCCACCGCCTTGTCGTCGATCAGCGGCCCGACATTGACGCCCGCTTCCGTTCCCGGCCCCACTTTGAGCCCAGCCACCTTGGCGGTGAGCTTGGCCGCGAAACTGTCGTAGACCCCGTCCTGCACCAGAATGCGATTGGCACACACGCATGTCTGCCCATTGTTGCGGTACTTGGAAATCATGGCCCCTTCGACGGCGGCATCCAGGTCAGCATCGTCGAATACCAGAAACGGCGCATTACCACCCAGCTCCAGGGAAACCTTCTTGATGGTCTCGGCGCTTTGCTTCATCAGCACCGCCCCCACTTCGGTGGAACCGGTAAAGCTGATTTTTCGCACCGTCGTATTCGAGGTCAGTTCGCCGCCGATTTCCTTCGCCGACCCCGTCACGACATTCAGCACCCCCTTCGGCACTCCAGCACGTTCCGCGAGTTCGGCCAATGCCAAAGCCGAAAATGGCGTCTGGGTAGCCGGCTTGATGACCACCGTGCAGCCCGCCGCCAGCGCCGGCCCCGCCTTGCGCGTAATCATCGCCGCCGGAAAATTCCAGGGCGTGATCAGACCGCACACACCGATCGGTTGTTTGATACATACCAAACGTTTGTCCGACCACGGACTGGGTATCACCTCGCCGTAAACGCGTTTGGCTTCCTCGGCAAACCATTCGATAAAGGAGGCCGCATAGGCAATCTCTCCCTTCGCTTCCGGAAGCGGCTTGCCCTGCTCCGTGGTCATGAGCAACCCGAGATCATCCTGGTTCGCCATCATCAACTCGAACCACTTGCGCAACACCGCGGAGCGCTCCTTCGCTGTCTTCGCCCGCCAAGCCGGCAGCGCCGCAGACGCCGCTTCAATCGCCCGCCGGGTTTCATTTGCTCCCATCTTGGGAATGCTGCCAATCACCGCACCATTGGCAGGATTGCTGACATTAACAGTCAATTTCGAATCTGCATCCAGCCAGGCGCCGTTGATATAGGCGTGCTGGCGAAAGAGCTTCGCATCCTTTAGCTGAAGATTAAACCCTGCTTCGCGCGGTGCATTCATCGCTATTTCCTCCGAGTCTGTGACGTTATCGGCAAATTATAGACCCAGGCCCAGGGTCAAACTTTTGCCTTACAGCCGCTAAAGAATTTCCTGCGTACGCCTTTCCGTTGCGTCAGGCGTTGTCCTTATTGACGCTCACACCTATTTCGGCGTGATGAACCCGATGGGACGCTTCTTCGCTGGCTCCGGTGGGCGCATCAACTCGCGGATCGCGTGCATGATCTCCGTAATCGCCTGATCGTGGGTCGAGAGCTTTCTTTCCAGTTGATCGAGCTTGGCAGCAAGCTCCTTGTTCGAGGCGATCAATTCGCGCAGCCGCACAAAGGCACGCATGATCTCGATGTTCACCGCGATGGCGCGCGGACTGTTGAGCACGCTCGACAACATCGCCACCCCCTGCTCGGTGAAAGCGTAGGGTGCATACCGTCGGCCGCCGCGCCCTGGATTCTTTGAGATCACAGATTGTGATCTCAAAAGTTCCACCTCCTCGGCGCCCAACTGAAACATGAAATCCGCCGGAAAGCGGTCCAGGTTGCGCTTGACCGCCTGTACCAGAGCCCGCGTCTCCACCTCATAGAGCCCCGCCAGGTCCGCGTCGAGCAAAACCTTCTGGCCGCGCAACACCAGAATGGCGCGCTCGATGCGTGCCGCCGGGACGAGAGAAGGTTTCATGAAGCCGGATCCACGGGCGTGGCCTCTGGAGATATCGGTACTATTTCCTTAAAACGTCCCGGGGTACGCCCCCCCGTCGATCAGAAAATTCTGTGCGGTGATGTAGCTCGCCTGTGCGCTGCAAATATAGGCACAGAGCTGGCCGAATTCCTCGGCGTTGCCGAAGCGGCCGGCTGGAATCGCTTTTTCCAGAGCGATCTTGACCTCATCAACCGTCTTGCTCTGAGTCTTGGCATTGAACTCGACATTGCCTTTGAGCCGGTCGGTCCAGAATCTACCCGGAAGGATGTTGTTCATCGTCACATTCTGCGCGGCCGTCTTTCGGGCCAAGCCTGCAATGAAACCCGTCAGGCCGGTGCGTGCGCCATTGGAGAGCCCGAGTTCCGCGATCGGCGCCTTGACGGCACTCGATGTGATGTTGACGATGCGTCCGAATTTTCGCGCCATCATGCCATCCAGGGTGGCTTTGATCAGTTCGATTGGCGTAAGCATGTTGGCGTCCACGGCCTTGATCCAATCGTCGCGGGTGAACTGGCGAAAATCCCCCGGCGGCGGGCCGCCGGCATTGTTGACCAGGATGTCCGGCGCGGGACAGGCGGCCAGCGCTTCCTTTCGACCACTTTCGGTGGTGATATCGGCTGCCACCGTGACCACTTGCACGCCGGTGGCTTGGCGAATTTCTGCCGCCGTAGCCTCCAGCGCCTCCTTGCCGCGCGCAACGATTGTGATATTCACGCCTTCACGCGCCAGCGCAACGGCGCAGCCCTTGCCTAATCCTTTGCTGCCCGCGCAGACCAAAGCCGATTTTCCTTTGATGCCAAGTTCCATGATTTTGTTTTCCTCCCGTTATTATCACGCCAAGGCAGATGGAGTCCGCCACGTCAAGCCTCGATCCTGAAGCAATATTCCGGGATTTGCAAACCTGCCGACCATTTCATGCCCCTGCGGCATCAGGATATAATCGGCCGCGATTCGATATGCGATGACATGACACGCCTTCCTTTCCTTCTTGCCGCTGCCTGCCTGATGTCAGGATGCGCGGCCGGCCCGAATCCCAAGGACCCTTACGAAAAATTCAATCGCAAGGTCCATTCCTTCAACGAAGGTTTCGACAAGATTGTGGCCAAGCCAGTCGCCAAGGCCTACGACAAGGTGCTGCCGGATATGGTGCAGACCGGGATTGGCAATTTTTTCAGTAATCTCGGTGTGCTGGTCACCGCACTCAACGACGCCGCGCAGTTGAAGGGATCGAAAGTCCCGGTCGATATCATGCGCTTTACCACCAATCTGGTATTTGGCCTGGGCGGCTTGCTGGACGTGGCGACGGAACTAAAAATCGAAAATCGCAACGAAGACTTTGGTCAGACGCTGGGTTACTGGGGCGTGGGAAGCGGGCCCTATCTGGTGCTGCCGATATTGGGCCCAAGTTCCGTCCGGGATGGCGTCGCCTTGCCAGTGGATTATTACCTGTACCCGACAACTTATGTCGTGGACGAGCCGCGGGAGAAAAATTCCCTCACTGCGGTGCGCTTTATCGATGCACGGGCCAAGCTGCTAGGCGCGGGAGAGTTTCTCGAACAATCCGGCATGGATAAATACAGCTTCATTCGCGACGCGGTGATACAGCGCCGCGAATATCAGGTACACGATGGCGAACCGCCGATCAGTAACGAACCCGGCGCCACTCGGCCGAAAACACTGCTGGAGCTGGAAGAAGAAGACTTCGGCGACGAACCTCCCTCCGGCGCACCCACGAAGTAATGCTCCGCCAGCGGCTCTAGTTGGGTGTCGTCAGTGAAATGCGCCAGCAGCGGTGAATCCTGCGGTTGCGGAAATCCGGTGGAATGGTCTGCTCGCTGATATCGACCAGATGCAGTCCACTCAGCGCCGTCGCATCAATCCGAAAGCTGCGCAAGTTGGTCGAGAAAAACAATTCGCCGCCCGGCTCCAGCAGTGCCGTCGTATCGTGAATCAAACGTACATGGTCACGCTGAATATCGAGCACATCGTCCAGACGCTTGGAATTGGAGAAACTGGGCGGGTCCAGGACAATAATACCGTACCGATTGCCACGACTTTTTTCCTCGGCGAGAAAAACCTTCACATCAGCATGCAACAGGCGATGATTCGACAGATTCAGCTTGTTGAGGGAGAAATTGCGTTTCGCCCAGTCCAGATAGGTTTTCGACAAATCGACGCTGACCGATGAAGTCGCCCCGCCTGCCGCGGCGTATACCGTAAAACTTCCGGTGTAACTGAAGAGATTCAGAAAACGTTTCCCCTGTGCGGCTTCCCTGACCAGGAATCGTGTAGGCCGATGGTCGAGAAAAAGACCGGTATCGAGATATTCGCCGAGATTCACCAGAAAACGGCACCCCCCTTCGCACACGGCAAATTCCGCCGACTGCTCTGCCGTCCGGCGATATTGCTCGGTGGGGCGCTGGCCATGGCGCTCTTTCAATGTAAGCCGGTCCGGGTCCATCTCCAATGCCGTGGCTGCCGCCCTCGTCATGGCCGTTATCCATTCGCCCTGCTCCCGCGCACCATCGACGGGACGACTGTATTCATGCAAGAGCGCGCGATCGAGATAAACGTCGAGCGCAAACGGCAGCTCCGGAATGTCGCGATCGTAGACTCGAAAACAATCTATGCCTTCGCGATTCGCCCATTTGCGCAGGTGTCGATGGTTTTTCGCGATGCGGTTGGCAAACATCTCGGCTTGTATGGCGATGTCCATCTTCTAGATAGTGATCGGTGAACGGTGAACAGTTAAGAGTGAAGGGTGTCCCCCAAGGGGATACCGGTCTTCGACCATAAATGAGTGAAGGCGTAAAGAGGGAATTCGGGAATGAGTGAATGAGTGATTAGGTCCAGAATGACTCAGGAGTTTAGCCGATGGAGGCAATCATGAAACGCTCCGAAAACCTTGTTGCAGCAAGTGTTCTGGACTTTTCGCTGATTGGCGGTTCCCCGCTTTTTGCCCAAAACGGCGATCACTGGTACGGCGGGCTCCTAGTTCTGAATTTCGTGTTCGCCTGGCTGGGCGCCGCGCTTATGCCGTTCTGGCCGTGGTCAGATAAATTCCCAGGAAGATCATGACGGCACCTGCCAAATGGTAGCCATGCAGGCTTTCTCCCAGGAACAGGATCGAGAGCACAGCCCCAAACACCGGAATGAGATGGGCAAACAATCCCGCCTTGTTCGCGCCAACCTGGGCCACACCGCGATTCCAGAACAGATAGGCCACCACCGAGGGCAGCGTGCCGTAATAAGCGAGCGTCCCCACAGACGCGAGACCTAATTCGAACCCGCCTCTTGACCAGATTTCCCAAAGATAAAAAGGCAGCAACCAGGGCAATCCGCACAACAGGATGGCCGCCAGAAATCCACTCGACGACAAGGCAAGCGGGTGACGGCGCAGAATCACCGTGTACAGGGCCCAGAGATTCATGGCAGAGAACAGCCAAAGATCGCCCTGATTGAATTGCAGCCCGGCAAGTGTCTGCACTTCACCGCGCGCAACCATGATTGCGATTCCCGCAAGGGAGGCGGCAACACCCATTGCCTGGCGAAGGCTGATGCGCTCGCGCAACACAAGCCAGGAAAACAGAATAATCAAGACCGGCGATACGGAATTGAACAGCACGCCGTTGGTCGCCGCCGTGTGCTGAAGGCCCACGTATATCATGGTGTTGAACGCGGTCGCGCCAAAACTTCCCAGAAGGGCAAGCCTCATCCAGTTTTCGCGTAGCAGATTCAGATTGGCGCGAAGTTCGGCAAAGGTAAACGGCAACAAAATTGCCAACGCCAGGGCCCAGCGCCAGAATCCCATGGCAACCGGAGGGATTTCGAGGCGCATTGCCCGGCCTATCACCCAATTCCCGGCCCAGAACAGGGCCGCCAGAGAAAGCAACAGGTACGGAGAAGGCTGGCACAACCCGGCCACCAACCTCCAGCGAAATCGATTCTGCCGCGAGGTGGGAGCGATCGCGGCGGGACGCAGGTCGGGCACCGCGGCGCTAGTTCAAGCGCGCGGCCATCGGACGCAGCTCGGTTAACCGGGCGCGAATATCGGAAGCATCGGCACCTCCGGGTGCCAGAGCGAGGTAGCTTTCAAAATCCTTGACCGCCGCGCGAAAGCACTCCAATTCCTGATAGATAAAGCCCCGGTCGCGAATTTCCGTTGCTTCGCCTGGCCTGGCCGCAATGATCCAATCGACAACAGGCAGCGCAAGCGCGAATTTTTCATCCCGCAGGTAGATTGCCTTGAGGTTTCGCAGCATGCGTATCAGGATATCCTTCTTGTCCGCGCCTGCCAGCAACTCCGACAGCCGGGCCTGCAAACCTCCGCCATCTTGAATTTCTCCCAGCCGATGGTGCAAGGTTTTTTCGTCGAGCGACACACCAAGCGAATAGGGATCCAAAATGATCGGGCCGGGCGAGGCCTCGCACCTGACCAGAAAATGCCCGGGAAAATTAATACCCCGCATCGATAGCCCCGCACCCCGGCCGATTTCCATATACAGCAGAGATAAGGTGATCGGAATACCCGTGCGCCTGTCCACAACTTCATTCAGCAGACTGTTGCGCGGGTTGTAGTAATCGCTGGTATTGGGCGCAAAGCCTAGCTCGCCGAAAAAATACCGGTTGAGCCTGTCGATCCGCTCGGGAATTCGGGAATTCGAGTCCACCAGATTCGCCAATTGGGTCGCCATTTCGTCGATGCGTCGGCGATATCCGGCAATATCGATATCCGGGTAGGCATGGCTTGCCACCAGCAGCGCCGCCTGTGCAAGGTCGATGTCCTGTCCCGATCCAGCGAGCAGGCTGCGCAACTGTTCGCTCATTGCGACGGCTGGCTGCCCCTCTGGCTGGCGCGTCGCGCTCAAATTCTGTTAAGCCCCCTGCTTTTCTTTTGTCGGCGGCAGGAACAGCGCGGCAACCTGTTTCCTTGCTTTATGGGATGGGGTTGGCACCGCGCTGGCAGCCGGCGCGGCCATACTCGAGTTGGCCACAGGTTCGTAAGGCATCGAAAACAAGGGGTCCGAAGTGGCTGCAGGCCTCGTCATAGGAGGGGCTCTGCGCGCGCTACTGGGTCGCTCGGCGGGACTCGCCTGTGCGGATCGGCCAGCACGTCCCGCGCCTCGGGATTCGCCGTGGCCACGAGTGCCGCGCTCGCGCGATTCGCCATGTGGCCCAGGCGAACGCTTGAAGGTTTCCGCCTCGGCAACCGGTAACTTGATGTTCAAGAGTTTTTCGATCGCGGCCAATTTTTCGCGCTCATCCGCCGCTACGAGCGCAATCGCTTCTCCGGTCTGACCCGCGCGCCCGGTGCGGCCAATGCGATGTACATAATCTTCAGGCGACCCGGGCAGGTCGAAGTTGATGACGAACGGCAGTTGTTCGATATCCAAGCCGCGAGCTGCGACGTCGGTGGCCACCAATACCCGTGTGCCACCTTCCTTAAAATCCGCCAGCGCCAGCATGCGCTCTACCTGGCTCCGATCGCTATGGATGGCGGCGGCGGCTACTCCGTCCTTGGCCAGCGTATAGGCCAGCCGATTCGCACCGATCTTGGTATTGCAGAACACCAGCACTTGGCGCATGTCGCGCGAGCGAATCAGATGCGTGAGCAAATCGCGCTTGGCACTGGCTTCCACGTTGTACACCAGGTGGGTAACCGTCTCGACGGCCGAATTGCGGCGCGCCACTTCGACGTTGATCGGATTTTTCAGCAGTTGTCTGGCGAGCCCACGTATGTCGTCCGAGTAGGTCGCGGAAAACATCACGCTCTGGCGCTGCGCCGGGAGCACCGCCATGATGCGTTTGATGTCCGGCAAAAAGCCCATGTCCAGCATGCGGTCAGCTTCGTCCAGAACCAAGAACTGCACCTGAGAAAGGTTGACGGTTTTCTGCTGCAAGTGGTCAAGCAGGCGTCCCGGTGTTGCCACCAGAATTTCCACCCCGGCGCGCAGTTCCTTGATTTGCGGATCGATATGCACGCCGCCATACACAACGGCCGATCGGAGCGCAACGTGTTTGCCGTAGGTCTTGACGCTTTCCTGCACCTGGGCCGCCAACTCCCGGGTGGGCGTGAGAATCAAGGCGCGAACCGGGTGGCGGGCGGGGGAAACACTGGTGTTGGCGTGCTCTTTCAGGCGCTGCAACAGGGGCAGCGTGAAACTTGCGGTTTTGCCTGTTCCTGTCTGTGCGGCGGCCATCACATCCTGGCCAGCCAAAATCGGCGGAATCGCCTTGGCTTGAACCGGCGTGGGTTCGGTATAACCCTGGTCGGCAATCGCCCTCAATAATTCAGGGTCGAGCCCCAGTTCTGTAAACAGCATTAATCTCTACTCCTGCATCACCTTGGGTGAGGTTTTCGGATGGGCGGAATCCCGGCCCGATGTGGCCAGCATTATGGCAAAGCATGCCGATGCTACAGCATAAACCACGATTCCGAAAGGGCTTTTATGGCTCCGCAAGAGCCGCAAGGGGTGCCGCGGAATCGATCCGGATTACCGGACTGTGGTCAGGCGACCCCGATTTTCTCCAGATCCGCCCATCGTGTCAGGCAGGCGGATAACTCGTTATCTATTTGCGCGATTCTGGTCTGCAAGACCTTGATCTGGTCACCCGGTTGACGGTAGAGCTCGGGGTCGGCAAGCCGCGCGGAGAGGGTGGCCTGTTCTCGCTCCAGCACTTCGATCCGCGCCGGGATGGCCTCCAGTTCGCGGCTTTCCTTGAAGCTCAGTTTTTTCGGGCGAATCGCCTTCTCTCGCGTGGCGGCTGGATGCGAATCCGTCGAGGCCGTCCCTTTTTTCGGCAATTCCAGCGCGCCGGGCATCCTGGACACCCGTTCGGTCTTGAGGCGCTTCCAATCCGTGTAACCGCCCGCATTGCGCACCCAGCGCCCTGCCCCTTCGGCGCTGATAGTGTCGGTGACGACATTGTCGAGAAAGGCCCGGTCATGACTCACTAGCAGCACCGTCCCGGCGTATTCCTGTATCAAGGCTTCCAGCAATTCCAGGGTCTCGATATCGAGGTCGTTGGTCGGTTCATCCAGCACCAGCAAGTTGGCCGTCTGGCTGAACAGGCGCGCAAGCAGCAGACGATTTCTCTCACCGCCAGACAATGCCTTCACCGGAGAGCGCGCACGCTCGGGCGGGAACAAAAAATCGCCGAGATAACTCATGACGTGTTTGCGCACGCCGTCCACTTCGATGAAATCGGAACCGGGCGCAATGGTTTGCGCCACGGTGGCAGCATCGTCCAATTGCGCGCGAAACTGGTC
>CAMDKM010000014.1 GCA_945900965.1 Bordetella parapertussis | reverse complement strand
AGTTGGACCCACGCCTTCCCATCCCGAACAGGACGGTGAAACGACTCTGCGCCGATGATAGTGCGGATTGCCCGCGCGAAAGTAGGTCACCGCCAGGCGCCTCAAAAGAAAACGCCCATCCCGAAAAGGGTGGGCGTTTTTATTTGTGGGCCAGTATTGGCGTGAACTGCTTGAAGAAGGGTTTCGCCGTTACCCCCTCAATCCTCGATCCCCGATCCCCGATCCTCAATCCTCAATCCTTGCCATTCACTTGCCCAACGTTTTGAGCAGCCCCGCTTCGCCGAGCCACTCGCGGTATCTCGCCGATGCATCCTCGGTCACCGAAAGCCGGATGGAAGAATTCAACGGCGACTGATTCGAAAGATCATTGATAAGATGGCAGGCCAGTTCGTCGGCATCAATGGTCGGAAATTTCTCCTCGTCGAAGCGCAGCGGCGACACATCGAAGCCAAGCAGTTGCCCGGCCTCGGACAAGGTCACGCGCAGTACGGTCGAGAGTACCGCGGCGCGTTTGATCGACAATGCCCCGTAGCCTACAAAATTGCCCAGCGAATACGCGATCAATTTGCCGCGGTAGTTTTCCATGCCGCGCACCACATGCGGTCCGTGCCCCAGCACCAGGTCCGCGCCCAGATCGACGGCACGTCGTGCAAAGGCAAAAACATTGCCGCGATTCTCGCCGAGAAACGTTTCCTCGCGATTGAGCACCTTCAGCGCGTCGCTGCCTTCCGCACCGGCCTGAATCGAGACGATGACCAGTTTTGCCTGGCTGCGGGCTGCAGCTACCAGTTCCGCTAGTTTTCCCAAGTCTTGCATCGGGTTGTGGCGCGTGGAATAACTGAAGCCGACCCAGGCCAGCGTAATGCCGTTAACCGTCTGCAAGGCGACTTGGTCCTTATCGCCAATGGTCAGAATATTCGCGGTGGTGAGATTCGAGAGCGTGTCGAGAAAACCGGTTTCCCCGAAGTCATAGGTGTGATTATTGGAGATATGCGCCACACCCAATCCGGCTTCCCTGAGCACGTTCGCGAAATGCGGTGGCATGCGAAAGGCAAACACGGCACCCGGTTTGGGAATTTTGTTTGCCACCCTATGGGTGGTGAGTGTGCCCTCGAAATTTCCGAAGATCACATCGGCGTTACCCAGCACCTCTCCCAGCCGATTCGTGGCAAAGGTCTCGAAGTCAGCCGGGTACTTGTTTTCCGGCCAGTCGCTGCCCAGCACAATATCCCCAACCGCCTTGATGGTAACGGCATTGGCGGAGGGAGGGGTGGCAAAGGTTGCGCAGCTTTGCGCGAAACCTGGCTGAACCCCGGCCGCCAGCGCACAACCCAACACGAACAGGACTTCAGAGAATCCAAGCGCTGATACTTTCACCGGGTTTCTTCCTATCGCCGATGGAGCGGCCAGATTCGGCGTCACGCTACGGGAGAATGGCAAACGCATTCAGCGGCGAGCCCGTCATGCCACGCAAGCGCAGGGGATTCAATACCAGCGAAAACGCGTAATCCTTACGGGCCGCCAGAACCTGGGCAAGTTCTTCGAGATTCATGTTCTCCACGATATAAATGCCGTTGTCGGCAATCAAGATGCGATGCGCCGGAAAGATCGTGCCCTTCTCCGGGTACACCTCGAAAGTCAGTTGATCGTCCCCGGCGAGAAACACCTTTTTGTCGGCCAACCACCTGGCGGCGCTTTCCCCAGGCCCCGGGCGCAGGCCCATGTATTTGGCCTTGTCACCGAAGAATTTCCCGTAGCCGGTGCGGATAAGGACCGAGTCTCCCGCGCGCACATCGACTTTCTGCGCCTTGGCCGTGGCTTCCAGGTCCGCCGCGGTGATTTCCTCTCCGGGGGCCAACGCCTCCACGTTCTTGTATTTCGCCACGTCGAGCAGTACCCCGCGGTTGACGAATCGTTCCTTGGGATAGGTTTCGATGCCAAGCGCGGTCAGGCCACTAGGCATTTCGCTCTGCTCTCCGGACAAGCCACCGAACAGAACCCCGTCGTGGCCGATATGGCCAATGGCGTCGATTGTTGGCGCGCCGTGCTGGCCGCTGAAGAACATCATGTCCGCGGCAAAGGTCAGTTGCGGAATCCAGCCTTTGGTTTGTTTGTGGGTATTGGCCAGGGCTGCAGAAAACGGCGGATTGAAGGCCAGCAGGGGAGAGCGCTGATCCCAGACAAAATTGAGTTCGACAATTTTCGCCGATTTAAGCGCTGTCACCAGCGCATCGTCGGCCTGGGCCGCCGAGCCACCAAGTAACGCGGCGCTGCCAAGCAAAGCGGCTCCCATCAAGGTGCCGGTCAGGCTGCACAAATAATTCCTGAAGTTCATGGTAATTCTCCTAGGACAGGTTTGGGGAAATCGAAGCGGCGAGACTTTATCACTTTCAGAGCGCTCACTTCGGCAGCCGCATCATCCCAATTCCGACAGGCTCCCAGGGTCACAGGCTTGAGCGCAAAGGACCCTATATATCCGGAACCTCATCACCCGTTGACGGGCTTCCCAGATTCCCCGGCACACCGCTGGGCATTTGCCGCGTATCGAGTGAGCTGGGTGATACAATCCGCGCCCGCGCAAATACGGCTGTGGGCATAATGTTCATGGTGAAAATTTTCGTCGGGTTGGATTCACCTGGTCGCGTGACATCTCGACGAGACATTGCCGCGAGATGCCGACAGGAAAGAGACAGGTAATTTTGTCGAGCCTGCAGGGAAGAAGATTCATACCAAACAACTTTTTTACGGAAGCCATATGTCTGAAGATTTTCAGGGGCCGCGCGTTGCGCGACGGCGCTCGAAGTTACACGGTTGGGGCGTGATTGCGCTCGAGCCGATCAACAAGAACCGGCGAATCATCGATTATGCAGGCGAGATGATCACTCACAAACAGAGTTTGAAGCGCGAACACAGGTATCTTAAGCGCGGGGAAATCTGGTGCTTCACGGTCAATCGCCGTTGGGTGCGTGACGGCGCTGTGGGAGGTAATAACGCGCGATTTATCAACCATGCTTGCCGTCCCAATTGTTATGCCCAGGTGATCGGCCATACCATCTGGATCCGGGCTGCGCGAAATATCAAGCAAGGCGAAGAGCTGACCTACAACTATCACACCGTGGGAAATCCCGAGATTCCTTGTCGCTGCACCGCCGGGTGTAAAGCCTTTTTGTGATGTAACAGAGGCAGTGAAGGATAAGAAACCAGGAGACGGACTAATTGATTTCTCTGATGATGGTGAGCCCTGGCTTATTGTTGAGCGTCTGATAAACCACGCAGTACCGCTCCGTCAGACGAAACAAAGTGTCGAGCTGCTCTGGACTGGCGCTTGACTTGAGCTTGAACCGAAGGCGAATTTCGCGGAATCCCACGGGTGTGTCTTTTGCCACGCCAAGCGTGCCCCGGAAATCCAGATCGCCTTCGGCAATCACTTCACCATCGCGAACTTCGATCCCCAGCGCGGTTGAAACGGCGCGCAGTGTCACCCCCGCGCAAGCCACCAGGGCTTCGAGCAGCATATCGCCCGAACATAAGGCCATGCCATCGCCTCCCGTTCCGGGATGCAACCCTGCCTTCGCCATGGCGCGACCGGTTTCAACATTACAGGTTATACCTTCGCCCAATCGGCCCTGCGCCTTGAGCGTAATCTGCGCCGATTCCGGCGCCGACTTGTACCTCTCTTTCAGAGGCGCTTGCAGGGCGCGTAATGCGTCGGCAGTCATGGATGCACTCATGAAATTTCTCGCTAAGTGGAAAGAATCGAATGCTACACGCCCGGGGCGGAGGGGTGGCAAATGACTCTACAATTGGCAAAGATCAGTGAACGGTGATCGGCAATCGGTGAACAGATCAACGCAGCGCTTCGCGGCGTTCCCCCTCACCCCTCACCCGGTTTGCCAAAGACGCTCTGCTAAATCCACCGGAGCGGAAGACGTATTATGGCGGCGGCGCCAATGGGTATGCCGACTATCCGTTTCTGGAACGCCAAGACACGTGGGCTCGACGTGTCCGCTCCAAGCGTTCAATCGTTGACAACTCATCATGCCCTACGTAAAGAAGCCGATAAGATTTAACGCCTTCATCATGAATACGATCGGGCATCAATCGCCGGGACTCTGGACCCATCCGCAAGACCGCTCCGCCGATTATCGCCACCTCGAATACTGGGCCGAACTGGCGCAATTGCTCGAACGCGGCTTGTTCGACAGCATGTTCCTCGCCGATGTCATGGGCGTTTACGATGTTTACGGCGGTCGGCCGGACACGGCCCTGCGCTACGCGGTGCAAGTCCCCACCAACGACCCGATGCTGGTGATCCCGGCCATGGCGGCGGTGACGCGCCATCTGGGTTTTAGCGTGACTTTTTCGCTCACCTACGAGCATCCTTATCCATTCGCCCGGCGCATGTCCACCCTGGATCATTTGACCAAGGGGCGCGTCGGCTGGAACATCGTCACCGGCTATCTGGAAAGCGCGGCCAAAAATCTCGGCATGCCGAAACAAATCGGTCACGATGATCGTTACGATCTGGCCGAAGAATATCTGGAGGTTCTCTACAAGCTGTGGGAGTGCAGTTGGGAAGACGATGCGGTCGTGCGTGACAAGCGCAATTGTGTCTATACCGATCCGGCGAAGGTTCACCCGATTCGGCATCAGGGACACCATTTCAGCGTGCCGGGCATTCACCTATGTGAACCCTCGCCGCAGCGCACGCCCGTGCTTTTCCAAGCCGGCACCTCGTCACGCGGCAAGAGTTTCGCTGGCCGCCACGCGGAATGTGTGTTCATGAGCGGCCCCAGCAAGACCATCATCAAGCGCTATGCCGACGATACGCGCTCGGCTCTGGTGGAAGCGGGGCGTGCGCCGGAGGATGTGGTCATTTATTCGCAGGCCCTCGTCGTCACCGGTCGCACCGAGGCCGAGGCCCGCGCCAAGTACGAAGGGTTATGCGCGCACACCAACACCGATGCGTCCCTGGCCTTGTTGTCCGGGTGGACCGGTATCGATTTCAGCCAATGTGATCCCGATTCGACGCTGGAGTACGTGGAGAACGACGCGGGCCGCACCGCGCTGGCCTCATTCACCAAGTCCGATCCCAATCGCAAATGGACTGTGCGCGAGGTTGCGCAATTTGTGGCGCTGGGCGGCCGCGGTCCCGTCTTAGTCGGATCGCCACCGCAGATCGCCGATCAAATGGAAAGCTGGGTCGATGAGACCGGGGTCGATGGCTTCAATCTCGCTTTTGCCCTGAGCCCGGGAACCTTTCGCGACCTCGTGGATTTCATCGTTCCCGAACTGCAAGCCCGGCAGCGTTACCGGACCCAATATGCCGAAGGCACCTTGCGCGAGAAATTATTCGGTCGCGGCGCCCGGTTGCCGGAGAATCATGTGGGGAGGAAGGTGAGAATCAGGGACTAGGGACTTGGGGCTAGGAACAAAGATTGAGGATTGAGGATCGAGGGGACGAGCGCCGCAAAGTGGCGCGCAAAATGTTTTTACCGTTCACCGTTCACCGTCCTTCACACCGGATCCCAACTAAACACATCCTGCGACCGATCCAGCGGGTAGAAGTGCGCCTTCAGCGCCGGCATGGCGTGATTACCGATGGCCTCGGGCGTCCAGCCGTCGGTGCGTTGCACGGAACGCAGCGGGCGGTTTTGGCTGAACAGAAAAATTTCGTTGGCGCGCACGCCGAAAATCTGTCCGCTGATGTCCGCCGCCGTATCGCTCGCCAGATACACGGCCAGCGGCGCGATCTTGGCGGTTTCCATGCGTTTGAGCTTTTCGACCCGTGCCTTCTGATCGTCCGTCTCGGTGGGGATGGAACCTATCATGCGGCTCCAGGCAAAGGGCGCGATGCAATTCGAGCGCACTTTGTAGCGGGCCATGTCCATCGCAATGGATTTGGAGAGCGCGGCAATGCCGAGCTTCGCCGCCGCATAGTTGGCCTGGCCCAGGTTGCCCACCAACCCGGAGGTCGAAGTCATGTGAATGTAGCAGCCGCGGTTTTCGCTCCTGAAATGAGACGCCGCCGCCCTCGCGACGTAGAACGATCCGTTCAGGTGAACGTCGATCACCGCCTTCCATTCTTCGACGCTCATGTTGAAAAAGAAGCGGTCGCGCAATATTCCGGCATTATTGATCACGCAGTCGATCCGCCCGTAGGCATCCATCGCAGTCTGGATGATGCGGTTCGCCGCGTCCCAGTCGGCGACACTATCCGTGTTGGCCACCGCACTGCCGCCGGCAGCCTTGATCTCCTCCACCACCTTTTGCGCCGGGCCGGCGTCCTTGCCTTCACCCGTCACAGAAACCCCGATGTCGTTGACGACTACTTTGGCGCCGTTGGCCGCCATCGCCAGAGCGAAATCACGGCCGATACCCCCTCCCGCGCCCGTGACCACGACCACTTTGCCTTCCAGCATCTTGCTCATTGCATTCCCCTTCCTTGATTGAGTGTCGGTCCTGCTGGCATCTGCCCGCCGCGAGATGTTGAATCCGCATCGCCCGCACTGAATACCCTCGTAGGATGGGTGGAGCGCGAGCGATACCCATCAATGCAACCGAAGGGTTTCGGCGCTTTGCGCCTCCCCCCACCTTACAAACGCGCCTGGAAGCTTCCGGTACCGTGCGCGCTGCCCATCGGGCATTTGCAAAGCCGAAAGCGATTCGTTCCGACAGCCTGCACACTATTGCTATAGTTTAGCTTCGAACGGATCGACCACCACAAAAACCTCCCCATGACTATCAGAGGCAAGTCCTACATTGTCGGCGCCTACGAGCACCCGACCCGCAAAGCGCCGGACAAATCGGTCGCGCAACTACATGCCGAATCGGCGCGCGGCGCGCTGCTCGACGCAGGCCTCACCAAAAAGGATATTGACGGTTATTTCTGTGCTGGCGACGCGCCGGGCCTGGGGCCGCTGTCGATGGTCGATTACATGGGGCTGAAGGTGCGTCATGTCGATTCTACGGACACGGGCGGCTCGTCCTACCTTGTGCACGTCGCCCACGCGGCGCAAGCCATTGCGCTGGGAAAGTGCAGCGTGGCATTGATTACCTTGGCCGGGCGGCCGCGCTCCGAAGGCTCCTCCGGCACCCAGCCGCGAAATTACGGCGCCGCGGCGCCAGATGCCGGCTACGAATTTCCCTACGGCATGGCCACCGCCAATGGCTATGGCATGGTGGCCATGCGCCATATGCACGAATTTGGTACCACCAGCCAACAACTGGCGTGGATCAAGGTGGCGGCCTCCCATCATGCCCAATACAACGAACATGCGATGCTGCGTGAGGTGGTCACCGTCGAAGACGTTCTCGCTTCCCCGCTGATTGCCGACCCCCTGCATCGCCTCGACTGCTGCGTGGTCACGGACGGAGGCGGGGCGTTGATCGTCGCGCGACCGGAAATTGCGAAGCAGCTCAAACGCCCGCTGGTGAAGATCCTCGGTAGCGGCGAAGCACCCAAGGGGCAGAATGGCGGGAAAATCGATCTCACTACCTCTGGCGCGGCATGGTCCGGGCCGGCCGCGTTTGCCGAAGCCGGCGTCAAGCCCTCCGACATCCAGTACGCCTCGATCTACGACAGCTTCACCATCACCGTGCTGATGCAGCTCGAAGACTTGGGTTTCTGCAAGAAAGGCGAGGGCGGAAAATTTGTAGCCGACGGCAATCTGATTTCGGGGACAGGCAAGCTGCCCTTCAATACCGACGGCGGCGGCCTGTGCAACAACCATCCGGCCAACCGCGGGGGCATGACCAAGGTGATCGAAGCCGTGCGCCAGTTGCGTGGCGAAGCCCATCCCAAGGTCCAGGTGCCGAACTGCCGTCTGGCCCTGGCGCAGGGCACCGGCGGGCAACTGGGGACTCGCCACGCGAGTGCGACGCTCATCATGGAGCGCGAATAGGGAATCGCCATGACTACTACCAAATTAGAAAGAAAAATTCCCGCGCCACTCATCAATCCCGAAAGCGCCCATTTCTACGAGGCCGCCAGGAAAGGAATCCTGCTCGTGGGCAGGTGCCACGAGTGCAGCGAGTACCATTTCTATCCCCGCACATTGTGCCCCCACTGTTTTTCCGACCGTACCGAGTGGATACCCGCCAAAGGCACCGGTGTCATTTACACCTTCAGTACCCTGCATCGCGGCGTACCCGAGCCGTATACGATCGCCTACGTCACGCTTGATGAGGGCGTTTCGATCATGACCAATCTCGTCGATTGCAATCCAGCCAGCATCAAGATCGGTGACCGGGTCAGGCTGGTGTTCAAGCTGGCCGAGGACGGCACGCCGGTGCCGATGTTCACGACTGACGGTTAGCTCTCTACAAATGGGGTCAGACACCATAACCCGTGTTATCGTGCCGCCATTCCGACCTCACGAGCTGAATCAGCCATGGCCCGCCTTCCCCGCTACGTCATTCCTGGCCAGCCGCAGCACATCATCCAGCGCGGCAACAACCGGCAGGCTATTTTTGCGGCGGAGGCGGACTATCGATTATTCCGGGAAACGCTTGCCGAGGCTGCCGATAGATATGGGCTGGCCGTTCATGCGTACGTATTGATGAGCAACCATGTCCATTTGCTGGCCACACCTGCGGAAGACAAGAGCATCGCGAAAGTGTTCCAGTCAGTAGGGCGGAAATATGTCCAGTACTTCAACCACACCTACCAACGCAGCGGCACCCTCTGGGAGGGGCGCTATCGGGCAACCGTGGTCGACAGCGAACGGTACCTGCTAAGTCTCATGCGCTATATTGAGCTCAATCCCGTGAGGGCCAACATGGTGGCCCACCCGCGAGATTACCCATTGTCGAGCTACCGGCGCCATGCCGACGGGGAGACTGGAGAGAGCGCGGATTGGCTTACGGCACACCGCGAATATCAGCGCCTGGGTCGCAGCGCGGAAGAAAGGCAGGCGGCCTACCGACAACTATTCCGGGCGGCGATTCCCCAGGACGATCTTCAGGCCATCCGAGATTGCACGCACAAGGGATGGGCCCTGGGCGGCAAGAAGTTCCTGGAGCGTATTGAGGCGGCCAGTCAGCGGCGCGCGGTATCGAAGGGTGTGGGACGGCCGAAGAAAGAGTCGAATAATGGAGTCTGACCCCATTATAACCAACAGATGGGCTATGATTGAGCAAACGCTTATCGCGCAACGCTTGCCTTAAGACGAGTTCGCGCGAGTCGGAAGGGGGGGAGATGCCCAGGAAAGCTCCTACACTGGCAAAACTCACGCGCCCCCGCCTGCACAAGGCGGTGGCCCGAGAGCGGCTGTTCGTGATCCTTGACGAGGCACGCCGGCACAAATCCGCGATATGCGTTGTTGGTCCGCCTGGGGCAGGCAAGACCACCCTGATTGCTTCTTGGCTCGATGCCCGAGCGATCAAGGGGATCTGGTTTCAAGTCGATTCCGGCGATGCCGACCTTGCCACTTTCTTCTATTACCTGGTTGAGGCCGCCAAACCATTCGCCCGCAAAGGGCAGCGCCCGTTGCCGCTTCTGACACCCGAGTATTTGCAGGATGTTGAAGGTTTTTCGAGACGGTTCTTTCGTGAGCTGATGTCGCGGCTGCCCGACGGCGCCACCTTGGTTCTGGACAACTATCAGGAAGTACCTTCCGGCAGTTCCCTTCATTTCCTCCTCGTTCAAGCGGTAGCAGAAGTGCCGGCGGGAATGAGCATTGTCGCGATCAGCCGGCGGGATCCACCGGATTGTTATGCCCGTCTTATTGCGAATTCAAACGTAGTGCTCATCGATTGGGACGCGCTCCAGTTCACGCTAGAAGAAGCCGCTGACCTTGCGTCAACAAAGTCGCGGGTTCAAGGAGATTTGCTCAGACGGATCCACGAACTGAGCGATGGTTGGGCAGCGGGACTTACCCTTCTCCTGAGTGATTCAACTTCGATGACGCGCGCGGAGGGTAACCGGCCCGCCGGACGCGAAGCTCTCTTTTCATATTTCGCCGACGAAATATTCAATCACCTTCCACTTTCCACTCGGGAATTCCTCGTCACCACGGCGCTGCTCTCGCAGGTTCCGGTATCGCTCGCTTTCGAAATTACCGGAAATCCTGCCGCCGCAGACATATTGGAAGATTTGTACCGGCGCCATTTGTTTACGCATCGCCGATTTGCAAAGGAACCGGTCTATTGGTATCACGCGCTGTTCCGAGATTTCCTTCTCTCGCGCTGCTCAAATGTACTCGGAGCGAACGCCGAAGGCAGGATCAGAGTTCGGGTGGCGCAAACGGTGGAGGCGAACGCCGATATTGACGAGGCGGTTCGGCTCTACCTGGAAGCCTCGGAGTGGGGAGCGGCCGCTCGTTTGATCGAGATAGGTGCGGAATCATTGATCGCGCGGGGGCGGCACCAGACGTTGCGCGACTGGATTTTTTCCATTCCGGAACATATTCTCGAAGGCAGGGAGCGATTGCGCTACTGGCTGGGGGTGTCCCTGCTCCAGATGAATCCCGCCAGTGCGCGAAGACATCTCGAATTGGCGGTGGCGAAATTTTCACGGGAACGCGATCTGGATCACCACGCTTTGTCTGCGGCAGCGATTATCGACAGTTATTTTTTTGAATGGTCGGACTTCCGTCCGGTAAGGCAATGGGTGAGTACACTGGAGTCCTTGATCGACAAAGTGCAACTCGATGGGAGAACCGATCTGGCGCGCAGGCTGCACACCAGCCTGCTTACCGGGATGCTCTACGTGGCACCCGAGCATCGGATGCTTCCCATTATCGTGCGCCGGGTATCGCGATTGATCGACGACGATAAGGAGCCCAACCGCAAGATATCGATGGCGATCATTTTGCTCAGCTACTGCAATCTTGCCTGTGACATGGAGCTTGGCCGCAGCGTGGTAGAGCGATGCTCGTCGCTGGCACAATTACCTGAAATCACTCCACTCAACCAACTCTGGTGGCAGTTGCGGCTGGGTTGTCACCATCAATTATCCGGCGACTACGACGCTTCGCGCGAGGCTCTGGATCGGGCAAGCGGCTTGTGCGAGCGCCATGGCCTCGGCGGGGCAAGCGGCATATTTCTTCTCATTGCCGGTTATCAGATATCCACGGCTGTAGCCCAGGGTGACGCGAAGAATGCGGAGGCATGGTATGGTCGAATGGTGTCGATGGCCGATCCGTCCCGGCCAATGGATGCCTGGCACGTGGGCGAAGCGAAAGTCGTGCTGGAAATACAGAATGGCAACTACCGGCGCGTGGCAGAGATAAGTGAGCGGGCACAACCGCACGTTGCCGCAGCAGGAATGACCTACATTGCTATTGAGATGGTTGTTAACTGGGCAATCGGCAGGGCCGCACTCGGAGACGAGGAATCCTGCCGGAATGCATTGGCTAGAGTGCAAACACTGGCTCCCGGGACCTGTTTTTCTCACTTTGAGAACGTGGGGAATTTTCTGCAGGTCTACTTGTGTCTCAAGCACGGCGACAGAGCTCGTGGTCAATTGTTTCTTGCGCGAGCCCTTCAATCCGCGCGCGACTCGCAGTATTTCTATCCTCCCAATATCCGCCTTTGCTCAATTATGGGCGAATTGTTAGCCGAGGCGCTTCAATCCGGCATAGAGACGGAATATGTCGAGAAGACCATCAGGCAGTTCGCCATCAGGGCATCGGCCCAAGCCCCTGCGTCCTGGCCGTGGCCCTTGAAGATCCGTGTGTTGGGAGGCTGCGAGATTTTCTGTCACGGACGGCGTCTGGAATTCAGCGGCAAAATGCCCAAGAAACCCCTCGCATTGCTCAAATGCCTGATCGCTTTTGGAGGGCGTGACGTTGCGGAGAATCGGATCATCGATGCTCTTTGGCCCGGCGAGGACGCGGATCTCTCAATCAAGGCGCTCGACGTCAATCTGGTGCGACTGAGGAAACTGCTGGGTCAGGCGCATGCGGTCATCTCTAACGGCGATGTGCTGAGCCTCAACGCCAAATTGTGCTGGACTGACGTGTGGGCCTTCGAGCAGGCGACAGACAGGGTGATGCACAGTGACGGCGACGACGCGGTGGACGAGGCCTCAGGCCTGGCGTTAAACCTCTATCGCGGCGAGTTTCTGCCCGCCGACGCGGGTTCGGCCTGGACCTTGAAAATGCGCGAGGCACTGCGCAGCCGATTTCTTCGCATGATTGAAACCATTGCCAAGCGCATCGAGATGCGTGGGCAGTGGGAAGCGGCAATCGAGCGCTACCAGCAGGGATTGCGAGCAGATGATCTGGCCGAGCCTTTTTATCAAGGCCTGATGCGGTGCTACCGGGCTCTTGGCCGCCATACCGATGCCATGAATACGTATCGAAAATTTCGGCAACTACTTTCCGTAGTGCTTGGCATGGCTCCCTCCGAATCGACCCAAGCACTTGCGCGTTCGCTGCAAGCGGAAAACCCCGCACATCCCGCGTAGTAGACCGAGCCAAGATCGGCGGGCTTTGCCATTTGTAGGCGATCTGTGGTGAAAAAGCTGTAGCGTTGTTGCCTCAGGCGCCGCTAGCGTCTGCCTACAACAGCGGAGGATCGTTATCATGACAAGACCATTGATTTATCGATTTTTCTTTACGCTGCTCGTCAGTTCGGCTGTATTGGTTCCGTCGGTCCATGCGGAACGTGGAAAGTTCATCGGGCATTCCGTGCTCAATAACACCAAGTTCCATGAAATCAAGACTCCGGAAGGCCACCCATACAAAACTGCGTGGATGGGTGAACAGGAGGGGCTGCTGTTTCACAATGGCGGATCGAACAAGCTTGATCGCATGCTGGACCGCGCGCACTACATCGTTCAGTTCGTCGGCGATGCGACCACCGGCGGCTACTGCATGAAGACCTTCACCACCAGCGAAGGCCACAAGCTCTTCGCGCGTTGCGACTACAAGGACAACGACAAAGGCTCAGCCGGTACCGTGACCCTGCTCGGCGGAACCGGGCCCTTCACGGGAATAAAGGGCAAAGGAAAGTTCAACTTCGTCACCGTCACTCCCGTGGTGAACTGGGACGATATCGAATGGGACTGGGAAACGCCCTGAAAAAGCTGTGAACCGCAAATAAGGAGCGGTTATCCGGGGAAAGCTGCATGCTGAGCAGACGCCCTGCCGTGGACAGCTACATTGTGAGAATCTATCGGCGCAGTTCGGAGCCCGGCAAAGAGGCTGCCGGGCTGATCGAGCGTGCGGGCGGTGGAGAACGCAGGGCCTTTGCAGGCAAGGAGGAGCTTTGGGCGTTTCTGTCTGGCGGCCACAGCCTTCCAGTAAACAGGCCGTCACGCAAGCGACGCGCTCGGGAGAGGCCGTAACGGCGGGTCAGTGTTCAGTGGAAATTGACACCTCTGTTCATGAATTGCCGAAGAAAAACGTCGGCAAGAAGTGACGTACGACCTTGAAGACACCGGTCACGGGTTTCGCGCCGACATGCGAATCGTGGCGAAAGACCTGACGCTGCCGACGAGTTGCAGGATGGAGAGACCGTGAGGGGTGAGGGGTGAGGCGAACGGTGATCGGTGAACAGCGAGCGGCGAACAGTGAATGGCGAACGATAATCGGTGAACAGTGAACGGGAAACGCCGTACAGAAGTCGGCTAGTTGCCGAGACGTTTGGTCAGCGTTTGACGCAGTGCGTACGCAGCCAGTCGGCGAAGGTTTTTTCGTCCATTTCGCTGGAGGCGACGGCGAGCATGGTCAAAATGCAATCCGAATCCCCTGCCGACAACCGCTGACCATTGAGGCGAAGGAATAGCTCGACGCAGACGAAGGCAGTCCGCTTATTGCCGTCTACGAAAGGGCGGTTACGCGCGACGCCGATGCCATAGGAAGCGGCAAGTTCGGCAATGTCGGGTTCACCGTAGGCGGCTCGATTCATGGGCCGCCCAAGCGCCGACGCCAGCAATCCTATGTCCCGGATACCTGGACTTCCCCCATGTTCCGCAAGTTGTTCTTCGTCGACCGCCAATACGACGGACTGGTCGATCCAGACCCATTCCCTCATTTCGCCAATTCTCGCAATACCGCGCGTCGTTCCTTCATGATTTCTCGGGCGCTTTGCATCTGTTTCTCGAATTCGGGGTTATGCGGGGTGATTCGATAACCATCCGGCGATTCAGTTATAAAAACGTCATCGCCCTTTTCCAGCTTGAGCCGCGCCAGCACTTCCTTGGGTAGGATGACGCCGACGGAATTACCGATCTGAGTGAGATGGAGGGTGAACATCTGCCGCCTCCGTTACGTTATAACGTTTGTTATAGTAGTTTGATATTGCATGATTTTCAAGCTCACGACAGCTCACGACAACTGGGTGTGAACCAGACGCTGACGACTTCCCCCCCCCGCACCCGCTCCAACCTCGGGCTTTGAGCCCCTCGATGGTCACGCGGGAGGGGGCAGGGTAGGTAGAATTGGGAGTCCGGTTATTCAACACCCATAGCCGAAAGAGGCCATGCATGGCAGAGCGTTCATTCAAGGAAGAGGTCAAGAAGCTGCGGCTGGGCGCGGGGCAGGAGTTTCGCGGCGAGGGCATTCTGGCAGTTACCAAGGCGCTGTTGCAGTCGGGGGTGAGTTACGTCACCGGGTATCAGGGCGCTCCGGTGTCGCATCTGATGGATGTGCTGGCCGATGCCAACGATATCCTCGAAAGCCTTGGCATTCATTTCGAGAACAGTGCGTCGGAAGCCGCGGCGCTGGCGGGACTTGCGGCGTCGGTAAATTATCCGCTGCGCGGCGCAGCGACTTTCAAGGCGCCGGTGGGCACCAACGTAGCTTCGGATGCCTTGGCGAATCTGGCCTCCGGCGGCGTCACGGGCGGGGCGCTCATTATTGTCGGCGAAGACTACGGCGAGGGATCCAGCATCATGCAGGAGCGCTCGCACGCGTTTGCTATGAAATCCCAAGTCTGGCTGCTCGACCCGCGCCCCAATCTGCCCTCGATTGTCCACGCGGTGGAAAAAGGCTTTGAACTGTCGGAAGCCAGCCATACGCCGGTGATGCTGGAGCTGCGCATCCGCGCCTGCCATGTGCATGGGCGCTTCACGACCAAAGACAACGTCCGTCCGGCTTTTGGTCTGAAGCAGGCGATCGAGAATCCCCGGCGCGATACCGGCCGGGTGGTGCTGCCACCGGCGAGTTACGTCCACGAGCAGGAAAAAATCCTGGAGCGGTGGCCGGCCGCGATCCGTTTTATTCAGGAGCACCGGCTCAATGAATTTTTTGCCGAAAAGGCTGCCGACGTCGGCATCATTCTGCAAGGGGGCATGTACAACAGCGTGATTCGCGCGCTGCAATTGCTCGGGCTGTCGGACGCGTATGGCAACACCCGGATTCCACTTTATGTGCTGAACGTGACCTATCCGCTGGTGGATGCGGAGGTCACACGCTTCTGTGCCGGCAAACGCGCGGTGCTGATGGTGGAGGAAGGGCAGCCGGATTATCTCGAACAGAACCTGCACGCCATATTGCGCCGCGCGGACTTGCAGACCAAGGTATTCGGCAAAGGGATGTTGCCGGTGGCCGGCGAATACACCGGCGGGGCGATGCTGGAAGGCGTGCGCCGGTTTCTCGAAGAGGCGGCGAGCGGATTGACCCTCACGGCGCGCGCGCCAGCCAACAAGACGCAGGTGTCGAGCGCAATCGCAACGCAGGTGCATGTGCGCCCGCCGTCGTTTTGCACCGGCTGCCCGGAGCGGCCGATATTCACCGCGATGAAGCTGGTCGAGCGCGAACTGGGTACGCATCACGTGAGCTGCGACATCGGCTGCCATCTGTTTTCGGTGTTGCCGCCTTTCAACATCGGCGCCACTACGATGGGTTATGGCCTGGGTTGGGCCGGCGCCTCGGCGCTGACCAGCAAGGAGACCCAGCGCCGCACCATCAGCATGATGGGCGATGGCGGCTTCTGGCATAACGGGCTAACCAGCGGCGTGGGCAACGCGGTGTTCAATCAAAGCGACAATGTGCTGATCGTGGTGGACAACGGTTATTCCGCGGCCACCGGTGGCCAGGATTTGTTGTCTTCCAAGGGCAGCAATCCAATTCGCGCCACCCGGCACTCGATCGAAAACGCGGTGCGTGGGGTAGGGGTGGATTGGGTGAAGACAGTCTCCAATACCTACAGCGTCACCCAGATGCGCGATACGCTCAAAGAGGCGCTGACCACCAAAGTCAAAGGCCCCAAGGTGATCGTGGCGCAGAGCGAATGTATGTTGAACCGCCAGCGGCGCGAAAAGCCGAAATTTCGGGAATTGGCCAAACAAGGCAAACGTGTGGTGCGCGAGCGCTTCGGCATCGATTCGGATACCTGCACCGGCGATCACTCCTGTATCCGCCTGTCGGGTTGCCCCTCGCTGTCGGTGAAAAGCAATCCCGATCCGTTGCGCACCGATCCGGTGGCTACTGTGCTCGACAGTTGTGTGGGATGCGGGCTGTGCGGGGAGGTGGCCCATGCGGCGGTATTGTGCCCGTCCTTCTATCGCGCGGAGATTGTCCACAATCCCTCGCCCTGGGATAAATTCAAGCGCACGGCGCGTGCCGTGGTGATCGAATTTCTCCAGCGGCGCATCGACCGCCGTCTGGCAGGTTTGAGCCCGCAGGCATGAGTTCATCTCCAGGCAATGTCTCGATCAATGTCGCCATCCTCGCCATGGGTGGCGAAGGCGGGGGCGTGCTGGCGGACTGGATCATCGATCTGGCGGAATCCGCAGGCTATCGCGCGCAGGGCACCTCGGTGCCAGGTGTGGCACAGCGTACTGGTGCCACGATTTATTACGTCGAGATGATGCCTGTTGTGACCGGCGCGGCCGAACCGGTGCTGGCGCTGGCGCCGTTCCCGGGCGATGTCGATGTGGTGATTGCCTCCGAATTGATGGAAGCCGGGCGAGCGATTCAACGCGGCTTGGTGACGCCGGAGCGCACGACGTTTATCGCCTCGACCAACCGCGTGTATTCCATGACGGAAAAAACCGCGATGGCCGACGGCCGCGTCGATGCCCAACGCCTTCTGGAATCGGGCAAGGCCGCCGCCAAACAATGGATCTGTGCCGATTTTTCGCGCGCCGCCGAGCAAACCGGCAGCGTCATCAGCGCGGTGTTGTTCGGTGCCTTGTGCGCCAGCGCTCGCTTGCCGTTTGACCGTCCGGCGTTCGAGTCTGCCATTCGTCGCGGCGGCGTGGGCGTGGAGGCGAGCCTGCGTGCGTTTGAGGCGGGTTACAAATTGGCATCATCGGGCGTGCCGGAGCTTCAGCCGCCCGCGCACCCTTCCGTGCCCGTGGGTGAAAAACTGCGCGAGCTGAATGTGCGGATCCTCGCCGAGTTTCCCGCGCCGACCCATGCCACGCTACTCGCCGGCATTCACCGTCTCGCGGATTACCAGGATGTGGCTTACGCCACCCAGTATCTGAATTCGCTGGCAGCAATGCGCGATCTCGAAGCGCGCGCACCCGACAGTGCGGCCAGATTGCTGAGTGAAACCGCCCGTTATCTCGCGCTGTGGATGAGTTACGAAGACACTATTCGCGTAGCCGACCTCAAAACCCGGCGCACCCGCTTTCAGCGCGTGCGCGAGGAAGTGCGCTTGCAGCCGGACCAAGTTGTCGGCATCAAGGAATTTCTGCATCCGCGAGTCGAGGAAATTGCCGACACGCTGCCTGCGGCGTTGGGCGCATGGCTATTGCGCTCCCCTTGGGCGAAAGAATTGGCGGGGCGGTTCACGCGCAAAGGCAGAGTGGTCCACACCAACTCCATCCGTGGATTCCTGCTGCTATACGGCATTGCCGCTTTACGGCCTCTGCGCAGGGCGTCACTGCGCTATCGGGAAGAACATAAACGCATTGCCGGTTGGCTGGCCTGCATTCGCGACACCGCAGCCGTGAATTATGACCTCGCGGTGGCAGTGGCCGAGTGCCAGCGACTGGTAAAAGGGTATAGCGACACCCATTCCCGCGGGCTGACCAATTTTTCCACCCTTATGGCAGTGCTGCCTAAACTCAAAGATGTCCCGCGCGCCGGTGAATTGCTGCGTGGTCTGCGCGATGCCGCGCTGGCCGATGACACCGGGGCGAAGTTCGCCGCCGCGCTGGAACAGGCCGCGCTCAAAGTGGCCGTTCCACTCGGGGCTGCCACCACAATGGCCGAGTGAATGCCTCCGGTTTATTTTAAGAACGCCGATCGTCTCAAAGTTCTAACCAGCCGGAAGGCATGACGCGCTGACTCTCTAAATCCTTCGTCGTATCTCGTGCTCGAATGGAAAATTCTCAGTGGCGCGGGTGATGCTTGGTAGAATCCAGAAATGATCATTCGCTCGCTTCTCGACACGGATCTCTACAAGTTCACCATGATGCAGGTGGTGCTGCATCATTTTCCCGGCGCGCAGGTGGAGTACCGCTTCAAGTGCCGCACCGAAGGTGTGGACCTTGCCTCTCATACTGATGCGATTCGAACCGAAGTGGCGGCGCTGACCCAACTGCGTTTCCGCGAGAACGAGCTGCTGTATCTGCGCGGGCTGCGTTTCATGAAATCCGATTTTGTGGATTTCCTGGCCCTGTTCCAGTTCAACGAGAAATATATTCAGGTCACGGCGGGGGAAGGTGCGGGTGAAATCGACATCACCATTCGCGGCCCGTGGCTGCACACCATTCTCTACGAAATTCCGATGCTGGCCATTGTCTCGGAAGTATATTTTCGCGGCACACAGCCTCGGGCGAATCTGGCCGATGCGCGCAGGCGGCTTCTGGAAAAAATCGGCATGGTGCGCAAGGTCGATCCGGCGCTGGATTTCAAGATTTCCGATTTTGGCACCCGGCGGCGCTTTTCCGTGGACTGGCACGAGGAAGTCGTACGCACGCTGGCCAACGAAATCCGCCCGTATTTCGCCGGCACTTCAAATGTCTGGCTTGCCATGAAACATGGCGTGACGCCGCTGGGCACCATGGCGCACGAATACATGCAGGCTTGCCAGGCGCTGGGCCCAAGGCTGCGCGATTCCCAGGTATTTGCCTTTGACGTGTGGGCCAAGGAATACCGGGGCGATCTCGGTATCGCCCTATCGGATACTTACGGCCTGGATGCTTTCCTGCGCGATTTCGACATGTATTTCTGCAAACTCTTCGATGGCGCGCGGCACGATTCGGGGGATCCGTTTATCTGGGGCGAAAAAGTCATCGCGCACTACCACAAGAATCGGGTCGATCCGCGCACCAAAACCCTGATTTTTTCCGATCAGCTTTCGGTGCCGCTGGCCATCGAGATCGCCAGTCGATTCCACGGCCAGGCGAAAACCGCGTTCGGAATCGGCACCAATTTGACCAACGACGCGGGTTTCGAGCCGATCAATATCGTGATCAAGATGACCCAGTGCAATGGCCAGCCTGTGGCCAAGGTATCGGACTCGCCGGGGAAAACGATGGCCACTGACCCGGGTTATCTGGCCTATCTGCGGCAGGTCTTCGGTCTGGAGCCTGAGCCGAATTTCGGGGGGAAATAGACTTCCGCACGCTCAATCCAAAAAAAGCGATTGAACCACAGAGACACAGAGACACAGAGAACGCGGAGAAGAACCCACTTCATTCGTCCATTCGCGTATTCACCAGTAAGACGAATACGATTGGCATGGCAACTGGTTTAAGTATCGTTCTTTTCTGTGCCTCGGTGTCTCTGTGGTGCGGTTTTCAGGTTAATTCAATCGCGACCAGCCTGGCTCGTCGCGGTCCAGCAGCCTTTTCAGTGCCTCGAAGTGCAGTACCGACTGCTGGCGCTCGGCGCCAATCTGCTTGCAAACCTCGGCGACCATTTTCTCCGGCACGCGTTTGAGTTTGCCGCCAGTTCCCAATGCCAGCGCCTGCACCATGCAACAACGCTCCAGGTAATAAAGATCGTCGAAGGCATAGGCCACGTTGTCGCCGCAGACGATGGCGCCGTGGTGTTCGAGAAACACCACGTCCTTGTCCCCCAGCGCATTGCAGATACGGTCGCCTTCTTCATTGGCCAGGGCCACGCCGCCATAGCTGCGATCATAACCGATGCGGCCGTAATAACGCATGGCACTCTGGTTGGCGCAGACGTCCAGTTCGCCGTTTTCCAGGATGGTCAGCGCGGTAGCAAATGGCATGTGAGTATGAAGCACACACTTCTTGCGTTTGCCAAGGTGTATGCGGCCGTGAATGAAGAAGGCAGTGGGCTCGACCTTGTGACGGCCTTCCACCACCACGCCTTTTTCGTCCACCACCATCAAGTCGGCGGGGGTGATTTCCGACCAGTGCAGCCCCTGCGGATTGATCAGAAAACGACTGGGGTCGCCAGGCATTTCCAGGCTGAAATGATTGCAGACCCCTTCGTTCAGGCCCATGCGCGCCGCCGAGCGTAGTGCTGCGGTCAGGTCAATCCGGGCTTGGGTGACCGGGTCGAAGCGTTTCATGATGTCCCCCTCCAGTCGTGGCAATGATCAGCCATGGTACAAAATTTTTTACTCTATGACTCAGATGCGCGTATCGATACGATCCTCAGCAGGCACGCAGTACAGACTGATCGGCTCCCTGCGGCCGCGCAGCGTCAAGGGTGCCAGAGCAATGACATCGATTGCAAAATTGGCCGATTTCAAGCCCTCAACGATGCGTTCGGACAACATCATTTCTCCGGATCGCGCGCGCTGCACCAGCCGTGAGGCGATGTTTACGGCGTCGCCGATGATCGTGAAGTTTGAATATCCGACCGAGCCGACATTGCCTGCGATCACCTCGCCCTTGTTGATACCAATGCCCAGTCCGGTTTGCAGGCCGTGCTCGGCTTCCCAGGATGCAGAGAGACCTTGAAATGCCCGCAGCATTTCGCGGCCGCAACTCACTGCTTGTGTCAAGGCATCCTTGCGCTCGAACGGCACACCGAACCCTATCAACAGACTGTCTCCGGCCATGTTAAAAATTACGCCATTGTGGCGATAGGCAACATCGGTGAGCAGGGAAAAGAACTGATTGAGCAAGGTCACCACCTTGGCCGGCGAAAGCTGTTCCGCCATGCGGGTAAAACCGCGCAAGTCCGCGAACAGAATCACGGCGTCGAAACGGTTCTGGAAATCGGCAGGCGTGCTATTTTGGGTGCTGGGCGCCGGGTCCGCCCCCATCACCTTGCGGGGCGTCAAGTGTTCGAATTGTGCGGGTGCCGATTGGGAGAGATGTCTGGCGGCGCGATCGATTGAGCCCCGCGAGTCGATGCGTGCCTGGTTGATCAGAGATTTCACGCGAAACAGGAATTCGTCTCGGTTCAAGGGTTTGGCGAAAAAATCGTCGGCGCCTGCCTGCAGGGCAAGGATGCGTACGTCGCGGTCGCCGCTTGAAGTGACGAAAACCACCTGGGTGGGTGAAGTTTCCGGATTGGCCTTGATGCGGCGGCAGACTTCGTAACCCGACATCCCGGATACCGATTGGTCCAACACAAGCAGACCGGGCTTCATGGTGGCGGCAATCTGCAATGTTTCTTCTCCGGTCTGGGCGGTCAGGATTTCGATCCCGGAGCGCCGCAGGTATAAGGTCATCAGCAGGCGATTGTCTGGTGCGTTGTCCGCCAGCAACACCCGCGGCATGGAAGCGTGCGTTGTCATCAATCGCTTTTGCGCCGGACGTACGAAGCCGGGCGCTCGACATTATTCGGAGGGTCACGCGATACAGGATTCATTTTATTGACGGCGGTAATGCAACTGCGTCGCATCTGCTTGTTCGATTTATAAATTATGACAGTTTTGCCCTTCCATGCACGAGCATTTTCGGGGCAGTTTGTCATGCTTATCCTTGGCCGGGCCGGCAGTGGTAGTGTTACGGTTGGCAGCGAACATTGGGAGAGTACGGCATGGACAAAAATCCGGGAGCTACGCAGTTGGCCACGCTGGCGGGGGGGTGTTTCTGGTGTCTGGAAGCCGCATACGATCGCCTCATCGGTGTTGTCGCTGTCGAGTCCGGTTACATGGGTGGCGAGATGCCGAATCCGACCTACCAAAGAGTGTGTGACGGAGATACCGGCCATGCGGAGGTGGTGCAAATCGCATTCGACCCACAAGCGATTTCATTCCGCGATCTGCTGGAAGTATTTTTTGTGATTCACGATCCGACCACGCTCAACAGGCAGGGCAACGACGTGGGTACACAGTACCGTTCGGCGATTTTTTATCACACGCCCGCACAGAAGCACGAAGCCGAAGCCATCATTCGCGAACTCACCGTTGAGCGGGCCTTTGATTCCCCGATTGTGACCGAAGTGGCGACGGCCGAGAGGTTTTACGCGGCAGAGGGCTACCATCAGGAGTACTTCGAGAAAAATCCCAACCAGCCCTACTGCCAATACGTGGTGGCCCCGAAGATGGCCAAGTTCCGTCATAAATTTTCCGCCCGCTTGAAGAAATAATTCGCCTTAACCTGTTTTGTACCTGCCGTCGCAAGGCGAGCGATGGCGTTTGAACATTAGCGCCGCACCGGCGTGTTGCCGATTCGACTCAGGGGCAGCGAAAGCGGGCCGAAGCGGGTGTTCGCCTCAAGTACGCCACGAAGTTGATAGGCAATTTCATTGCCACGCAGCAGATTAAGCAAGCCCACACCGAGTGTGCGCGGAGAAAACGACAGGGATACCAGCAGCGTCTGGGTTTCGTCCGGTTTCAGGCTGATTGCGTTGCTGGTACTGGTGCGGACAATCTCCTGTTCCCCGAGCGCGAAATCCAGGCCCAGTTTTGAAAGATCGAGCGGGAACTGATTGGTGTTCTTCACACGCACATGCGCGGTGGCGCGGGTTTCTTCCAATCCGAGTTTGGCGAGTTCGAAGGAAGCCAGTTCGATTTGCGGCATGGCAGGAATCGGCAGCTCTCCCTTATGCGAAAACGGCAGCGACATCATGCCGAGCACCGGCGCGTTCACGCCCAGGGAAAAATCAGCCTGGTATCCAATTACCGCGCCGGGCTTCACGCCCTTCAAGACTTCGAGCAAAGCCGAAAACCGGAAGTTGGCCGGAAGTTGGATGACTTGTGTGCCTCTCGCCGGAACCGAACCACTTTGCACGACTTTGCCTTCCAGGATCGTGTTTCCGCCACTGGCAAGCGTATAGGACAGATCGACCAGCGGCAGGCTGGCTGCGTAGGGATTGGAAATCTCGAGGTCGAAAACCAGCGATGCCCCGCTGAGCGAAAGGCCTTGCAGGCCTACGCCCAGCACTTTCACGGAAGGTTTGGGCACTCCGTCCAGTATGCCGGTCAGCGACTTGCAGCCGCCGAAAAACGTCAGGAAGGCCAGAAATGCCCAATAGGCAGTTCGACGGCGCATGGAAATAGTCAACGCGGTCTGCCAAAAATTCCGTGCGTCGTTTTCAGGGAACTTACTGGGTCTGCTGTCCAGACGCCTCGGCCGCTCGTTTTACATAGTCTTGATAGGCGGGAAGGGCTATGGCTGCAACGATGCCCACCACAAATATCAGCGGCAGAATCGAAGCCAACAGCATGGCCCCCACGCTGTTCGGTGGTGTCTGTTTGCCGAATCGGTTCTCGCCCTCGGTGCCGGGGACGAACCAGAATATGAAATTGACCAGGGGAATCAGCGACAAGAGCGATAACCATCCTGTCGTATTGAAATCGTGGGCCCGTTGAATCGTCAGCAAAAACATTACTACAAACATGAAAATGTAGCCGATACCCGCGACGGCCATTGCGACCCCGGGACCCACTGCTGTCGCGAGCCCTCCCCCAAGTCCGCCAACCAACATTGCAACAAGCAATGTCAGGCCGATCGAGTAGCCGATATAACGGACTCGGCCAAGGCGCCCTCGGGCCGAGAGAATCTTGATTTCCCCGAATTCGGTTTGCGCGCCGGATACCGTCGCCTTGGGTGTGGAGTACGGATTTCTGGATTGAACACTGGCTTCCATGTTGCCTCCTGTCTGAGGTGCTCGGACGCGAACTTTGCGTCCGGCTGAGAGGCTCGCCAAACTAAGCGAGACAGTTATGCCAAGCAAATCTCGCGCCGCAACCCTCAGGGGCTGGGGCGATATAACAGCAGGGCGGCGCGGAAGGGCAGCAGTGTGACCAGTGCAAGGGCGAATTTGACGGCGAGATCGCCCAATGCCAGCGTAATCCAGGGCATTTCGGTGCCGTAAAACGCCAGCGTGAAGAAAACCGCCGTGTCGACGATTGACGCAACCAAGGTGGAAATTAGGGGCGCCTGCCACCACGCTTTTTGGCGTAGTCGGTCGAATATTCCGACGTCCAGCAACTCCGCCGTGAGGAAGGCCAGTCCCGAAGCCGCGCCAATACGCGGCGTGGCATACCAGGCGGACAACACTACCGCGATGATGAAGCCCACATAAACCACTTGCCTGGCAAATGCCTTGCCAAAATAGCGGTTGGCCAGATCGGTGATCAGGAACGAGAAAGGATAAGTGATGGCGCCCCAGGTCAACCAGTCGTTGATCGGGGTCTGGACCAGGATGTTGGAACTCAGAATGACAACGGTCAATGCAAGAGTGAACCAGACCAGCGGCAGGGCGCGGAATGTGGAGGTCATTTTTTTTGGGCGGTCATGTGACGCAGCCGGTTCGCAATCGCCTTGATCAGCGCAATTGCGAAGGTCGGATTGGATTTCACCAGATTAAGAAAATCGGCGCGATTGATCTGGAGCAACAGGCATTCGGTGTCGGCAAGCGCACTGGCGGCGCGCGGCGACTGATCCACCAAGGCCATTTCGCCGAATACGCCGCCCGCGCTGACTTGCCCGACAACGGCGCCCTTGATGCTGATGGACAGTTTTCCGCGCAGCACGACATACATGTAGACCCCGGCATCGCCTTCTTTCATGACCACCCGGCCCGCAGGGTAGGACTGCGGCGGCCGTGCCTTTATCCCCGCGGCAAGATCTTCGAGTCCGCGCTTGTCGAAAATCGGCTTCTCTTCGCGCGCGTCCGCCGTCGCCAGCGAACGGCTGCGTCCGAGCAACGCAACCGTCAGGCGCAGGCGATTATTCAGGATGCCCATCAATTGCAGCGCAAATTCCGGGGTGGCCTGCACGGCTTGCGGGAATTGTTCGACATGCAGCGACAAGGCCTGACAAGCCTTGCGGGCGATGGCGGAAGCACTGCGTGTGCCTTGTGTGACGGCAGCCACTTCGCCGAAAATCTCTCCGCTGCGCGCGATATCCAGCGCCTTGCCGCCGCGCACCAGGCTGACCTCGCCGTCCATCAATAGATACATTCGGTCGGCGGCCTCACCTTCCTTGAAAAAAACGCCGCCTTCGGGGAGGGATTCGGCCTTGCCGAGCGACTCAAAGCATTGCCGAGCGATATCGGGCTTGGGCGCGTCGTCGCCACGCGCGGGCGCCGTGAAATCCAGTTCGTCCATAGCCGCTAATGGTATAGGGGGAAGGTCAAAAGGTGAACAAGGAAAGCAGGAAAGTCGCGATATCGTACCTGTACGAGGGCCCAGACGCTTTGCGATGGCGAGGGGCGTGAAAAACGAGACCTTCGGTCTGGAATAATCTTTAAGTGTCTTCCTCGCGAAGGCGGGGAACCAGATGTCTTTGAAACACCTGGATTCCCGTTTCCACGGGAATGACATTTGGGGACATAATGCAATGTCTGCCTTACTGGATTGGCCTTGAGAGTGACTGCTATGTATTTCGTGAGATATGCACTCCTGCCCGCAGTGCTGGCGACATTTGTCTCCGGCGCAAGCAACGCTCTGGCCTGCGGAGAAGTGTTGCGAGGGGAAATTGTCATTGCGGAGCGAGAAGTGGGTTTGACGCAGGCCGGTGAGTCGGCAACGTTTCCGTTTCTCGGTGCGGGTTGGTTCCAGGCCGCCGAGGTCGTCAAGACCGGTGGATTCGGCGACAACACCATCGTGACCCTGGAGCTGGACGGCGAGCAGGCGATCAGCGCTTCGTTTGCGGACCTCAAGAAACCCTGGATGCAGGTGAATTCCCAATTTCTGATTGTCAATGTGCGCGCCGAAGGCAACATCAGCACGTTGACCGTCTGGTATATGAACGAGCTGAAATTCCGCAACATGGCGGTGCTACGGATCGATGTCGCCGAAACCGGCGTCGAGAGCCTGAAAATTCGCACCGTGATGAACAAACCCGCCCCGCACGAACACCTCATCGGGCAGGCTTCCACTGCGCCCGCACTACCGGCGTTTAAGTGAACTTCCTGGGGGGTGGCTCAACCAGGGCTTAAACAAAACCAACTCGCTCACCGCGGAGGACGCGGAGGACGCGGAGGAAATTCAAGGGAAAGAAGTAACTGAGTTCCCACCGAAAACCTTGATCACCAAGCAGTGACCAATAGGTTATTTTGACTTTTGCTTGCTTTCCTCTGCGTCCTCCGCGGTGAGCGCGTTGTCTTTTACTCTACTGCTTGTAAGGCTCAACAACAGCAGCGGTGAGCGAATAACCCACATCGATTTCAGCCGCGCCATCCACCATCGACAGGTTTTTTGTCAGGGACTGGGTGTTCAGGCGGCCGGTGACCCACACCGCCTCGAACATTCCCGATATCGTTACGGGCTTGCCCGGTTTCACATGCACGATCTGGTTTGGCGGTGGTGGCGGAGTGTGGATGCAGGCGCCGACCCAGGGCACGAGCAGAAATTCGCTTACCTGTTTGCCGGAAAATTCCAGGGGCAGTACATAGCCGGGAATGCGGATGGTTTGTCCGTTCAGCAGGGGATTGACCGCACGGCCGCGTTCGATAATGTCCCGGCGCCTGGCCAATAACTCATCCACCACAACGCCGGTCAACTGGAGTTTTTTCGCCAGCTCACTTTCCCGCTCGTCGTCCGCGCGCGGCAGCGTCGGATCGCCCCGCGCCCGGCGCTCGCGGATGGCCGAGATGTCGCTGATCTGCTGGAGTTGATCCCGATTAAGTTTCTCGAACGGGTTTTCGCCGGCCGCTGATTTCGGCACCAAGTCCGCCCACATCATCTGACGGGCGTCGTCCGCCCGTGCCGCTGATGTAAAAGCGATCCCTATCAGCAGTAAGGCATTGGCAATTTTTTGCATCATTTCCCGGCTCCGGTTACATGCGCAATGTCAGCCCGTCGGACAGAGAGTATCGATACGTTCTCCAGGCGGGAAGCAGTCCGATGAGCAGGCCGGCCATCGCCACCATGGCCATCAGCCCGAATTCCCGGACGCCCGGCCAGCCCGCCGCAATGAATATTCCCAGGCGCGACTCCAGCCAGGATTGTCCCCCGATAAGTCCCATGTACAGAATTGCGATGCCCAGCGCAATGCCGGTGAGCGTCAGAAGCGCGGTCTCGCCCAGAATCAGCGCGAACACGTGAATCGGACGTGCGCCCACCGAGCGCAAGATGGCCATTTCCCGGCGCCGTTCGTTGATACCCGTGAGCAGGGCCACCAGCATGCCTGCCAGTCCCACGATTGCCACCAGCGCGGACACCGCGAACAAAGCGCGTTCGGCCGCCCCGGTGATTTCCCAGACCTCCTGCAGCGCCACCCCGGGCAGCACCGCGGTAAGCGGCTCGTCCGCAAATTCATTGACCCAGCGCTGCATGGGGAGCGCACTGCTCCGCGTGTGCAGCCCAACCAGAAAAGCACTTAAGGTTCGCGACGAAGTTGCCAGGGAATTGTCGCCGAGGGTATGCAGCATCGCCGCCAGGGGATCGCTGGTGCTGCCGGCGCCAGAGTCTTCGTGCATCTCATCCAGGCTTTCGAGTGAGACATGCACCGTGCGGTCCACCGGGGTTCCGGTGCGGGCGAGCACGCCGGAAACGATTAAGGGATGGCGCTCGTGCAAGGAAAAACTCACGTCACCGGCGCCGTGGGCGATGACGATCGAATCGCCGGGGCGGTAGCCGAGGGTGGCGGCCACCTCGGCACCCACTACCGCGTCCTTGTCACTCTCGAATGCCGCCCCCTCCCGGAATTCGAGCCGGCGCTCGCGCGCGAAACGAAAATGCCTGAAATATTCCGCACTGGTACCAAGTACGCGAAATCCCCGATGCGAATCCCCCAACGATAGCGGAATGGTCCACGTCACTTCCGGGCGGCGGGCCACCGTTTCATAACTTGCCCAACGCAGATTGTTGGTGGCATTGCCGATATGGAATACCGAATAGAGCAGCAGGTGCACCGGGCTCGCGCGCGCACCGACCACCAGATCAGTCCCGGAGATCGTCGCCGCGAATCCCTCGCGCGAGGCCTGCCGGATGCGTTCCACGCCCAGCAGTAAAGTCACGGCTAGGGCAATCGAAAACACGGTCAGTCCGGCGGTAAACCAGCGATTGCGGAGGCTGCGAACCGCCAGCCAGGCCATCATTGCTCGGCACTCCCGCCGTGTGCGCGATTGATGTCAGCCAGACGAATGACGCGGTCAAAACGCGATGCGATCGAAGCATCGTGGCTGACAAACACCAATGCCGATTGTTCGCGGGCACATTCACGGAACAGCAGGTCCAGAAAGGCGCCGCGCCGGTCGGCGTCCAGAGAGGAGGTCGGTTCATCGGCAATAATCAGTTCCGGGCCGCCAATCAGGGCGCGCGCCGCAGCTACCCGCTGTTGTTGGCCGACACTGAGCTCGGTCACCGGCCGGCGCAGAATCTCGTCCCCGCCCATGTCCAGGTATTCAAGCAATCGTCTGGCCTCGGCCTGCAAGCTGCCTGCGGCGCGCCGCGCGCGCTGGCGACGCAAGGGCGAAAACCGGCAGGGCAGGCAGACGTTCTCGACTACCGAGAGGTAGGGGATGAGATTGAACATCTGAAAAATAAATCCAATGTGGTCGGCGCGGAAATGGTCTCGTGCCGCGGCATCCATCGCAGCGATGTCCTGATCGAGAATGTGCACTCTCCCCGACTGCGGCACCAGCAGTCCACCGATCAGACTCAGGAGGGTGGATTTGCCGCTGCCGCTGGGCCCAAACAGAAAAATTCGCTCGGCCCTTGCGACCCTCAGACTCTCAATGTCGAGCAAATTCTTGTGCGGACCCGCCCAGGAGAAAAGAAGTTCCGATATTAAGATCGTACTGTCGCCGCGTGAGTCGGCGCGTTCTGGATCGGGGCGAGGCAGATCAAGGGCATCCATAGGGGCATTCACTGGCTCCAACAAAGGCAGTTTGAGTCCATCAACAACCGCGGCGCCAAGAATAACAGGAAACGAAAATCGTCTGCGGAAGCGACTGCACTGCAAAATTTCCGACCGAGAATTTCTTTTTGAGATATGCTGTACATCCCGTTTTGCCGCTCTTGCGTGACGAACAAAGTTTTCGAGAAGCGTTCGGTTATTCTGGGATGCGTCCGGACATCTTCCGGCAGACCATTCTTCGGTTTTATCTTTTACATGAGTGAATATCCGACTTCCGACGAACTTCTGACCTGCCTCTCGCACTTGGCCGGGGCCTCGACTGCCGAAGGTCGCAAACCGTTCCGTGTCGATCTCATTCGCACCCACGGCAAGCCGCCAATGTATTCGGTGATGATCAAGGCCGCGGAAAAAGACCTGCTGCGAATGCGTATCGGGCAAATCATTACCCGGCAGTTCGCCTTGGGCGCCACGTCTTTCATGCTTACCGGAAGCGAAGCCCAATCCCTGATCGCGGGTGAGCAGGCGAGCGTGGCTTAAAGTTCGGGTTACGCCTCTTTTTGCGCCACGCGAGGCGCCGTCAATCCACCTCTTCGGGCCGCATTTCGCAGCCTGTACGCCGTAGATAGCGGCGCTGGGACAAATCGTAACGTCCGCCCTGATGCAGGGTGGCGGTCCCACATCAACAGTTTCCCCACCCGCTAGTGATGGCGATAAACGAATTCCCGCTGTGTTGCGTGCTCCAGAAGATCCGCGATCAGCGCCCGGCCTTGATCCCCCAAAAAACCGCTTCCATCGCTAGGTGCGATAAGGGGCAAGCCCGCACGCAGGCGGCGACGCCGTAAAAGGCCGGATAATATGCTCCACTAAGATAATATTCCGGGGAGGGGGCAATATGAGCCGAATCAGCAAAGTCGAAGTTCACGTCTTCCAGTTCGATGCCAGGAATCTTGGCCAGGTGGGCGGCGAGGGGGTGGGTGCGTTTGGCTATAGGCAGGGCTCGAAGATACGCGTAACCAAGTACGCTACCGTCATCATGACCGACAACGGATTGCGCGGCGAATACGTTGCGCAGTGGGTGGCCTCTGCATCGTCCCTGGGCCAAACCTTGATGCTGGCCCCCTACCTGATCGGATACGAGGCCGAGGCGCGCGAGCAGATATACGATAACTTGAAGCGTCAGGCGCGCCAGTTCGATCATATGGGCCATGGCCCGCTCGACATCGCGTTATGGGATCTGGCGGGCAAGAAGCTGGGGGCCTCGGTATCGGAACTGCTTGGCGGCTATCGCAAGCGCCTGCCCGCCTACGCAAGCACGTTTCATGGCGATCGCTCGACCGAGGGACGCGGCTTGAACAGCAAGGAAGCCTTCGCCGAGTTCGCGCAGCAATGTTACGAGCTCGGCTACCGCGCGTTCAAGATTCACGGCTGGAACGAGGGCAACAAGCATGAAGAAGCCGCCAACGTGTTGCACGTGCGCAAAGTGATTGGCGACAAGATGGAATTGATGCTCGATCCGGCCTGCGAGTTGCGCACCTTCGCCGATGCGCTATACGTCGGCCGCGCCTGCGATGAGGCCAAATATTTCTGGTACGAAGATCCATTTCGCGATTCCGGCACCTCGGCGTTCGCTCACAAGAAGCTGCGCGAGTTCCTGGACACGCCGATCCTGCAAACCGAGCATGTGCGCGGCGTTGAGCCGAAAGCGGACTTTTTGATAGCGGGCGGCACGGATTTTTTGCGGGTCGATCCAGAATACGACATGGGCATCACCGGCTGCATGAAAATTGCGCACCTGGCGGAGGCCTTCGGCATTGATGCGGAAATCCATGTTTGCGGCCCGGCGCATCGCGCCTGCATGTCGGCGATGCGCAACAGCAATTATTACGAAGTCGGGCTGGTCGGGCCGGATTGTCCGAACGTGATTCCGCCGGTTTATGCCTGCGGCTACAGCGACCAACTGGAAGCGGTTGGCAAGGACGGCTGCTTTCCCGTGCCCACCGGCCCTGGCCTGGGTGTGACCTACGATTGGGATTTCATCGCCAAGAACCGGATCGCATTGCACGAATTCAAATAATTCGAACCCTGTCCGGGGCAAATCGTCTGATTAATTGGCAGAGCCTTGGCCACTATCAAAACCGCTACATCTGGAGGTTGCCACCATGAAGAAGTCCCTTCGCTCCGTCGCAATCGTTTTGACCGGACTCATGCTATCGCTTGTCTCGTTTGCCGATCGCGGCGTAGTCGTCAATGGCGAGCCATTGCCCGACGACATCGTCGCCCAGTTGGAGTCAAGCTATCGAACGACACTTAAACCGGGACGTTACTGGTATGACTCCGTGTCCGGACTCTGGGGGCTTGAGCGAGGACCCGCTGCCGGTCAAATTTCCCCTGGGCTGAAGCTTGGCGGGCGTCTGCGCGCAGACGCATCCGGAGGCGGAACGGGAGTTTTCTTCAACGGTCGCGAGTTGCATCAACAGGACGTGGCATTGCTTTATCAACTCGCGGGTGTGGTGATTCCGGGCCGCTATTGGATCAATGCCGCGGGTGTGGGAGGTTTCGAAAACGGACCGCCGTTTTTTGATCTGCGTGCGTTAGCCGCCCAACGCGGTGGCGACCGGAGCTGGTCGCATTCCGGGCCCGGAGGTCACATGGGCAGCGATGGAAAGTGCACCTATTTTCTGGACCCACAGACCGGAAGCAGCGTAATGACCGGCGACTGCAACTGATACGGCGGAGAGGACTTTCTGCGAAACCGGGAGTCGCCGGGCAAGGCCCGTGCGCTGGGTCTGATTTGCACATTCATATACCGCCTGTAGCCCTTGTCGCCGAAGATATGCACCGGGTTGGTTGCCACCTTCATCGCTTTTTCCGGGGTGACACATCGCCGATAGCTGTCCCTATAGAAAAGCGCGCCGGGTCAGGTAACATGAACCGACTCAATTTTGACGGGATAAAACTGACATGAACATCGCCGAACCCACCGCAGACGTGCGTCTGCCGTCTTTTCGCCTCGATAAAAAAGTCGCGCTGGTGACCGGTGCGGGAACTGGATTGGGCGCTGCCATTGCCATTGGTCTCGCGGAATCGGGGGCGGAAGTGCTCCTGGTGGGAAGAACCCGCGTCACCCTGGATCAGACGGCTGCGGCCATTTCGCGTCTTGGCGCGAAATCGAAGACAGTGGTCTGCGACGTCACTGATTCATCGGCGATCCGCCGAGAAATTGATGCCTTTCCAAGACTGGATGTGCTGATTAATAATGCCGGCACCAATTTTCCCGAGCCATTCGTCGAGGTTTCCGAAGCGCACCTTGACGCCATGCTCGATTTGAACGTGCGCGCCGCTTTCGTGGTTGCGCAAGCGGCCGTACGCAAGATGCTGGAAGCCCCTGACCGCGCCGGGGAGGGCGGCGCCGTCATCAATATTTCCTCGCAGATGGGCCATGTTGGCTCGCCAAACCGGACCGTGTACTGCATGACCAAACATGCGATTGAGGGTTTGACCAAGGCGATGGCCGTGGAACTCGCGCCAAAAAATATTCGCGTCAACAGTATCGGCCCGACATTCTCCGACACGCCGCTGGTGCGGCGGATCGTGGACACCCCGGAGAAACGGGATTTCGTCATGTCGCGCATTCCGATGGGAAAATTGTGCCGCCTCGAAGACATCATGTCGGCCGCAGTGTTTCTCGCCTCACCGGCGGCGGCGATGATTACCGGTACCCACCTGATTGTCGATGGGGGCTGGACCGCGCAGTAACCCCCAAAAATAAAGTTGAAACACGGAGAACACGGATACCCTCGCGAAGCGTGGAGTACCCTTTTAGTGCACGGTGGAAAGCGTCAGGTGTTTCTTCTGGAATATTCGAAATCCACGGGACAGGCGCAATCGGCTGGATTTCTTGGCTCAACTCAGTGTGTGCCTGCCTTCGTGGTTCGACAGCCATATGCATGAAAAAGTCAGGCACCGCGAGAGGCGGTGCCGCGCGCTCGAATGCCTTCACGCGCAATCGCGAATTATCGATGTGGCAGGAAGTTCAGCGCCTGGCCGGGACAATGCCATTGCATGGAGTAAAGGCGTCCCAGACCCGAGGAGGTGATATACGCCGTTCTCAAATCCGGGCCGCCGAAGCAGACATTCGTGACCATGATGTCGAACTCCGGAACCGGGACCCGTGCGCGAAGTACTCCGTCGGGCGATATCGCCGTCACGCAGCCGGTGCCGAGCGTGGCGACGACGATGTTGCCTTCGGAATCTACTGCCAGGGAATCGAGGCGCTCATAGCCGGTGAACTTGTACAGCAATCGGCCAGGCCAGAACGGGTGCGGGCCGGGGCGTGGTCTGCCGGGGCGCTCGATATCAAAGGCCCAGATTCTCGCGCCGCTGGTCTCCGCCACATAGAGCGCGGTTTCGTCTGCGGACAGGCCGATGCCGTTTGGCGTATCGATGGGATGAACGATCTCCACGATGGAACTGCCGTCGCACTGAGCGTAGTACACCGCGCCGCGATCGATGGAACGGCCTCGGCGTTTGCCCAGATCGGTGAAGTAGAAACCGCCGCTGGCATCGAACACGAGATCGTTTGGCCCCTTCAGCGGGATGCCGTTGCATTCGGTGTATAAGGTTTCTATTGCACCCGAGGCGATGTCCACGGCTTGAATACTGCCACCCGTGTAGTCGGCTGGAAGAGCATCGCCGGGACGCCGGAACGGCCCGTGCTGCGTCCATGTAAATCCGCCGTTGTTGCATACGTACACGCGCCCGTCCGGCCCCATAGCGGCGCCGTTTGGGCCGCCGCCACAGTCTGCGATGACGCTGATCCGGCCGTCGGCACTGACCCGGCTCAGGGTGCGACGCTCTATTTCGACCAGAATCACCGAACCGTCCGCCATCGCAATCGGCCCTTCCGGAAATTGCAGCCCTCGACAAATCTCTTTCATCGCTACTCCCCCTCGATTCTTCAGTTTGCGCAGTCTATCGGGAAAAATGACGGAGCCGAACGCCGGCAAAATCAGCGGCTTCGAAGCCGGGTCAAAGTGACATACTCTTGGCAATGAAACGGCCAAACCGGCCATGCCTGGACGGACCCGATGAAATACAAGGACTACTACGAAATCCTGGGCGTGCCTCGGGATGCCAGCGCAGAGGACATCAAGAAGGCCTACCGCAAGCTCGCGCACAAATATCATCCAGACGTCTCGAAAGATCCGGAGGGCGAGGCGAAATTCAAGGATCTTTCCGAAGCCTACAAGGCCCTCAAGGACCCGGAAGCGCGCGCCGCCTACGACAAGCTGGGCAGCCACCGGCCCGGCGAGGATTTCCGGCCGCCGCCCGACTGGGGGCAGCAATTTGGCGAAGGCGAAACCGCCTACGAAGACATCGACCTGTCGGAACTGTTCGCGGGGCTGCGCGGCGGTGGGGCGCGCGGCGGCAAATTCCCGATACCCGGGCAGGACTACGAAGTCACGGCACCGATCACCATCGAGGACGCGTATCGTGGCACGGAGCTGGACCTGAATCTCAGCGTGCCGGAATACGACGGGCGGGGCGGCGTGCGCCGCGTGCCGCTTGTGTTCAAGGCGCGCATTCCCAAGGGCGTGACAGACGGAGAACGGCTGCGTTTGCCCGGCAAGGGCGGCAAGGGGCTCAATGGCGGCCCGACCGGGAATCTGCATCTCACCATCGCGCTGCAGCCGCATCCCCGCTACCGCGCAAGCGGCCACGATCTTTACCTGGATCTGCCGCTGGCGCCCTGGGAAGCCGCGCTTGGCGCGAGTGTTGAAGTGCCGACCCTGGCCGGACCGGTCCGACTCAAGGTATTGCCGGGCACGAACACGGGGCAGAAACTCAGACTCGCCAAACGGGGATTGCCGAAGCGGGACGCAGGCGAAGGCGATCTTTACGCGATCGTCCAGATCGTCGTGCCCACCGCGCCCACCGAGCGCGAGAAGGCGTTGTTCAAGGAACTGGCGGAGGCCTCGAAATTCGATCCGCGTGCCTCGACGCCGACTGGAGACGAAAAATGACCATCGAACTCACCCAAGCCCAATGGCTGCACGAACATGGCGAAGTGTCATGGGAAGAACTGCTCGACGCCTCGGGCCTGGCACCCGAACTCCTGCGCGAACTCGTCGAGAGCGGCGCGCTGGCGCCGATCAATGCGCAGGTCCCGGCCGATATTCAGCCTGTGCAGTGGCGGTTTACCGCAAGCTGCGTTGTCGCGGTGCGGCGCGTGAGCCGACTGCGCGAAGATTTCGATCTCGACGCGAATGCCTTGTCCGTGGCACTGATGCTGGTCGATCGCATCCATGCACTCGAAGCGCAATTGCGGGATTTGCAGTCGCAGCTTCCCCGGTCACGAGGCAGGTGAAGGGTCCGGGAGCGGTGAAGGGTGAAGGGTTCGAAGACCGTGAAGGGTGCCCAAAGGGTACCGGTCTTCGACCATAAAGGAGTGAAGGGTGAAGGGTAAAAACGTAAAACCCCGCGTGCGCGGACCACGAAAGGTGCTGCTTTGTGTTGCGCTGATTGCCGCGCTGCCGACATTCGCTGCGCAGCCGCCATACCAGCGTCCGGCGGGCATTGCGGATGACAAGGAACCGCTGATCGTCGCGGGTTACCGGGCGCTCTTCACCTGCTCCGCGCATTTTTTCGCGGGCCGCCCGCTCGATGACATCAAGAAAGTCGAACTCGTGGATGTGGAAGGGCTGGGCTATCCCGACCCGGTGATCGACGAGAAGCGGCGCCTCGTCACCGCGACCGACATCTCGGGCAAGATCGTGCGCATTGCGGCCTTCCGGGATTCGATGGGTTGCAGCGTCCTGCCGCCCCATTGGTCGATGGGCGACGTGCCGAAGTTGCCGAACGTGCAATATGCGCCTGCGCCGGAGGTGCGCGGCCTGCCGTTTCCCGCGGGCGACAAGGTCGAGTTGCCGGCTGACGGGCTGGATGCGAAGTACCGCGCGCTCGCCCCGGCGCTGGAACGCGCCTTCGACGGAAAATCCTATACCGACGAAGGCGGCACGGTGACCACCGTAGTCATCGTCATCCGCGAGGGGCGCATCGTTGCCGAACGCTACCGTCCCGGTTTCGGCATCTACTCCGGTTACCGTACCTGGTCCACGGCGAAAAGCATTTCGGCTGCGCTGCTGGCGATTGCCTCGAAGCAGGGCATTCTCGATTTTGAAGCACCGGCCGCGATTCCCGAGTGGAGCCATCCCGGCGACCCGCGCCAGGCCATCACCTACAAACAGCTTCTGTGGATGTCGAGCGGCCTGTTCAGCGGCGGCGCGAACACCAACGCCCTGTACTTCGGCGGCCAGGACGTCGTGAGTGCCGCAACCGGCACGGCACTCGAAGTTGCGCCGGGCGCGCGCTGGAAGTACGCCAACAACGACACGTTGCTCGCCATGCGCGCGCTGCGCCACCTGCTGGGCGACGACCTCAGGTACCTGCGTTATCCCTACGACGAACTCCTGCACCCGCTCGGCATGTATCACACCCGCATGGAGGTGGATCACCTGGGCAACTTCGTCGCGTCCAGCCAGACCTACACCACGGCGCGCGATCTCGCGCGCTTCGGCATGCTGCTTGCCAACGACGGCGTGTGGAACGGCAGGCGAATGTTGCCGGAAGGCTGGGTGAAGTTTTCATCCACGCCGGCACCGACGAAGCCGCCGGTCAAAGGGCAGTGGGGCTACGGCGCGCAGTTCTGGCTGCTTGACCAGATGCCCGGCGTGCCTGCAGGGACGTTCACTACCGCCGGCAACAAGGGGCAGTACGTCACCGTCGTGCCCGGCCACGATCTGGTGATCGTGCGCACTGGTGTTGATCCGGACGGAAAACGCTTCATGCAGGATCGCCTGGTCGCGGACGTCGTGCGCTCACTTGGGCAGTGACCAGCAATTTGGTCTGCCGGTATCCCGCGTGAGACGGCTAATCGCTCGGGTAAAGCAGGCAAAAGGCAAGGCCTGACCCCGCCCCTCGCCCTCTAGGGCGGAGCAGGCATGACCCTGGCCCACAAGGCCTGACCCTGGACCCAGATACTGACAGATCAGGAGGTGCAATGAACATACTGCTTTGTTTACTCATTCCGGCTTTCTGTTTGATCACGTGTTTCAGCGTCATAGCGCAAGATGAGGGACAGTCAAACAACTGCGCCGACAATGTCTCGCTCGCCAATTGCCATTTCAGACGGGTATCGATCATCAATCTGGTCGCCACACCGGAGCGCTACTACGATAAACATATCGAAGTCGCCGGACATTTGGCGCTAGCGTTCGAGAATACGGGTCTCTCGCGAGGGCTTCACGGGTTCGCATTCAATGAGGTTATTGAGGTCGATATTGACCATGGCAATTTCCCGGACAATGCGACCGCCGAACGTCACCAAAAACGGTTCAAGCTCTGGAATTGCAAATTCCACGGTAATTGGGTTCTTCTAAAAGGTATTTTCCGTTCGGTTCCGTATGTAAACGACAATCCCTTTCCTAGTTCGGGAAAAATCGAGATCATCAATATCGTTGTTGCGCCGGGGGGCAAGGAACGGTCGTGCAAACATCTCGATCGGTCGCGACCCAATGCGGGGGCGCCCACTGAATAGTGGGCGTGAATCCAGGGCCGGCTTACTTTCGGTTATCTCCAGCTCCGGCACAACCTGCTTGCAGGTTAGCCTACACTGAAATCTTCGATTTTCTTGGCCGCGCAAGAAAGGTGACCAGCTGCCGGTCTGCCACCGGCCTATCGAATCCGTCTAAGATGTCCTTACGTATTACCCTATACCCCCGAAAAACCGCCAATTCCCGCACAACGAATTCCGCCGAACCGAGTCATAACCCAGGCGGTGCCAATGTACGGTCGCCGTTTACACTCCCCAATACAATCCCGCGAAGCCACAGTCAGGAGTACGAATGAAACGCAAATTGTTATGGATCACCCTGTTCCTGGCGACCTTTGCCCAGGGCGCGACGCTTGACGCAGGAACGCCCCTGCCGGAGTTGAAACCCGCTGCTCAGGAAGTCCGGGCGGCGCAACTTGCCGCCGAAGTGCTGGGCCGTTACCACTACAAAATGCCGCCGGTTGACGACGCGCTGTCGCAGAATGTTTTCGACAAGTACCTCAAATCGCTCGATCCCGAAAAGCTCTTCTTCGTCCAGGCCGACATCGACAACTTCTCCCGAGCGCGTGCCCGGCTCGGCGTGGCTCTCCTGCAGGAGGATCTTTCCGTTCCGTTCGCCATGTTCAATCTTTATGAGCAGCGTGCGGCCGAGCGCTTTGCGTATGCACGGGCTCTGCTCAAAACCGGGTTCGATTTCCAGCAGAAAGAAAGCTACCAGTTCTCAAGGGAGAAGGAAGCCTGGCCGAAGTCCGATGCGGAGATGATGGAGCTCTGGCGCAAGCGGGTGAAGAACGACTGGCTGCGGCTCAAGCTTGCCGGGAAGGACGACAAGACTATCGTCGACATCCTGGATAAGCGCTTTGACAGTTTCCGCAAGCGCCTTGGCCAGGTAACAAACGCAGATGCATTTCAAACCTACATGAACGCCTACACCATGGCGATCGAGCCCCATACCAACTACATGGGACCCCGGGCGGCGGAAGATTTCGACATCTCGATGCGGCTGTCGCTGGTCGGGATCGGTGCCGTTCTGACGGAATCGAATGATTTCGCGACTATCCGCGAGCTGGTACCCGGCGGGCCGGCGAGCCTGTCCGGCCAACTGAAGATCGGTGACCACATTGCCGGCGTCGCCCAGGGCGAAGGCGGCGTCATGACGGACGTCCAAGGCTGGCGACTGGACGACACGGTGCAACTGATTCGCGGCGCACCGGATTCGGTCGTTGTGCTCGATATCCTGCCTGCGGACGCCGGCCCCGATGGCAAGCACAAACTCGTCACCCTGATCCGGAAAAAGATCAGCCTGGAGCAGCAGGCCGCCAAATCCTTCGTGCGTAGCGTGACCGACGGTAAGGTCAGCCGCCGCATCGGTGTGATCACGCTGCCTTCGTTTTATCAGGATGTCGCCGCCAGGCAAACAGGGGCTAACGATTACCGGAGCGCGACCCGCGATGTGGCTCGCCTGCTGGACGAACTGAAAAAGGACAAGGTCGACAGCGTGTTGATCGACTTGCGCAATAACGGCGGCGGGTCGCTGGCAGAAGCGGTTGAGCTGACCGGCCTGTTCATCGGCAAAGGCCCCGTGCTGCAACAGCGCGATGCCAGCGGTGCGATCTCCGTGGAAAGTGACACCAACCCCAGTGTTACCTGGAACGGCCCGCTCGGCGTTTTGATCAATCGGGGTTCGGCATCGGCGTCCGAAATTTTTGCTGCGGCGATCCAGGATTATGGCCGTGGGCTGATCATCGGGGAACCGAGTTTTGGCAAAGGCACCGTGCAAACCATGATCGACCTCGATCGGATCGCCAGGAACAGCAAGCCGCAATTCGGAGAACTGAAATTGACCATCGCGCAATTTTTCCGCATCAATGGCGGCACGACACAATTGCGCGGCGTCACGCCGGATATCCTCTTTCCCTCCACTTTCGGCGCGGAGAATTTTGGCGAATCGAGCTTTGACAATGCCCTGCCGTGGATGCAGATCAAGGCGGCGGACTATGTGCCGGAAGGCGACTTGAAGGGCCTGCTGCCCACCCTTTCGACATTGCATGACGCCCGCGTGAAGAAGGACAGGCACTTCCAGTACCTGCAGGAAGACCTTGCCCTGTCCAGGCTGGAGCGCGACAAGAACCTGGTCTCACTGAACGAGGCGGAACGCCGCAAGGAACGCGATGCCCAGGAGGCCCGACTGCGGTCCCGCGAGGACAGCAAGGATGCGAGCGCGCAGAACGCTTCCGTGAAGAGCAATGCGCTGCCAGACGATGGCTTGCAGCCCGGTGAACGCAATTTCGCCAATGAACTGGCAGCGGAAAAAACACGACAGAGCGCCGAAGATTTCCTGTTAAGCGAAGCGGTGAACATTCTGGGCGATGAAATGGCGGTGCTCGAGACTGACGGCGCGCTCCCGGCCCGGGTCAAGCCCGATTCCGTGCGGGTGCCGGAGTAAGAACGACAGGATCAGGCCTCAAGACTGTTCGATTAAGGCGGTTCGGGAAGAATAAAAGAACGTGCGGGCGAGGTTTTGACTCCGATATCCGAACGAGATTCGGATTCAAAACGAACAGTATTGCGGCCTGACCTCACAGGTTCGCTCAGGTCAGAAAACCCAGATAGCGGGACGCGCCGAAGTTGCCGATGTTCGGCAGTACTTCGGACATTCTGGAATCAGGAACGCCGAACCAACGGGCCACGGTTGCAGCGTATTGATCCACCGAGGTGGTCGGTAGCAGGCTGCCTTGGCCGACGTCGTCGCTGGTGCCGAATGTCACCTGGGGAAACGTGCCGAAAATGTTGCCGCCCTGCACCGCGCCTCCCACCACCATGTGGTGGCCGCCCCAACCGTGGTCCGATCCGTCGCCGTTGCTGGTCAGCGTGCGGCCGAAATCCGACGCGGTGAACAGCGTTACGTTGTTTTCCATCTGCAACTGCTGCATCCATTGGTAAAAGGCTCCGATCGCGCCATTGACCAGCAGCATGCGTGAATTGTGATCCGCGACCAGGAAGTCGTGATTGTCGAATCCGCCAAGGCTGACAAGAAACACCTGCCGGTTCACGGCAAGCGGGCCACGCGCGGCGATCATGCGGGCCACTACGTTCAGTTGCGAGGCGAGATTGTTGCCGGCGGGGATCGGAAGGGCAAACGTGCTGGCTGGCGGCAGACTCGAAGAGAGCAGGGTATTGGCCGCCACCGAACGCGACACCATCTGGCTGTACTCATTTTCGAACAGGTGCGAACTGGCACGCATGATTACGCGGCGATATGCGGCGCCCGCTGTTGGCGAGCTGTATAGATTGCCCGATAGCGCACTGATGGCCGTTGAACCATTGGCGCCTACCTGGTACTGGATGACGGTCTGGCCGGACAGGTACAAGGCGTTGCCCGACGTGGAAATGCAGGTAAAGGTGCTAAGCCCGTTTTGCGCGACGAGCAGGTCACCCATTCTGCCGCCCCAGCCGAGGTCCGCGCCTTCGCCGACCGGCGTATTGGCCTGCCAGGCCGATACCTGGTCGTTGTGCGAGAACAATTTCGGCGGCAGCGGCACTGACCCGTTGCGATACTGCGTCAGACTTGTCGGCACGACCAGCGGCCCGACGTTGGCGACCACCGCGAGCTTGCCCTGGTCATACAGAGATTTCAGATTGCTCAGCGCAGGGTGGAAAGCGAACGCCCGGCCACCTTGCGAAGCCACGGGCGCGGTCGCCGTCGGCGTGAGGGCATTGTATGCAAACGCGATATCGGGACGGGCTGCCGCGTAGGCGGCGTGCTCCGTGGGGTCGTACGGAATAATGGTGTTGGAATTATCATTGCCGCCCGCCAAAAACAGGCAGACGATCGCCCGGTATTCGGGCGCCGTCTGTGCTGCGGCTGCGCCGATGAGGGCAAGATTCAGGGCAAATGGGCTGCCGGCCCCGGCCAAAGACAATGCCGAAGCACGTTTGACGAATTCACGGCGTGATTGGCTGCTAGTCATCGCGAATCTCCTATTTCTGTACCAGGAATTCAGGTGAAGAAAGTGCGAACAAAGTTGCCAGATACACGCGGTTCTGCCGACCCTGGGCCGGATTGGCCGCGCTGATCGGCACCGAGTTCACGGCGTCCTGGATCGCACTGCGTGTTTCAGTGCTCAATGTGCCGTAGGTCAATAGCAGGTCGATGCGGTCGATCAGCCGGTCAGCATCGTTGGCCAGCGCCATTTCCGCGGTGTAATCCGGCAGGATGTCGCGCGGCGTGTTGCTCCCCACCCCGGATTGCACGGCGGAGCGCATGAAGTTGGCGTATCCGACCACGGAAATTTCATGAATGATCTGGAACTCCGGTGCGATCAGATTGGCCGCTGCGATGGGGGTGGTGGGCGGCACGTACCCGGCACGGTAGAAATTGAAAACCGAGGGCGAACGCATGGCGGACTGACCGAGTGAACTGGCCGTGTCGTCGGTCGTCCCGAGCAGAAAATTGCCACTGGCCGACCGGGCGTTGAAGGCACGCATCCAGGCGCTCAGGCGCAATACCGGTTCGCGCACTTTGCCAAAACCTGGGTCGGAAATTTTTCTCATGTCGCGAGCCTCATCGTCGAGAAGCACCGCGGCGATCGTGGCACGCAGGTCGCCCCGCCGTTCGCTGCCGATGCGCCACCCGTTATTCCAGACGAAACTTCCGCTATCAAAAGCCTGGGACACCCTTGAAACATAGGCCGGACTCGGATTGCTGGTGACCAGCCTCTGAATCAGCAGGCGACCGAAGAACGGCCCGACATTCGGGTGCGCCGCTATGGTATCCAGCGCAATGCGCAGGCTGGCCCGCTGATCGGCCGGGTTCTGGGCCGGAATAGTCACGCCGAGAAAAGTTTTCGCCGAGGTGGAATGAAATATTGGATAGTCCTGCATCGGCAGGACGTCCCGGTTCGGATCAGGCGCGGGCGTGGTCGATCCGAAGAATCGCCCATCCTGTTTGTCCGGCCCGGCCCAGCTGAACCCAGTGAACACCCGGGATAAACCGGCAATGTCCGTATTGGTATAGGTTTCGACGGGTTGCCCATTCGAGAATATCTGCGTTCCGTCCGGATTGAGTTGATAAAGTCCGATCGAAAAAAGCTGCATCACTTCACGCGCGTAGTTTTGGTCCGGAATCCGGTTGCCGGACTCCTTCCTATTGCGCAGGTGAGTAAGATACAAGCCCATCATCGGATGCAGGGTCACCGCTTCGAGCAGATCGCGATAGTTGCCGAAGGCCTGCTGTCCCAGCATGTCGAGGTAGGAGGCCGCCCCGCGCCGGTATTCAGCTACCGCATCATTCTGCAGCGACACCACAAAGATCTGCGACAACGCAAATGCGATCCGCTGCCGAAGTTGGCCCTGCGCGCTGGCCGACTGTTTCCAGAAGGTGTTCATCACGTGCGAATCCTGCGGCCCCTGGCCGACCGGCAATCCGGCGATCACGCTAACCAGATAGGATTGGTGGGGCGATCCGGCGGGTATCGCCATCTGCTGTTCGAGCCAACGTGGGTAGCCGTTGCCACTGACATAGTCGATCGAACTGACGTTGGCGCCCATGCTCGATTGCGCAAGGAAGCGCGAGGCTTCCGGCTGGGTGGTCGGAACCACTGCCGCAGTGGGTCCGCCTGGCGCGACGTTTGGAGAACTGGAGTCTCCGTTGTTGCCGCAGGCGCCAAGTGCCAGGGCCACACTGGCAATGAGAAAGCCATTTCTGAAATGGATTAAACCCGAAAAGCGGGACACAGTATCCGCGCAGATTGCCTCAATCTGATTGAAGCGAAACAAGCGTCGCATCGTTCACCTCCTGGTCTTCGGCAATTATCCTTCCCGAATCATCGGAAACAATCGCCATTCAAAAATACGGCACCGGACTTGAGCAGCTTTTATAACTCGCGTGTTCGGGACGGGGCATTTCTGAAATCGAGTATAGCGACGGGAAAATAGAAACCGGAAGAAAAATATGCCGCTTTTCGAAGCCGTCGATTCATTGCGACGCAAATGTCGCCGGTCGGTGTCATGCACCACTTTCTGCGCTGTTGATTTTTTTCGATTGTCGTTTGCAAGAGTCGTTTGTATTGCGTATGCCGTTTCTTTTTTCGTCGTGGTCCAGCGTCGTCTCCTACATCGCAATATCACGACAATTTCACGTTTTTTCTGTTTTATATGGAAGCGGACAGCAAAGCGTTCTGTCGCACAACAAGGCGTCCACAGGGCGAAATGGAAAAGGAACCGGAGCGACGCAAGAGACTCGTTCCTTTTGTGTTTGTCCGGGCGCATTTCGCAGGTGGTACACCGTGGGTCACAGGGGTCATATTGGGTTTGCAATTCCTTCCCAACAGACCGTAACACCGTTGGTTGATATCGAAACGCTGTCTGTTGAAATCAGAAATAGATCCAATTCTCTGAATGGATTTTCGCGTTTCGCCGGCTTCTCTTTCGTGCCCTTCGTGTTACCTTTGTGATCCATCGTGTTGAATTCGGTCAGGCATTGGGCGCGAGGGACGACGCAAGGGGCTGGGAGTTAGGGGCTAGGTTCTAGCGAACGACACCCTTCACTCTTCACACCTTCACTCATTCACGTTCTTAAGAAAAGGAGGAGACCTCATGTATTCAATTAACAACCCAGCTAAAAGCGCCTTGGTGGCGGGCAAGGTGGCGGCCGGTGTGGGCGTGCGCGTGGTGCGTGGAGTCGAAATTGCCCGCATCATGAAAACCGCAGGCTTTGATTTTCTGTTTATCGATCTTGAACACGGGCCTTCCTCGGTGGAGACGGCGAGTTCGATCGCGGTGGCGGCGCTGGATGCGGGGATTGCGCCGATCGTGCGCGTGCCGCACATGGATTTGAAGCTCGCGACCCGTTGCCTCGACGGCGGGGCGCTGGGAATCGTGGTGCCGCATGTGGATACGCCGGAAGAGGCAAAGGCAATTGTCGATGCGCTGCGCTTCGCACCCATCGGCCATCGGTCCATCGCCGGTGGTTATCCGCAGTATGGATTCGGCACGGTTCCGGCCATGGACGCGGTGCGCGAGATGAACGCGGCTACGCTGGTGGTGGTCATGATTGAAACTCCGCGAGCGGTGGAAAACGCGGAGCGGATCGCGGCGGTGCCGGGTATCGATGTGTTGCTGATGGGCACCAACGATCTGTGTCTCGAAATGGGTATCCCGGGCAAACTCGACGATCCGAAACTGGTTGCGGCGCTGGACACGGTGCTCGCCGCTTGCAAGAAACACAGCAAATGGCCCGGTCTTGGCGGGGTGTACGCCAAACCCCTGCTCGGAACTTATCTGACCAAAGGATTCAAATTCATTCTTTGTGGCAACGATCTGGGCTTACTGATGGCTGGGGCCACGGATCAGGCGGGATTCGTCAAGAACCCGAAATAGCTCCCGAGACCGGCCCAGCCGGGGTGATCGTGGCCCCGCAGTTTAAATCATGTTCCGAGGCAATGCGGTAATCGCCAAATGCCATCCATCCTGTACGCCCAATCCGGGGCCCAATAACGCAGCGTATTGCGACGGATGGTGCGTACGCGGTCCCGGCAGGTTACGCGTCACGCTAACCCGCCTTACGAGGGCATATCGTCTATTTATCGGCGACTACCGGGAAAGTGAGAAAATAGCCGCCACCATGAGGGCGCCATCAAGAAACGCCACGGGTTCACCAACCAGAGGAGAAAACATGCTGCTCGATGTACGTACCTACACCTGCCGGCCCGGCACCATCAAGAAACACCTGGCGCTCTACGAGAAATTGGGCAAAGGGCCGCAGACTCGCCACCTCGGCCAGCCGTTTGCCTACCTTATCACCGAGACTGGCAACGTCAATCAATACATCCACATCTGGGCCTACGAAGACGCCGCCGAGCGCTCCCGCAAGCGTGCGGCGATGCAGGCCGATCCGGAATGGATCACCTTCACCGAGGAAAGCGCCAAACTCGGCGCACTGGAGCATCAGGAAAACCGCTTGATGACACCGGTGTCGTTTTTCCCGCTCAAGCGCTGAAGCGCTCACAGGACGGAGCGCGAGCGATGATTGTCGAGCAGATCTGGACGGGTAATTCCTACCGCAACTTCAATTACCTCATCGTCTGCCCGGAAACGGGCGAAGCGCTGGCGGTGGATCCGCTCGACCATCAAAATTGTCTTTCCACGGCAAAGCACAAGGGCTGGCGCATTACCCAGGTGGTCAATACCCATGAACATGGGGACCATACCGGCGGCAATCAGGCGGTAATCGCGGCCACCGGTGCGAAACTCCTGGCCCACTGCAATGCGGGCGGCAGCATCGCAGGCATCGATCGCGGACTTGCCGCCGGGGATGTGATCAAGGTTGGCAAGACAGTGGAGCTCGAAGCCCTCGATACGCCGGGGCATACAATGAGCCACTTATGTCTGCTGTCGCACACGGACACGCCGGCCTTGTTCTGCGGCGACACGTTATTCAATGCCGGGGCCGGCAATTGCCACAATGGCGGCCATCCGAGCGAGCTGTATCAGACTTTTGCCACCCAGCTATCGAAGCTGGCGGATACGACGCGTGTCTATCCCGGGCACGACTACCTCGCCAACAATCTTGGCTTTACGCTGGCCCGGGAGCCGGACAATCGCAAGGCGCAGACGATGATCGAGGCTGCCCGAAGTCAGGACCCGGAACGGGCGATGGTCACCACGCTGGCCCTGGAAAAGGAGATCAACACTTTTTTCCGACTGCACAGCCCGACGGTGATCGCGAAACTGCGCGAAGCGTTTCCCGATCTGCCGGAGCAGCCCGATCCGAAAACCGTATTCGTGAAGTTGCGCGAGTTGCGCAACAAGTGGTGAAAGAGAATAGCGATTTGGCCACAGAGGGCACAGAGGACACAGAGAAATATTAATTCTTGAATTGTTCGAAAGCACCGATTGGTGGAACTTTCATGCATTAAAGCTTTTTCGGTGTTCTCTGCGGCAGATATATTTCAGGAATACATCGAAAGGAGTGTGAATCTTGGCAACGATCATGAAGACGGCACCTCGATCCGGCATCACCACTACCACGCCTTATACCCAGCGAGCGCGTTATTTCGATTCGGATAACGCCTTCAATATCGAATATCCACCGGTCCCGGCGGCGGTTTTTGTCTCCGAACGCGACATGGCTTTCGATTCCGCCACGGGTAGCCGATTCATTGCCTGCGATCAAAGTGCTGCCCTCGGTGTGAACTATCCCGCGACTTCACCGCTGGTGCTGGCTTCGTACGCACGGATCCAGGGCGGGGAGTCACTGACTTTCGATCCGCGTGCAACGGTGGTTCTGGCTTACGTTATCGAGGGCGAAGGCAGTGTTGTCCAGGATACGGAAGTAATCGATTGGCGGGCGGGCGATGTGTTTTCGCTGCCCGGCGGAAGTCCGATTCGACTCGCGGCGACCGCGCGAGACAGCGTATTGTGGATCGTGACCAACGAGCCGGAACTGGCATTCGAGCGACTGCGGCCACCCAAGCCCGACGAACGCCTGGTCGAGGCAGCGCATTTTCCGGCGGCCAGTATCGACGAGGAACTCGCCAAAGTGCGGATAAAACTCGCGGGCAAACAGGCGGCGGGTCTGTCGGTTGTGTTTGCCACCGAGGGCTTGGAAGAGCGGCGCAATATCTCGCCGTCCTTCACGTTGGCGATGAACCAGCTCGAATCGGGCGGCATCCAGATTCCCCATAGCCATAATTCGGTCGCCGTGTCGCTGGCCGTCAAAGGCGACAAGTGTTACTCGATGGTAGGCGGCGAACGCAAGGATTGGCTGCCGTTCGTTACCATGGTAACGCCACCGACTTCGGTGCATTCCCATCACAACGATGGGGCGCGACTGGCCAATTGGTTGATCGTTCAGGACGGCGGCTTGTATTACCACTGCCGCACAATGAATTTCCGCTACGAAGACGGCGGCACATGATTTTCCAGCGCGTTCAGCGCCCCAGCCTCGCGTTCAGATGCGAGCGCCACCTGTTGTGATACGGGTGAGTCACCCAATTCTCCAGAGATGTCGAGTCGCTGCACAGTATCGATAGCGATTGGCTTCGACGTTTGAGAAATACCACCGCCGTGTAGCCTGCCTGCTCAACGGCGTTGTCCAGCACGGCGGAATTTGCCGGATCCTTGCTGCTTTCCGCCAATTCCCTGACGCCGGCTTTGCCCGGCAGGCAAGGCCCCAGCAATTCGCTCAAGTCGGGCAATTCATTCCGGCTGCCCAGCAGCATTTCCGTAAGCAGCACCAAATTTCCGTAAGGGACAAATGCCACTTCAAAGATGGCGATGGCGTCGGCCTGCGTGACCAGCGTCTCGACAGAAGTTTTCTGGGCTTTTGCGATGGGCGCGGCACCTAGCAATACCGCCATCGCGATTACGCCGATAGACCATCTTAAGACTGAAGTGCTCATGGACGTTAACTCTCCCATCGACACCGCATTGGAATTTTTCCTTGACGGCGTTTCAACCATTGCGCGGCCCGGCAACCCATTGGCGGCCTGCGATCGGAACCGATGGGATATTGCACGACAAATTGGCGTCGCACGCAACCGAAAGCGCTCAGATCGAGCGTGGCGCAGGGGAAAAGCTGCCATGCCTGCCGCGCTGCATTCTGGGCGCTGGCCGCGACCATGTCCCTGGCATCCTGTGGCGATGGCAGTAATACAGGCAGCAGTACGGCGGCGCCTCAGCCTCGGGTCGCGATCTCGTCGTTTGCCCCGGCCAGCGGTCCGCCGGGGACGGTTATTACGGTCAATGGTCGTGGACTGGATGTGGTAACCACTGCCAGAATCGGGTCGACGGAAGCGCTGCTCGTTAACCGTTCCTCCACCCGGATGGCGATTGTTGTGCCGACCGATGCCACGAGCGGGCACATTGAAGCCTCCGTGCCGGGCGGTGTTGCGTTGTCCGCGGCGAGTTTTACCGCCATGACGGGAACGCCGATACCGATGCTAATCGCCGTGTCTTCGGATACTGTGCAGGCGGGGGGGCGCATTGCGGCGACCGGAGTGAATCTCGATCAAGTTTCCCAGGTAAGGCTGGGTAACATCGCGCTTACATTGGTCAGCGGCAGTCTTACGTCGCTGGTAATGGACGTCCCGGCCGGAACGGCGAGCGGCTTCCTGGCCATCGTGGACCTCGCTGGCGTTGTAAGGCAAACTGCTTTGCGGGTTACTGTTGTCGACCCGATGACAATTACCGCGTTCTCTCGCCCTGTTGTCGCGCGCGATCAAATGTTAAGAATAGAGGGCGAAAACCTCGATCGCGCGGCAAGTGTGATATTCGCCGGCGGAGCCACTGCCATTGTGCAATCGCGCAGTGGAACCGCGTCCTTGAGTGTGGTTGTTCCCAAGACCGCAAGCAGCGGGCCGGTTACCGTGGTGGCGAGTGTCGGCGATACGGTTGTTTCTTCCCTCGTGCTCGGTATTGTCGATTCGATCCTGGTTATTCCCACAACCTATGAAGCAGCATCGGGCGCGCCCGTCACTCTGCTCGGTAGTGGACTTGCCACCGTTACCTCAGTAACCGTGGGCACCCTTCCGACTGTCATCAACAGTCAAAGCGCGACACAAGTGGAATTTACGCCGCCATCCGGCACGGATTGTGCGGAAATCACCCTCTTGTCCGGCTCCCAGGATCCGGTTCGCGCCGGAACATTGGTGGTTGGCGGAGGCTGCGAGTTGCGTTTGGCGGATGTGGAGTTCGCGCAAGTGTTGTCGCAGTTGACGACCGATGCCTTGCTGCGGATTGTGCCAGGAAGGGAAACCTGGCTGCGCGCCCATGTTGTTTCCGACTTTCCGGGAGTCGTTGCGCCGCCCATGCGCGCCGTCGGATATTCCGGCAATACTCCAGTTGGATCGATCGGTCTGAACGGACCCGCAACCTTGCCCGTGCTGGCCGCCACCACTGTTGTTTCTCCCAGCCTGCGCGAAAGTAATGCTCAGTCCTTCAACGCCCAGTTGCCGGTTGACTGGGTAAGGAGCGGCCTGAAAGTGCGCGTCGAAATTGATCCGATGCAGCCCTCTAACGCGACGACGATAGTCGACAACGCACCTGGCATCGGTAGCCAGACTGCCATCGATGTGGTGATGGTGCCGCTGGTGTCGGGGACTCTTGTTCCGTCAATGCCGCCACTGCCCGAGGTTCGGGATGAATTGACGCGACGCATGCCGGTGGCGCGCGAAGAAATTCTGGTATCGCAGCGCGCCGCGTACACGCTGGCATCGGTAACCAACGGCGTGGATACTCCGAGCGATTGGTCGGCCGCGCTGGCGGAACTCGAAAATCTTCGCGTTGCGGAGGCGCCCGGCAAACAGTACTACGGAATGGTGCGGCCAATGACTGGCACTGGAACGTCGGGAATCGGATACGTGAATTCCACGGCGGCGGCGCCGACCATGACTGCGCTCGGCTGGGACGCAACATACAGCCGTTGGCAGCGCACCTTGGTCCATGAATTTGGTCACAACTATGGCCGTCGGCATGCGCCCTGCGGCCAGGCAGACGAACCCGACCCGGCCTACCCCTATCCGGGCGGTGTGCTTGGTCCGACACCCTTGTTCGATGCGCTTGCCAACCAGGTCATTTCAGCGACAGGCCTCACCGATGTCATGGGCTATTGCAACGGCTCCTGGTTCTCCGATTACAACCTGCGCGAGGTACAGCGTTTTCTGGAGGCAAAAACGCCATCGACCGCTACCGATATTCCTTCTTCCGATGTCCTGATTGTATCCGGATCGATTGATAGCTCCGGCGTACGCCTCGCGCCGGTGCGTTCCACGCGTGCCGGGAGAGCGTCGTTCCAAACTGGGACGTACCTGTTGCGGCTGATCACCCGCGGCGGCGCCGTGATCGAAAAGCGATTCGGTGTTTCGGCGCTTGACCACTCGCGGGGAGAAGGGCATTTCGTCGTGCAAATTCCTCACCCCGGCCAACTGGTCGCCATCGAAGTGCGGCGGGAAGGACGGCTAATACCGGTCGTACTCCAGGGCACAGTGGATCGCATCCCACTGCGTTCAGGAGTCAGTGTCGTGTCCGGGGACGGCCCGTGGGCCTCGTCGTCATCCCGCAACGGGATGCTGGAAGTCTCATGGAATGTGCTCTTGTCTCCCTTTGCAACGGTAACGCTGGTGACCAACACGGCCCGGCGCGTACTGGCGATTAACGCAGGCGGAGGCACATTCACTGTTCCGATGGCGACGCTACCGCAAGGCGGCGACCTCGAAGTCAGTATGTCTGATGGGCTAAATTCCCACCTCGTCATTCTCTCCCGCCCCTAACTCTCTAGCGCAGCAGGTTTTTTCCGCTATCGGAACAGCCAGGTAGCGTTATTTCCGCGCTTTCGACTCGCCCCGTTTTAGTCTGAATTTTCCCGCACTGCTTTTTCCCCTGATTTGTACCCAATTTCACTGACGACTGTCGACCTATTGGCCTGCCGATTGCGATATTAACAGCGCGTAATTGAGAAAGATGCCAGAACTTATTGTTTATACACAACAATAATTCGATCGTCCTGTGCAATTACGCTTTTTTTAACTACAATTGCGGCAAATTCTGCTGCACCGCGACACGGTGCAAATGGAAGTGTTAGTCAAAAGCCAGAGAAAGGCTGAATTGAAGCACACGCCGGGGCTACTGCTGGCGACGCTCGTGCCACGCAAATCGGCACTTCTTGAGATTCTCGACATAGCTAAAACCAAAGTAAAGAGTTCGCGAATTTGCGTTCTGACCAGGGCAGTGTCGTTCGGTGTTTTGGGCCTGCTCTCGTCGGCGGTTTACGCCGCTGGCACCTTGGCCGGCACCCCTGTCGACAATTCGGCATCGGTCACCTACGACATTGCGGCGGTGCCCCAGCCTGTCGCCAACAGTAATACTTCCCAGTTCCTGGTCGATCGCCGCATCAATCTGACGGTGGCGGAAGTTGGCGGTGCAGCGACCCTGGGGGCTCCCGGGGCAAGTGCTCAAGTGCTGACTTTTACGGTGACAAACACCTCCAACGCCGTACTGGATTTTCGACTGATCGTATCGCAGGACGCTGCTTCCGCCACCACGGCATTCGGGCGTACCGACAATTTCGATGCGACGGCGCCGCAGGCATTTGTCGACGCCAACGGCAACGGCACCTACGACGTCGGCACTGATAACGCGAATTTCCTCGACGAACTTCAGCCGGACACTGCGCGCACGGTATTCGTCGTCGCAAATATTCCGGGCACCACGGTAGGCGGCGATACCGCGGGCCTGACGCTAACGGCAGTTGCCGCGCAGAGCACCGATGGCACCGGAGCCCTTGTACCAACGCCGGGTGTGCTGGCCGCCGATGCTGCTGAGACCAATGCGGCAGTTAGTGACGTCGCCGCCTTCACCGACACGCTGTTCGGTGATCCCGCAGGCGACACCGATGTGGCAAGGGACGCCCGTCACAGTGACGACGATGAATACTTCGTCACTCAGGCAACAGCCGGATTCGTCAAGACGCAAGCTGTGGTCGGCTCTGGCCCGCCTATTCCCGGCGCCATCATCGAATACACACTGACCCTCAACATTGCCGGCGCCGGCATGTTGACGGGTGTGCGCATCGACGACCTTATTCCGGCAGGCACTACCTATGTCGCCGGGTCAATGAGACTGGACTCGGTTGCGCTTAGTGACACCGCGGATACCGACAGCGGCCGATTCATCAACGCGCCACTTCCTGGCGGACAAATTGAAGTGCTGCTGGGAACGGTCGTGGCACCCGTTACCCATATCGTAATTTTTCAAGTGACCATCAACTGATCGAGGAGGAACAAACATGATGCACTCTTTTTTTAGACTGTCCAGGCACCTCGTTGTACCGGTATTTTTCGTTACTGGAATTCTGGCGAGCGCCTCGTCCATTAGCGCTGCTGCCGACACAATGCAAGTCACGACGGAGGCCTTTCAGGAAAGCGTCGTGAAGAACAAGGATGGCAAACCGGAAAAAAAACGCGAGCCGGTGAAGACTGCGATGCCCGGCACGGAAGTCATCTATGTCATCACTTACCGCAACACCGGCGACAAGCCGGCGGAAAAGGTGGTCGTAAACAATCCGGTGCCAGAGCACCTTGCCTACATTCCGGGAAGTGCGCAAGGCGCCGGCACCCGCATCGAATTCTCCGTGGACAAGGGGAAACAATTCGGCGCGCTTGAAACACTGCGTGTCAAAGCCGCCAATGGCGTGACCCGTGTGGCCAAAGGCGAAGACGTGACCCATGTGCGCTGGATGGTAATGGCTCCCGTGAGTCCCGGAGCCTCGGACAGCGTGACCTACAAGGCGGTGATCAAGTGATTACCACATCGAATTCTTGTGCTGGCCGCGACAGTGGCCAGCGCATATTTCAGAGTATTGCCGGAGGCGGTAGAGGTGCGATCCGCATTGCCACCTCCGGATTGGTAAATGTAATGCAGTCGCGGATCGCACCTGGTTTCCAACGCTCTTTTTTCGATAGGAGTTTTATCATGTGTTTCAAAAAACTTGTTCTAGGTGTCTCCCTTACCATGGGATCACTGCTGGTTGCCACCCCGGCTTTTTCGGCGGGCACGGCGGCCGGAACTACCATCAGCAATTCCGCTTCGGTAGCGTACGACGTGGGGGCAGTTCCCCAGCCTGTAGTCAACAGTAACACCGCGCAATTCCTGGTCGATCGGCGCATCAATCTGACGGTGGCGGAAGTCGGAGGAACATCGACCGCAGTGGTTCCGGGATCGACCGCGCAGGTACTGACCTTCACGGTAACCAACAGCTCCAATGCAGTGCTCGATTTCCGTCTGGCTGCAACCCAGGATGCCACGCTTGCCGCGACTGCATTTGCGGATGTTGACAGCTTCGACGTCACAGGTCCGCAGGTGTTCGCCGATGTCAACGCCAACGGCACCTATGAAGTCTTAACTGATACCGCGACCTTTATTGATGAATTGGCGGCAGACGGAGTGCGCACCGTGTTTATTGTCGCCAGTGTTCCGGCCACCACCGTCAACGGCGATACCGCCGGTCTGACACTGACTGCGATTGCGGCGCAGGATGCCACGACCTCAGGCACGGGAGCCTATACGGCCACGCCGGGTGTGCTGGCAGCCGACGCAGCGCAGACCAATGCCGGAGTCACCGATAACGCCGCCTTTACCGACACGGTGTTCGGGGACGTGGCCGGCGATACCGATGCCGCAAGGGACGGCCGTCACAGCGACGATGACGAGTACGACGTAGTCACCGCTGCAATTGTCGTGGTGAAGAGTTCCACCGTGGTCAGCGATCCGTTCAACGGCGTAAGTTTCCCGAAAACCATCCCCGGGGCCGTGATCGAATACTGCCTGGACGTGAATAATACCGGTGCGGCTGCGGCAGCCAGCATTGTCCTCACGGACGGTATCCCGGCGAATACCACCTATGTCGCGGGCAGCATCAAGACCGCGGCAACCGGGGCCGGCTCCACCTGTGACGTGGGTAGCGGCACGGCCGAAGACGACAACAACACGGATCCGGATGAAACCGACCCCGATGGTGGAGACTTTAATGTCACCACGGCCGGAGCAGGCACCGTGCGTGCACCGAGTATCGCGGCGGCCGCGCGCTTCAAGGCAATCTTTCGCGTGACGGTGAACTAAGCACCTACGCGGAGTAAGGAAACCGGGTTGGCCGGTCCCCTCAGGGGGCCGGCCATTCGAGTTTCTACTCGGACCGAAAGTCAGTCTTGCCGACGCTGTTTTTCTCCCTTCGTGCCTTGTTAAACAAGGCTCCTGGATACGCTCGCCTGCTCGCTTTGCATGTGGCGATAATGGCTTGTGCCCTATTGATGGGGTCAGCCGTTGCAACAGGTGCGCCGATCAACAATACGGCGACCTTGAATTTCACCGGCCCATCGGGTCCGGTCACACTGTCTTCCAATACAACCAGTCTCAACAGCACTCCGCCTCCGACACCGGCCAACGTCATTTTTTACCAATCCTCGCCGGGAAGCGGTACCAGTTTTGACTTCGGCGCGGGACTCATCGAAGTCTTGCCCACGGGCGTCTACCACATCAACCAGCCTGTCTATATCACGTTAGCCGATGCCAATCGCAATCTAGATCCGCTGGTGGCGGAAACGATCAGCATCACGATCACCGGCGACACCGTGCCGGGCGACAGCGAAACCTTGTTAATGCAGGAAACCAGCGCCAACAGCGGTGTGTTCGCCGCGATGATACCCAGCGCGGGCCCCACGTTTGCCGTGAGCTCCAATAACGGTCAAATATCGGTTACCACGAACACGCGCATTACGGTGAATTACCAGGATCCGATCTACCTGTCCGACACTGTTGTGCAGGCGGCTTTGGTGGATCCGTTTGGATTTGTTTTCGATTCTGTCACTGGCACGCCAATCAATGGCGTTACCGTGACGCTTTTTAACGACGTCACCGGATCGCCGGCCACGGTTCTCGGCGACGATGGCGTGAGCAGTTTCCCCTCGACGGTTATCACCGGCAACACGGTCACCGACGGTGGCGGACAAATTTACAACCTGCCTGCGGGCGGGTTTCGTTTTCCGCTCGTGGCAGTGGGTAGCTATCGATTGCAGTTGGGGCCGGTGCCGGGTCATCGCGTACCCTCGAGCGTGCCCAACAACAGCATGGCCAACGATGGGGCTGGCAATCCCTATTCCGTGGTGACAGGTTCGCGCGGCGAGGTTTTTACGGTGGCGGTGGGCCCGGCGCTGAACATTGACATTCCTGCCGACCCGGCGACGAGCCTGTTCTTCCTGCAAAAGAGTGTGTCGAGGGCCGAGGCATCTGTCGGTGACTTTTTGCAGTATTGACTGGATCTGCGCAATAACGAAGCCGTGGTAGCCACCGTCCCTGTTGTTACGGACGTCCTGCCCCCGGGGATGCGCTATCAGGCTGGCTCGCTGCGAGTCAACGACCAGCCTGTGCCCGATCCGGGTATTGGCATCGATGGCAGGACGCTGACTATTGGCATCGGCGATCTGGCGGTCGGAGCCACGGCGCGTGTGAGTTATGTTGTGATTCTGGGCGCCGGCGTGTTGCCGGGCTACGCGATAAACACCGCACGCGCGACGGCCAGTGGCGGTGTGCTGAATTCCAATGTTGCCCAAGTGGCGGTGCGCATCCGCGAACCTCTATTCAGCGGGCGCGTCACAATTATCGGGCGGGTGTTTGAAGGCGAGTGCGGTACGCCCTGGAGCGAACTCAAGGGCGTGGCCAATGTTCGGGTCATGCTGGAAAACGGTACCTATGTCGTCACGGACAAGGACGGCCAATATCACTTCGAAGCGGTGCGCCCAGGCACCCATGTCGTGCAACTGGATGTGGACAGCCTGCCGCCCGGCCAGCAGATGCAATCCTGCATGCAAAATACGCGCTTCGCCGGGCGCAGCTTTTCCCAGTTCGTGGATGTGAAGGGCGGCGGGCTCTGGCGTGCCGATTTCTTTACCAGCAAGCCGCGCGCGGAAATCGGCATTCGCCTGAGCCAGGCGCAGGGCAAGACGGAACATGCGGGTGCGGGACTGGAACAGCGCGTTGAAGTGGATGGCAGCACACCGGTCGACGATCTGAAGATCATGGTCATGCTGCCCGCCGGCATGAGCTACGAACCGGGCTCCACCCGCGTGGACGGCAAGCCGGCGCCGGACCCAGCAATATCCGATTCGCTGGCGACCTTCTCGCTGGGGCGTGAGACCCGTTCCGCATGGAAACGCTTGATTGAGTTTCGCATTGTTGCGCCGCTGAAACCGGCGAGCGTGGAAATTCCGCTGCCTGTCGAAGTGCCCGCGGCGGTGCCGGTTCCTGAGTTGCCCGTGGTGCAGCCGCTTCCCGCGCCGGCCACATTGATTGTCAGCGCCAAAGTATTCAACGCGCAATTCGATCGCTGCAGCAGCGTATTGCCGCCGGTAGATCGGGCTGCCCTGGAGAAATTGCTCGCCAAATTGCGCGCCAAAGGTGGCATTGAGAAGGTGGAGCTGATCGGCTACGCCGATAGCCGCGCGTTGTCGAACGACTGCCACAAGTACTACGAGAGCAATGATGAACTCTCGCATGCCCGCGCCAAGGCCTTGGGCGAATTCATTGGCCCGCGCCTGGGCCTTGCCCCGGAGCGGGTTCGCATCAGCGGCCGCGGCACCAACGCGCCATTGATCGACAACAAGAACTTCGACGCCATGGCGAAGAATCGCAGTGCCGACTTTATCGTTTATTCCCACGAAGTCGGGGAGCAGGCGGCGGCAGTGATTCCTCCGAGCGTTCCGATCGTGCAGATTGCCTCGACAAACGTTTCTGAATTGGCGCAGACGGCCATCCCGGTAGAGATCGCGGCCGACACCGCGCTTCCAGTTGCCGAAGCCCAGGCAGTCGATTGTCCGACCCAGCCGTTAAAAGCCCTGGCCAGTTTTGAACAATCCGGCCAGCGCAGCCGTACGCCGGTGGCGGAAACGTCCGTGGCTTGTGGCAGCGACGCCAACAGTACTCCGAGCAGCGAATCCGGCGCTCGCAAGTCGGTCGACATCAAACCGGCGGCAGGTTCGACGCCGCGAGAAATTCAAGAGCGCCAGCACAAGCGCGCCGCCGTCATAAGCGACGTGGCGGCCAGCGGCGCGGAAATCGACTGGTTCGCTGGTCAGCAACCCGGTGTGGCCTGGCTGTTTCCGGGTGCCGGGCACAATCCGCGTTCGCCTGCGGTGCGCATTGCCATCAAACATGCGCCGGGGCAGAGTGTTCGGCTAAGAAATCCCATTGGCGATCAGGTCGACGATCTCAACTTCGATGGCACACTACTCAGTGCCGATCAGAAGATCGCGGTAAGCGTCTGGCGCGGGGTGCCGCTGATTGAAGGCGACAACCTGTTCAAGGCCGAGATTCTGGAAGCCGGCGGCAAGAAAGTGCGGGAGATTTCCCAGAATATTCACTATGCCAATGCGCCAGCACGCGCGGAATTGGTGCTCGAACAATCCTATCTGAAAGCCGACGGTATTCGCAGTCCGGTGCTGGCGGTGCGCTTTCTTGACCGCGATGGCAAGCCGGTACGTGCCGGGGTGAGTGGGCCAATGATCCTTCACGCGCCTTATCGCAGTCAACAGGAAATCGAACGCGAACAGACACGCCAACTGTCCGGCATGGACCGCTTCGAGCCACAGTATGTCGTGGAAGGCGATGACGGTATCGCGTATATCGAGCTGGCGCCGACCACCGATTCCGGCACGGTGCAGCTTGATCTGAATTTCCAATTGCCGGGTGACAACCGCCGCAGCCAGGAATTGCGCGCCTGGCTGGAGCCGCAGGCGCGCGACTGGGTGGTGGTGGGTTTTGCCGAAGGCACGGTGGGTTATACGACCTTGAAGGACAACAGTCAGTCACTCAATGGCGAGGTGGAAGACGGCCACTACAGCGATGGGCAGATCAGCCTGTATGCCAAGGGCCGCGTGCTGGGCAAGTGGATTCTGACCATGGCCTATGACAGCGACAAGGCCGATGACCGTCGCAAGAGCCTGCTTGGTACCATCGACCCCAACGAGTACTACACCCTCTACGGCGATGGCAGCGAGCAGCGCCACGATGCGCCCAGCCAGTCCAAGCTCTACCTCAAGCTCGAGCGCGGGCAGTTCTACGCCTTATTCGGTGACTACGAAACCGGGCTGACGCAAACCCAGCTCTCGCGCTACAGCCGCACGCTGAACGGTATCAAGGTCGAAAACGGCGGTGGGCCGGTGGTCTTTACCGCGTTTGCCGCCGAGACGCCGCAGAGTTTTGCCCACGACGAAATCCAGGGCGACGGCACCTCCGGGCTCTACCGCCTTACCCAGCGCGGCATCGTGCTCAACAGCGAAAAGATCCGCATCGAAACCCGTGACCGTCTGCATGCCGAAAAGATCATCGATTCGCGCGCGCTTACGCGCCATATCGACTACGACATCGACTATTCCAACGGCACGTTGTTTTTCCGCCAGCCGGTGAACAGCCGCGATGCGGGATTCAACCCGATCGTGATAGTTGCCGAATACGAAACGCTGGGCAGGGCAAACAAGGAACTCAACGCCGGCGGACGAATCGGCGTCACCTTGAATGAGGGGCGGGTGCAAGCTGGCGTGAGTGCCATTCGCGACGAAAACCGGTTGTCCTCCACCAATCTTGCTGGCGCCGACCTCAAGATACGCGTTGGCAAGGATTCGGAGCTGCGATTCGAAGCCGCGCAAACCAGCGGCCAGGCCGCCACCCTTTCGACCGAGGGCATTGCCTGGCTCACCGAATTCGAATATCACAGCGGCCGCTACGATGCGTTACTTTATGCGCGCCGCCAGGAACCCGGTTTTGGCCTGAATCAACAGAGCTTCTCCACCGCCGCCCAGCAAAAAATCGGCGCGCAAGGCCGCATGCGCCTGTCCGATACCTGGACGGTGCAGGGCGAAGCCTATCAACAGGAAAACCTGGGCAGCAATACGACCCGCGATGCCGCGCAGGCCAAGCTGCGTCACGAAACAAGCGAAGGCGGCGTCAGCGTCGGTGCCCAAAGTATTAGCGATCGTACCGAAGGCGGCGCCCTGGCTGGCCAGGATTATCGTTCCGAGCAGGCCACCCTGTCGGTCAATCGCTGGTTCATGAATCGCAAGCTGGAACTCTCCGCGCAAAGCGAGACGGCGCTGGGCGGGCGCAGCGACAGCGTGGATTTCCCGGATCGTTATCTGCTCGGCGCCACTTACGCGCTCACCGACAATGTTCGCCTGCTGGCCGGCCAGGAATTTACCGATGGGGCCTATGACACCAGCACCACCCGCGTAGGCGCCCAGGTCGTGCCATGGAAGGGCGCGCGGCTGGACAGCACACTGAATCAAAGCCAGATCAGCGAATACGGTCCGCGTACTTTCGCGCAGATGGGCATGACTCAGGCCGTGCTGATCAACGAGCGATGGGGCATGGATGCAAGCATGGATAGCAGCCAAACCTTTAACCACTCGGCGCAGCCGGGGCCGGTGTTGAACCCAAACCATCCGGTGGCGGCGGGTGGATCTCTGGGCGGAATCCCCGGGGCGACCGAGGACTATGTGGCGGTTAGCGCCGGAGCCACCTATCGCGCCCCGTTGTGGAGCTGGAATGGACGCGCCGAATCTCGCGATGGCGATACCACCGATCGTTACGGGTTTGTGAGCCATTTCCTGCGCCAGGCGCAAACCGGTGTCGCCTTCGGCAGTTCGGCGCAATTCCTGCGCACCGAACAAGCGGCCGGGGCCACCAGCCGGCTGGCGAGCGTGGATCTGTCGTGGGCTTTCCGCCCGCTGGGGCTGCATTGGTCGATTCTTGATCGGCTAGAACTTCGTTATGAAGACGTGCAAAACGGCAGTGGCGCCAGTCTGACCGGGTTTAACGGCCTGAGCGCCACCAACGCGCGTTCTCGCCGGCTGATCAATAATTTCGCGCTCAATCGCGTTTCGCGCGAGTGGACGGATATCGACCGCGAGGGCAATTTGTTCCAACGCTACGAGCGTAATCAGTGGTCGCTGTATTACGGAGCCAAGTACGCACTCGACACTTTCGATGGCACGAGCTACTCGGGCTTTACCGACCTGATCGCCGTAGAAATGCGCCACGACATCAATTCCTGGATCGACTTCGGTCTGCATGCAAGTTCGCTCAATGCCCGCAGCGCCGGCAGCCATGTCTACTCCTACGGCCCCTCGATTGGCATCTCGCCGGTAACCAACGGCTGGGTCACGCTGGGTTATAACTTCCGCGGCTTTATCGACCGCGATTTCGACGCCGCGCGCTATACCGCGCAAGGCATATATTTGCAACTGCGCTTCAAGTTCGACCAGAACACGCGCTGGGGCAAGCGCGCCGTGACATCAACCGACGGCGCCGACGCGAACGAAGCGACCAAACCATGATGTGGCCGGTCATCGTGAAAAATTCTTTCAAAACAGGCGCGCTGCTGATTGCGCTTGCCGGACTGAGTGTTGGGGGTAGTCATGCCTACGCTGCCACATGCACCTCCATAGCTGCAACTGCATGGAACGTACAGACGACCTGGGGCGGGGCAGGTGTCGGATGTGTGGGTGCAACCGGAGGCATTCCGGGTGCGGCGGATACCGTGACCATTGCCTCGCCTAACATCGTCACTCTGGACGCCGCGCGCACCGTAACCAGTCTTACCATTAACTCCGGCGGTACCCTGACACTCAACAGCACCCTCCTGAATGTCACCGGAAATGTCGTCATTAATGGCACGTTGGACGACGCGACAGCTGGCGGATCTGGTGGAGTAAACATTACCGGTAATACATCGGTCATCTCTGGAAGCGGAACCTTGACCGGAGAGGCGCGACTTTACACCTCCGGCACCACTCCGTCTGTTGCAGCCGGCACCAATCTTACTTTTACCGCAGCCACTCAGTTTCGTGCTGGCCGCAATGGCGGCACAACCGTTCCTGGTTCCGTGTTAACAATCAACGGCACGCTCACATCAACAGTTACAGGGGCGGCCAATTTCCTCCGCCTCTATGCCAACAGCACCATCATCAGCGCAACCGGGGTGATTAATGCGGCGCCCTCGGCAATTACTTACCAGACTAACCCCGCGACTCTGACCAATAGCGGCACCGTGACCATTCTGAATATCGTGGACACGAACAATACCAACGTCTGGACCAATGCCGCCGGCTCGACCCTCAATGTGAGTGGCGCGTTATTGAATGCATCGCCTGCTGTGCTGACCGCCAATGCGGCCACCAACACGGTCAATTACAACGGTGCGGCGCAAACCGGAAGAGTGACTATCTACAGCAACTTGACCTTTTCCGGTTCCGGTGCAAAGACCTTCGCGACGACACCCACTGTCAATGGCGTACTTTCCCTGGAAGGAACCGCATCCGTTGTTGTTACAGGAGCTGGAGTGGTCACCTACGGTGCAAACGCGACGCTGCAATACAACAAGCCAGGTGCCTACACGGCCACGGCAGAAGAATGGATAACGCCCTTTGCGGCAAGCGGCGGTGTGCTCATTGCCGGTGCAGGAACAATTACCATGAATGTTGCCAAAGTCTTCAATGCGTCGGTCCCGCTGACCATCAACAACGGCGCGACGTTAGCCACCAATAACCTGCAAGTGACTTTTGGCGGTAACTTTGTCAAGGGCGCCACGGGTACGTTCACGGCTGGTAGTTCCCCGATCGTTATTGCCAATACCATGGCTACCCAAAGCATCGCGAGTTTCACCACGACCGGCCTGGTGTCCATGACCAAGACCGCAGGCACGTCGACCTTCACCGGGAATGTGAGCGGCGCCGGACTCACTATCAACGGCGCGGGGGGGGCGCTGGATCTGGGAGCAGGGCTGACGCACACGTTCACCGGTGCGTGGACGAGAACGGCCGGTACGCTTAATGGCGGTTCAAGCACACTTAACATTGGCGGAAGTTGCAGCGGCGTTGGGGGTACATTTACGGCAGGGACGAGCACCGTCGACTGGAATGCGGCCGGCGCTCAAACCGTTTGCGCAGTCAGTTACTTCAATCTGACCCTGAGCAACAGCGGCGTAAAAACCATGACCGGTGTTACCAGCATCGGGAACAACCTCAACATCTCTGGTACGGCAACGATGACCGGCAATGCAGCCCTCACTGTAACCGGAGCATTCAACCATTCCTCAACCGGATCGACCACGCTAACTGCCACGACCGCAATCTCCATCGGCACATACAACCAGTCCGCGGGAACCCTGATCGACAACGGTAACACCATCACGGTGACCGGCACGGGCGCAAACACATGGTCGCAATCAGGTGGCACCTTTACTCCAACCGGGACCGTGATCTTCACCGGGGCCGCGCCGCAAATTGGCGCCGCCAACTTCAACAATCTGACGATCAACGTGGGCGCAGGCAACAGCGCCACGTTGACCGGCAATGTCACGTCGAGCAATGTGCTGACGCTGACCAGCGGGCTCGTCGCCACCGGCTCGAACATTCTGGATGTGACATCCAACTGCACCACGGCAACTTCGGGCGCTGGCGCCGCGCGTTATGTGGTGGGCAATTTGCGGCTGCACTATCCCACCAACGCAGGCACGACAACCTGCACATTCCCCATCGGTAGCGCGGCGGCCTATTCCCCGGTGACAGTTTCCGTGCTCGCCGTCACCTCCTCGTTGGCGAACAGCAGTGTTACCGCTCGTACCGATGCCGGCGACCATGCGGACACCACTGCAAACACTTCCGGTATTGATGCGGCCAAAAGCGTGAACCGCTATTGGACCTTGACCGCCGGTGGTTCCGTGACTTTTTCCACCTACAACGTCACATTTAATTTTTTGGCGGGCGATATCGATGCGGGCGCCAACACGGCCAACTTCGCCATCGGGCGCAAAAGCGGCGGCGTGTGGAGTTATCCAACGCTGGGCGCCAGGAATCCCACCGACACTACGGCGACCGGTATAACCCAGGCCATCGGGTTTGGTGAGTTTGTCATTGGAGAGCGCGCATTTCCGGTAATTACCCTGGTCAAATCGGCCGTGATAATTTCCGACCCGGTCAACAACGCACTCAATCCCAAGGCTATTCCGGGTGCCATTCTGATCTACACCGTGCGTCTGATGAATTCCGGGCCGGGAGCTGTAGATGCCAACACGGTGGTCATTACCGATCCGCTGCCGGCGAATGTGGATTTATTTGTGGGCGACATTGGCGGACCCGGTTCAGGTCCGGTGGCATTTGCCGATGGAACCCCGGTGAGCGGCCTAAGTTGGACCTTCACATCCCTCGCAAGCGGGACGGACAGCGTGGAATTTTCCCAGGATGGCAGCGTCTGGACCTACACGCCGAGCCCGGATGTGAACGGCTTCGATACTACCGTACTTCATATCCGCCTCAAGCCGCAAGGCATCATGAACGCCGCAGGTTCCGGCAATCCGTATGCGGATTTTCTGTTCCGGGCACGCATACGTTGAGGAATTGTCCCGGTTCCTCTTTTCCGGATGGCAATGCGAACCGGCTTCCCGATTCAATCCGCGAGACCAAACTTTGAGCTGGCATAGGCATACAGCGGAGGTCGCTGATAGCTTCGATCGCTCGCAGATATTCCTGTTCTTCGAGCCCCTCGACGGGCTCCTCGCCGGTGACCAACGGGAGGGTCACGCATGGCGATCACCTCAGCGGATTCACCGATCGCGATTTCGACGCGGCGCGTTACACCGCCCAGGGCATTTATCTGCAGATGCGCTTCAAGTTTGACCAAAACACGCGCTGGGGTCGTCCCGACGCAACTTCCACCGCCGGTGCCGATCCGCGCGAAGCAGGCAATCCATGAAAAGAAACTGGCGAATTTTGTTGGGCATGCCGGCGTCCGTCGTCTTCGCGATGGCTGCCATCCAGCGGTTCGGCGCGCAATTCGCGCGAAGCGCCTGTTTGTCCACCCTGACATTCTTGATCCTGATGCACACCGGCGCAAAAGCCGAAGTGTTTTACGGTGTCATCGACACCGGCATTTACAGCGTCAATACCGTTGCTGGCGGGCCTGCCACGCAGGTTGCGACCTTTGCACCGACCATTGCATTTGCCGCGACACTTGCCACGCGACCAAGCGACGGCATGCTGTTCTATCTCGATTCCGCTGCCGCCAATCCGAACCTGTGGCGCTGGGACCCGGCCACGCCGGGCGTGGCGCCGGTGCTGGTCGGCACGCCCGGGTCAACGACCACTGGCGTGATTCGCCTCGGATTTGATTCGGCGGGGAATCTTTATGCAATGAATTCCGGCGCGGGCAGTTCGCTGTGGAGACTGGACCCGGCAACCGGCGCGATTCTCAGTGTCACACCTGCCAGCGGATTCAACGGCGGCAATCTGCCCGGCGGTGGCGACCTGTGCCTGCATCCGGTGACCGGGGTGTTGTACATGGTTGCGGTGCAGAGTTTGTACACGGTGACCCCTGCTGGGGTCGTCACCCTCCTGGGCGTCATTACCGGACTTCCAGGCAGTGCCACGGGATGCGCATTTGCGCGGGATGGCAGCATGGTGGTCTCGCCGGGCACCACGCTGTATCGGGTGAACATCGGCACACTTGTCGCCACGGCGATGTCTGCAACCGGTGTTGCGGTTTTCGGTGATCTGGGCACCTCGCCAGATCGCAGTGCGGACTTGCGTCTGACCAAAGTTGCCAGTAATCCGACCCCAGGCAATACGGTCAGTTTCACCCTCACCGTGATCAACGACGGACTCGATCGCGCCACCGATGTGCGGGTGCTGGATTTTCTGCCGGCCGGACTGACTTTTGTGTCGGCGACGGCGAGTCAGGGAAGTTATTCGACGACGGCGGTGGGAGTGATTCCGGCCGGCACCTGGCGTGTGGGCACGCTCAACACGGGTGCCACGGCGACGCTGGTGCTCAACGTCAGCGTGACCGGCGCCACGCCGATCGTCAATACCGCGCAAGTCAGCTACGTGGACCAGTTCGATCCGGATTCCGTTCCCAACAACAGCGTGGCCACCGAAGACGATCAGGCCAGCGTCACCATCACGCCAAGTCCGGACCTGCGCGCGGTGAAGACGGCCACCAGCTCGTTTGCTGTCGGGACCAATGCCACCTATTCGATCACCGTCAACAATACCCTAGGCAGTCTGACGACCGGCGCCAGTACCTATACCGTCACCGACGTGTTGCCCACGGGATTGACGTTTGTGTCCGCCACCGGCACCGGCTGGACCTGCGCAGCCAACACGCCCGCTATCGGAGACAATGTGGCAGGCGGAACACGCATGGTCTGCACCAGCAGCGCGACGATGGCTCCCGGCGCCAGCAATGCCAACGCGATCACCTTGACTGTCCTGCCGGCGGCCGCCGCCGCGCCCAGCGTCAACAACACTGCAACGGTGTCGGGCGGCGGCGAACTGGCGAGCAATAACGCCAACAACAGCAGCACCATCACCACCACAGTGTGCGCGGTGAGCTGTCCCGACTTGATCGTTAACAAGACATCGGCCGCAAGTTTCACCGTCGGCGTTGCCGCAAGTTATACAGTGAGTGTCAGCAACGTCGGCGGGCTCACGACGGGCGCGAATGCCTACACACTCACCGATACGTTGCCGACAGGCTTGACGTTGACCACGGCGTCCGGCGGTGCAGGCTGGACCATCGGTGCCGGCTGGGCGTGTACCGGGGTGCTTGGCGGAAGCGTGGTGTCCTGCAATCGCAACACGGCCATCGCGCCGGGCGCAACCTCCACGACGGTGGTCTTCCCGGTGAGCGTTGCCAACAACGTTGCAAACTGCGTGGCGACCCCTGCAACGCTTTGCGCGGTCAACACCGCAAGTGTGAGCGGTGGCGGTGAACCTGCCGCGGCCAGCGGCAACAACACCACCAGCCTGACCACACCGGTGCTGGACTTCGATCTGACCGTCACCAAGGTCAAAACCACTGCCGCCAATTTTGTGCTGGGGGTCAACACCGCCACCTACACGCTGACCGTCAACAACATCGGTGGGCGTGCCACGACAGGCACCTATACGCTGACCGATACCTTGCCTGCCGGGGTGACATTGACGACCAACTCGGGCGGCGCGGGTTGGACCATCGGGGCGGGTTGGACGTGCACGAACGTGGGCGCCAACAATGGAGTAGGGGATTCCATCGTGCTTTGCACCAGGGCCACGGCTATTGCCGCGGGCGCTTCATCGAGCACCGTCGTTTTTCCAGTGACCATCGCCGCCGCAGCGGCACCCAGCGTGACCAACCAGGCGAGTGTCAGCAATCCCAATGAGTCGGCAAACCTGCTCGCCAACAACAGCTCGGCTTTGGTCGCCACGCTGGTGGATACGCCGGATCTGGTTGTTACCAAGTCACACAACGGCAATTTCACGGTGGGAACCAACGGGACTTACACGCTGACCGTTACCAACCTCGGAGATCTCACCACCAGCACCACTCCGGTGGTGGTCACCGATACCCTACCCGCCGGGCTCACCTTTGTTTCCGGCACCGGCACCGGCTGGACGGCCTGCACGGCGGTGGGCCTGGTGGTGACCTGCAATCGCGTGGCGGGCAATGCCATCGCCGCCAACACGTCCGCTCCGCCCATCACGCTGAGCGTTTCCGTGGGCGCGGCAGCCGCAGCCGCTTCACCGGTCACCAACAATGTCAGTGTGGCCGGCGGCAACGAGCCGGCGGGCAATGCCGGCAACAACAGCGATGCGGACATCACCGAGGTGTATTTCTCACCGGTGATCGCCAAGTCGTTTTCGCCCGCCACCATCAGCGCCGGGGGTACTTCCGCACTCGCTCTCACGATCAGCAATCCGGCAGGGAACACAGTTTCGCTCGCCGGTTTGGCGCTTGTCGATCCGTTTCCCGCGGGCATGGTGGTCGCGACCACGCCGGCACTGACCAATACCTGCGGTGGCACGCTCCTGGTCGGCAGCGCCCAGGGTGATTCGCTGATCTCGCTCACCGGGGGGGCCACCGGTGGCGCCGGGACAAGCTGCTCAATCACGGTCAACGTCACAAGCACGATGATCGGAGCGAACGTCAACACCACGGGCGCGGTGACTTCCACCAACAGCGGCACCGGCAACACCGCCACGGCCACCTTGACGGTGAATGCACCGGCGGCGCCCACGCTGACCATGGTGAGTTCACCCGATCCGGTTGGCGTGAACATGCCGGTGACGCTGACTTACACCATCAACAACAGCAATGCTGCCATCACCAACCTGGGTTTCACCCACAACTTTCCGATCGTCAATGGCGCGCAGATGGTGTGGCGCAGCACGGTCTCCAATACCTGCACGACGGGCGGCGCTTCGATCACCAATCCGGCAGGCGGCGCACTGGTTGCCGGTACCAGCACGGGTATCCGTCTCTTTAACGGCTATGACGCGGCGGCCAATGCCGTTTGTACCATCGTCGTGACGGTCACCGTGGGTGCCGCGGGAACGGTTACCACGGGCAATGGCACACCCGGAATCAGCGGATTGACCGGATCGACCGTGTTGGTTTCCAACGTGAACGACACCTTCAACGTGCGTGCCGCGACCCTCACCAAAGCTTTCAGCCCCGCGACGGTCACGACTAATTCCACTTCGCAACTGACCTTTACTCTCACCAATGACACCGGCAATCCGGCCCAGGGCGCCGCCGCGCCGGTCAATGTCTTGATCGGGTTCATCGATACCCTGCCGGCCGGCGTCGTGGTCGCGAGCACTGCAGCTTCCCCGCAATGCAACGGTACGGTTACGGCGGTTGCGGGCAGCAGCACTATCACGTTCAGCGGAGGGACCTTGTCATTGGGACAGGCCACCTGTGCCATTTCGGTCGACGTCACTTCGGCGACGGCAGGTGTGTATAACAACTTGCAAGCCAACGTGAGCGGGGTCTCTCTGAATCTCGTCAACAATGCCAGCGCCACGCTGACGGTGACCGGGTTGATGCCGTCCCTGTCTTTGTTGAAATTTGCCAGCCTGATTTCCGATCCGATCAACAATGGCGTCAATCCCAAGGCCATTCCCGGCGCCATTCTGGCGTATACCGTGAGGTTGACCAATTCCGGGCCGGGTACGGTGGACGCCAATTCCGTGGTTATCAACGATCCGTTGCCCGCGGAGGTGGATTTGTTCGTGGACGATGTTGCCGGACTCGGCTCCGGGCCAGTGGCGTTCACCGACGGAACACCCGCTTCCGGTCTGGGCTGGACGTTCACGTCCCTTGCCAGCGGCGCGGACAGTGTGGATTTCTCCCAGGATGGCAGCAACTGGGCGTACACACCCATCCCTGATGGGAACGGCTTCGATTCCACGGTCCGTCACATCCGCTTGAAGCCCGCCGGCACGATGAACGGGGCGGTCGGCGGCAACAAGTATTTCGATTTGTTATTCCGTGTCCGTATTCATTAACGCACGCTGGGTTTACCCGGCAATCTCTTTCATTTCCCGGGGTGGCGCCAGGCGCCACGATCGTTAAGATAAATCAAACGCCGCCTGCATCAATCACGATGGGTCTTTCCCCCACACTTCCTTGACTCGTGAATCGCGGCCGCAGGCGGTGCGGTAGTACTTGTAGCGGATCGGGTTTTTCTTGTAGTAATCCTGGTGGTACTCCTCGGCGGAATAAAACACTCCGACCGGGATGATCTCGGTATAAATCTTCGCGAAGTGCCCCCTTTTCTCGAGAGCCGTCTTGCTGGCCTCGGCTACGGTCTTTTCCGCGTCGTTCTGGTAGAGAATCGCGCTGCGATACTGATTGCCCCCGTCGCAGAACTGACGGTCCTTCACCGTCGGATCGATATGCCGCCAGAAATAATCCACCAGTTTCTGGTAACTCACTTTTTTCGGGTCGTAATAGACGCGCACGACTTCGGCATGACCGGTGCCACCGGCGCTGACTTGCTCGTACGTGGGGTTCTTCTGCGCGCCGCCCGCGTATCCGGATTCGGCGTCGTACACGCCGGGCAATTTTTCGAAATCCGCTTCAATGCACCAGAAGCATCCGCCGGCAAACACGGCGGTCTCGGCGTCCGCGGGGCGGATGGGGGAGTCGGCGGCCATTGCGGTGCCGCACAGGGCGACACCGAACAAAACTGAAGTAAAGGTGCGTTTCATGGATTTTCACCGTTATATGAACAAAACATCTTATACGCCATGACGGCCTGATCGGATTCAGCCGGCCAAAACACCGATCATTTGGCGGAAAGATCCTTGTCAGGTTCTTCCTGGATAAGGAAGCACGATACAAGACTGTCCTAGTGTAGTGCTTCCGAATTATCAAAACATTCTCTCCCTTGGACAGCGGGGGAGGCCGGGCTAAGACGCGCTTCCCGCAAGCGGTCGATTTCATCGGTAACGTGTCCGCGCGTCAGGGTGGGGGCAGATCAAGCCACCGCTCACAAGGCATGCGCTTTGTAGAGGCGGGCGGCCCGGTTGCTATTCTGTTCCCGGACCGCGACAATTGTCCGGTACTACTGCCATGACCTGAAGGGAGGAATTTCGTGAACGCGGAAAATAAACTACAAATTATCAAGCGGCTCGAAGTCGAAGCACGCCAGGTGCGACGCAACCTCTGGCGCGCGATTCGCGCCGGGAGCGGAGGGCATGTCGGCGGATCGAGTTCCGCGGCGGATATTCTGGCCGCGCTGTATTTTCATCGCATGCGGATTCGCGCCAGCGAGCCCGAATGGCCGGACCGCGATCGCTTTGTGCTGTCGAAAGGGCACGCCAATGCGGCGTTAGGTGCGGTGCTGGCCCAGGCGGGCTTTATCGACGAGTCGATCCTCGACCGTTTCTACCACTTCGAGTCGCCGTTCGGCATGCACCCGGATATCAAGATGAATGGCGTGGAAATGTGCACCGGCGCGCTTGGCCATGGGCTGGCCGTTGCCATGGGCATGGCGCTGGGCGCACGCATGCAGAAAAAATCCTTCCACACTTTTGTCATGCTGGGCGACGGGGAATTGCACGAGGGCTCCAATTGGGAAGCCGCCATGGCGGCGGCCCATCACAGACTCGCCAATCTGACCGCGATAATCGACTTCAACAAGATCTGCCAGAGCGGTAGGGTGGACGAGGTGATCGGCGTTGATCCCCTGGCCGACAAATGGCGCGCCTTTGGCTGGGCAGTGCGGGAGTTCGACGGCCACGACATGGGGCAAGTGGTGGACGTGTTGGACGCTGTGCCGCTTGAAACCGGGCGACCTACCGCGCTGATAGCCCACACGGTGAAGGGCAAAGGTGTGAGTTTCGCGGAGAACACTTATGTCTGGCACAGCAATTCGGTGAACGACGAAATTCTCGCGCGCGCCCTGGGCGAACTGGAGGGAATATGAATACTTCAGTGCCGGTGGAACCCGAATGGCGCACCCGTAGCGCGAATCAGACTCGCCTCGCCTTTGGTCAGGCGCTGCTGGAAATCGGCGCGCGCGAACCGCGCTCCGTCGTGCTCTCGGCCGATACCCAGGACTTGCTGGGCATTCGCGGCTTTATCGAGCGTTATCGCGAGCGATTCGTGGAAATGGGTATCGCCGAACAAAATGTGATTGGTGCGGCGTCCGGGCTGGCCACCACCGGCATGCGGCCTTATGTCTGTGCCTACGCGCCCTTCATCAGCGCGCGCAGCATGGAGCAGGTGCGCAACGATGTCGCCTACGCGAACCAGAGAGTGGTCATCGGCGCGGCGGCCAGCGGCATTTCCCTAGGTGTTGCGGGAGGCACCCATCACGCGCTGGAAGATCTGGCGTTGATGCGCAGCCTGCCGAACATGACTGTCATCGTTCCCGCCGACGTGGATGAAGCCTATCGCGCCACACTGGCTACGCTCGATATCGACGGCCCGGTTTACATGCGGCTGGGTGGGCGTACCGAAGAACCGCCGGTGGGCAGTTCTTCCGATGTTTTTCAACTTGGCAAGGCGGTCACGCTACGTCCCGGCAATGACGTGACTGTAATTGCCTGCGGCGCCCTGGTGGAAATGGCGTTACGTGCGTCCGATGTGTTGAAGAAGGAGGGCATCGCGGTGCGGGTGCTCAATATGCACACCATCAAACCTTTCGATCGCGAGTCGGTACTCAAGGCTGCGGCGGAAACACGCGGTATTGTTACAGCCGAGGAGCACCACCTGACGGGTGGGCTCGGCGGCATGGTCGCCGAACTGTTATCCGTGGAAAGGCCTACCCGCATGCGCATGGTCGGCATGCCGGATGTGTTTGCGATGGTCGGCCCAACTGTTCCGCTGCGCGCGAAATACGGGATGAGCGCGGAAGCGATTATGGCCGCCTGCCGGGATTTGTTGTCATGAAGGGATTTTTCACCCGGCAATAATTTCCCGAGCCCGGATGATGGCGGAAGGCAGGTCGCGAACAAGATTTTTTTCGCCCAGCGTTGAAGCAAAGCCCGAGCGATGTACCAGGGACGCAGGCTGAGAATTCAGGTCGGCCAGAATGAGATGGCGGCCCTCTTCATGCAAAGTCCGGTGCAGGTTTTCCAAGAAGTCCAGGCCAGTGGTATCCAGGTTGATGACCTGGTGCATTTCGAGAATCAGGACCGACAAATGTTCACGCCTGTGTTCCAGCAGCGATTCGAGCTTGCCTACTGCGCCGAAAAACAGCGAGCCGAATATCTTGTAGGCGGCGATCGAGCCCTCCGAGGCGCCGTCCTGCTTCTCCAGCGCGCCAACGGTCTTTGCCGGCAGCGCAATAGGTTCGATGCGGGTGATGTCGGAAATTCGGTAGATGAATAACAGGCTGGCCAGCACCAGTCCGACTTCGACCGCGACGGTGAGATCGAAAATCACTGTCAACAGAAAGGTCGAGAGCATGACGATCCGGTAATGGATCGAAAAATGCCGCAGGCGCTGGAATTCCTTCCATTCCCCCATGTTGAACGCGACGAAAAGCAAAATGGCGGCGAGGGCCGCGAGAGGAATATGGGCGGCCAGGGGCGCGGCGATAAGCACCACAAGCAAAAGGGTTGCCGCGTGCACGATGCCGGCTACCGGGGTCGCGGCGCCGGAGCGTACATTGGTGGTGGTGCGGGCGATGGTTCCGGTGGCAGGTATGCCGCCAAACAGCGGAGTAACCAGATTGGCGATGCCCTGCGCCATGAGTTCCTGATTCGGATCGTGTCGGTCGCGGATCATGCCGTCGGCCACCCGTGCGCAGAGCAGTGATTCAATCGCACAAAGCAGCGCGATGGTGACCGTCGGCCCGACGAGCATGCGGATGGTAGCCCAGTGAAATTCGGGAAACGAAGGAACCGGAAGCGAATGCGGGATCCCGCCGAAGCGCGTGCCGATGGTTTGCACAGGTAGATCGAACAGGGCAACTGCCAGCGTTGCGAAAGCGAGTGCGGCGATGGTTCCCGGAATCCGACCTATGAGCGCGCTGCGACCGGGCAGATTGGACATGCCCGCACGCCCAGTCAAAGCGGCGAGTTTGGGCCAGAGCACCATAACCAACATCGAAACCCCGGCTACGGCCAACGACGCGCCGTCCAACGAATGTAGATTTTCGGCTAGAACCGAGACTTGCGAAAAAAAATCCGCCGGCATGGTGTCTATCCGCAAGCCGAGCAGGTCGCGAACCTGCGACAAGGCGATGAGCACTGCGATGCCGCTGGTAAATCCGATTACCACCGCCACCGGTATGAAGCGGATCAGGGCACCCACGCCAGTTAACCCCATTATCACCAGCAGAGCGCCTGCCATCATCGTGCAGATCAGCAGATTGGCGAGGCCGTAGTGATGAATGATGCCGTAGATGATGACGACGAACGCACCGGCCGGGCCGCCAATCTGTACCCGGGAGCCGCCCAGCGCCGAAATCAGAAAACCCGCGATGATCGCGGTAAAGATGCCGTTCTCGGGTTTGACCCCGCTGGCGATGCCGAAGGCGATCGCCAGGGGTAACGCTACCAGCCCAACAGTCAGACCTGCGCCCAGATCCGCCGTGAATTTTTCCGTGCTGTAGTGCTTCAACTCGCGCAACAGGCGCGGGCGGAAGCGCGTCAGTTTCATATTGTTACTTCACCTTCATCCCTGGCTGTGCGCCGTCGTCGGGCGACAGCAGGAATATTCCCGGCCCTTCGCCGCTGGCGGCGAGCACCATGCCCTGCGATTCGCCGAAACGCATTTTTCGCGGCTGCAGATTGGCGACCATGACCGTGAGCCTTCCCACCAGTTTTCCTGGATCATAGGCGGACTTGATGCCGGCAAACACCTGGCGGGTTTCGCTGCCGATGTCGAGTTGCAACTTGAGCAGCTTCTCCGCACCTTCGACATGCTCGGCGCTGACGATGCGTGCCACGCGCAATTCGACCTTGTTGAACTCGTCGATGCTAATTGTCGCCGCACCACCGTCTTTGACCCCCTCTCCGCCTCTAGGGGGAGTGGGCTGGGGTGAGGTGGCGGGAATGGTTGTCTTCTCCACGACTTTCTCCTGATGCTGGGCATGGCGTTGGGGCGAATGGACTTGTGGGATCGCCTGAAGGCCTTCGCGATTGGTTTCGACCAGTGCGGCGATTTGTTTCTGGTCGACGCGGGACATGAGATGCTTGTACTTCCCGATCTGGTTCTTTGCCGATAACGGGCTGTCGATATCGTTCCAGCCAAGCTCGGAAACACCAAACAAGATTTCGACCTCGTGCGCCACTTTCGGTAACACGGGTTTCAGATATATCGTGAGCAAGCGGAACGCTTCCAGTGCGCGAGTACACAGGCTGTGCAGGCGAGTCTCCGCCTCCGGTCCGGACTGCTTGGCAATTTCCCATGGCTTGTCGGCGTCGACCATGCGGTTGATGCTGTCGGTCAATTCCATCACCAGTCGAATCGCTTTGCCATATTCGCGCTGGTCGTAGAGCGCGGCGATTTCAGGTGCCTTCGCCCGGATGTTGTTGAGTATGGCCTCGTCTTGCCACCGACTTTGATCCTGCACCCGGCCACCGAAGCGCTTCTCAATAAACCCCGCGCAACGGCTTGCGATGTTCACGTACTTGCCGATCAGATCGCTGTTCACCCGCGCCACGAAGTCATCCAAATTCAGATCGATGTCCTCCATCGTCGAATTCAGCTTTGCCGCATAGTAATAACGCAGCCATTCCGGATTCAAGCCCTGCTGGAGATAACTCTCCGCGGTAATGAAGGTGCCGCGCGACTTGGACATTTTCTGGCCGTCCACGGTGAGAAATCCGTGGGCGAACACTTTGGTTGGCACGCGATAGCCGGCAAATTGCAGCATCGCAGGCCAGAACAAGGCGTGGAAATACAAGATGTCCTTGCCGATGAAATGCACCAGTTCCGTGTCGCTGGCGGGCCGCAGGAACTCGTTAATTTGCTGCTGAGTTTTGCCCAAGCGCTCGAAGTAATTGCGGAAGCTGCCGAAATAACCCACTGGCGCATCCAGCCAGACGTAGAAAAATTTCTGCCCGTTGCTGCCGGGAATCGGGAAGCCAAAGTAGGGGGCGTCGCGGGAGATGTCCCAGTCGGCGAGTTTGTTGTCGCCGGGCTCTCCCAGCCATTCCTGCATTTTGTTGGCGGCTTCGTTTTGCAGGCGCGCGCCTTCCTGGGTGAATTGTCGCAGGAAGTCTTCACAGCGCTTGTCGGACAACCGGAAAAAGTGGTGCTCTGAGGCCCTGCGCTCCGGCGTGGCGCCGGACACCGCCGAATAGGGGTTGATCAGGTCGGTCGGCGAGTAGGTGGCGCCGCAGACTTCGCAGGAGTCGCCGTACTGGTCCTTGGCGTGGCATTTGGGGCATTCGCCCTTGATGAAGCGGTCCGGCAGGAACATGGCCTTGACCGGGTCGTAGAACTGCTCAACCGAGCGTTTGGCGATCAGGTCCTTGTTTTCCAATTGTCGGTAAATATCTTCGCAGAACGCCTGGTTTTCCTTCGAATTGGTGGTGTAGTAGTTGTCAAACTGGACGTGGAAGCCGGCGAAGTCGCGGGTGTGCTCGCCGTAGACGCGCTCGATCAGTTGCTCGGGCGTGATGCCTTCCTTGGCGGCGCGCAGCATGATGGGCGTGCCGTGGGTATCGTCGGCGCACACGTAGTGCACCTCGTGACCTTGCATCTTCTGGAAGCGCACCCAGATGTCGGTCTGGATGTATTCGACGAGGTGGCCGAGATGGATGCTGCCGTTGGCGTAGGGCAGCGCGGAGGTGACGAAAATCCTGCGAAGCATCGGGAGTGGCGCAGCAAAGCACGTATTCTATCAAATGCTTCCCGAAGAAAACCCTTTACTGGCGGGAGAATCGGCATAAAATTCGCCCCTCGATTCTTGAGGCCAAGGCGTGACGATTACCGAAGAGCAGGTCAAGACAGCACTTCAAACACTCACCGATCCGGTGACGGGCAAGGACTACGTGTCCGGCAAGGAAGCCCGCAATATCCAGATTCAGGGCAGCGACGTCTCACTCGACATCGTGCTGGGTTACCCGGCACGCAGTCGGCTGGAAGCGACACGCAGCGCCGTCGAAGCATGCCTTGCGGCACTTCCCGGCGTGGGCAAGCTTAGCGTCAAGGTGAGCGTGAAAATTGTGGCCCATGCCGTCCGGCCAGGTTTGAAGCTGTTGGCTGGCGTTAAGAATGTGATTGCGGTGGCTTCCGGCAAGGGCGGCGTGGGCAAATCCACGACCGCCGTAAATCTGGCCTTGGCCCTGGCTGCAGAGGGGGCCAACGTCGGTCTGCTGGACGCCGACATTTATGGCCCGTCCCAGCAGGTCATGATGGGCTTAAGCGGCAAACCCACTTCGCCGGATGGCAAATCCATCGACCCGATGGTCAATCATGGTGTGCAGGTGATGTCGATCGGCTTGCTGATCGAGGTGGATACCCCGATGGTCTGGCGCGGCCCGATGGTGACCCAGGCGCTGGAACAACTGCTGCGCGATACCAAGTGGTCGGATCTCGATTACCTGGTGGTGGATCTGCCGCCCGGCACCGGAGATATTCAGCTCACGCTGTCGCAGAAGGTGCCCCTGACGGGCGCCATCATTGTGACTACGCCGCAGGACATCGCCCTGATCGACGCCCGCAAGGGACTCAAGATGTTCGAGAAGGTTGGCGTGCCCATTCTGGGGTTGGTGGAGAACATGAGTGTGCATCTGTGCTCGAAATGCGGCCACGAGGAGCATATCTTCGGTGAAGGCGGGGCCGCTGCCATGAGCCGGGATTACGGCGTAGCTGTGCTGGGCAGTCTGCCCCTGGATATCAGGATTCGCGAGCAAGCCGACTCCGGCAAGCCGACCGTAGTGGCCGATCCGGATAGTCGCGCCGCCCAGATCTACAAGGAAATCGCGCGCAAGACAGCGGCAAGAATCGCCGAATTGGGCCGGGACCACAGCGCGGCGTTTCCGAAAATTGTTGTTCAGAATGCATGACGCGAAAGAACAGGATCGGGGATCGAGGATCGAGGATCGAGAAATTTACCGCCTCACGCCTCTCGCCTCTCGCCTCTCGCCTCACTCCTCACCGAATCAAAAATCTGACAGCGCCCGCGTGCCAGCAACGCCTTTTCCTTTGACTGACCGGACGCATTGTCCGGCATGCCATTTCGCAAGGAGTAAGCAATGAAATTTCGTTTCCCCATCTTCATTATTGATGAGGACTATCGTTCCGACAACACCAGCGGGCTGGGCATTCGCGCGCTGGCCAAGGCAATCGAAGAAGAGGGCATGGAAGTCCTCGGGGTGACCAGCTATGGCGATCTGTCGCAGTTCGCTCAACAGCAAAGCCGGGCTTCGGCATTCATTCTTTCCATTGACGACGAGGAATTCGCAGACACCGCAGTGCCGGACTCTGCCAGACCGGTACTGAAAAACCTGCGCGCTTTCGTGGAAGAAATCCGCTTCCGTAACGCCGAAATCCCGATTTACCTCTACGGCGAAACCCGTACCTCCCGCCACATTCCGAACGACATCCTGCGCGAACTGCACGGTTTCATCCACATGTTCGAAGACACGCCGGAATTTGTGGCGCGACATATCATTCGCGAGGCCCGCTCCTATCTCGACAGCCTGGCGCCGCCTTTTTTTCGCGCGCTCACCCATTACGCGCAGGATGGCTCGTATTCCTGGCACTGCCCGGGCCATTCGGGCGGTGTGGCGTTTTTGAAAAGCCCGGTAGGGCAGATGTTCCACCAGTTTTTCGGGGAAAACATGCTGCGGGCGGACGTCTGCAACGCAGTGGACGAGCTGGGCCAGTTGCTCGATCACACCGGCCCGGTGGCGGCCTCGGAGCGCAATGCCGCGCGAATTTTTGGCGCCGACCATTGTTTTTTTGTCACCAACGGGACTTCGACTTCCAACAAGATGGTCTGGCATGCCAACGTGGCGCCGGACGATATCGTGGTGGTGGATCGCAACTGCCATAAGTCCATTCTGCACGCCATTACGATGACCGGGGCAATTCCGGTTTTCCTGACCCCGACACGCAATCACCTTGGAATCATTGGCCCGATCCCGCTGGACGAATTTCGGCCCGAGAACATCCAGAAAAAAATCGAAGCCAATCCCTTCGCACGCAATGCCAAGCGCAAGAAGCCGCGCATTCTGACCATCACGCAGAGCACCTACGATGGCGTGGTCTACAACGTCGAAATGTTAAAAGACACGCTCAACTCTTCGATCGATACGCTGCATTTTGACGAGGCCTGGCTGCCTCACGCCACCTTCCACGATTTCTACAAAAACATGCATGCCATCGGCAGAGATCGCCCGCGTCCCAAGGATTCGCTGATCTTTGCTACCCACTCGACGCACAAGTTGCTGGCGGGCATTTCCCAGGCATCGCAAATACTGGTGCAGGAATCGCAGACCCAAAAACTCGACCGCCATGTGTTCAACGAGGCCTACCTGATGCATACCTCGACCAGCCCGCAGTACGCGATCATCGCTTCCTGCGACGTAGCCGCGGCGATGATGGAGCCGCCCGGCGGCACCGCGCTGGTGGAAGAGTCGATTGCCGAGGCGCTGGATTTCCGTCGCGCCATGCGCAAGGTGGATGTCGAATTCGGCAAGGACTGGTGGTTCAAGGTCTGGGGGCCGGAAAAACTGGCCCAGGAGGGCATAGGTTCGCGCGAGGACTGGATACTGCGCGCAAACGAAAAATGGCACGGCTTCGGCGATCTGGCGTCCGGCTTCAATATGCTCGACCCGATCAAGGCAACTGTCATTACGCCCGGACTCGATGTGTCCGGGAAGTTTGCCAAAAGCGGCATTCCCGCCTCGATCGTGACCAAGTTCCTCGCCGAGCACGGCGTCATCGTGGAAAAAACCGGGCTCTACTCCTTCTTCATCATGTTTACCATCGGCATCACCAAGGGCCGCTGGAATACGCTGGTCGCCGCGCTCCAGCAGTTCAAGGACGACTACGACAAGAACCAGCCGATGTGGCGCATCCTGCCGGAATTCTGCCAGGCGCATCCCATGTACGAACGGCTGGGTCTGCGCGATTTGTGCGATCAGATCCACGACATGTACAAGTCCAATGACGTGGCAAGACTCACCACCGAAATGTACCTGTCGGACATGCAGCCGGCGATGAAACCCTCGGATGCCTTTGCAGCGATGGCCCATCGGGATATCGACCGGGTCGAGATCGACCAGTTGGAAGGCCGCATCACCAGCGTGCTGCTTACGCCTTATCCGCCAGGCATTCCGCTGCTGATTCCCGGCGAACGCTTCAATTCCACTATTGTGCGATACCTGCAATTCGCCCGCGATTTCAACCGCAAGTTTCCCGGCTTTGATACCGACATTCATGGCTTGGTCGAAGAGGTCCGAGGACCGGAAATTTACTATTTTGTGGATTGCGTGCGCCAAGCTTGATCGAACGCAATACAAGCGTTCATGTGGCTGCTATTTGCAATAGGTTCGAGCTGCCCCGTTGGGGCTGCCCATGAGCGGATTATTGTTGGTGCCCAAGGTGTTGGGAAGCGCCGCCCTACCGGCGATCATAGGTGACGAAGGCGTATCGCAGTCCCGTTGCCGCATCGACGAACGGTTCCCGCGCCGTTTCCTGCCACTGCCCGGAGGCAATGGCGGGGAAAAACGTGTCGCCTGCAAATTCCGCATCGATTTCGGTGGCATAGAGCCGCTTTGCAAGCGGTAGCGCCAACGTATAGATTTCTCCCCCGCCAATGACGAATACTTCGGTCTCGTCGGCGCAAGCCGCAATGGCTTGGTCCAATACGGACACGACTGTTGCGCCAGGTACCGTAAGACCCGGATCACGGCTGACAATTACGTGACGTCTTCCAGGCAGCAAACGGCCCAGGGATTGCCAAGTCTTGCGGCCCATGATGATGGTATGCCCCATGGTCAGCGCCTTGAATCGCTTGAGGTCGACTGAAAGATGCCAGGGCATCTTGCCGCCCGCGCCGATTACTCGATTCGCCGCGTAAGCAACAATAAGGGAGATACGGCGGGATTGGGGATTGGGGATTGAGGATTGCGTCACCGTGGAAGAGTCCGGTCAGGTGGCCTATTTCGCAAGGGAATTCTTGAGGGCGCTCAGCATTTTGCCGATGCGATTTGTTCTGTCGAGAAGGCTAGTTGCTTCTACATCGGATAGGTAATGAAGCCTCAGTGCAATCTGAATCTGGGTCTCCAATTCCATCAGTGATCCAAATGCGATAGACAGGTGATTCGTATAAGCGTTGGTGGATTTTCTTCCGTGACCTTCGGCGATATTCGACGGAACCGATACGGCTGCCCTTTGCAATTGGCTGATCAGGCCGTATTTCTCTTCTAGAGGGAACGATTTCGACAAACCATAGATCTCGGTTACCAAATCCGTGGCTTCCTGCCAGACCCTCAATTCACTGTATTTCACTGTGCATCACCAGCCGCTCATTCTCCAATCCTCAATCCTCAATCCCGCCCTTCACACTGCCACCGGCGCCTTGATCGCGGGATGGGGATCGTAGGCTTCGAGCGTAAAGTCCTCGAACTTGAAGGCGAAGATTTCCCGCACGGCCGGATTGATTTTCATCACCGGCAGCTTGCGTGGCTGCCGTGACAACTGCTCGCGTGTCTGGTCGAGGTGATTAAGGTACAGGTGCGTATCGCCGAAGGTATGGATGAATTCACCCAAGTCCAGATCGCACACCTGGGCCACCATCATCGTGAGTAGCGCGTAAGACGCGATGTTGAACGGCACGCCCAGGAACAGATCGGCACTGCGCTGGTAGAGCTGGCAGGACAGTTTTCCGTCGGCCACATAGAACTGAAAAAAAGCGTGGCAGGGCATTAGCGCCATCTTGTCGAGGTCGGCGACGTTCCATGCCGACACAATCAGCCGGCGCGAATCCGGGTTGCGGCGGATCTGGTCGATGACCTGGGCAATCTGGTCGATGTGGCGTCCGTCGGGCGCGGGCCAGGAGCGCCACTGGTAGCCATAGACCGGGCCCAGCTCACCTTTTTCATCGGCCCATTCATCCCAGATCGACACGCCGTTGTCCTTGAGATAACGGGTGTTGGTCTCGCCTTTCAAAAACCACAATAGTTCGTGGACGATGGACTTCAGGTGAACTTTTTTGGTCGTGAGAAGAGGAAACCCCGCCTGCAAGTCGAAACGAAGTTGTGGTCCAAAAATGCTGAGTGTCCCCGTCCCGGTGCGGTCGCCCTTGCGGGTTCCGTGATCGAGGATGTGGCGCATCAGGTCGAGGTATTGGCGCATGGGCAAGTCGAAAGGAGACAGCAAATCAGGCGCTCATTCTAATTCACCCGCATCGATGCGTCGCGCATCGTCAGGCGCCGGAGGCTGCCCACGCAGGGTCGCATGTTAAACTCCGGCCGACTTGGTCGGGTGAAAAATGTCCGGAAATACACTGGGAAAACTCTTTTGCGTCACGTCTTTCGGCGAGAGCCACGGTCCTGCAATCGGCTGCGTGGTAGACGGCTGTCCGCCGGGCATGGAACTCAATGAGGCCGATATCCAGAAGGAGCTCGATCGCCGCAAACCGGGCACTTCGCGCCACGTTACCCAGCGCAGGGAATCGGATACGGTGGAGATTCTGTCCGGGGTGTTCGAAGGCCGAACCACTGGAACACCGATTGCGCTTCTGATTCGTAATGAGGATCAGCGCAGCAAGGATTACGGCAGCATCGTCGAGACCTTCCGGCCTGGACACGCGGATTACACCTATTGGCAAAAATACGGTATTCGCGACTACCGGGGAGGCGGGCGCCAGTCGGCCCGCGAGACTGCGGTACGTGTTGGCGCGGCGGCCATCGCCAGGAAATGGCTGGCGCAGCACTACGGCGTTCGGATACGCGGCTATATGTCCCAGCTCGGACCGAACGTTATCGCGTTCAAAACATGGGACTCGGTGAACGAGAACCCATTTTTTTGCCCCGACCCGGACATCGTGCCGCAGCTCGAGGAATTCATGGACAAGCTGCGCAAGTCGGGTGACTCCTGTGGAGCAAAAATCACCGCCATTGCCGAGAATGTGCCGGTGGGCTGGGGAGAGCCGGTGTACGACAAGCTCGACGCCGAAATTGCCTACGCCATGATGAACATCAACGCGGTCAAGGGCGTGGAAATCGGTGCGGGCTTTGCCTCGGTAATCCAGAAAGGCACCGAACACGGTGATGAAATGTCGCCGGAGGGCTTCCTTTCCAATCAGGCGGGCGGAATTCTTGGCGGCATCTCCACGGGTCAGAATATCGTGGTCAATATCGCGGTGAAGCCAACTTCCAGTATCCGGCTGCCACGGCGCTCGATCGACAAGACTGGCAAGCCGACCATCGTGGAAACCACCGGCCGACATGACCCTTGCGTCGGGATACGCGCGACGCCCATCGCGGAGGCGATGCTGGCGCTGGTGCTGATGGATCATGCTTTGCGCCATCGCGCACAGAATGCTGATGTGAAGACTTCTACGCTGAAAATTGCGGCACAGGCGCCCGCCGCTGGGCCGGGCAAAGCAGGACGCGCGGCCAACAATCCCGATCCCGACGAAGCCTGACCGCGCGGACCCGTGTCCTGGCTTGCGCGTGTAGTCGAAGTCCATGAGCAGGCCTGGCGACCGGTTGGCACGGCGGCCTTCGTTGCGTCTTCGCTGCTGGTGGCCGGCGTATGCTTTTTCGCCAATTCAGGCGAGCGCTGGGTGCCGATTCTGGACAGCGCCAATCTTGTGTTTCACGAAGCGGGGCATCCGCTGTTCGGCCTGCTGCTTGGTGAGCGCATCGCGGTCTATGGCGGAACGCTGGGTCAACTGGCCTTTCCCATTGTCGCGACGATCAGCTTCTGGTGGCGGCGTGAAGCCCTGCCGTTTGCGCTGTGTGCGGCATGGTTGTTTGAGAACTTCTGGAATATCGCCCGTTACATGGCCGATGCGCGCGATCAGCTACTGCCGCTGGTCGGCGGCGGCGATCACGATTGGACGGAGATCTTCTCGCGCTGGCAGGTTTTGCAGCGTGACACCGCGATTGCCGGATTCTTCTCGTTTCTGGCCTGGATCGGGATCGTCCTGATCTGGGTTTGGTTGACGCGGCGCTGGTGCCAGGATCGCGCAGCCGATTGAACCTTTGACCAAATCATGTTTCGCGCCTCTTTCTATCACCGGCTCTCCGGTTTTTATTTTTCCTATTTCGCCTTCATCGGCGCGTTTGCGCCTTACTTTGCGCTGTATTTGAAATCGCTGGGCTACTCGGCGGCGCAGATCGGCCTGCTGATGGCGGTCAGCCCGGTGGCGCGGATTTTCGGGCCGAATATCTGGGGCTGGCTCTCGGATCATTACCGCGCGCGCAGCATCTTGATTCGCCTGACCGCGGTGTGCACGGCACTGAGTTTTGTAGCCTTGTTTTTTAATTACGGCCTGGGCTGGATATTCGCCGCGCTGATGCTGATGAATGTGTTCTGGTGTGGCGTGCTGCCGCTGGCGGAATCGGCCACCTTGAGTCTGGTGGGTGCGCGCGCCGGGGCGTATGGGCGCATCCGGCTGTGGGGTTCGGTCGGCTTTGTCGCGGTGGTGATCTGTGGCGGTTATCTGCTGGATTTCTTCGGCATTGCCGCGCTGGCGCCCATGGTGCTCACACTGCTGGTGTTGATGGCCGCCAGCACCTTCGCGCTACCGCCGGATCGCATGCCCTCGCGGCACGCGGAGCACGCGCCCATGCTCAGCATCGTCACCCAGCCCGCAGTGATGGCCTTGATGGCGGGATTTTTCCTCATGCAGGTGGCGCACGGTCCGTACAACGCGTTTTATTCGATTCATCTGGTCGAAGCCGGTTACTCGAAAACGGCGGTGGGCTGGCTGTGGTCGCTTGGCGTGATTGCGGAGATAGCGCTGTTCGTGCTGCTGCCGCGCGTGATGCGCATCTATAGTCTTAACCAGATTGTGCTGTTCAGCTTCGGCTGCGCTTTTGTGCGGCTGCTGATGATCGCCTGGGGTGTCGGTTCGCTGCCGGTTTTGCTCGCCGCGCAATTGCTGCACGCGATTACCTTTGGCGCGTTTCACGCGGCGGGCGTGGCCTTGATGCATCAGATTTTCCGTGGCCGCAATCAGGCACGCGGGCAGGCGATCTACACCAGCCTGGGCTACGGCCTGGGCGGCACGCTGGGCACGTTGATGGCGGGTTACTCCTGGGACAGCCTGGGTTCGGCCTGGACCTTCACCATCGCTGCCGGTGCGGCTCTACTGGCGCTCATCGTGGTGGCGTGGAAACCGCTGCCTGCGCGAGCGCCTGTGTCATAATTTCGGCTCGCCGGGAAATGCCATGACACCGCAAACTCTTTACGACAAGCTCTGGGCAAGCCATCTGGTTCACGAGGAACCGGAGGGCACCGCACTTATATACATCGATCGGCATCTGGTCCACGAAGTGACCAGCCCGCAGGCCTTCGAAGGGCTCAAACTCGCCGGCCGCAAGCCCTGGCGTATCGATTCGGTGGTGGCAACCGCCGACCACAACACGCCCACGCAAAACTGGGATCAGGGCATCAAGGATCCGATCTCGCGCCTGCAGGTGGAAACGCTGGATGCCAACATGCGCGAATTCGGCGCGAAGGTGTATTTTCCCTTCCTCGACAAGCGCCAAGGCATCGTGCATGTGATCGGGCCGGAACAGGGGGCCACGCTGCCGGGGATGACGGTGGTGTGCGGCGATTCGCATACCAGCACGCACGGGGCATTTGCCTGTCTGGCGCATGGCATTGGCACCTCGGAGGTGGAGCATGTGCTCGCCACCCAGTGCCTGGTGCAGAAAAAAATGAAAAACATGCTGATCCGGGTCGAGGGCATGCTCGGTCGCGGCGTCACGGCGAAAGACATTGCGCTGGCCATTATCGGCAAAGTGGGCACCGCCGGAGGTACCGGGCACGCGGTGGAGTTCGGCGGATCGGCGATTCGGGCGCTCACCATGGAAGGCCGGATGACCCTGTGCAACATGGCGATCGAAGCAGGTGCGCGCGCCGGCATGATCGCGGTGGACGACACCACGATCCAGTATTTGCGCGGACGCACTTTTGCCCCGGTCGGGGAGGTGTGGACCAAGGCGGTTGCCCAATGGCGCACACTCAAAAGCGACGACGGTGCGCGATTCGATTCGGTTGTCAACATTGCCGCGGACGGCATTCTGCCGCAGGTCACCTGGGGTACTTCCCCGGAGATGGTGTTGCCCGTGGATGGACGGGTACCGGACCCCGACAAGGAAAAAGACGCCGGGAAGCGCGAGGGGATGGAACGTGCCCTGGTCTACATGGGACTCAAGCCCAATACGCCGATCACCGACATCCTTATAGATAAAGTATTTATCGGCTCATGCACCAATTCGCGTATTGAAGATCTGCGTGCCGCTGCACAGGTGGTGCGCGGCAAGCGCGTGGCGTCCAACGTGCGCCTGGCCATGGTGGTGCCCGGGTCTGGGCTGGTCAAGCTGCAGGCCGAGCAGGAAGGACTGCACCGCATTTTCACCGATGCCGGCTTCGAGTGGCGTCAACCGGGTTGTTCGATGTGTCTGGCGATGAACGACGACAAGCTCGAACCCGGCGAGCGTTGTGCCTCGACGTCCAATCGCAATTTCGAAGGGCGACAGGGAACAGGGGGGCGCACGCATCTGGTGAGTCCGGCCATGGCGGCCGGCGCGGCGATTGCCGGTCATTTTGTCGACGTTCGTGTCGTGGTTTAAAAGAGAAACTCAGCAACAATGGAAAAATTTACCCGTGTTGAAGGCTTGGTGGCACCGCTGGATCGCGCCAATGTCGATACCGATGCCATCATTCCGAAACAGTTCCTGAAATCGATCAAACGATCCGGCTTCGGCGTCAATTTGTTCGATGCGTGGCGCTACACGGACCGCGGCGAACCGGGCATGGACAATTCCGGACGTCCCCTGAACCGCGACTTCGTGCTCAACCAGCCGCGCTACAAAGGGGTCGGCATCTTGCTGGCGCGCAAAAATTTCGGCTGCGGCTCTTCGCGAGAGCATGCCCCGTGGGCGCTGGGAGACTATGGGTTTCGGGTGGTGATTGCACCCAGTTACGCGGATATTTTCTACAACAATTGCTTCAAGAACGGTTTGTTGCCCATCGTCCTGACGGAATCGCAAGTCGATAGGTTATTCCACGACGTGGTGGCATTTCCCGGCTTTCGTCTGACAGTGGATCTTGGTGCGCAGACGGTCTCTTATGCCGATGCGAGCCAGATTTTTCATTTCGAGGTCGATGCCTTTCGCAAACACTGCCTCTTGAACGGGCTGGACGATATCGGGCTCACCTTGCGGCATGTCGACAAAATCAAGGCCTTTGAGGCCAATCATCGCCAACAGCAACCCTGGTTGTTTACTTAGTAACGGTGAACGGTGAAGGGTAAAACCTTCGAATCGCGCTGCCTGCCCGTCTCTTAATTCACTTCTTCATGTTTTCACGGAATCCATCATGAAAATTGCGGTATTGCCCGGCGACGGCATCGGGCCGGAAATTGTCAAACAGGCGATGAAGGTTTTAAATGCCTTCGCTGGCGAGGGGATGAAAATCGAGCTGGAGCAGGCGGCAATTGGCGGTGCCGGCTACGACGCGGCCAAGGATCCGTTGCCCGAGGCAAGCCTTGCGCTGGCACGTCAAGCGGATGCTGTCTTGCTCGGGGCGGTCGGCGGGCCGAAGTACGATGTTTTGCCCCGTGCCATGCGGCCCGAGCAGGGGCTGTTGCGCATACGCAAGGAGCTCGGGCTGTTTGCCAATCTGCGTCCAGCCCTGCTCTACGACGAATTGGCCAATGCCTCGTCGCTCAGAAAAGAGGTGGTGGCGGGGCTGGATATCATGATCCTGCGCGAACTGACCGGCGACATCTATTTCGGCCAGCCACGGGGGCGGCGCCAAACGGCCAATGGCGAGCGCGAGGGGTTCGACACCATGAAATACAGCGAATCGGAAATACGGCGCATCGCGCAGCTGGGTTTTGCGATTGCCCGCAAACGGGCCCGCAAGCTATGCTCGGTGGACAAGGCCAATGTGCTGGATACCAGCATTTTGTGGCGCGAAGTGGTCACGGAAGTGGCCAGACAATTTCCCGACATCGAGTTGTCTCACATGTACGTGGACAATGCCGCCATGCAACTGGTCCGGGCGCCCAAGCAGTTCGACGTCATTCTGACCGGAAATATTTTCGGCGATATCCTGTCCGACGAGGCGTCCATGCTCACGGGATCCATAGGCATGCTGCCTTCGGCCTCGCTCGACGCGCACAACAAAGGTCTGTATGAACCCATCCATGGGTCGGCGCCGGATATCGCAGGCCGCAACGTGGCCAACCCGCTGGCCACGATCCTGTCCCTGGCCATGATGATGCGCCACACGTTTAATCTCGAGCCGGCGGCAGCGCGAATCGAAAACGCGGTTCGTGCCGTGCTCAGGCACGGATTTCGCACGGCGGATATTCATGAGACGGGGACCCAAAAGGTTGGGACCGAAGAAATGGGTGACGCGGTGTTGGCGGCGTTGGCACGGTGAACAGAGAGCGGTGAACGGTGAACAGTGAACGGTGAACAGCGAGTAACGGTGGTTTTTCCGTTAACCGTTCACCGATCACCGTTCACCGCCTTATGAGGATGGCGATGAAACGAGTAGGGATGGTAGGTTGGCGGGGTATGGTCGGATCGGTGCTAATGGAGCGCATGCGCCAGGAGAAGGATTTTGCGCTGGTTGACCCGGTCTTTTTTACCACCTCGCAGGCTGGAGCAAAGGGGCCGGCAGTCGGCAAGGAGGTGCCCGCGTTGAAAGACGCCCGCGATCTGGGCGAGTTACGGGCAATGGATATCATCATTTCCTGCCAGGGTGGCGATTACACCAACGACATTTATCCAAAACTGCGAGCTGCCGGCTGGCAGGGCTACTGGATCGATGCCGCCTCGGCGTTGAGAATGCAAAAAGACGCGGTCATCATTCTTGATCCGGTGAACCTCGATGTTATTCGCGGCGCACTCGATTCCGGTATCCGCAACTACATCGGCGGCAATTGCACGGTGAGCCTGATGCTGATGGGCATGCACGGGCTGTTCAAAGCCGGCCTTGTGGAGTGGTTGACCGCCATGACTTACCAGGCTGCCTCGGGGGCCGGCGCCCAGAACATGCGCGAACTGCTGGCGCAGATGGGGCACGCCCATCGTGCCGCCGAGCGACTACTGGAAGACGAAGATTCGTCGATTCTTGAAATCGACAGCAAGGTGGCCGGCGCATTGCGTAGTCCGCAAATGCCCACCGAACACTTTGGCGTGCCGCTTGCGGGAAGCCTGATTCCCTGGATCGACAAGGACCTCGGCAATGGGCAAAGCCGTGAAGAATGGAAGGCCCAGGCCGAGGGCAACAAGATATTAGGGCGTGAATCCGACCCGATTCCCATGGATGGGGTATGTGTGCGCATCGGCGCAATGCGCTGCCACAGTCAGGCGCTGACCATCAAACTTCGCAAGGATTTGCCGATAGAAGAGATCGAGAGCCTGCTTGCGCAGGCTAACCCATGGGTGCGTGTGATACCCAACCAGCGCGAGGCTTCGATCAGGGATTTGACGCCGGCCGCGGTCACCGGAACGTTGGCTGTGGCGATCGGCCGGCTAAGAAAGCTGCCCATGGGCGGGGAATATTTGTCGGCTTTCACGGTGGGCGACCAGCTCTTATGGGGCGCCGCAGAGCCGTTGCGCAGGATGTTACGTGTCCTGCTGGAGGGATGAGCGGGCTATCCACACTGCGAAAACAGCCCAAAATAGATCGAAAAAGTCTCGGGTTATGCATGAATGTAAGAGACAAGTTGAGCTTGCATCCGTAACTGCATGATGTTAATTTAAATACCCTCATCCCTATGATGATCAAGGTGGGCGCATTGGGCATCAAGTCTCTTGGCGCATGGATAGTCACTGCGTCCTTGCTCGTGTTTTCTCTCTCGGCGCAAGCTGCCGGCTTGGGCCGACTCAACGTGAAGTCCGCGCTGGGCGAGCCGCTGTCGGCGGAAATCGAATTATTCGTCGCAGGCAAGGAAACCGAAACTTTATCGGTCCGGCTGGCTAGTCCGGAGGCGTTTGGACGGGCGGGCTTGGCGTATACCCCGGCTTTGTCCGACGTGAGCGTCAGCGTCGAGCAGCGCGCGTCAGGCGAAGCATACGTACAAATAACTTCGAAGAAATCATTTAACGAGCCTTTTGTTGATTTGCTGGTCGAGCTTACCTGGGCCTCGGGACGCATCAGTCGCGAATTCACGGCGTTGCTCGATCCCCCAAGCGTCATCGCGGATCGCGCCCGCCAGAAGGAGGCCGAAGCACAGGTGCGTGCCGCGCCGAAGGTGGAAGCTCCGCAGGCCGAACCAATGCCGGCACCTGGCGCACAGACCGACGGCGGGCCTTCTGCCCCAGTGCCTGGGCCCCCTGCCACAGCGGAGTCACCCACTTCCCCCCCCCAAACGCCTGCTGCCGAACCGCCGGCCGCAGAGACCCCGAGCGCCAGCGAATCTGCGGCAAAGGAATCCATTCCCGAACAGCAAGTAACCGGTCCTACCCAAACCATTGGCGGAACCGCTCCAACGATGTTCGACCAAAGCGTTCGCGCGTCGAAACCGGTGGCTGCTTCGGAGGGTGAATACGGTCCGGTGAAGCGCGGGGATACGCTAGGCAAAATTGCCCGGTCCGCGGGCCTGAGCGGTGTGAGTCTCGATCAAATGCTGGTGTTGCTGTTCCGGAAAAACGCTGATGCCTTTAGCGGCCGGAACATGAACCGGCTCAAGACCGGAAAAATCCTGCAACTGCCAACTCCGGAAGAACTCGCCAACGTGACCCCGGCCGCTGCGCGTAAGGAAGTGCGGGCTCAGTTGCGCGACTGGAGTGCCTATCGCGAGCAACTGGCAGGGATGAATGCCGATGCACCGCCACCGGAACAAGCTGCGGAGCAAAGTACGGCGGGCAAGGTGACCACCACGGTAAAGGAGCCCGCGACACCCGGACAGGAAGCGCCCAAGGAAGTTCTGAAACTCTCCAAAGCCGATGCCGGGGCCCAAGGTGCGCAAGGCCGGTCGCCTGCCATGGAAGAAGAGGCGCTCGCGCGCGAAAAAGAACTCAGAGAGGCAAACGAGCGGATAGCCAAGCTGGACAAGCAGGTCAAAGACCTGCGCGATCTGCTGGAGTTGAAAAGCAGCAAGGTGGCCACTGAAAAGCCTGCAAGCGCTCCGGCTGTCGAGGCCAAGGTAAGTCCTCCTCCGACGCGCGTGCCGGCGGCGCCGGTGGTTTCGGCGACTCCGCCAAAGGTCGAGCCCGCTCCGGCACAGCCAGCGCCACCCACTTCGCCACCGCCTCAGGCAGTGCCAGCCACGCCACCCGCAGTTGCCAAACCCAGACCTGCGACCCCGCCACCGGCACCCGAGCCCAGCCTGGTCGACAAAATCATCGGCATGGTCATGGATCAGGCGACCTACATAGCCGCAGGAGCGGGCGTGCTGGTACTGATCGGCGGCATGGTTTTCGCTGCGCGCAAGATCAGACGCCGCCGCGAATCCAAATCCGACACGGAAGATTCTGGTCCTGCGACCGTAGTCAGTAGAGGTGTTTCCGCAGGGAATCCCTCCGTTGCCGCGAAGATCGTTGCGGCGAGTCCCGATCCCGACGAAGTGGATCCCGTGGCGGAAGCGGAAATATTTTTGGCTTACGGCCGTGACGCACAGGCTGAGGAATTGCTGACCGAGGCGCTGGCGAGCACGCCCAAGCGCTTCGAAATTCACGGCAAACTGCTGGAAATCTACGCCAAGCGCAACGACGCCAAGTCTTTCGAAAAACTTGCGCGGGAATTGCAAAACGGTACCGACGGAAAGGGCCCGCTTTGGGATCAGGCCTTGAGGCTGGGTGTTCAAGTCGATCCCGACAATCCGCGCTATGCGGCAGGCAAGGCCATTGCGGCCCAATCCAGTTCGGCTGCGGAAACAACCATCAACCCGGCGGAAAATGTGGATTTTGACGTGGGTCCGGGCACCGGTGGAACCCATACTACAACGGACTTCGATATTGGCGATTCGCCTTCGCCCAATAACCAGGTGTTCGATCCCACCGGCCGCACGGTGCAGATGCCTGCGATGGCAATGTCCGCTCCGTCTTCGTCGAGGAATGTTGCACCCGCCAGTGTCATGGATTTCGATGTGAGTGGGTTGGCGGCAGGCAGTGCGGAGCCTGCCAGGGAAACAAACGTCATGGACTTCGACGTCAGTGGATTGGGAGGAGATGGCCAGGGGTCTGCTGCCCAGAGTCCGAACGTCATGGATTTCGACATCAGTGGATTGGCGCTTGGCAGCGAGGAGCCGGCCAACGCCAAAGGCGGCATGGATTTCGACATCAGCGGATTGACGCTCGGTGGGGCGGAAACCAATGCAAGAGTGGAGCCTGGCGCGGCCCCGCCCGAATTCGATCTGTCCGGTATCAGTCTGGATCTGGGATCCGAGCCGAGTGCGAGGCCGCCGGCGTCGAATGGCAAAGACGACCACTGGTACGATGTGCAGACCAAGTTCGATCTGGCCAAGGCTTATCAGGAAATGGGCGACAAGGATGGCGCGAGCGATATTCTCAAGGAAGTCCTGCAGGAAGGGGATGCCGAGCAGAAATCCGCCGCCCAATCCTTGCTCGCCAGTCTGGGCGCCTGACCGGCCATTCGGCGCGGTCTTTGCCCAACACACATCACCAGCCGTTTCCAGCGGTCGGCAGCAGTGCGGCCGACTTCGCGGGGCCTGAAATGAGAATAGCGCTCGGGCTCGAATATGATGGCGCGACGTTTTGCGGATGGCAGTCACAACCGGAAAACTGTTCAATCCAGGATGCACTGGACCAGGCTCTGTCGGAAATCACCGCCGAGCCGATCACCTCAACCTGTGCCGGGCGCACGGATGCAGGGGTTCATGCGCTGGGTCAAGTCGTTCACTTCGATACGTCGGCCAGCCGGCCAACCACCGCCTGGACTCGCGGCGTCAATGCGCTGCTGCCGCAGGGTGTTGCGGTAACCTGGGCGCATGAGGTCAGCACGGAGTTTCATGCGCGTTTTTCGGCACGGGACAGGCGTTATATTTACTGGCTCTTGAACCGATCGCCGCGTCCGGGTCTGCTGCACAATCGAGTAGGCTGGTTTCATCAGGCGCTCGATCATCAAGCGATGGAAAAAGCGGCGCAATGCCTGCTTGGCAGACGCGATTTCAGCGCCTTTCGTGCCGCCGAATGCCAGGCGAAAACCCCGATCAAGACCTTGCGCTCACTTGCCATTCGGCGGCAAGGCGATCTGCTGAGGTTCGATTTTTCGGCGGATGCTTTTCTGCAACACATGGTGCGCAATCTGGTAGGTGCCTTGGTCTACGTGGGCAGTGGCCGACAGCCAGTCACCTGGATCAAGGAGCTCCTTGAACATAGGGACCGTACGCGCTCGGCGCCGACATTTTCTCCTGCCGGGCTCTACCTTGCCGCCGTGACGTATGATCCGCAATGGCAACTGCCGCCGGGTCCGGATCCGGACCCGACCGAACAAGTGTTGGCAGCAACAATCGGATAGCGGATTCATCTTGGTCACTGCCGTAAAAATCTGCGGAATCACGCGACCCGGGGATGCGGAGGCGGCAGCCATGGCGGGCGCTCATGCGATCGGAATGATTTTTTATGCCGGGAGCCGGCGGGCGATTACGCCTGCCGTGGCGCGCCACATTGTTGCGGTTCTGCCCGCGTTTGTGACGCCGGTTGCGTTATTTGTCAACCCGCTGGTCGATGAAGTACGCCGCATTACCGAGGAAGTCGGGCCACAACTGCTGCAGTTTCACGGCGAGGAAAGTCCCGAGTTCTGCGCACAATTTCGCCTTCCCTATATCAAAGCGGTGAAGGTCCGGGCTGGGGTGGATTTGTTACAATGCGAGCGCCTTTATGCGGCGGCCAAGGGCCTGCTGCTGGATGCTTATGTGGATGGCAGCCAGGGCGGCACCGGTACAAGTTTCGACTGGGCGCTGATTCCGGCCCGATTGTCGCGCCCGCCGATTCTGGCGGGTGGCCTATCTCCAGAAAATGTCGGTGATGCGATTCGCCGCGTGCGGCCTTGGGCCGTCGATGTGAGCAGCGGCGTGGAGTCAGGCGCCGGTATAAAAGATCCGGCGAAAATCGCCGAGTTCATGAGAGGAGTCAGAAATGCAGATGTATGAGGCATCGAATGCCTACGCGCTTCCCGATGCCAGCGGACATTTTGGGCCCTACGGCGGGATTTTTGTCGCCGAAACACTGATGCATGCGCTGGACGACTTGCGCGAGCAGTATTTGCGCATGCGCCAGGACCCGGCCTTTATTGCCGAATTCGAATACGAACTCAAACACTACGTCGGCCGGCCCAGCCCGGTCTACCATGCCAAGAGGCTCTCCGAGCGGTGCGGGGGCGCGCAGATCTGGCTCAAACGCGAAGACCTGAATCACACCGGCGCTCATAAAATCAACAACACCATCGGTCAGGCCCTGTTGGCACGGCGCATGGGAAAGAAGCGC
>CAMDKM010000013.1 GCA_945900965.1 Bordetella parapertussis | reverse complement strand
GGTGCAGAGTAGTTCCCAATTGCTGCCATCCGGAGGATTGTCATCGTGGTTGCTGTTCTTGTGATGGACTTCCAGCAATTGAAGATTGGCATGGGTAAAGGTGCGCGCGCATCGCCCGCACACCCAGGGGAATAATTTGAGCGCCTGATCTCTATATCCCGTGGCCCGCTTAGCGGCATTGCGTCGTGCTTCCAGCACTATTTTGTCCAGCTTGTCATTGCCTTGTGCCATGGAGTATCCCCCGCAAATGTTTTGTCTCGACGTACCGCTTGAGTGTAAGGAAATACTGAATAAGTGTCTTCCCCGCGAACGCTGAGAGCCAATGTTCCTTGAAGAACCTGGATTCCCGTTTCCACAGGAATGACATTTTGGGACTTGGTGGGAGCGATCGCATCGATGACATTTGGTGGCGCTGCGGCCGGCTTCACGCATAATGGCGGCTTCCAGCATGGAGGAGACCAGCATGTCCAAAAAGAAAATTTCCGGTTCCGCTGTTGAGAAGGATGGTTCTCGTCGGCGCTTTTTGCGCACCGCGGCAGTCGCAGGGGGCGCGAGCCTCGTCGGGCTGGCGGGCTGTGGCAAGGGCGACAAGCCGGTTGCGGCTACGGGCGCGAACCCAGCGCCCGCCGCCTCGGTTGCTTTGCGATTTCAGGCGGCCAATCCTTCCGGGGATATGTTTTTCGTCATCTGCCAGCAATACGCGAAGGTGGTGTCCGAACTGACCGGCGGCACTTTGACCATCGACGTGTTGGCCTCTGGCGCAGTCGTCAAGGCGTTCGACATGGCCGATGCAGTGCACAAAGGCACGCTGGATGGCTGTTTTGGCGTGCCGGCATTCTGGTACAACAAAAACTCCGCACTCTCCCTATTCGGCACCGGACCGGCGCTGGGGCATAACGCCAATACCTTCCTTTCCTGGTACGAACATGGCGGAGGCAAGGCGATGTACGAGGAGATGTATCGGGAGGTGCTGAAACTGGATCTGGTACCTTTTCTCTGGGGTCCGATGGGCACCCAACCGCTGGGGTGGTTCAAGAAAGAAGTCAAAAGCGCGGCGGATTTCAAGGGGCTCAAATATCGCACCGTCGGATTGTCGGTAGACGTATTCACCGAGATGGGTGCGGCGGTGACCGCCATGCCCGGGGCAGACGTGGTGCCGGCCCTGGATCGTGGCCTGATCGAGGCAGCGGAATTCAACAATCCGCATGCGGACGCGCTGCTGGGTCTGCCCGATGTGTCGAAAATCTGCATGGTGAAGAGTTTCCATCAGCCTGCCGAATGCCTGGAAACCCTGGTCAACAAGAAAATATTCGACGGTCTGTCGGCTGCGCATCAGTCGGCACTGCGCTACGCGCCGAAGGTCATGTGCGCCGAAATGGGATGGACGATTCTCGATCTGTGCTCGAAGGCCTATGAGGATTTGCGCGACAACAAGAAGGTCAAATTCATTGAATCCCCGCCCGATGTTTTGCGCGCGCAGTTGGAAGCCTGGGACAAGGTGGCTGCGCAAAAAAGCAAGGAGAACCCCTTCTTCGCCAAGGTGCTCGACTCGCAGAAGCAATACATGAAGCGGGTGGTGGGGTACCAGATCAAATTCGATAACCCGATCGACGTGGCCTATCAGCATTTCTTTGGCAAGGCCTGAGCCCGATCCCGTCATGGCAAGGGAGCGGACAGGTATAGCCATTTGTAGCCCACGACAAGGAACGCAATGAACCGGACCCTGCTGGCTATTGATCGCTTGAGCGCATGGGTAGGCAAGGCGTTCGCGTGGTGCATTGTCTTGCTGACCGCGACGATTTGTTACGACGTGGTCATGCGCTACGCATTCCGCGCCCCGACACACTGGGGTCTGGATGCCAGCCTGATGTTGTTCGGGGCGTTGTTCATGATGGCAGGGGCTTATACGCTATCGCGTAATGGTCATGTGCGCGGCGATGTGCTCTACCGCTTCCTTTCGCCTCGCACCCAGGCTTGGCTCGATCTCGCACTCTATCTCGCTTTTTTTCTGCCGGGCATCGCCGCGCTGGCATGGTTTGGGATCGGCTTTGCGCAAGACTCCATTGCGATTCTCGAACAGTCCCAGACTTCCTCGGGAGGACTGCCGACCTATCCGGGCAAGATCATGATTCCGATTGCCGGCGCGCTGTTGCTCTTGCAAGGGCTTGGCGAAATCGCGCGCTGCGTGATCTGCATCCGAACCGGCGAATGGCCGCAGCGGCTGCATGATGTGGAAGAAGTGGATATCGAGGAATTGAAGGCGAGCATTGCGGAAAACAGCGCAGCGGGGGCGCCACGATGAAAGCCGCCCGCTTTGGTCTGGCATTCCTGGTGGCGTCGATCATCGCCATCGTGCTGCTGTTGCTGATACCCGACCAGATCACACACGGACATCTGGGCCTGCTGATGCTGGGGTTGATTGTGGTGGCGATCCTGCTTGGGTTTCCCACCGCCTTCACCTTGATGGGGCTTGGCATGTTGTTCGGCTTTGCGGCGTTTTACCGGCCGGGCCAGCCCCTTCTCGACAACCCCATATTCGACCAGATGGTGTTGCGCACCTACGGCGTGATGACCAACGACGTGGTGTTGTCGGTGCCGTTGTTTGTGTTCATGGGCTACCTGATTGAACGGGCCAACATCATCGACCGCCTGTTTCGATCGCTGCAACTGGCCATGGCGAAAATTCCCGGCAGCCTGGCGGTGGCCACCATCGTGACCTGCACGGTATTTGCCACGGCCACCGGCATCGTCGGCGCCACCGTCACGCTGATGGGTCTGTTGGCCTTGCCCGCGATGTTGCGCGCCGGTTACGACGTCAAACTTTCCGCCGGAGTGATTACTGCGGGCGGTTGTCTTGGCATCCTGATCCCGCCCAGCGTCATGTTGATCCTGTATGGCGCCACCGCGCAGGTGTCGGTGGTGAAACTTTACGCCGGGGCATTGTTTCCCGGACTGATGCTGGCAGGCCTGTATATTGTCTATACCATAGCGCGCGCCATGATCAATCCTGCGTTGGCGCCACCACTTCCTCTCGCGGAGCGTAACGTGCCCGCTCGCGAGATTGTGAAAATGCTGGCCACTTCCGCTCTGCCGCTTGTTGCACTCATCTTTGCGGTGCTGGGTTCGATCGTGGCGGGGATTGCCACGCCAAGCGAAGCGGCCGCGGTTGGCGCGTTTGGTGCCATCCTTCTGGCTCTCGGTTACCGCAAACTTACGCTGGAGCGCTTCAAGGAGTCGGTGTTTCTCACCGCGCGCACCAGTGCCATGGTGGCCTGGCTGTTTGTGGGTTCCCAGCTTTTTTCGTCGACTTTTGCGTTGCTGGGTGGGCAGGCATTGCTGGAAGGCTGGGTGAGAGCCATGGACTTGACGCCGATCCAGTTTCTAATCCTTTCTCAAGTGATTATTTTTCTGCTGGGCTGGCCGCTGGAATGGACCGAGATCATCGTCATTTTTGTCCCGATCTTTTTACCGCTACTGCATCACTTCAACATTGATCCGCTGTTTTTCGGTCTGCTGGTGGCGTTGAACCTGCAGGCCGCCTTCCTGTCTCCGCCGGTGGCGATGGCGGGGTTTTATCTCAAGGGTGTGGCACCACCTCACGTCACGCTCGGGCAGATATTCAGCGGCATGATGCCGTTCATGCTGATTCAGATTTTCGCCATGGTTTTGCTTTACATCTTTCCGGGTATCGGCATGTGGCTGCCGAAAGTACTGTATTCATAGGCAAGGCCATGCAGACCGACGTTCCGGCGAGAATCAAGGTGTTCTGGCAACCCGGGTGTTCATCCTGTCTGAGGGTCAAGGAGTTTCTCGCGTCCCAGGGCATTCAGTACGAATCCATCGATGTTCACCACAGCCCGCAAGGCAGGGCAGAGCTCGAAGCCCTTGGCGCGCGCAGTGTGCCGGCCGTGGCGCTGGGCGGGCGTTTCACCCTGGCTCAGTCGCTGCGCGATGTAGTCAAGTTTCTCGATCTCAAAACCAAGATCATGGAGCCTCTTCCGCCGGCCGAACTGGTAGGCAAGCTGGATCTTGTTTTGGCGGCCGCGGTTCGTTACACCCGGCAATTCAGTCTGGCGCAACTGAACAGTGTTTTTCGCAATCGCGACCGTACGGTCGGATCCCTGGCTTTTCACGTGTTTCGGATCGCGGAGCTCGGCGTACAAGCGGCGCGCCAAATCGAACTGCGCTTCGAGGCGTTCAACGATCTGCCGCCCGCGCACTGGGATGGGGAACGGATTGCAGGCTGGGGAGAACAGGTGCGCCAGAGCGTTGCGCAGTGGTGGCATGAAGAACCCGACCGTTCATTGGCGTATGCCGTGCCTACCTATTATGGCAGGCGCAGCATGCATGACGTACTCGAGCGCACGGCGTGGCACGCGGCGCAGCACACCCGGCAACTGATGCTGATATTGGAAACGCATGGCATGACACCGGACCGTGCCTTGAGTGCGGAGGATTTGGCTGGCCTGCCCCTGCCCGATGAAGTATGGGACCGATGAGCCTTGCCGCCATGGCGCAGGATCACGCCGCTTCGGGCGAGGAATTTCGCGGCGAGGCACGCAAGGTGTTGTCGCGCGAGGAGCTGTTGCCCCTGACGCAGTTATCGGCCTGGCGATCGACACTCGCCATTTTCCAGACCCTGGTTGTTTTGACCGCAGTGATTGGCGCGGCGATCTACACCGGCTCGCTCATCGCAATGGGTCTTGCGGTCATCCTGATAGCGCCGCTTCAACATGCACTTTTCATTCTGGTCCACGAAGCGGCGCACTACCGTTTGTTCGAGATGCGTTGGCTGAACGATTTTGTTGGCCGGCTGCTCGGTATGGCGGGCGGGATTTCCATGTGTACCTACCGGGTGATTCACCGGCTGCACCACAATCATCTCTATGGCCCCAACGATCCCGACATCGCCTTGCACGGAGGCTACCCACGCGGCAAAGCCTATTTGTTGAAGAAGCTTGGCAAAGATTTGCTCGGACTGAGCGCCTACAAGAATTACGGATATTTCTTCGGTAACCCCGCCATCAATACCGATAGCGATACCACTCTCAAGCCGCTGAACGATACTTCGCCCCATCTGCGCCGCGCCGCGCGACAGGATCGTGGGTTGGTGGCGGCATTTCATCTCGGCATGCCGGTTGTGATGTTTGCGGTCGGGTGGGGCTGGCATTACCTGCTGTTGTGGGTGTTGCCACTAGCCACCGGTTTGCAGATAATCCTCAGGCTGCGGGCAATCTGCGAACACGGTGCGGTAAGCGACATGACTTCGCCCTTGTTGGCAGCGCGTACCAACCATGGCAATGCAGTATTGCGATTTTTCTTGTTTCCGCACCACGTCAACTATCATCTCGATCATCATTTGTACCCAGCGGTGCCGCACTATCATTTGCCCGCCTTACACGAGGCGCTCAGGAAAAAAGGCGTTCTTCAAGGAGCCGAGGTCAGGCGATGGCCGCAAACTTTGGGCATTATTTTTGCCACGCCATTGGCGACAACATTAATCAAACCCTAAAGGGAACTACTACAAATTCCAACCGCTGTCATTCCCGCGCAGGCGGGAATCCAGATTTTGAAATGCGACAATAATTCCGAACTTTCTACATTCCCGCTTGCGCGGGAATGACGCCTAATTCAAAGCCCGGAGTATCCGGACACATTTATGTCAAATCGACAATCACTGCTCTTTCCGCCGCAAGTACCTGCACCGGAGCTGGAAACCAGCCAATGGTTCAACAGCGATATACCTTTGAGTCTAGAGGCTTTGCGCGGCAAAGTGGTGGCGCTGCACGCTTTCCAGATGTTGTGCCCGGGATGCGTCTCCCACGGCATCCCGCAGACACAACGCATTCACGAAACTTTCGATCCTGCCGATGTGGCGGTACTGGGGCTGCACACGGTGTTCGAACATCACGCGGCGATGCAGCCGGTGTCGCTTCAGGCATTTCTCCACGAGTACCGGGTCGGCTTCCCGGTGGGTGTCGATGCGCCGGGAGATGAGGATGGTATTCCCCGCACCATGCGAGCTTATGAACTGCGCGGCACGCCCACATTGATATTGATCGATCGCAATGGATACCTGCGCTATCACGCTTTTGGCCGGGCGCCCGATCTGGCCGTCGGTGCCGCCATCGCGCAACTGATCGGCGAAAAAACCAACGCCTCTCGTTGACGGGCCTAACCCGGCGGCGTAGCTTGTCTCCCCTGGCACATCACATTTGGCCAGGCGAGGCGCCTAAAAAAATTCTTAATCAGAGGAGACAATCATGTTGAGTCGATCACACGTTGCACGTGTTGTTGCCGGTCTGTTGTTCCTGGTGGTTTGGGCGGGGCAGTCCTGGGCAGTGGATGTAAAGAAAGGGTTTTTTACGACCAACGATGGGTATCGGCTGCATTACCTGGAGGCGGGAACCGGCAAGCCCTTGGTGATGATTCCCGGTTGGTCGCAGACGGCGGCGCAGTTCAAACACCAGATCGAAGGCTTGAGCGATCGTTATCGGGTGATTGCCATCGATATGCGCGGTCATGGCGAATCGGACAAACCCACCCATGGGTATCGGATTCAACGCTTGTCCAAGGACGTTCACGAATTCCTGGTGGGCAACAATCTGAGCAACGTCACCCTGGCCGGTCACTCGATGGGTTGCTCGGTGATCTGGGGCTACTGGGAGTTGTTCGGCAAGGAACGCCTGTCCAAACTGGTGCTGATCGACCAGATGCCGATGATTTCAGTCAACCCGATCTGGGGCGAACAGGAAAAAATCGACGCTGGCGGCATTCTGGACAAGGATGCCTTGTGGGGGGTCACCAATTCCCTGGCGGGCGCCGAGGGCGTGAAGACCACTGAGGGATTCATAGGCGCCATGTTCACCAAGGAATATCCGCGCGACATGGTGGATTGGGTGATCAAGCAAAACCTCAAATTTCCCCGGCCTTATGCGGCGCGCCTGTTGTTCGATCACGCGACCAACGACTGGCGCGACATGTTGTCCACCATCACGGTTCCCGCGTTGATCGTCGGCGGCAAGACCAGCCTGGTGGGATGGCGTTCGCAGCAATGGATAGGCACCCAGATTCCCAACTCACGGGTGGAGATTTTCGAGGAGTCCGAGGGCGGCAACCACTTCATGTTCATGGAGAACCCGGAAAAATTCAATCGGCTGGTGGCCGATTTCATCAAGTAATGCCTGGATCTTTCGGTGAGTTCGAGCGCGCGGGGTGGGAAGATGCATCGCTCTGCGCGCATTACCATCACAATCTTGCCGCCATTACGCATCAATCGATCGAGGCATTGCTCGATGCGGCGGGCGTGGGCAAGGGATCGCAAGTGCTCGATGTGGCGACTGGCGCGGGATATATCGCCGCTGCGGCGGCACGACGCGGAGCAGTAGCCACGGGAGTGGATTTTTCCGCCAGGCAAATCCGCATGGCTCGCGAGCAGTACCCGGCGCTGCGATTCGAGCAGGCGGATGCCCAGTCGCTGCCGTTCCCGGATGGAAGTTTCGATGCAGTGGTGAACGGCTTCGGCACCTGTCATCTGCCCGATCCTGATCGCGCGTTGAAGGAAGCACATCGGGTGCTCAAGTCTGGCGGACGGATTGCCTTTACGGTCTGGGACGTTCCGGAACGGGCCGTGGGGTTCGGCGCCGCTTATGCCGCGATCAATACCTTTGGCTCAATGCAAGTGGGTTTGCCGGCGGGGCCGAATTTTTTCCTGTTCAGTGATCCCGAGGTCAGCCGGCGGGCATTGAACACCGCCGGTTTTGTCGAGGCCTCGCTGATACGGGTTCCGCAGATTTGGCGAGTTGCCGATGCTGATGCGGTATTCGAGGTTCTGGACCAGGGAACGGTTCGTGCCGCCGCGACATTGCGCGCGCAGACACCCGCTGCCCGCGCGGCGATTCGGCAGGCCTTGCATGAAACGATCTCCACTTACCGGTCAGGGCAAGGCTATGACGTGCCGATGCCCGCAGCTCTTTCCTTCGCGCGCAAGGAGTGATCCTTAACTAAGCTTTTTGCCACAGAGGGCACCGAGGACACAGAGGAAAATCAAGAAGGGATGTTGTTCTTTATGCTTACCCATTGGATGAGTGGCGACGTGTTCACACAAGTCCTTGAATCTCTCTGTGTTCTCTGTGCCCTCTGTGGCAAATAAGTTTTTCTAGGTTGATCCAGAAATTTCTCGCCGGCCAGTCTTACACCAACTCAATCAACAGGTCCTTTGCCTCGACAACATTTCCCGGCCCGGCATGAACCGCTTTCACGCTTGCGTCGCGTTCGGCGCGGATGACGGTTTCCATTTTCATGGCTTCTATCGACATCAGCGGGTCGCCTTTCTTGACTGACTGACCTGGTTTCACCGTCACGGTAACGACGTTGCCTGGCATCGGCGCGCCGATATGGTGGGCATTGCCTTCTTCGATTTTCTGGCGCTGCTTCTGCACGGCGACGGCGGCCTTGGGAATTCGGATGGTACGTGCCTGTCCGTTCAATTCGAAGAACAAGCGTACGTATCCTTCTTCATCGATTTCGGTTCGACCCTGTAGCCGGATGACCAGCGTCTTGCCCCGGGCAATTTCGACTGCGATGTCGTCGCCATCGGATATGCCGTTGAAGAAAGTGTGGGTCGGCAAAACCGACACGTCGTCATACTTGCGCTGATGGTCGGCGAATTCCTGGAACATCTTGGGATACATCAGGTAAGAGGCCAGGTCGGTGTCGGTGGCGTTGCGGCCCAGTGCCTGCGAGGCCTGACTGCGTTTGAGTTCCAGATCCGCGGGAGGTAGAGAAGCGGCGGCCCGACCCGATATCGGGGAAGCGCCTTTCAGCGCTTTGCGGGTTAGTTCTTTAGGGAATCCGTCGGGGGGAAAACCCAACTCTCCGCGCAGCATCGAAATCACCGACTCCGGAAAAGCGACTTCGCGGCCCGGGTCACTCACTTCCTCGGGCGACAAGTCGTTGGCGACCATGAACAGCGCCAGATCACCCACGACCTTGGAGGTGGGGGTTACCTTGACGATGTCACCAAACAATATATTCGCCTGGGAATAGGCGCGGGCCACTTCCGGCCAGCGCTGTTCCAGGCCAAGCGCGCGCGCCTGCTCGCGTAGATTGGTATATTGACCACCCGGCATTTCGTGCAAATAAACATCCGAGGTGCCGGCGCGCAAGTCCGACTCGAAAGGTGCGTAATAACGACGCACGCCTTCCCAGTAGTGCGAGATTTTCTTGAGCGCGACCAGATCGATGCCGGTGTCGCGCTCCGAGCCCTGTAACGCGGCCACAATCGACCCCAGATTGGGCTGCGATGTGAGGCCGCTCATCGAGTCCATCGCCCCGTCCACTGCATCGCAGCCGGCTTCGATGGCGGCCAGCACCGACGCCGCACCGATGCCGCTGGTATCGTGAGTGTGGAAGTGAATCGGCAGGCCGACTTCCCGCTTCAGCACCTGAATCAGGGCGCGCGCCGCGCGGGGGCGACAGACCCCGGCCATATCCTTAATCCCCAGCACGTTGGCGCCGGCTTTTTCCAACGAGCGCGCCAGATCGACGTAATACTTGAGCTGGTACTTTGGGCGGGAATGATCGAACAAGTCGCCGGTGTAACAAATCGCCGCTTCGCATAGGGCACCACTTTCACGTACCGCGTCGATGGCTACCCGCATGTTTTCCACCCAGTTGAGCGAATCGAACACGCGGAATGCATCGACGCCGTTGCGTGCCGCCTCGCGCACGAAGAATTGCACGACGTTGTCCGGGTAGTTGGTATAACCGACCGCGTTCGACGCACGCAGCAGCATCTGCAACAGAATATTGGGAACTGCCTCGCGCAGTTTGATCAGGCGCTCCCAGGGGTCTTCTTTGAGAAAACGCAAGGCAACGTCGAAGGTGGCACCACCCCAGCATTCCAGGGAAAAGAGTTCAGACAGGTTGCGCGCATACAGGGGCGCGATCGGCAACATGTCGCGAGTGCGCATGCGGGTCGCGAACAGCGATTGGTGCGCATCGCGCATCGTGGTATCGGTGAGCAAAACGCGCTTCTGCGACTTCATCCACTTGGCGAATCCTTCGGCGCCCAGCTCCTGGAGTTTCTGCCGGCTGCCTGCCGGGGGCGGAACTAACGCATCGAATTTTGGCAGCACCGCGGGTCGGGCAGGCACATCGGAAGCGCGCCGCCGCTTCATTTCCGGATTGCCATTGACGACCAGTTCGCCGATAAATTGCAGCAGCTTGGTGGCGCGATCCCGGCGGGGTGCGAAGCGCAGCAATTCCGGGGTGAGGTCGATAAATCGGGTGATACATTCGCCCGACACGAACTGCGGATGGGCGATGACGTTTTCCAGAAATTGCAGGTTGCTCGCCACACCACGGATGCGGAATTCGCGTAGCGCCCGATCCATGCGCGCAATCGCTTCCTCCTTGTTATGGCCCCACGATGTCACTTTCACCAGCAACGAGTCGTAGTAGGGCGTAATCACGGCGCCGCTGTACGCGGTGCCGGCGTCCAGACGGATGCCGAAGCCAGCGGCACTGCGATAGGCCGTCAGGCGCCCGTAATCCGGCGTGAAGCCTTTTTCGGGATCCTCGGTGGTGATCCGGCACTGCAAGGCGTGACCATTCAGGCGGATGTCTTCCTGCTTCGGCACGTAGGAATCCGGCGCACCGATACGTGCGCCTTCGCTGATACGGATTTGGGCCTTGACGATATCCACGCCGGTGACCTGCTCGGTTACGGTGTGTTCGACCTGGATGCGTGGATTGACCTCGATAAAAAAGAACTTCCCGCTGTCGGCGTCCATCAGAAACTCCACGGTTCCGGCGTGGGTGTAGTTCGCGGCGCGGGCCAGTTTCAACGCGTTGTCGCACAGAGCTGCGCGCTGCGCCTCGCTCAGGTAGGGCGCCGGGGCGCGCTCGACCACTTTCTGGTTGCGGCGCTGAACCGAACAATCGCGTTCGAACAAATGCACCAGTTGCCCGTGTTGATCGCCGATCACCTGAACCTCGACGTGGCGGGCGCGGCGCACCAGTTTCTCCAGATACACCTCGTCATTGCCAAAGGCGGCCAGCGCCTCGCGCCGGGCGACCTCCATGTTCCCCGCCAGATCGGCTTCCGACTCGATGACTCGCATGCCACGTCCCCCGCCGCCCCAACTGGCTTTGAGCATGAAGGGATACCCAATGGGCGCGGCCAGCGCTGCTGCTGCGACTGGGTCCCGAGGCAATGCGGCCGTTGCGGGAACAACCGGCACGCCGGTTTTTTGCGCCAACTCCCGAGCCGCCACTTTATTGCCCAACAGACGCATGACTTCCGGCCGGGGGCCAATGAAACGGATCCCCGATTCCGCGCAGGCTTGGGCAAAATCGGGATTCTCGGACAGAAATCCGTAGCCCGGATGAATCGCGTCTACTTCCGCTTCTCGGGCGACGCGCAGGATGTCGTCGATGTCGAGATAAGCCTGAATCGGTTTCTTGCCTTCCCCCACCAGATAACTTTCGTCGGCCTTGAAGCGATGCAGGGCGGTGCGGTCTTCGTGGGAGAAAATTGCCACCGTGCGGATGCCCATTTCGGCGGCGGCTCGCATGACACGAATGGCAATTTCGGAACGATTGGCGACGAGGATGCTACGGATGCGGCTCATTTCAGATTCCAGTCGATAACACAGGAGGATCATAACCCGAAAATGGCGCGATGCAACATATCAGGGTCTACGCGTTTTTCGTGACCTGGGCGCGCTCTTGGTTGGTCAACAATGGGCCATGGACAGTCAACGGATTGTTCGATAATTATCGCGACGAGAATTATTGCTTCGAAGGGAATTCGATGGCTTTTGACACGTTTCTGGCACAACGCATCCGGCAACAAATCGCCGGTCGCCAGGATATCGCGGAGAAAAAAATGTTCGGCGGCGTGGCATTTCTCTTGAACGGCAACATGTGTTGCGGCGTGTATGAAAACGAGATGATCGTGCGGCTGGATGCCGATCGTACCGAACTTGCGCTGGCACAGCCGAACACCCGGATATTCGACATCACGGGCCGGCAGATGAAGGGCTGGATTCTGGTGCGGGCCGGCGCCGTGGGCGACGAAGTTCTGTCGAAGTGGGTCGGGGTAGCGGTGGACTACGCGGCGAGGCTGCCGGCGAAATAGATCCGGCTGCCCGAGGTCAGGCCGCGACCGAAACTTGGCCGCGGTCGATGCTGTACACCGCGTCGAGCATTTCCCCGGAGTGCGCCAGATCCGATTCGGTGAGAATGACCGACAGGCCTTTTTGTTTCAACCCGGTAATCACTTCCGCGAGCCGCATGGCCAGCACCGGTGCCACGCCTTCGAAAGGCTCGTCGAGCAACAGCAGTTTGGTTCCGCACATCAGCGCACGTGCCAAAGCCACCAGTTTCTGCTGGCCGCCGGATAGTTGCAGGCCTTTGCGGGTGGCAAATTCCCTGACCTCAGGAATCATTGCGTACACCTCGGCAAGGCGCGCTCCGGGGTCGGCGAGTCCCGCCGACCAGGCGGGGATCAAAACGTTTTCCTCGACGCTGAGCGTGGGCACCAGACGACGGTCTTCCGGCATGTAACCGATGCCGCTACGCGCGCGCAGATGGGCCGGTGTCGTGCCTAATGGCTTGCCGCCGAAGGCGATGCTGCCGGCTTTTGCGGGCAGGATGCCCATGACCGAACGCATGAGTGTGGTTTTGCCGGCGCCGTTGCGACCGATGACGCCAACGAATTTCCCGGTTGGCACTTCCAGATTCACACCGCGCAGAATGCCCACGGTTTGAATGGAAACATCGAGCGCTTCAATGCGCAGCATGTTTGCCCTTCCCGGTGCTTTCCCCGGTAACGTACTTTCTAACTTCCGGATCTTCAAGCACCTTGGACGGTTCGCCATCGGCGATGATGCGCCCTTCGTAAAAAGCCAGCACGCGATGGGTGTAACGATTGACGATTTCCATGTCGTGCTCGACAAACAGCACGGTGATGCGTTGTGCTTTCACCGCGTCCATCACCATGTCCATCAACGCGAATTTTTCGTCCGCCGAGACACCTGAGGTGGGTTCATCGAGCAACAGAATAGTCGGCCGCACCACCATGGCCATGGCGATATCCAGAAGCTTTCGCACGCCCTCGGGCAATACGCCTGCGGGCTTGTCCCGATATTCGCCCAGTCGGAAGCGCTCGAGCATGCCGTCCACGGACTGCTCGGGCGTGCCGGCAAACTGAGAGGCGCCAGCCCAATTTTTCCCGGCCGCGGCAATGATGCCTACGCCTACCAGCAGATTTTCCTGGACCGAGAGCGTATTGAACAACTGCGGAATCTGGAAGGAACGGCAGATACCCCGGCGGGTAATCTGCCGCGGATTAAGCGGTGTGATGTCATCTCCGCAGAAAACGATGGTGCCGGAGGAGGGTTTCAGGTATCCGGTCACCATATTGATGAAGGTGGTTTTGCCCGCGCCGTTGGCGCCGATCAGTCCCACAACACTGCCCTGCTCGACCGCGATATTGATATCGGCGGCGGCGGTGACCGCGCCGAAGGTTTTATTCAAGCCCCTTGCTTCCAGCACTGTTGTCATGTCAGAAGGCCTTACGCAATTTCTGGAACAAGGACCAGATTCCACCGGGCAGGAACATGATCACCAGCAGCATGGTGATGCCCAGTGCCATCTGCCAGGTGTTGGGAGAATATTCGTAGGCAAAGCTGCGGATGGTTTCGAAGATCACCGCGCCCAGGAAAGGCGCCAGGACGCTGGCGGTGCCCGACAGGATGCCGACGAATACGAATTCGCCGGAAGTGGTCCAATAGGCCATCTCCGGGTCGATGTGGCCAACGGTGATGGCCGCCAGGGCGCCGCCGACGCCGGCCAGCACCGCGGAAATCACATAATTGATATGGATGGTGTTTTGCACCGAGGCGCCCATGTATTCGACCCGCAATTCATTGTCGCGGATGGCATAGGCCAGTCGCCCGCGGTGCGAGTTCAGATATCGATGCATGAGTGCCGCCGCCACAAAAGCGCAGAACACCGTCAGGGCAAAACGCGAGTAACGTTCCATGGCCGTGCCGGCGACTTTGATGCCGAAAATGTTGGCCGCCGTGATGTTGAAACCATCGCTGGAGCCGAGGGTGGCGCTTTTGACCAGCAGCCCATAGAGGATCATCGAAAACGCCAGCGACAGCATGGCGAAAAAAATGTCGCGGTACTTGCGCAACAACAAGCCCAACAGCGCGGACACCACCGCAGTGGCGGCAATGGCCGCCGCCACCATGAGCGCCATGTCGGAAATCTTGAAAAGCTGGTCCAGCGTGCCGGCTGCGTAGGCGCCCAGGCAGTAATACAGTCCATGGCCGAAGGACACCACGCCGGTGCGCATCAGCAGCATCATGCCGAGCACCACAATGCCGTAACACAGCGAAACGTTGATCAGAAACATGGCCCAGCGCGGCAATAACGGGCCCACCGCGAGCAACAATATGGTGATACCGACGAGGGCTGGCAGAGTGCGGTCGCGGCTCATATTTTGCGAGCTTCCGGCAGGCTGAACAGTCCCTTGGGGCGCAGAATCAGCACCACGGCCATTACCAGGTAAATACTGAACATGTCCAGCTCCGGACGGTAGTGCACGGCGGCGGCCCGCACCAGGCCTACCAGCACTGCGGCGAGCGCGGCACCGGAGAGGCTTCCCAAGCCGCCAATCACCACCACCGCAAATGCCAGAACGATGGTTTCGGCGCCGATGCCGGGTTGTACCGAAATCATCGGCGCGGTCAGCGCCCCGCCGAGCGCACCCAGGATGGCGCCGACGGTAAAGGTCACAAAATACACCCGGCCGACGTTGATGCCCATGGCGCCCGACATTTCGCGGTCATGAATGACGGCCAGCAGGATTTTTCCCTGCCGGGTGCTATTGAGCACCCAGGCCAGCACCACGCCGGTGAGCACCGACACACCCAGCAGCAGCAGGTTGTAATTCGGATACGTCAGATCGCCGATGCTGAAATTACCCAACATGCCGTAGGGCTGGGCGAGAAAGTAGGGATCCACACCCCAGACCAGTTTGATGAAATCTTCGAGAATCAGGAACACCGCATAAGTGACCAGCACCAACACGATTTCTTCCTTGCCGTACATGAAGCGCAACAAGCCGCGCTCGATGATCGGGCCGGCAATCAGCCCGACCAGGATCGCTGCACCGACCATCACCGCGTAACTGCCCGCCGCGGCGTATCCCCCATTGATCCAACCCCCGGCAAGAGAGGCCGAGGCGTAAGCCCCCAACGCGTAGAGGCTGCCATGGGCGATGTTGAGGATTTTCATCACGCCGTAGATCAGTGTGAGGCCCACCGCAATGATGAACAGCCAGGACGAGTAGGTCAGCCCGTCAATCAGGACGGCGAGCAGGTGATTCATGGCAAGTTAATCCAGCGCCATTACCATTTCCCCGCTTGCATGCCGGCCTTGATCCAGTCGAGGCTCTTCATGCCTTCCGGTGGCTGCACGCGCTCCAGAGGGTAATACTTGATGTTGCCCACTGTTACCTTGCCGTCCACGGTGCGGGCAGTGCCGTAGGCGGTGCCGGTGACTGCCTGGTGTCCCTTGCCCAGCTTCATCATCACCCGACCCGAGGGCGAATCGAAGTTGTGGTACTCAAAGGCCTTGATCACGTCTTCGTCCGAGGGGCGGCCGTAGGATTTCTCCATTTCTTCCTTGACGCCCTTGGCGGCGCCCATCGGAATGGCCGACTGTATGGCCGCCAGCCGGGCCTTTTCATAGGCGGACTTCAGGCCCAGAAATGCCATGGCCACGCTGTAAGCCGGATAGTTCGGATAAATCTCGCTGCGTTCCTTGTAAATTCTGCGCAGCCAATCGTTGAGCGGGCTCTTCTGGGCGAACACGCCGTTGGGGCCGCGGGCACCGATCACTGCGCCGTCGGGAATATTGCCGCTCAAGCGGTGCAGGTAGGGTTCGCCGGCCACCAGAATGAGCTGGCTGCGTGCGAACAAGTTGCGCGGCATCGCCTGGAGCATGAAGGCCTCCAGATCGCCGCCCCACAGGCTGGAGTGAATCAGATCGGAATTGCTCTGCAGTAGGGCGGAAATTTCTGGTCCGTATTGTCCGGCGCCGAACTTCGGCATTTGCGAGGTGGTTACCGTCAGCTCGGGCTTGAGGGCCGTCATCACCGCGGTGAAGTCGGCCCAGGAATCCTGGCCCCAGGCGTAGTTCTGATTAATGCCGGCGAAGTTTTTCATGGCCGGGCGATTGTCGAGCAGATACTGGGCGCCGGCCACTGCGTCCATGGTGGCGTGCGAGCGAGTGCGGAAGACGTATTTGTAGCTGGCTTCTTCGAAAACGCGCGGGGTGCCGCAGTCGAACAGGACGGTGATTTTTTTCAGCTCTTCTGCCACCGGCGCGACCGCCAGGCAATCGCCGCTGGAAATGTAGCCGATCACAAAATCGACATTCTGGCGCTCGACCAGGTTGCGCAATTCGGTTACTTGCTTGGTGGCGCCGCCCGCTTCGTCGATGATGGTCAATTCGATCGGCGTGCCGCCAAAGCCCTTGATGTTATAGGGCGACGGCACTTTGCCGGCGTTGATCGAATCGACAATGGCCTCGGCGGCGATTTTGGCCGGCACGCCAAACGGACCAGCCGCGGGACCGGATAGAAAAGTCACCAGACCGATGCGAATCGGTTTGTCCTGGGCCGTGGCCGGCGCGACGGCCAAGCCGGCGGCCAGCAGTCCCGCGCCGAGATACCCAAGCAGAGTTACCAGGAATTTGCCCATGTCATGTCCCCCGTTATTTTTGTGGCACAAAAAAATAATCCAGCGGACGTCGAGCCCCGCTGGACCGGTATAAAACTCGGGGGCGGAATTTATCAGCTTGAGGTGCTTTGTTCAAGGCGAGCCGCCGAAATAGGCGGATTCGCGCCCTGCGATCGCTAATCGGGCGCGGGCGATCGCGGCGCGCACTTGGGCCGGCGCGGTGCCGCCGACGTGATCGCGGGCTGCCAGGGATCCTTCAAGAGAAAGCTTGGCCAGCGCGTCGTTGTCGATCAAGGGCGAAAATTCCCGAAGTTCCGCAATGCTCAACTGAGCCAGCTCCACCCCCTTGCCGGCGGCGTGGCGCACGGCGCGCGCTACCGCTTCATGGGCTTCGCGAAACGGCAATCCCTTCTTGACCAGATAATCGGCCAGGTCGGTGGCGGTGGCATAACCTTCACTCACCGCGCGGCGCATGGCTTCCTTATTGACGACAATGCCGCCAATCATGTCGGCGTAGATGCGCAGGGTGGCCAATAACGTATCGACGGTATCGAACAGCGGCTCCTTGTCCTCCTGGTTGTCCTTGTTGTAGGCAAGCGGCTGACCTTTCATGAGGGTGAGCAGCGCCACCAGATGACCGTTGACCCGGCCGGTTTTGCCGCGCACCAGTTCCGGCACGTCGGGATTTTTCTTCTGCGGCATCATCGATGAGCCAGTGCAAAAGCGATCGGCCAACTGGATGAATCCGAAGCGCGGGCTCATCCATAAAATGAGTTCTTCCGACAGCCGGGAAAGATGCATCATGAGAATCGCGCCGGCGGCACAAAATTCGATCGCGAAATCCCGATCCGACACAGCGTCGATGGAGTTTTCGCACAAACCGTCGAATCCCAATTCTTTTGCTACCCGCTGGCGGTCGATCGGAAATGTGGTGCCAGCCAGTGCGCCGGCGCCCAGTGGCAGCCGGTTGATTCGGCGCCGAGCGTCGGCGAAACGCGCGGCATCTCGTTCCACCATTTCGTAATACGCAAGCAAGTGGTGCGCGAAACTCACCGGCTGCGCGACTTGCAGGTGGGTGAAGCCAGGCATCAGCGTCTCGGTGTGCTGCGTGGCCAGATCGAGCAGGCTGGTCTGAAAGCCGCGAATCAAGGCGATGATTTCGTCGCTTGCCCAGCGCAGATAGAGCCGGATATCGGTGGCTACCTGGTCGTTTCGCGAGCGCCCGGTATGCAATCGCTTTCCCGCGTCGCCGACCAGATCGGTCAGGCGTTTTTCGATGTTGAGGTGGACATCCTCAAGGTCGATGGACCAGGGAAACTTATCGGCGCGAATTTCCTCGCTAATCTGCGTCATGCCGCGCTCGATATCGGCAAGATCCCCCGCTGATAATACGCCCACCGTGCGCAGCATGCGCGCATGCGCCAGCGAGCCGCGAATGTCGAATTCCGCCAGTCTGTGATCGAACGTCACAGAGGCGGTGTAGCGTTTCACCAGCTCGGACACCGGTTCGGAGAATCTTCCCGACCAGGTTTTTACCGGGGAACCGGCGGGCACTTCAGGTGGTTGCATTCGGCTCTTGCCCCGTTCAGAATGTATGCGTTAAACAATTGTTTCTTGATGTTTTTTGGCCTTTTTCAAGCGTGCCCAGTATAAATCAAAATAGCGTCACCCCTTTGTTGCCGAATTTCCGCAATCTGGGCGTCATGTTGCGAATTCTGGTTGGAGTGACTGGCCTGACTTTTTTTGTGGCGGCCGTCCAGACATCGAATTGGAGCTCTTTGTTGCACCAATGGATGGGAATCGTGGCCTTGGCGCAACCCATCACCATTTTTTCGCTGTTGGTACTCGCTTTTGCAGGTAAATGGCTCAGGACTCTGGAATACCGCGTAGCGCTTGGTCTTATCGTGTTATTGGAAATACTTATCACCTTGGGGGTGACACGCTTTGGCGCACTGCTATTTGGTTTGACCGACGAAGGCGCGGAACGGGAAATGCTGCTCGCGTTGACCGTGACCCTGTTTCTGGCGGGTTACTTCAATTTGCGCAATCGGGCACTGTCCCCGGCGCTCACCGAGTCCCGCTTGCAGGCACTGCAGGCGCGAATCCGGCCGCATTTCCTGTTCAACAGCATCAATGCGGTGTTGTCCCTGATGCGTGCGGAACCCCGACGCGCCGAAACCGCGCTGGAAGATTTGGCGGATTTATTTCGCGTCCTGATGGCCGACAACCGCGATTTGACGCCTCTGGCCAATGAAGTGGAATTGTGCAAACAGTATCTGAATCTCGAGAAACTTCGTTTGGGCGAGCGCCTGCAGGTACAGTGGCAGATTAAGGATATGCCTGGCGAGGCGCTGGTGCCGCCGCTGTCATTGCAGCCTCTGGTGGAGAACGCCGTCTACCACGGTATCGAACCCTCGATCGATCCCGGAGTTATCAGTTTGAAGATTTATCGGGCGGACAATCAGGTACATATGATTCTTCGCAATCCCTACCGAAAGGAAGGCAGCCGCCACTCGGGCAACAAAATGGCCCTGGAGAACATTCGCGAGCGACTCGCGCTGCATTTCGATGCTGAAGCCAGCTTGCAAACCCAGGCTGGCGCCGACGACTACGAGGTACATATTGTCATGCCTTATGTAACGGAGAATTCCTGAATACGCATCCTCAAGCCCTGCGCGTGGTCATCGTCGACGACGAGGCGCCGGCCCGCAACCGCATCCGCGACTTGTTGCAAGATTGCGCCGCGAGCATTCCAATTCAATTGGCGGGCGAGGCAGAAAATGGGTTGGACCTCATGGGATTGATCCAGGACACGCCGGCCGATGTGATATTGCTCGACATCCGCATGCCCGAGATGGACGGCATCGAGGCGGCGCAACATTTGCTCAAGTTGCCCGAACCACCGTCGATCATATTCACCACCGCCTATGACGATTATGCGCTCAAGGCGTTTGAACTCCACGCGATCGATTATCTGGTCAAGCCCATTCGGCTGCGTCGTCTTTACGAAGCGCTCTCGCGTGTGCGCGCACTTACACCCTTGCGGCTTGACGTGCTGCAGAAAGTCGCGCCCGAAGCCAGAACTTATTTATCGGTGCAGGAACGTGGCCGGGTGATTCTCATACCGATCGGAGAAATCCTGTTTCTAAGGGCCGAACTCAAGTACGTGACCGTGCGCACTGCCCGTGCCGAACACCTGATCGAGGAATCGTTGTCTCGACTGGAAGAGGAATTCGGCGAACGCTTCGTTCGTATTCACCGCAGTTGTCTGGTGGCCAAGGCTTTTGTCGCGAGATTCGAAAAAGAGGCCGGGGAAGGAGAGGCGCGCTGGGTGGTACTCTTGCGCGGTATCGACGAACGGCTGCCGGTAAGTCGCCGGCAACAACATATTGTCAAGGAACTGGGCCGCATCACAATTTAATGACTTCCTTATCCCGCATTGTCATTGCAACTCGAGAAAGTCCCCTGGCGATGTGGCAGGCCAGGCATGTCGAAGCACGGTTACGAACGCAATACCCTGGTTTGAAAACCGAGTTGCTCGGCCTTACCACTCAGGGCGATCAAATTCTCGACACCTCGCTCTCGAAAATCGGTGGCAAGGGTTTGTTCGTCAAAGAACTCGAGACGGCATTGGCCAAGGGCGAAGCGGACATCGCGGTACATTCAATGAAGGATGTTCCGATGAACTTGCCTCCGGGTTTTATCATGGCGGTTGTCGCTGCAAGGGAAGATCCCCGCGATGCGTTTGTCTCCAACCGCTTTCCGGATCTCGAAAGTCTTCCGGCCGGCAGCCGTGTCGGAACGTCGAGTTTGAGGCGGGAAAGTCAGTTGCGAGCCAATTTCCCACACTTGCAGGTAGAGCCCTTGCGTGGCAATGTGCAGACCCGCTTAAGAAAGCTGGATGAGGGACAGTACGCGGCCATTATTCTTGCCGCCGCCGGTCTCAAACGTTTGGGACTTGGAGAACGCATCCGCAGTCTGCTTTCGCCGGAACAAAGCCTGCCAGCCATTGGCCAGGGTGCGTTGGGAATCGAATGTCTGGCCGAGCGGCACGATTTGTTGGAATCCTTGAATCCTCTGGAAGACGTCGAAACTCGCTGGTGCGTGGAAGCGGAGCGCGCCTTGGGTCGCGCGCTGGACGGTAGCTGCCAAGTGCCGTTGGGCGCTTATGCGCAAATCAGCGGAAATCAGGCCCGGGTGCGCGGATTTGTCGCCACGCCAGACGGTACGCGCAAGATTCACGACGAAATTGCCTGCCAGACTTCGGAGTCGGCACAGGCGGCCGGCCTGGCATTGGCAGAACGCCTGATTGCCAAAGGCGCCCGGGAAATTCTTGCCCTGCTCGGCGGCAGATGACGGCGGTCAATTCCCTGGAGGGCGTCGCGGTTTTGGTGACACGCGCGACCGGACAAGGACGCGAACTGGCGGATCGAATTCGCGCTTTGGGCGGCGAACCTCTGCTGGTTCCCGCCATAGAAATTCAAGCGTTTGCCGATCAGGATGTCGCGGCCGGCCTGGCGAAAATGGACGGGTACGATTACGCCATTTTTGTGAGCCCGAATGCGGCGCGTATAGCAATGGCCAGTGCTGCTCGCCTTGGCCGCCTGCCAACCCGAGTGAAATTGGCCGCGGTCGGATCGGGCACCGCTGCCGCGTTGTCAGATGCCGGACTGCGTGGCGTATTGTTGCCCAAACAGGGGGCCGACAGCGAAGCGCTGTTTCGCGAACTTGCATCCGAAGCGCGGCCAAACCGCCGATTTCTGATTGTGCGCGGCCAGGGCGGGCGAGAATGGCTGGCGGAACGACTTCGCGCCAACGGCGTACAGGTAGACTATCTGGAATGCTATCGGCGTGTGAAGCCAAAGGCACACTTGGATGCGTTATTGAGCAGGTGGCAACACGGCGACCGGATGGCCTGTACCGCAACCAGCGTGCAGATTGTCGAAAATCTCTTTGAAATGGCCGGAACTGTTGCCCGGCCGTACCTGGAACGCACGCCGTTTTTTGTGGCCCACCCCCGAATTGCAAGGGCGGCGTTTGGTTGCGGCGTGAATACACTTATCGTAGCGGGTGACGGGGATTCTTCGCTGGCCCTGGCGCTCGACACCTGGCACGGGCGGAGACGACCGGCGCCGAGCACCGGCTGAGAAATCTAATCGACACCAAGTATGGCTGAAAATGAACACAACCTTGGTCCGGCGTCCTTGCCGGACGCTCGCAAGAGGCGATCCATTGGGACGATCGCCGCGGCGACATTTCTGGCTGTCGTGGCATTTTGTGCCTGGCAGTGGTATGCGACGCGAGAAAATCTGCGCGTACTCCAGCACGAGGTAGCCCTTCGCAGCGCGGAAATCGATGCACGTTACCGGGAGACTCGGGTACTCGCAGAGCAATCCCGGGACGCGCTGCGCGATTTCCAGGCCCGCCTGGCGCAGACGGAAGCTCGGCTGACCGATGCGCAAAATCAGCGGCTCGCAGTTGAATCGCTATATCAGGACTTGGCACGCAGCCGCGACGAATGGACGCTGGCGGAAGTAGAGCAGGCCATGTTGATTGCCAGCCAACAACTGCAGCTGGCGGGAAACGTGAAGACGGCGTTGATGGCTCTGGAAACCGCGGACAGCCGGCTGGCGCGCATGGATCGTCCGCAGTTTGGTGCCTTGCGTCGGGCGGTTACCAGCGATATCGAGCGTTTGCGTGGCTTGCCGCAGGTGGACGTGACGGGCATGTCGCTCAAGCTGGAAATCGCCGCCGAAAGAATTGTGACATTGCCGCTTGTCGCCGAACGCCAGCCGGTGCTGGCAGCGGCCACTCAAGCGGCGAGCGAGAACGCGGGATTCCTGAAAACCACCTGGCGAAATTTTCTCCAGGATCTGCGCAGTCTGGTAAACGTAAAAAGACTGGATACCGAGGTTGTGCTGCTTGCCCCCGAGCAGGTTTATTTTCTACGCGAAAATCTGAAAATTCGACTGCTCGGTGCGAGACTGGCCTTGATCGCCAAAGACGAGCGCACTTTCAAATCCGACTTGAAGGCGGCATCGGCCTGGGTAACAAAATACTTCATGGCAGCCGATCCGGCCGTAACCTCGTTGCTGACTCTATTGCGGGAGTTACAGGAAACGCCCCTTGAGATCCGGCTACCGGAGATCTCCTCCGGCTTGGAAGCCATGAGCGCCCTGAAACGGGTGCGCGAACGCACGCTGCGCTGAGCCGATGATGCGGAATGTTTGGGCGAAAGAGTATCCGTGAAAAGTCTCGGATGGGTCATAGCCATTATCGCGGCGGCGCTCGTCCTGGTGCTGGGCGCGCGCAGCCTGGATGGATTCGTGCTCATTGTGGCGGCGCCCTGGCGGATGGAGTTATCCTTGAATCTGGCGATCGGATTGGCGGTTGCCATCTGCGGCCTGGTTTACTTGAGTCTAAGAGCGGTGAGTCTGGCCCTGACAACGCCGGGCCGGGTACGACAAATTCACCTGCGGCGCGCGCGCGAACGTGCACGCGCATTGTTCGATGAGGCCCTTGGCAGTTTTTTCGAAGGCCGCTTCGGCCGCGCTGAAAAAGCGGCCGCCGCGGCATTCAAGGCGGGGGAATCGCCTGCCTTGGCGGCTGTGCTGGCCGCGCGTTCCGCACATGGCCGGCGTAACTACATAAAGCGCGATGAATATCTTGCCGCGCCCGTAGCCACCGATGGCGCGACCGATACCCTGCGGGTAATGGCCAGAGCGGAAATGCTGCTTGACGAACGTCGCTATCGCGATGCTTTGGATGTGCTGAGGGCCCTGCCGGAAAAACACAGCGCTGCCCTGCGTCTGGAACTGCGGGCGCAGCAAATGGCAAAAAACTGGGACCGTGTGCTGACGCTGATTCCGCTGCTGGAAAAACGGCGAATCTTTGACAAACCCGTCATCTCGCAATTGCGACGGCAAGCCCATACCGAGCTCCTCAAGCAATACGGGCATGATCTGCGTTCGCTGCGGGATTATTGGCAGCGTCTGTCCGGGGAGCAGAAAGAAGATCCGGCGCTGGCGATGGTCGCGGCGCAGTGTTTTGTGGCGGCGGGTGGCAGTGAGGAAGCTTCGCGGATCGTGGAAGATCGTTTGAATCGGGAATGGGATTCGGCATTGCTTGCGGTCTACGCGGATTGCGCCGGCGCGGACGCTACTCACCAGCTTGCCTGCGCCGAGCGCTGGCTGCAGACCCACCGTCGCGATGCCACCTTGCTGCTGACACTGGGCCGACTTTGCGCGCGTCAGGGATTGTGGGGGAAATCCCGCAGCTATCTGGAGGCAAGCCTCTCCATTGAAGAGACCCATTCGGCGCATCTGGAATTGGCGCAGTTGTACGAGCGAGAAGGCAATCCCGGGGAAGCGGCGGCGGAATATCGCAAGGCGCTGGAAGTGACGCTATCGCAACTTAAAAGTCATGCCGGTGGTCGGCGCCGTCCGGTCTTGTAATGCTGCTCCAGCGCGACAACATTCTGACCTCGCTCTGCAATTCGGCGACACGCGCATTCAAGCGCGATACTGCATATTTTGCCCCCCGCCACTTTTATTTCGGATTGCTGGCGGCACTCGGTTTTCCGCTGTACTACATCGTCTGGCATGAACTTTTTCCGCAACTTTACGAAAATCTTTACCTGCGACTGGTCGGCACGGTTATTTTTTTGCCCATTGTGGTTGCCAGACGCTGGCCGCCTAAAATTGCCGGTTACTTTGCACTCTACTGGTATCTTGCGTTGTTGTTCGCACTACCGTTCTTTTTTACGTTCATGTTGTTCAAGAACAATGGCTCTACCGTGTGGATCCTGTCGACCTTGGTCGGGCTGTTCATCTTGATTCTGCTGCTCGACTGGATCAACCTGTTGATACAAATTTCTCTCGGTGTGATGGCGGCGGCGGCGGCCTATTACGCCACCACACCGAGCCCGTTTGCGCTCCATGGCGCGACGCTGGAATTTGTGCCAATTTTCCTGTTTGCGATCGCCATGGGTATCATAGTCAACTACTCGGCCGAAAGGCTCAAAGAAGAGCGGCGGCAGGCCATGCTGGCCGCCGCTGGTACTATCGCCCACGAATTGAGAACGCCATTGCTCGGCATAAAAAGCGGAGCCTCGGGCCTGCGCCAGTATCTGCCGAACCTGATGCAGGCTTATCGGGCGGCGGTCGCGAACGGATTGGTCGAGGTACAGATTAGAACCGCACATCTCGATTCCATGACTGGCGTCCTGGAGCGAATAGAAATGGAGGCGGAACGATCCAATACCGTCATTGATATGTTATTGATGAATGTGCGAGGGGCGGCACGAGAACAGCGCGCGGCCTTTGTTTCCTGCTCCATCAATAGGTGTGTCGAGATCGCGTTGCAGCGCTACCCTTTTGCTTCCGAGCGAGAACGTGCGCTCGTCAACTGGCGCCCGAGCGTCAATTTCTCCTTCCACGGTTCCGAGTTGTTGATGGTGCATATTATTTTTAATCTTATGAAGAACGCGTTGCGTCATATCGCCCAGGCGGGGAAAGGAGAAATCTGGATCGAAGTAAACGCCGGTCTATCGGACAACAATCTGGTATTCCGGGACACCGGACCTGGCATTCATCCGGATGTATTGCCGTACATTTTTACCCGCTTTTCCGCCCGTTCCGGCAGCGGAAAAGCCGTTGACACCACCGGGATCGGACTGGCGTTTTGCCGGGACGTCGCGCAATCTTTTGACGGTAGTATCATTTGTCGCTCACGATTGGGTGAATTCACTGAATTTGTCTTAAGATTTCCCGGGAAAACCACATGAGCCACGGCGTCTATCCTTTCTTTTTTCCCACCATGGTGGCGTTCGTCGACGACAACGCAGATTTTCTGACCAACCTCAGTCTTAAGTTGGAATCGAGCCTGGCGTTTCGTCTCTTTGATTCGTCGGTCTCCGCCCTGGCGGCACTACGTGCCGAGCCGGCTGCAGCGCCCGGGCCGGAGCAGTATTTTTCCTTGTACCAGAACCGCGAGGAATTATCCCCAGATCATCATGTGATCGATTTGAATCTTAACCGGATTCACAGGGAGATATATAACGAACGGCGGTTCGAACGCTATTCGGTTGTGGTGATCGACTATGACATGCCGGATATCGATGGGCTGGAAGTTTGCCGTCGAATCGGTAAAGGGCCAATACGTAAAATTCTGTTAACCGGCAAGGCGGACGAAATAATTGCCGTGCAGGCTTTCAACGAAGGCCTGATTGATCGCTTCATCCTGAAGCAGGATCCCGATGTAATTCCCAAGCTGCTGCGTGCCATCGGCGACATGCAACTTTTGTATATGTGGCAAGTCGAACGCATGATGGAAGATGCGCTCGATGTCGGGCAATTGCATTTTTTGCGGGATCCATTTTTTGCGGTTTTTTTCGAAAAGATCCGAAGCAACTGTCGAGCCGTCGAATACTACCTCTGCACGAGTCCCGATGGCATGCTGTTGCTCGATGCCAATGGGGGCGCGACCCTGCTGCTGGTAAGCAGCGAAGAGAATCTGCGCGTACAGTTCGATGTCGCCTATGACAACGCGGCACCGGCCGATTTACTCGATGCCTTGCAGCGCAGGGAAGTAGTGCCTTATTTCTGGCGCAGCCGGGGCATATACACCGAGCAATACGCGAACTGGCGGCAACATGTGTATCCGGCCGTTATCTGCAACGGTCTTCAACGTTACTACTGTGCGCGCGTTGAGAAACCTTCCGGCCTTCTACTGGCGGATGTCTTGGTTTATCGAGAATATCTTGATCGCCTTGACATAAGCGGAAGGGCGCGCTTTCGCGCGTAGGCGCCGCACACGCGCGATCGCCGGCTCAGGCAGTGACCATCTCGCGGTGGCTGGTTTTGGTGCGCGCTTCCTGATTTTTCCTGCGGGTTGAGGGCCATTGATCGAATTCGACCTCGGGACGAATTTCCCCGCATACCTGCAGAATCCTGTCCAGATCGTTCTGGGTGAGTGAACAATGCAGGGACAATCGTACCATAGCCCGTTGTTTGGGAGTGGCGGGTGCACAAAACACCGATCCGAAGATGCCACGACTTTCCAGCGCATCGCGTAGAACCATGGTTTTCGGTTCCGAACCGGCCTCGAGCGAAACGATCTGGGACTGGCTGTCATTGAGGTTGTAACCCAGCGCGTCTAGACCCCCGCGCAAATAGGCACTGTTTGCGTGCAGCCGCTCGCGGCGCCAGCCTTCCTGCACGATAACATCCAGGGTTGCGGACAGGCCGGATACCTCGTGGGGAAGCAAAGTGGAACTGAATATCGCTGGCAGGGATTCGAATTTGAAATATTCCGTGAAACGCTCCGGGCAGGCGATAAAGCCGGCGCGACCGGCAAATGCCTTGGCGAGACTCGCGGTACGGAACTGAATCTGTCCCGCCAGGCCCAGCTCGACCACCAAGCCTTCGCCATTCGGGCCATGGGTACCCAAAGAATGGGATTCGTCGGCTACGACCACACAGTTGCGGCGGGCGGAGATATCGGCCACTTCTCTTAGCGGGCAGAGGCTGCCGTTGGTGCTATATACCGTATCGACCAGTATCACGCCGGGCCCGTTGCGCACGATTTGCCGCTCCAGATGGTCCGGATTATTGTGCTGAAACACGATAGCTTGAGCACCCGCGCTGCGGATGCCCTCCCATAGGGACATGTGGGCCAGCATATCCACGTAGACGGGCACGCTATCGTCGGCAAGCGCCTGGATCAATCCCGTGTTCGCGCAAAAACCTGACTGGCATAATACGCCCGCTTCCGCCTGCATATGATTGGCAAGGCGCCTTTCAAAGGCAAGTTGGGGATTGTCGCCATGCAGGAAAATTCCGGACATGAGCAAACCATTGCCTTCTCTTGCGAGGGTATTGGCCGTTGCCTGAAGAATCGCCGGATGACGCGACAAAGCGAGATAGTCGTTGCTGGCGATCTGGATCGCCGTTGGTCCTGGAGTACGGCCGTGCAATATGTGATGGCCACCCCAAGTGTCGCGTACCCGCTCCCGGTAATAGCGTTCGACTCTCCGTGCAAGAAAATCAGGCAGCTCAGTGCGTCCCCTGGTTGCCCGGAAATTATTCATTACTTCTGCATTTGTCATCTGAATGCTCCAAGTGAATAGTGAAAGGAAAGGCAATTGCCTACCTTGGAACATGTTGCGTGCAGAAACCTTGCGGAAAATCCGTAAACCCGGCTTGGTGGACCTTAACGGCGTTATCGCCAGGTATTTCAAGGAAATTCCGCGCCCTTAGTGCTTCCACGCGCCGCAACAGCAGACAGGCCGGTAGGCTGTTATCAGTCTAATCGGGAACAGATGATGATTGAATGCCGAAATATCGCCTTGCGGCTACGGTAAGGCCGATGGAAACCGTGTCTTAATCAGGCCGTCGCCGCAAAATCAACTGATGGGGTAAAAGCGTCGGAGAAAAATTCATCCTCGGGTAGTCGGCAATTGTTGATGAAATCCTTGCGCGAGGACTCCACGACCACAGGCGCGCCGCACACATAAACTTGGTACCCCGACATGTCGGGAAAATCTTCCATCACCGCCCGATGGACGAAACCGATGCGCCCGGCCCAATTATCCTCCCCCGAGGCTTCCGAAATTACAGGGACGAAGGTGAAATTGTCGTGGTTCCTTTGCCACTGGCCGGCCAGTTCGCTCATGTACAGATCGGAGGGGCGGCGGCCCCCCCAGTACAACACCATTTGTCGTGATGTGCCGGCGTGCAGGGCATGTTCGATGATGCTTTTTATGGGGGCGAAGCCCGTTCCACTCGCCAATAAAATGATTGGTTTGTCCGAGTCTTCACGCAGAAAAAATGTCCCCAGCGGCCCTTCGAAGCGCAGGATGTCTTTTTCCTTCATCTTGGTGAACACAAAATCGGTGAACGCGCCCTTGACCATATGGCGCACGTGCAGCTCGATGAGTCCGTCGTCATGTGGAGGGGTGGCCATGGAGTAAGACCGGCGTTTGCCGTCCTTGAGCAGGATATCCAGGTACTGACCCGCCAGAAACTGCAGCCTCTCGTTTGCGGGCAATTTCAGTTTGAGAATCATGACGTCCGGCGCAGGCTTGCGCATTTCCTGTACGCGGCATGGCAGTTTGCGAACTTCGATCTGGCCGACGCCGCCGATTTCGCGGGCTTCGATAACGAGATCGCCAAGTGGTTGGGCCTGACAGAACAACGCCAGTCCGGCCTTTTTCTCGAATTCGGCGAGCGCGTGAGGCTGAGGATTGCCGTAGTTCACCTTGCCGTCGAGAATTCTCCCTTTGCAGGCGCCACAGGCGCCATTGCGGCACCCATAGGCAATGATGATGCCTTCGCGCAATGCCGCTGCCAGGACGGTCTCGCCATCTAGTACCGCGAAACTGCGATTGCTCGGCTTGATCGTGATGTTATAAGACATATTCCAGTGCGCTCGATCTCTCAAGCCGACGGGTTAGAATCCGGGCATGAGAAGAATGTTGATTGTTGGATGCGGAAATGTTGGGCTTCGCTTGGTTCAGGTATTGCGGGGCCGCTGGCGCATCTATGCGCTGACCCATTCGCAGCAACGCTGTGCCGTGCTGCGTACGGAAGGCGTCGTGCCTGTGCTCGGCGACCTGGATCGGCCGGCAACACTTCATCGGCTCGCGGGTATTGCCCAGGATGTCATTCACCTGGCTCCGCCGACGGGTTCCGGCTTGCTGGATCAGCGCACCGCCAATTTGATTCGGGCGCTGACAAGCGCGGCGAGTCTACCACAGCGACTGGTCTACATCAGTACCAGCGGCGTATATGGGAATTGCGATGGTGCGCTGGTGGACGAAACGAGAACAGTCAATCCGGAAAGCAATCGTGCATGGCGGCGCGTCGATGCCGAACGGCGACTGCGTGCATGGGGAGCCGAAACGGGCATACAGATCAGCATTTTGCGCTCGCCCGGTATTTATGCGGCGGATCGTCTGCCTCTGGCCAGATTGGCGGCAGGCACAGCCGCCTTGGTGCACGAGCAGGACTCCTTTACCAATCACATCCATGCCGATGACCTGGCGAGAATCGCAATCGCGGCTCTGCATCGCGGCGGGGGTGGACGGACCTACAATGCCTGCGACGATTCGATGATGAAAATGGGAGAATACTTCGATTTGGTTGCCGACCACTTTGCCCTGCCACACCCACCGCGTGTCGATTGGAAGACGGCCAAGACCCGCATTCCCGAGGCCATGTTGTCCTTCATGCGTGAATCGAGGCGGCTCGCCAATGGCCGCCTAAAAAGCGAATTGCGGGTGCGCCTGAGGTATCCGTCGGTGGAAAACGGAGTGCTGGCGGCTTGCTCCTCGTTGGGTATTTCGTAATTCGGGTCGTGCAGGGTTTCCCATGGGAATGGGATCGGAACATTCCGTTGTCGACGAAGTTGTCATCGTGTTGACCAACCTGCCCAGTCGGGAATCGGCTACAAAGCTCGCCTTTGCATTGGTGGAATCCCGGCAGGTGGCCTGTGTCAATATAGTCGCGGATATCGAATCCATCTACCGGTGGCAAGGAAAAGTCGAACAGACTGCGGAAGTGCAGGTTGCGATCAAGACGCTGGCCTCGGCCTACCGGCATGTTGAGGCCACGATCCGTGAGCGTCATCCCTACGAACTTCCGGAGATCATTGCGGTCCCTGTAGTGGCTGGGCTGGATAAATACCTGCAATGGGTGGCCACCGAGTCGCGCTTGCCTTCCCGCGTTGAAGGATAAACCGATGAAGAACATGATTTCGATGAGCTTTGTATTGCTGGCCGGCCTCGCCGCGTTGTTCGCCCCACTGGTTTCCTCCGGCGCGGAAGAAAGTGGCGAATTACTCGATCCGGAGCGCGCCTTCCAGTTTTCCGCAAGCCTCATCAGCCCGGAAATCGTTGAGGTGCGGTACGCAATTGCGGACGGCTATTACATGTACCGCAATCGATTTCGCGTCGAGGTATCGCCGGCAACTGTCGTGGTTGCCAGGAGCCGCATGCCCGACGGTATTGTCAAGGAAGACGAATTTTTTGGTCGCGTGGAGACCTATCGTGGCGAGCTTACCTTTCGCCTGGAACTCCAGGGCCCAGCGCCCAATCAGGGCTTGGAACTGACCGTGATTTCACAAGGTTGTGCGGACGTCGGGGTGTGTTATGTACCCTTGACTCAACGTGCACGCCTCAAGCCCCGAAAATTCCTGGAGACGGACAGGACGGACAAGCCGCCGACCTGAAATTCGATTTCGGGGGCAGACCCTCATGGCACTACCCTTAAGACCGGATGCCGTGATAACCATGTCCGGATGGAACGCAGCGCAATCCGGGTATGGGTGCCGCAACCGTGCGTTTTCCCCGTATTCCGCTGCGCTGCATTCGGGCTGCATACTGCAGCCCCTGCATCGGCCGCACATCAGGGTCGGATATGTCCAGAACATGCGGTTAAAAAGCAGCTAATGTCGGTTTTTTCGGTTAATTTCCCTGATTCGATGTATTTGGTTTTGCGCAGTAACTGCGCTGCACTTGGCTTGCGCCAATGCTTCGTAACATTCGTCCAGGATCCCAAGAAGCACGTATTAAGCCGTTCTTTCGGAACCTTGGAATCCGGGAGTTGCTCGTGAAAACTGGACAAACTCCGGCGAACTACGGCAAACTGGCACGAATGAAATCCGACATGAAGCTGGTAGTCCAGGCCAAGCGGTCCAAAGCGAGCGGCAAAAAGACCCTGCTGGTTCTAAATGGCCCCAATCTAAATTTGCTGGGAAGTCGCGAACCGCAGATTTACGGCAGGGAAACGCTTCAGGACATCAATAATCGGCTTCTGGCGAAAGCATCCGAATCGGGTGTGGAATTGCGTTGCTTTCAATCGAACTCCGAGGCCGAACTGATTGACTGTGTGCATAACGCCGGTGCGGAAGGGGTGCAATTCATTGTGATCAACCCCGCAGGATTTACCCATACCAGCGTCGCATTGCGCGACGCATTGGCAGGTGTCGGTATTCCCTTTATCGAGGTTCATCTTTCCAACGTGCATGCCAGGGAAGCGTTCAGGCACCATTCTTATTTCAGCGACAAGGCGGTCGGGGTGATCTGTGGATTGGGATCTCAGGGATACGACTTTGCCCTCGACCATGCGCTTACGCGCGTCGACCAACAGTAGAGGCTGAGACCATGGACCTTAGAAAACTTAAAAAGCTGATTGATCTGGTGCAGGAGTCTGGCATTGCCGAACTTGAAATCACCGAGGGCGAGGAAAAGGTGCGGATTAATCGGGCCGGCAACATGTCCCAGGCGCCCGCAGCCTCGGCAGCGCCGTTCCAGGTGGCGGCTGCGGCGCCAGTGCCGATCGCCGCGCCCGTCGTGGCAGAGGCGCCTGCGGCTCCGGAAGGCCATGTGGTGAAATCGCCGATGGTGGGGACTTTTTACCGTTCATCCGCGCCCGGATCGAAGCCTTTTGTCGAGATCGGCCAATCCGTCACCGCCGGGGAAACCCTTTGCATCATCGAAGCGATGAAACTTCTGAACGAAATTGAAAGCGATCAGACCGGCGTGATCAAGTCCATATTGGTTGAAAACGGCCAACCGGTCGAATACGGGCAACCGCTATTCGTCGTTGGCTAATCCAAAAATCTTTCTTCACTTTTAAGCCGGCAATATGTTCGGGAAGATCCTCATCGCCAATCGTGGCGAAATCGCTTTGCGTATTCAGCGAGCCTGCCGCGAGTTGGGAATCAAAACCGTTGCGGTCCATTCCGTGGCCGACGCGGAAGCCAAATACGTGCGGCTCGCCGACGAATCGGTGTGTATCGGTCCCGCCCCTTCCTCGGAAAGTTACCTGAACATTCCGGCCATCATCAGTGCCGCCGAGGTCACCGATGCGGAGGCGATTCACCCTGGCTACGGATTTTTATCGGAAAACGCCGATTTTGCCGAGCGGGTGGAAAAAAGCGGTTTCGTTTTCATCGGGCCGCGGCCAGAAACCATCCGTCTGATGGGAGACAAGGTCAGTGCCAAAAACGCCATGATCAAGGCCGGTGTGCCGGTTGTTCCGGGAAGCGAAGGTGCGCTTCCCGACTCCCCGGAAGAAATCGTAAAGATCGCGCGCAAGGTTGGCTATCCGGTCATCATCAAGGCGGCGGGCGGCGGAGGCGGCCGAGGCATGCGCGTGGTGCATACCGAGGCGGCGCTGATCAATGCGGTAACCATGACTCGTCAGGAAGCCAAGACGGCCTTCGGCAATCCAACCGTTTACATGGAAAAATTCCTGGAAACACCCCGGCACGTCGAAATTCAGGTACTTGCCGACGAACATCGCAACGCGGTCTATCTCGGGGATAGAGATTGTTCGATGCAGCGCAGGCATCAGAAAATTATCGAAGAGGCCAGCGCCCCGCTGATTCCGCCAAGGGAGCGAGTGCGGGTGGGAGAACGCTGCGCGGAGGCTTGCCGCAAGATCGGTTATCGTGGGGCCGGCACCTTTGAGTTCCTTTATGAAAAAGGCGAGTTCTTTTTTATTGAAATGAATACCCGGGTTCAAGTCGAGCATCCGGTTACCGAGATCATTACTGGCGTGGATATCGTGCAGTCTCAGATCTTCGTTGCCGCAGGGCAGAAGCTGCCGATACGTCAAAAGGACGTCACGTTCAAAGGCCATGCCATCGAGTGCCGGATTAACGCCGAACACCCGTACAAATTCACGCCCTCTCCGGGGCGCATCACTTCCTGGCATGTGCCGGGAGGTCCGGGAATCCGGGTGGATTCCCACGCTTACCACGGCTATTTCGTGCCTCCTTATTACGACTCTCTGATCGCCAAGGTAATTGCCTTCGGAGATACTCGCGAGCAAGCCATTGCGCGCATGCGGATTGCGCTCTCGGAGATGATCGTTGAGGGAATCCAGACCAACCTGCCGCTGCACCAGGAACTAATGCTGGACACTGAGTTCATGCGCGGAGGTACCAGCATTCACTATCTGGAAGAGAAACTCGCCAAGTACAACAAATAAGGTCGGTTGTTTGCGCGATCGGGGGGTGTGCCATCGGCTGGCTGGCGATTGAAATCAGAGTGGATGCTGCGCAGGCACTGGCGTTGTCCGATGCGCTGATCGAACTGGGCGCACTTTCGGTGGACGTTACCGATGCGCTGGCAGGAACGGTCAACGAATCTCCGCTATTCAACGAGCCCTCGCCGGATCTGGCATTCAAATCCAACTGTCTGGAGGCGACTTTCGACGAATCTTCCGAGCCCGCCGCTTTGCTGGTGGCGGCATGCGCGGCGGCAGGCGTCCATCCAGTGCCGCCAATCCGTATAAGAAAGATCGCCGATCGGGACTGGGTGCAATTGACGCAGAGTCAATTTACCCCACTGAGAATATCGCCGCGGCTCTGGGTGGTTCCGAGCTGGCATCAAATTCCCAACCCCGATGCCGTCAACATTATTCTCGACCCCGGCCTGGCATTTGGCACCGGTACTCACCCTACGACGCGATTATGCCTGGCATGGCTGGACAACCGTCCGCAGGCTCCCAAGAGCCTCATTGATTACGGCTGCGGATCGGGCATCATTGCCATCGCGGCGGCCAAACTCGGGGCGGGTCGGGTGGTCGGTGTGGATATCGACCCGCAAGCGATCAACACCAGCCGCGACAATGCCGCGCGGAATAATGTAATCGTCGATTTTGGGGACGCTGATCAGCCCAAGCCAATCGCGGCGGAGGTTGTTGTGGCCAACATTCTCGCCAACCCCCTGCGGGTTCTGGCTCCGCTGCTTGCCGAATTGACTCTTCCCGGTGGCGATATCGTGCTGTCGGGAATCCTGGTTCCACAGGCAAAGCAAGTGGCGGCAACCTATGAACGGTGGTACAAAATGAACCCCATCGCGGAAGATGAAGGCTGGGCGCTGCTAACCGGTCGCCGACGCAACACATCCTGATGAGTCTGTACACCCGTTGCCCGCAATGTGCGACTGTTTTCAGAGTAAGCACGTCGCAATTACAAGCGTCGAACGGGCAAGTGCGTTGCGGACAGTGCCAGACCGTGTTCGATGGTTTCGCAACCTTGAGTTCTCAAGAATCGGAAGTCGCATACAGCGGGCCCAATGCGGGTGTTTCCGCTCCCATCGTACGAGGCACCAGCCAGTCCGCCCCAGGGAAATTACTCCAGGAATCACAACCGGAGTCGCCCGCCCAGCCTGAAACGTGGGCACGCTCCGATACCGCAGCCAGTTTGTACGAGTGGGAATTTCGCGTTGCGAGTCTCCCAAAACGAAACGGCCTGTGGCTCGTGCTGTCATTAATCATGTTGCTGGCACTCGGAGCTCAGGCCGCATTTGCGTTTCGGCATGAACTCATTATTCTTTGGCCCGACTCGAACCGCCTATACCAGAGAGTTTGCGATTTTTTGGATTGCCGAGCGGAATTGCCGGCAATCGCCAGCGTGTTGCACATTGAATCATCCGACCTGAGAGTGGCCGATCCTCAGCGACCCAGCGAAATCGAATTGTTGCTGGCCATCCGCAATCGCGCGGCGGTGGCAGTGGCGTTTCCCGCTATCGAATTGACGCTTACCGATTCCCGGGACCAGACCGTGGCGCGGCGAATATTTCTACCTGCGGAGTATCTCGGGAAATCGACCACAGCAACGGCGTTTGAGGCAGGGCGCGAATTGCCGATCCAGTTATTTCTCGAAACCGGCGGGCTGCGTGCGGCCGGGTATCGGCTATACCTCTTTTATCCCTGAGCATTCCGGTGTCCCGGCAGACGTTTCTCAGCCCTGTGCATCGCCGGCTTGGCGCAAAACTCGTCGATTTTGGCGGGTGGGAAATGCCGCTGCATTATGGCTCACAGATCGAGGAACACCTCAGCGTACGCGGCGACGCCGGCATGTTTGATGTGTCGCATATGCTGGCAGTCGATTTCGAAGGCGTGCCAAGCCGGGCCCTCCTGCGCTACCTGCTTGCCAACGACGTTGACCGCTTGCGGAGCCCGGGCAAAGCGCTGTATTCCTGCATGCTGAATTCCGAGGGTTGTGTGCTGGACGACATGATTGTGTATTTTCTCGACAACGAGCGTTTTCGGATGGTGGTCAATGCCGGCACGGCGGGGAAAGACTTGGACTGGATATCCGAGTGGCGCGACCGGCGTTTTCCCGGGGCCGAGATCAGGCCGCGGCGCGATATGGCGATAATTGCCGTACAGGGGCCTACTGCTCGCAAAAAAGTCTGGCAGGCATTCCCGGAGTGGCGTCCCGCAAGTGCCGCGCTGGAGGTGTTCCACGTGGTGCAGTGGCGAGAAGTTTTTATTGCCCGTACGGGCTATACCGGCGAGGATGGATTCGAGATCATTTTCCCCGGCGAGCAAGCTGTCGCTATCTGGGATCGGCTCTTGGATGTTGGCGTGGCGCCGGCGGGGCTGGGTGCGCGCGATACCTTGCGGCTCGAGGCCGGCATGTGTCTATATGGCCAGGATATCGATGAAACGGGTACGCCGCTGGAAAGCGGACTTGGTTGGACTGTCGATCTGCGCGGAAGCCGGGAATTCATCGGCCGGCAGGCATTGGAATCGAGGCCCGCCAGGACCTGCCTGCGGGGCCTGGTGTTGCATGATCGCGGAGTATTGCGTGCTCACCAGGAGGTGCAGTCGTCAATCGGGTCTGGAATCGTAACTAGCGGGACTTTTTCGCCATCGCTGCAACGCTCCATTGCGTTGGCGCGCTTGCCGCTTGGGACGGGCGAGGACGAAGCGGTCTCGGTAAAAATTCGGGATCGGATGGCTGCGGCCCGAACGGTAAAATACCCTTTCGTTCGTCACGGGCGAAGCTTGGTCACCCTGACCTAGTCTTCAGCGCCGCTAGGAGATAACGATGTCATTACCGAGCACACTGAAATTCACCAGCAGTCATGAGTGGGTACGCCTCGAAAACGATGGCAGCATCACGGTTGGCATTACCGACCATGCCCAGGAGCAGCTCGGCGACATTGTTTTCGTCGAGCCCCCTTCGCTCGGCCGGATGCTGAAAGCGGGCGAGGCCTGCGGCGTGGTGGAATCCGTCAAAGCGGCTTCCGATATCTACGCGCCGCTGTCGGGAGAAGTGGTGGCGGTCAATGGAGAATTGGATTCGGCACCGGAAAAAATCAATGCCGCTGCTCATGAAACCTGGATGTTTCGCATGAAACCCACAGATAAATCGGACCTCAGCGGGCTGCTGGATGCAAGCGCCTATGGAAAGCTGGTCGGATCCGGAGCCGGCTGACTACAGCATGCCTTTCATCCCGCACACGCAAGACGATATTCGCGCCATGTGCCGCGAAATTGGCGTGCCGGATCTGGAAACCCTTTTCGATGAAATCCCGAGCACGCTAAAAAGCAGCGTCATGGCAGCCGTGCCGGCCGGTATCGGCGAAATGGCTGTGGGGCGCCTGATGCGCGAGCGAGCCCGTCGCGACCCCTTGTACTTGAATTTCATCGGCGCCGGCGCCTACGAACATCATATTCCCTCGGCAGTTTGGCAAATTGCCACCCGCGGAGAATTTTATTCCGCGTACACGCCTTATCAAGCCGAGGCCAGTCAAGGCACATTGCAGTTGCTCTACGAATTTCAGAGCATGATAACTTCGCTCCTTGCGCTGGACGTGGCCAACGCAAGTCTTTACGACGGGGCGTCGGCGTTGGCGGATGCGGTACTCATGGCCGTCCGTGCCCACAAGGACGCGCGCATCGTGCTCATGCCCCGAAGTGTCCATCCGCGCTACCGAAAGGTAGTGAAAAGCATCGTGTCGCATCAGCAGATCGGCGTAAAGGAAATCGATTTTTCGCTGGATAGCGGCCGAGTGGATATGCAGTGGCTGGAACGTGAGGGCAAGGATAAGTTTGCCGCACTGGTCATTCCCCAGCCCAATTATTTCGGCAATCTGGAAGACGTGAATCCCCTCGTGGATTGGGCCCATTCCCGCGGCGCCTTGGCAATCGGCTGTGTCAATCCAACAGCGCTTGGGCTGTTGAAGCCGCCAGGCCAATGGGGAAGCAATGGGGCGGACATTGCTGTGGGTGAAGGTCAGCCTTTGGGCGTACCCCTCGCCAACGGTGGCCCGTACTTTGGCTTCATGGCTTGCAAACAAGCGCTGGTCAGGCAGATGCCGGGCCGAATTGTCGGCGCCACGGTCGATACGGAAGGCAGGCGTGGCTTCACGCTTACCTTGCAGGCCCGCGAGCAGCATATTCGGCGCTCCAGGGCAACGTCGAATATTTGTACCAACCAGGGTTTGGCGGTGACTGCCGCGACTATTTATCTGGCGATGCTCGGTCCCCAGGGACTGAGAAACGTTGCAACCCGATGTCATGCAAACCTGAGTTCATTACTAGAGTGTCTGCACAATATTTCCGGAATCGAGCGCGTTTTTAACGCGCCGGTCTTCCACGAAGCGGCCGTGCGCCTGCCGCATGCAGTGCCAGATGCACTGGAAAGCATGCGTGAACAAAGCATTCTGGGTGGATACGACCTTTCTTCGGACTATCCAGAATTGGGCAATGCCTTGCTGGTCTGCGCGACGGAGACCAAAACCGCGGAGGATTTGCAGACCTGTAGTGAGGCTTTTGCACTTGCCTTGAAACATTGAATGACACTTATCGCTCGTACAACCAAGGAGAGCAACATGCCGCTGGTCTTCGAGCTGTCGCGTCCTGGCCGGCGCGCCTGCGCGCAATTTCCGCCCGTGGAAGCGACGGATTTGCCCGCCTCGTTGTTACGCGACTTACCGCCAAACCTTCCGGAAATTTCGGAACTGGACGCGGTTCGCCATTACACCCGGCTGTCGCAACGAAACTTTTCCATCGACACGCATTTTTATCCGCTGGGTTCCTGCACAATGAAATACAACCCGCGGATCTGCAATGAACTGGCGATGCTGCCGGAGTTCCTGCTGCGTCATCCGTTAGCGCCGGAACACACCGGACAAGGCTTTCTGGCTTGCATGTTCGAACTTCAGGAAATATTGCGTGAAGTGACCGGGATGGCTGCCGTGAGCCTGGCTCCCATGGCGGGCGCCCAGGGAGAGTTCGCCGGCGTGGCGATGATCGCCGCATATCATCGCAAGCGCGGCGATACTGCCAGACGGGAAATTATCATACCCGACGCGGCGCATGGGACCAATCCCGCCACGGCCAGCATGTGTGGATATGAAGTCAAGGAAGTACCTACCGATGGGAACGGCAACGTGGTGCTGGATGCCCTGGCGGCGGCCGTCAGCGAGCGCACTGCGGGGTTGATGTTGACCAATCCATCCACGCTGGGCGTGTTCGAGCGCAGTATCGAGACCATTCGGCAAATTATTCATCAGGCCGGAGGGCTGCTGTACTACGACGGCGCCAACCTTAACGCGATTCTCGGCGTGGTCAAACCCGGCGATATGGGGTTCGACGTCATTCACATGAATCTTCACAAGACCTTTGCGACACCCCACGGAGGTGGCGGACCGGGCGCAGGGCCGGTGGGAGTGGCGCCCCGACTGGTGCCATTTTTACCGGTGCCGATGGTGGTGCGCCAGGAGGAAGAATATCGATTGCTGGAAGAACGCGATTGCCCGGAATCGATTGGCCGACTGTCGGCCTTTGCGGGCAATGCCGGCGTGTTGTTGCGTGCGCTGGTGTATGCCCGCATGCTGGGGCGCGAAGGCATGCGCAGGGTGGCCGAATTTGCCACCTTGAACGCCAATTATTTGATGGTGAAACTCCAGCGCGCAGGTTTTGACCTGGCGTTTCCCAACCGTCGTGCCAGCCATGAATTCCTGGTCACACTGAAAAAACTCAAGGACCACACAGGTGTGAGCGCGATGGACGTTGCCAAACGGCTGCTGGACAAGGGCTTCCACGCGCCAACCACGTATTTTCCGCTGATGGTGCCGGAATGTTTGTTGATCGAGCCTACCGAGACGGAATCCCGGGAAACGCTGGACGCATTTGTTACGGCCTTGAGCGAAATCGTCGCCGAAGCTTACGCGAATCCGGCGCTTGTCAAGGGCGCTCCGCATTCAACCGTTGTGAAGCGCCTTGATGACGTCAAGGCAGCCAGGGAACTGAATCTGCGATGGATAATGGAAAAATAGAAAGTCCGCACAAAGGCAAAACAGGCTTTCGCCGGATCTGGAACGCAATGTTTTACTCCTTTTATGGATTTCGCGAGGCATACCGGAATGAAGATGCCTTCCGCCAGGAAGTCTGGCTGGCCGTGGTGTTGATCCCGCTTGCATTATGGTCCCCGGTGTCCGGCACCGGAAAGGCGCTGATGATTGGTTCGGTCATGTTGATTCTCATCGTCGAATTGGTGAATTCGGCTGTAGAAGCAACAGTTGACCGTGTCTCGCTCGAAAATCACTGGCTTGCCAAGCGCGCCAAAGATATGGGAAGTGCCGCCGTTATGGCGGCTCTCGTCAATGCTGTTGTGGTTTGGTTGCTGATCTGGCTGGGGTAGGCCCCATCGCGGTTATTTTGGCTGTCCGCTATTCGCTGCGGAAGGGGGAGGTCAAAGGCGTCGTGCTCCCCGGGGTATAAGCGCGAGAATCCGCCCATATTCCAGGGACACTTTCAAAAAAATCATATACTTTTGACCGAATTATCGTACAATCTCTAGAAGTTTCCCTTTAACCAACAAGAAATCAAAGCCTTCGAGCATTCTAGTGGGGTACGTGGGATGAACAAAACGGCCTTTTGGAAGGCCGACTGGTTCCTCGGGCTGATCGTGGCCTTGGCGCTATTTTTGACGTTGGGCAGCGATATGGTTCAAAGCCTGGAGCGCAAGGCCTACGACCTTGGCGTCCAGGCCTCCAGTCGCACGCCGTCCTCGCGGGTCGCAGTGATCGCCATCGACGATCAAAGCGTGGCGAACATCGGCCGCTGGCCGTGGTCGCGAGAAGTGCACGCCCAAATGATAGAAAAACTCAAACAGGCGGGCGTCAAGGCTATCGGTTACACCTCTTTTTTCTTTGAACCGCAAATCGATCCCGGCCTGGCCTACATCGAGAAACTTGGCGAAATGTTTCATGCTTTGCCGGCAAGCCAGCAACCGGCGTTGGAAAGTTTTGCTGCAGTAATCGCCGAGGCGGATGAGGCGCTCAACAGCGATCGCAAGCTTGCCGCGTCCATCCAGGCAGCGGGCAATGTGTCGCTCCCCATGCTATTTGTCCTCGGCGAGCCCCGCGGCAATCCGGATCAGCCCTTGCCGGACTATGTGGCGAAGAACCAAATTACCAAGGTTGTCGATCGGGTTGGAGCGGCTGGCAATAACATCTTTCCGGTGCCGACGATGCAGGCCGCTGTGCCGTTGGCTGACATTGCGTCCGGGGCGGCGGGCATCGGGCACTTGAACGCGCTGCCAGACGCCGCGGACGGGAGCACGCGCACCGAGCCGCTGGTGGTCAGGTACTACGATCAGTATTTCCCCTCCCTGTCGATGCGGCTGGCGGCCGCCAGCTTGAATCTCGGCGCAGGCGATATTGAACTGCGCTTGGGCGAAGGGGTGCAATTGGGGAACTTGAGCATTCGCACCGACCCCTATCTTCAGATGTACAGTTATTTCTATCGGGATTTTGAGGGGCGCCCTGCCTTTCCGCTGGATTCTTTTTACGACGTCATTTCCGACAAGATTCCAGCCGATAAATATCGGGACAAAATTGTCCTCATCGGCGCGACCGCGGCCGGAGTCGGGACATACCAGGTGACCCCGATTTCCCCGGCCATGCCTCCTGTGGTGACTCTTGCGCATTCGGTTTCCAGTATTCTTGAAGAAGATTTTTTCATCGCGCCGACCTGGGGTGTTTGGGTGGAAAAACTGGCCTTTCTGGTCGTCGCCCTGTACCTGATTTTGCTGTTGCCGCAGCTGAAGGCCGGCATGGGGTTTGCGGTGAGCCTCGGAGTGCTGGTAATTTTGTTGTCCACACATTTTGGCCTGATGGCATCCAAGCTGATGTGGATTCAGCTCATGTCCTCGGCGGTGTTGCTGTTGGTGGGGCATGTATTGCTGACCACCAAGCGTTTCCTGGTCACCGAACGCGGCAAGGCCAGGTCGGATTTGGACTCGGCCGAATCGAATCGCATGCTGGGACTGGCCTTTCAAGGGCAGGGCCAGTTGGACATGGCATTCGACAAATTCAAGAAAGTGCCGCTCGACGATACGCTCATGGACAACATGTACAACCTGGCGCTTGATTTCGAGCGCAAGCGCCAATTCAATAAAGCGCAGGCCGTTTATGAGTACATGGGCACATTTAACCCGAAATTCCGGGACCTGGAGCAAAAGCTCGGTCGCGCGAAGCAGATGTCTGAAACCGTCATGTTGGGTGGCGGGTCGGGTCGTACCAATGCCAGTACGCTGGTATTGGAGGGTGGTCAGGTCGAGAAGCCAATGCTAGGCCGTTATCAGGTTGAAAAAGAATTGGGTAAGGGCGCGATGGGCGTCGTCTATCTGGGCAAGGATCCCAAGATAGGACGCGTGGTTGCGATAAAAACCATGGCCTTGTCCCAGGAGTTCGAGGCCGACGAACTCGAAGAGGTCAAACAGCGGTTTTTCCGTGAGGCCGAAACGGCCGGACGCCTGAACCACCCGAATATCGTTACCATCTACGATGCCGGCGAGGAACACGATCTGGCTTATATCGCAATGGAATTTCTGAAAGGCAAGGATCTGGTGCCGCAAACCAAGGCCGGTGCCCTGCTTCCGCTGTCGAAGGTTTTGTCGATTGTTGCGCGAGTGGCCGATGCCCTTGATTACGCCCATCGGCAAAACGTGGTCCACAGGGATATCAAGCCCGCGAACATCATGTACGACATGGATTCGGACTCGGTAAAGGTTACGGACTTCGGCATTGCCCGTATCACGGACTCATCAAGAACCAAAACCGGCATGGTGCTGGGTACCCCGTCCTATATGTCCCCCGAGCAACTGGCCGGTCAGAAAATCGAAGGGCAGTCGGATTTGTTTTCTCTAGGAGTCACCCTTTATCAGCTTGCTTGCGGTAGTTTGCCGTTCAAGGGCGAATCGATGACGCAACTGATGTTCAAAATAGCCAATGAACCGCCGATCGACATTCTGAGCGTGCTTCCGGCGATTCCGGAAAGCGTGGTAAGTGTCATCAACAGGTCGCTCGCAAAAGAATTGACGCATCGTTACCGGACGGGAGAAGAAATGGCGCAGGCCATTCGCCAGTGTGGCGTACAGCTCGAAGCTGTCGATTTTTCACTTTAAGCCGAACCGTCATATGAGTCTCGCCGAGGCAATTGAAATGATTAAAGCGACGCACACCGGAATGGTGCGTTCGCATAATGAGGACAGCATTGCCACTGATGCCGATATTGGACTCGCGGTGCTGGCCGATGGAATGGGTGGATACAATGCAGGCGAGGTAGCCAGTGGCATTGCCACGGCGTTGATCGCCACTGAAACCCGCGAGGCCTTGTTCAAATATCCGGCACACGAGTTGGATGCGGGTACCGGTACCTTGATGGCAGCGCGCCTGCTCAGGGACATAATCGGCAAAGCCAATACGTCGATATATCAGTCGGCCAACAGTCAGCCACAGTATGCTGGCATGGGAACAACGCTGGTGGCAGCGTTGCTTTGCAACAACCAGATAACCCTCGCGCACATCGGTGACTCCCGCTGTTACCGTTATCGCGACAAACGGCTGGAACAGGTCACCCGAGACCACTCATTGTTGCAGGAACAGATTGACAGCGGGATGTTGACCAAAGAGGCGGCGAGGCGCTCGCAAAACAAGAACCTGGTGACGCGTGCACTCGGCATCGAACCTCATGTAGAAGCCGAGATCCATACGTACCCGGTTTCGGAAGGCGACGTGTTTCTGATTTGTTCCGATGGCCTAAATGACATGGTCGAAGATGGCGATATCGAGTTGACCTTAGAGTCACTGGCCGCCAATCCCAAACTCGCTGCCGAGCAACTTGTACAGATGGCAAATGACAATGGCGGGCGCGATAATGTCTCGGTGGTGCTGATCAAGATCAAGAAGGAGTTTCCAGCCAGGAAAGAGTGGTTCGGGAAACTCTTTTCGTGGCTCAAATAAGAGGAAGCTGATATGGCGAAGTTGATACTTAGTCTGGATGGTCAAATCATCAAAGAAATTGCGCTCAACAAGGAGCGCACGACCATCGGCCGCAAGCCCCACAATGACATCCAGATCGACAATCTGGCGGTGAGCGGAGAGCACGCCATCGTCATGACCATTCTGAATGACTCTTTTCTGGAGGATTTGGGGAGCACCAATGGCACGTTGGTGAACGGGCAGCCGGTCAAAAAGCATTTTCTCCAGAACAGCGATGTAGTCGAAATTGGCAAGTACAAACTCAAATATGTAAACGAAGCAAACGCCAATATGAGCCAGGCGGACTTCGAAAAGACCATGGTGCTTCGGGCCCCTGCGTCAGCGCCGAAAAAGCCCGAAGTCAAATTGCCCGACGCGCAGACCACTCAGACCAACATGATGCCCCCGCCACCCGGAATGGGAGAGACCTCATCTGGCGCGGTGATGGCCAAGGCTGCGGAAGCAGTCCTTTCAGCAACCTCTCCGAATATGGCGCCCCCGTCTGCGGCGGCGGTCCATGCAGGTGGAACGATCCAGGTTCTGTCTGGCCCCAACGCGGGCAAAGAGTTGCCGCTCACGAAAACACTGACAACCCTGGGAAAACCAGGGGTGCAGGTGGCAGTAATTGCCAAACGACCGCAAGGTTACTTTATCACCCACGTCGAAGGTGCCAATTTCCCGGTCGTTAACGGTAAGGCACTGGATGCTCAGGCGCGTGCCCTCCACGATCACGACGTGATCGAACTTGCGGGGGTAAAAATGGAGTTTTTCGTCAAACCCTGATCGCCGAGCGATCTGCTTGAGCCCAATGCCGGCTGATTAATGGTGCCGCGCGAACCGCGTGGCCACGGATCGGAGTTGCGATGAAGAAACATCTCGCGCGCATAGCGTTGGGCCTGGTCATAGTTGTCTTATTTATCGGCCATGCCGTCCAGCTATACAAAATACCTTTCATAGATCGGTTCGAAAACATTGTCTACGACGCGCGGCTGCGTCTGACGATGTCGAAGACCATAGATCCACGGATAGTTATCGTCGACATCGACGAACAAAGTCTCGAAGCAGAGGGTCGGTGGCCTTGGGGGCGAAACAAGCTCGGACGGCTTGTCGATCAGTTATTCGATCACTATCAGGTCGGAATTGTCGGGTTCGACGTGGTGTTTGCCGAACGGGACGAGAGTTCGGGGCTTGGTGTTTTAAACAGGCTGGCGGAAGGGGAACTCAAGGCCAACGACCATTACCAGTCCGTGCTTAAAAATATTGCTCCCCAGCTCCAATACGACCGGCTTTTCGCCGAAAAGCTGAGAAACCGCGCGGTCGTGCTTGGATACTATTTTTCCAACGCAGAGGACCAGCACGGAAGTGGGCGTGCCATTGGCGCATTGCCCAAACCCGTGTTGTCCCCGGGAACGTTTAAGGGCACGAACATCGCTGTTACCCGATGGAGCGGTTACGGCGCAAACCTCCAGGCCTTTCAGGACGCAGCGGTGGTGGCAGGACATTTCACCCCTTTGACCGACGAGGATGGCGTGACCAGGCGCGTGCCCATGCTGGCCGAATACGAGGGAGCATATTACGAACCGCTGTCCATGGCGATGGTCAGGCTGGGACTTGGGCTGCCGCCTGTCATGCCAGGCATTCCGGAGAAAACGCGGTGGGCCAAGGAATATCCCGGGCTGGAGTGGATCGACATCGGCGCGGTGCGCATTCCAGTGGACAGCGACGTGAGCGCCCTTGTCCCCTACCGGGGGAAACAAGGCAGTTTCAAATACGTATCTGCGACCGAGGTTCTTCGCGGATCGGCGCCGATTGTTGATCTAAGGAACAAGTTTGTCCTGATTGGCACGACGGCGCCGGGATTGTTCGACTTACGCGCGGCACCGGTCCAGAGCGTATATCCCGGGGTTGAAGTGCATGCAAACCTGATTGCAGGAATGCTTGACGGAAATATCAAACAGCGCCCGCCCTATGTCATGGGGGCAGAATTCTTGCTTCTTATTCTGTCCGGGACGGGTATGGCATTTCTTCTGCCGCTGCTCACTCCCCTGCGAGCCACTATATTGACCGCGGTTGCCTTATTGTCGGTATTTGCGGTCAACGTCCTGGTATGGACGGAAGGCAATCTGGTTTTGCCCCTGGCGTCTGGCCTGCTGATGATATCTATGTTGTTTGCGCTGAACATGTCCTATGGTTTTTTTGTGGAATCGCGCGCAAAACGGCAGATAACCGGACTGTTCGGCCAATATGCGCCGCCCGAGGTGGTGGATGAAATGAGCCGGGATCCGGCGGCGTTTTCCATGGAAGGCGAAAGCCGTGAAGTGTCTGTGCTTTTTACCGACGTACGCGGATTTACGACTATTTCGGAAGGACTGGATCCGAAGGCTTTATCGAAACTGATGAATGAGTTTCTAACACCGCTGACCCGCATCATTTACAAGCACCGAGGAACCATCGACAAATACATGGGCGATTGCATTATGGCCTTCTGGGGTGCTCCGCTGAGCGATCAGAGGCATGCGCACAATGCAGTCATGGCGGGGCTGGAAATGCACGACGCGCTGGAGAAGCTCCAACCCCACTTCAAAGCCAACAATTGGCCACCCATCAAAATCGGCGTAGGAATCAACAGTGGGCGCGTCAGCGTGGGCAACATGGGGTCTGAAATCCGGCTGGCTTATACCGTTATGGGTGATGCGGTAAACCTCGCCTCCCGCATAGAAGGTATCACCAAACATTACGGCGTGAACATGATTGTGGGCGACAGCACGCGGCAACAGGTGCCGGAAGTCGTTTTTCGTGAACTGGACAAGGTCAGGGTCAAGGGAAAAGACGAACCCGTCTCCATTTATGAGCCTATCGGCAAGGTGGCGGAAATCACCAAGTCTCAACAGGATGCCATGAAACTGTGGGGCCAGGCCTTGAAACATTATCGGGCGCAGGATTGGGACATGGCGGAACTCCAGTTGATCAACCTGCTAAAGCAGGACCCGGAAAACGGAGTTTATAAACTCTACATCGATCGTATCGGCTTATTCCGGCGCCAAGCTCCGGAACCAGGTTGGGACGGATCGTGGATATTCGACACCAAATGACAATGCAAATACGGGTGCTCGGTTGCAGTGGTGGAATTGGCGGAAATCTGCGCACCACAGCCATGCTGTTGGACAGTGATGTGCTCATCGATGCGGGTACCGGTGTGGGAGATTTGACCCTTTCCGAACTACTCAAAATTGATCATGTCTTTTTGACACATTCCCATCTGGATCACATAACGTCGTTACCCTTCCTCGTGGATACCGTGGGAGGGATGCGCGAAGCACCTATTACGGTTCATTGCACCCACGCCACCCAGAAAATCCTAGAGGACCATATTTTCAACTGGAAAGTATGGCCGGATTTCACCGAGATACCCAGTCCGTCAAAAGCGTGTATGCAGTTTTCTCCATTCTCCGTGGGGAACGCCGTTATTCTAGGATCGCGCCGAATCGTGGTATTGCCAGCCAATCACGTCGTGCCGGCGGTCGGTTTTCAACTGGATAGTGGAACTGCCAGTCTGGTGTTTACGGGCGATACGACCACCAACGACGCGTTGTGGGTTGCAATAAACCAGATCGAGAATCTGCGTTACCTGATCATAGAGACGGCATTTCCAAACAACGAAAGAAAACTGGCGACAGATTCAAAACATCTGTGCCCAAGCCTGCTTGTCGAAGAGCTCGCGAAGCTCAAACGCCAAGCACGGGTCTATGTGACTCACCTGAAGCCTGGGGCCGGCACACAAATCATGCAGGAAGTCGGCGACTCTGCGGAAAAATACAGTCCACGGATGTTGGCTAATGGCCATGTATTCAAGTTTTGACCGGAGTGGCACGGGGGATTTTGGCCCCAGGGACGTTGCCCGGCTGATACCCGGATGCGGCAAGTGCGTAAAGCGAAAAGGATGGATGCCATGAGCACAGTATTCGAAGCGAAGCCACACGCAAATCAGAATATGGCTGATTTGGGCCACAAACTGGAGCTCCAGAAAAAACTCCATGCGGTCACGAACAAAATCCACGCGACCAGCAATATCGACGAGATCATGCTGGAGTTGTCACAGGATATCTGCGCATTATTCGATGCTGACCGCCTGACAATCTACGTCGTGTCAGACGACAAGACTTCAATCATATCCAAGGTGAAAATCGGACTGTCTTCGTTCAAGGATCTCAAGCTGCCGATCAATGAGCAAAGTATTGCGGGATTTGTCGCGCTTTCCAAAAAACTAATCAACCTTCGCGACGTTTATGATGAAAACGAGTTGCGAACTCATCATGCTAGTCTGAAATTTCTCAAGGAAGTGGACAAGCGTACGGGTTTCCGTACCAAACAGATGCTGGTGGCTCCAATTCTCGACGGCTCCGGTGGGGAAATCGTGGGCGTCGTTCAACTTATCAATTCCAAACAAAATCAACCCTTTTCGACGGTCGCCGAGGAAGGCGTGTCGCACCTTGGCGAAACACTGGCTATTGCCTTGAAGCAGCGTAGCCGGCCAGCGGCCGTGTTGCGCGGAAGGTACGATCATCTGGTAGCGACGTCGGTACTGTCGCCCGAAGAAATGGAACTCGCCACCCGTTCGGCACGCCGCAAGAACCTGAATATCGAAGATGTGCTGATCGACGAATTTCAGGTCAAGACGCCCGCTCTCGGGGAAGCGCTGTCGCGATTTTTCCAAGTGCCCTACGAGCCTTACAAGGCGGATCGAATCAAGCCGATGGATTTACTGAAAAACCTCAAGCGCGACTTTATCGAAAGCAGCTTATGGGTCCCTACTGAAGACGCCAAAGAAGGGCTTGTTGTCCTGAGCCCGGACCCGGAAAAGGTCCGGGCCTCCAAGGTGGTCGGCAATATTTTTCCGAAACACAAGGTGGTATTCCGGGTCTGTACACGGCGGGAATTTACCGCCACTCTCGACCAATTGTTTGGCGCGGACGTCTCCGCCGACAATTCTTCGATCGGCGATTTGCTGTCCGGGCTTGACGATGCCAACGATGAAGAAGGAGCGGCGGGCAACGACGATGTGTCGCTTGCTCAGGACAACGAGCTGGTAAAGCTCGTGAACAAGATTATCGTCGACGCCTATCATCAGGGCGCTTCGGACATTCACATCGAACCTTATCCAGGAAAAGGAAAAACCGAAGTGCGTTTCCGCAAGGACGGTACTCTGCAGAATTACATTTCCGTTCCCGCCAGTTATCGCAATGCCATGGTCGCACGCCTGAAAATCATGTGCGATCTGGATATCTCCGAAAAACGTAAGCCGCAAGACGGTAAAATCAAATTCAAGAAATTCGGGCCGCTGGATATCGAACTGCGGGTCGCGACGATACCTTCCGCCGGCGGCGTCGAAGATATCGTCATGCGTATTCTGGCCGGCGGAGAGCCCATTCCTCTGGAGAAACTGGGGCTTTCCCAGCGCAATCTTGGCAATCTCAAGGATACGGTCAGCAAGCCCTATGGATTATTTTTCGTCTGCGGCCCGACGGGATCCGGTAAGACCACGACGCTGCACTCGGTTCTGGGGCACTTGAACACGCCGGAAACCAAGATCTGGACCGCCGAAGACCCGGTTGAAATTACCCAAAAGGGCCTGCGCCAGGTACAGATGAATCCGAAGGCCGGTCTGACCTTCGCGGTGGCAATGAAAGCTTTTTTGCGGGCCGATCCTGACATCATCATGGTTGGCGAAATGCGCGACAAGGAAACCACCTCGACCGGCATCGAGGCATCACTTACCGGCCACCTGGTATTTGCCACGTTGCACACCAATAGCGCGCCGGAGTCGATTATCCGGCTCCTGGACATGGGGATGGATCCGTTTAATTTTTCCGATGCGCTGCTGGGAATTCTTGCGCAACGTCTTGGCAAACGCCTTTGCTCCAAATGCAAAGCGCCTCACACGGCCACTCAGGAGGAGATGAAATCTATTCTCGAGGAATACAGTGTTGAACTCAAAAACACCGAGTATTGGAAACGCGACCCGAAAGTGGCGTACGAGGCCGTCTACAAGGAATGGGCTAAGCTGTTCGCCAACGACAAGGGGCAGTTCACGCTTTATACCCCGGTGGGCTGTGATACCTGCGGTGGCACGGGATACAAGGGGCGAGTCGGCCTCCATGAGCTGTTGATCGGTACGGATGCCGTCAAGAAACATATCCAGGAGCACTCGCGAGTGGCGGAGATCGTCGCCACCGCTCTTGCGGAGGGCATGCGTACCTTGAAACAGGATGGTATCGAGAAGGTCTTGCAAGGCATTACCGACATGCATCAGGTTCGTGCGGTGTGTATCAAGTAATCGGCATAGGAATCATTCGGTCAAGGCTGCCTACTTTTCTCTTATGAGCGACTCCACTGCGGCGGAGCTATTTCGCCGACTCGAAGAACTCAACTCGATCGGCATTTCCCTGTCCCGGGAAAAGGATACCAATCGTCTGCTTGAGGCTATTTTGCTGGCGGCCAAAAAAATCACCAATTCCGACGGCGGAACACTCTATCGGGTAGATGCCGAGAAAAAACTGGTTTACTTCGAAATTCTACGTACCGATTCCCTGAATACCGCGATGGGCGGCACCACCGGTGTGGATGTGCCGTTTTATCCGGTACGTCTGTACGACGACAACGGAGCACCCAACAATTCCATGGTGGTGGCGTATTCGGTACTGCAGGATGAAACGGTCAATATCGACGATGCCTATGTCGCAAAGGGCTTCGATTTCAGCGGAACCAAAAACTTCGACCAGAAGACCGGTTACCGATCGAAGTCTTTTCTGACCGTTCCAATGAAGAATCATGAGGACGAAATCATCGGCGTCTTGCAGTTGATCAACGCCAAGGATCGCACCAATGGCCAGATCGTTGCGTTCTCCGAGGCTGACCAGCACCTTGTCGAATCCATGGCGTCACAGGCGGCCGTGGCGCTGACCAATCGACAACTGATCAATCAGCTGGAAAGCCTGTTTGAGTCGTTTATCAATATGATCAATGCCGCCATCGACGACAAGTCGCCCTACACCGGCGGACACTGCCAGCGGGTTCCGGCGCTGACCATGATGCTGGCCGATGCGGTGTCCAACACCCGTGCTGGCCCGCTGGCCGGCTTTTCGATGAACGATAAAGATCGTTATGAACTAAAAATCGCCGGACTGCTTCACGACTGCGGCAAGATCACCACCCCGGTTCACGTCGTGGACAAGGCGACCAAGCTGCAGACTATTTTTGACCGCATCGGCCTGGTCGACACCCGGTTCGAGGTACTCAAGCGCGACGCCGAGATCGCCATGCTCAAAGCAAGGCTCGAGTCTTCGGGTCAGGCTGATGGAGAGGGAGAGCGCAGCGAACGGGCGTTCCTAGCCAGAATTCGGCAGATCGACGAGGACCGGCAATTCTTGCGTGCCTGTAATTTCGGGGCAGAAGCCATGCGAGACGAGGATCTGCTGAGGGTTCGAGAAATGTCTCGCAGCTATCAATGGCGGGATGTAGACGGCAATCGGGTGGATTTCCTCAGCGATGACGAGCTGAAGAATCTGACTATTCGGTCCGGTACTCTGACTCAGGAAGAGCGGCAGGTCATCAATCACCATATCGAGGTGACCATCAGGATGTTGGAGTCCTTGCCCTGGCCGAGACATCTGAAAAATGTCGCCGAATATGCCGGAGGCCATCACGAACGCATGGACGGCAAGGGGTATCCCAGAGGTTTGAAACGTGAACAGATGTCGGTACAGGCGCGGGTGATGGGCATTGCCGACATATTCGAGGCATTGACCGCCAAGGACCGGCCCTACAAGAAGGGCAAGACGCTGAGTGAATCGCTGCGTATTTTGGGCAATTTCCGCCTCAACGGGCACATCGACCCAGACCTGTTCGATATTTTTGTGCGTGAAAAGGTTTATCTGAAATACGCGCAACAATTTCTCGATCCCGAGCAGATTGATCAGGTCGATGAGGCCCGTCTGCTTGGTATAGCCCGCTCTGACAAACTGCGTCATTAACTGCCCGATGCGCAGGAGCGCGGAGGAACCCCCCCCACATTCCCGCTGAAAATCGCTTTGGGCCTTGCCAAGACGTGGATTTTTTCTTGACTTCAACGGAACATTAAGATATACACGCAACCCATTGATTCATTGACTCAGAAGTCCTTAATACTGGAGCGAGGCAAAGGCCTCCCCAGGAATTTGCCAGGGCTGGCACAGGGTTTGCAACAGGTTGTCCACACACACATATTTTCGGAAGTGTGTTTCTTTAACCAACGATCAAGGAGTTATCCATGAAGGCCGTGCAAAAAGGTTTTACACTTATCGAACTGATGATCGTGGTGGCGATCATCGGTATTCTGGCGGCCGTCGCGCTGCCGGCGTACCAGGATTACACCGCCCGCGCGAAAATGTCTGAAGGTATCCTCGCGGCGTCCGCCTGCCGTACCAGCGTAACCGAGACCGTACAATCGGCTTCCGGTGCCTTGCCCAATTCCGGACTCTGGGGCTGTGAATCGGTAACGGGGACCCAGTCTTCGAAATACGTTACCGCGATTCAGACTAATCAGGATGGCGAAATTCGTGTCCTGGTGACCGGAATCAACAGCAACGCCGATGGCATGGCTATTATCCTGAGGCCTTTCGAAGACTCGGCCGGCGCTACTCCTGTCACGAATGCCGGTTCTGCGGGTGATACGGTGGCTCGCTGGGACTGCGGCCCGGATCCCAACAACGCGAACGACATCAATAAATACCTGCCCGGCTCGTGCCGCGCTACGATCGTGACGACTGGTGGTCACGCGGCCGGCACCTGATACGCAAAGCGCACTAGTGCCGGAGCGATTTAGTTTGACCGGCAGTTCGCGAAAGACAAGGAAGGCGCCTGCAAAGGCGCCTTCCTTTTTTCTTTCAGACATTTTTGAGTCCCGCGCAGTGAGTCATTTTCGGATCCAAAAGCCTGAGTAACCCCGAGCGGTGGCGGCGCTCATCTCCATGGATAGATGGCAAAACATGAACTTGAAATCGGTCTCCGCAGCCCCGGTCGACAAGTTGCCAGCCACCGTACTGATGATCATTGGCGCCTATCTGGTTCTGGCGCCGGTTTGGTATCCGGGTTTGGCGCCGCGCTTGTTTGACGACGCCCGCTATGTGCAGCTTGCCTTCCTTGTTCCCATATTAGCTCTGATGTGTTGCGGGCCACTCAATACAGTAGTTGTCGAGGTTTGGGAGGACTTGTCGCGACGCACGCGCGCGCTTCTCATTACTCTGTTCATGGCGGGATTTGTATCCGCCGTTGTTTCCAATAAGCCAGAACTTGGCGCACTGGAACTCGCGCTGATGATGCAGATCGTTCTGTTGATTTTGCTGGTGGCAGCTTTGGTCAGGCAGATTGGCGATCACGCCCAACCCCTCTTGGCTCTTGCGGTGACTGCCGGGGCTTTGTTGTGCGTTCTGAAATTTGCCGTTCAGTTCACCTCGTTTGCAATTGAGCGCAAGTCGTTTCCCTGGATTAGTCCGTTCCTGGATTTTTCCAATGTGCGCTTCTTTAGCCAATATCAGGCCTATACCCTGCTGTTAATGGTCCTTCCGACCTTGCTGTTTGAACTTCGGAAGGGTATGCGATTGATGGTCCTAGCCTTGTCATCCTGCTTTTGGGCCATGCACTGGATGGTTGGCACTCGTGCCGCGTGGGTGGGACTGTTTGTCGCGCTTATTGCTGTGATGGCAATGTCAGGGCGGCAACGGTTCGGTTGGTTAAAGCTCCAAACTGTTCCAATATTTGCAGGCGGCGCGATATTTCTCATCTTTTCGCTGTTGGTGCAGCACTTGCCTCGAGCGGTGACGGTTCCCGGAGTTCGATCGATAGTCGAACGCGACCAAGGCAGCATTAACGAACGACTCGAACTTGCCCGCATTGCCGTAAACGGTATTTATATGCGGCCATTTACCGGCGTAGGTCCCGGGCAATTCGGACTGCAAAGTTACGAGTTGAATCCCGCCCATCCCCACAATGTTCCGCTCCAACTGCTATCCGAATATGGAATTCCGGCAGGAATGGCAGCAATCGCACTTGGATTCATTCTGTGGGGGTTCGCCTTGAAATGCCTTCAATCGAAAACGCCATCGCAGAAAATGATTGATGCGAGTCTTGCTGGGGCATTGACGATGGGTTTGACCGACGCGATGTTCAGCGGCAACTTGATCATGCCCCACGCGCAAATGGTTTTTTGTGTGCTGACTGGATGGATCCTCGGCCGTAACTTGGGCACCCGTGTGCTGGCCGTGTCTTCGGCGGATGCCTCGGGAAAGGGGCAATTCTTATTGGTCGCGGTTACATTAACTGCAGTCGGCGTTACCAGCGTCCTGGCGATTGAATATCTTCCGCTCGCCAGAGAAATTCCTTATCAGTTCGAGAGATGGAATCCGCATTTTTGGCAGTACGGCCATTTTTCCGATTGGTAGTCTCGTATTGTAAAGGGTGGAGTGGTTACAAGGACGCTCAGGCGAGCATCGGCGAGCCATAACAATTGCACTACAAGTTGTGGTGTTATTTTCGTCACTTTTACTTTCGATAAACTGAGGCGCGCACTGGCAGGCCATTGCTCAAATAGGAATGAAAGTATTCAAGATTGTTCAATTCCTCACTGCCAGGAGCCAATGGCGTGGCCCGCATTTGTTCCAGACAGCGGCGGAAACGCATCTGTAGCGTATTGAGATTGTCGCCGCCGCGAAACACTGGCCAATGGGTGGCCTGGCCCAGCACGGGGGAGAGGACTTCCGTGCGCAGAATTTTGCCGGCGTTTTCCAAGTGGCAGGAAGCGCAGGCAAAATTGAATTGACCGGTGCGCTGGTAGTAACGGCGTTTACCGTCTTCGTATTTGGTTCGCGCGCCGGGGAATTCGACACGGACGTTCATGCGCATGCCGTCGGAAAGTGAGCGTGCATAGGCGGTGAGTACTCCCATGGTTGTCTTGTCCGAATACTTTAATTCGGCCTCGCCGTTCTGGCTGAGGCAATGATTAAGCGCCATTTCAAACGTCACGACCTTGTCTGCCACGGCATCGTATTGAGGGTAGTCTCCTGCGATCTGGTGACCGCCATTTGGGAAGCAATCGGCAAATCGGCGGCCGTTGGCGAAGGGTTTTTCCCAGAGGTGTCGGCCCTTGTCAATGTCGCCCTGGAACGGCGGAAATTCCATGATGCTGTCGAATTGAGATTTGGCATCGGCAGATAGCATCAGAGCGCCGTCCACATAAGCTTCCAGCGGAATGTCGGGAAATTTTTGTTTGAATAAAGCAAGGATGGCCAAGCGGTCGGACTCCGGATCTGCCAACGCGGGCGCAATCATGATTCCGCAGACCAAGGCGGTCAGCAGCAAATGCCGAAGCAAGCCGGGGGCAAGCCGTCGATTCAATTCAAAACCGCCTCAATGTTGGCCGATTCGTTCTTATTGTCTTCCCAGCCAATGACAATCTTGTCACCCGGTTTGGCACCGCGGACGCGAAAATTCAGGAAAGGATTTCTGCTCACCGCCTGACTCCACTGCGCTTCCATCACAATTTTCCCGTTAAGCGTGGCAAACACCCGTTGGATAAAATGCAGCGGCACGGCTTCGCCGGAGATGGGGTCTTTGCGCAGCCCGGTCTCCATGGGATGAGCCATCAAGACTTTGATATCCGCGACTTCGCCGCGAAGTTGGGCACGAATTTTCATTGCATCGGTCATGCTAAATTTCTCTTCCCTGTTTCATCAGCCGCCGCATCCGCCTATCGTCACCTTAACCTCCTTTACCGCCTCGAAAAATCCCCCGGCGACTTTGACCACAACCCGCACGTTGGAGGATTCACTCATTTTGATGCGAAGCGCGACAAAGGGCTCCATTGTTTCGGAAAAATCGAAGGATGCCGCCAGCGGCTGGGGATTTTTGTCGACCAGGATGTAGATCGATTGCGTTCCCGGTATCTTGCTTTCCACTTCAACCGGGACGATCGCGCCGTTTTCGGCGATTTCCGGCGCCCGCAGCACAATCTGATCCGATTCCGCCAAGGTTTTCGCGCTGATATTTGTCAGTGCGTCGGCCAGCGCCTTCGACTCGAAGGCCAATTTGTTCCACTCGGCGGCGCGAACCGGACACAGCCATCCAAGCGTGACCGCACCGACTCCGGCAAAGGTCATGGCAAGGGATTGCAAGAATCTTCTTCTTTTTATCATGGCGTGGCACCTTCGTCGAGCGCATACAGATACTCGACAATTTGCCCCATTTCGTTGCTGGTGAGAATGTCGTGTTTGCCGTACGGAGGCATCACCGTATTGGGATTGGCCTTGGCCGCGTCCCATATTTGAGCCTGAAGTGCGGCACGGTCCGGGAAGCGACTACGCATCGCCAGAAGGGGCGGGCCAATATTGGCCGAAGTTATGGCCAGAGGGTCGTGAGGAATTTGATGGCAGGCCAGGCAATTGCCTTTGTTGACGTCGCGCGCCAAGCGGCCTCCGGGGGATGTCTTGTCGGCGGCCGGTGTTTGGCCCATCGTTCCCAGGAAAAGTGCGGAGGTCAGGCACGTCGCGAGATTTATTAGTCGGAACATTCGGAATTTTCGTCGGTGTACAAGCCAAGACTATGTGGGGACGGACTTCGTTCAACCATCGCGATCCGCGATCCAGTGGCCGGATTTTCCACCGCGTTTTTCAAGCAGTCGTATACCGTCAATCCGCATGCCCCGATCCACTGCTTTGCACATGTCGTAAATGGTCAGCAATCCCGTGCTGGCCGCGGCGAGCGCTTCCATTTCGACGCCCGTGCGGCCGACAGTTTCGGCAGTGGCGCGACATTCCACGGCATTTTCCTGTTTGAGAATTTCGAACTCTATCTCCACACGGGTTAGCGCGATCGGGTGACAAAGCGGGATCAACTCGTGTGCGTGTTTCGCACCCTGGATTGCGGCAATTCTCGCCACGCCCAATACATCGCCTTTTTTTGCACTGCCTTCGAGGATTGTGGCGAGCGTTGCCGGTTTCATCGAAATCCGGCCGCTGGCAACCGCGACGCGGTGCGTTTCCTGTTTGGCCGCTACGTCTACCATGTGCGCTGCGCCGGCGGCGTTGAAATGGGTCAATTCGCTCAAGGTGCGATTCTTTCAGGGTTGACGATATCGGAAGCCATGCAAAAGGAACTCGATGCAGCTCAAGGTATCATAACATCGTGAAAAAATACTTGGTCGTACTGCTCTTCTCGATAGTCGCGGGGTTTCCGGCTTTCGGCAATGATTTACCCGACCTCGGGGATGCTTCCCAAAGCGCAATGTCTCCGGCCGCTGAACGAAAGCTGGGCGAGCAGATCATGGAGCAGATTCGCGCGGCCCCCGCCTATTTGGACGATCCGGAGGTCGCGGATTATCTGAACACGCTCGGCTTTCGTCTGGTCTCCGGCAGCCCCGATCCCGCGGGAGCCTACGAATTTTTCGGGATCGCCGACAGTTCCGTCAACGCCTTTGCCTTGCCGGGCGGCTTCATCGGTATCCACTCGGGCTTGCTGCTCACCGCCCAGACCGAATCCGAGTTGGCCAGCGTCCTGGGACATGAGATAGCCCACGTCTCACAACGACACCTGGCCAGGATGGTCGCGGCCCAGGAACGCGCAGGCCTGGCATCAATGGCTGCCATCGCCATCGCCATCCTTGCGGCACGCTCCAACGCCCAGGTTTCGCAGGCCGCCCTCGTGGCGGCGCAGGCCGGCAGTATTCAATCGCAACTCAACTTCACTCGAGAACACGAACGCGAAGCCGACCGCGTCGGACTACAGATACTGAATGGGGCCGGCTTTGACCTGCATGCCATGCCGATTTTCTTCGAGCGATTGCAGCGATCATCGCGGGTGTACGAAAGTGGCGCGCCATCCTATTTGATGACTCACCCCTTGACCTTCGAACGTATAGCGGATATCCAGAATCGAATTCAGGATATCCCTTATCGGCCGGTGCCAGATAGCATGGAATTCGGGCTGGTGAGGGCACGCGTGGCGGCATTGGACGGAAACGCGGCAGTTACCGCGGCCAATTTCCAGTCGATGCTGGCCGATAAGAAATTTTCCAGCGAAGCAACGGCGCGATATGGTTTAGCCGTTGCTCTGCAACGGGCAGGCGAACATTCGCGTGCTCGCGCGCAGGTCGAAATGCTCGGTGCACTCAATCAAAAAAGCCCGATGATAGATGCGTTATCGGCGCAGACATTGCTGGCAACCGGAGATATCGAGGGCGGACTGGCGGCTTACCGGGCAGCATTGCTCACTCATCCCGAACGCAGGATGCTGATTTACGGTTATGCCGATGCCTTGATCACTGCCAATAAGCCGGCGGATGCAATTGGATTTCTGGTCTCGCGGCCGGGTCGCCGATCGACCGATGCGCGGCTACACGAGATCGAGGCAAAAGCCTATTCGGCGCAGGGCAAGCGGATGCTGCAGCACCGAGCCCAGGCGGAGGCCCAGGTGCTGAAGGGCAATCTGCCGGCAGCCATTCAACAACTGCAAATTGCTGAACAGGCGGACGACGGGGATTTTTACGAGAAGTCCGGTATCGAAGCGCGAATTAAGGAATTGAAGGCAAAAGATAGCGCCAACCGTCGCAAACCTTGAATCCCACCGCATAATCGACGATGTTTTAGCATGTTACCGCGCTGGACCGCCGTAGCCAGCCCTGACCATAGACCGATTATTTAGCCGAAATCCTCGCGCTGCCTCGGCGAATTTCCTATCATAGTTGCGGACAAAGACGTGGCTGCCCGGAATTCATCAATGGCGACGATGCAGAACATCGGAAAATACGAAATCATCAAGGAGCTTGGAAGGGGGGCGACCAGCGAAGTCTACCTGGCCAATGATGCCTTTGCGGACCGCATGGTGGCGATCAAGCTGGTTCGCGCGGATGCGTTGGGAGATAGCAAACAGGGGCGCCGGTTCAGAAAACTGTTCCTTGTGGAGGCATCTCTGGCGGGCAAAATTTCCCATCCGCATATCGCGTCCATTTACGACGCCGTATCCGACGAACACGGCAGCTATCTGGTGATGGAATATGTAGAGGGAGGAACGCTGGATCCCTTTACCGTGCCGGAGAATCTGTTACCGGTGTCAAGTGTCGTCGAAATCATTTTCAAGTGCTGCAAGGCGCTCGAATATGCCCACCAGCACGGCATCATTCATCGCGATATCAAGCCTGCCAATATTCTTCTCACCGCAGACGCCGACATCAAGATTTCGGATTTTGGGGCAGCCTTGACGCTCGCCAGCGAAACCACGCAGGTATCGGGTATCGGGTCGCCGGCGTACATGTCTCCCGAGCAATTGCAGGAGTCGCCGCTCAATCATCAGACCGATATCTTTTCATTGGGAGTGGTGATGTACCAACTGTTGACCGGTTCCCTGCCTTTCAAGGCGGCCAACAACTACAGCATGGTCTACCAGATCATCAACGTCGATCCGGCCTTGCCCAGTGTTCTGCGGCCGGAAATTCCCTCGATCATAGACCATATCACCAAGAAAGCGCTGGAAAAGGAAATGTCAAAGCGCTTTCAGACCTGGGATGAGTTTGCCAAGGCACTGGGCGATACGTTTAGCACCCTCCAGAAGCCCGAGGAGGCCGTTCCAGAGACGGAGAAATTCAAAATCCTGCGGGATTTGGATTTTTTCCAACCGTTTCCCGATGTCGATCTTTGGCAGGTGTTGAGGATATCGAACTGGCTGCGTATTTCCGCTGGCACCGTGATGCTCACCGAAGGGGAAGTGGGCACCTCATTCTTCGTGATTGTCACAGGGGAGGTAAAAATTTCCAAACAGGATAAATTGCTGAACGTCCTGCGAACTGGCGAATGTTTCGGGGAAATGTCTTCCCTGGGGAAGCGCCCGTTCAAACGCACCGCTAGTGTTACGGCGGTCAGTGACCTTACATTGATCGAATTGCGAGCCGAGTCCCTCGCTGAAGCAACGGAAGGCTGCCGGCATTCATTCAACGCGGCATTTCTTGGCTTGCTGGTCGGTCGACTGGAAGCGGCCAACACACGCATGTCGCAGTTGTTGCTTGATCGCAAGATCACAATCTTCTAACCCATAATTCGAGTGCAGCGTGCAGACACAATCAGTCGTCAACATCGATCCGGATCGCCTGCAGAAATTAATTCAAGAGCGTCACGCACTGGTTCTGGATGTTCGGACCGAACAGGAGGTCGGGCGCGGAATGATTGCCGGTGCGCGGCACATTCCCCTTCAACAATTGCCGGCCCGAATGGGAGAGCTGGACCGGAGTCGGCCTCTGGTGATTTATTGCCAATCCGGTGCCCGGTCCATGCTGGCGGGAAATTTTCTTGCCGATGCGGAGTGGCAGGAAGTCTACAATTTGACCGGCGGTGTGGGCGCATGGCTTGCCGCCGGATTAACGCTGGTTCAAGCACAGTAGAAATTCATGACGCAAATAACTTCAGCGGACTCGCCAATTCCCGCCGATCGGGAGTTGGATGCCCGCGGGCTCAATTGTCCCCTGCCAATATTGAGAACCAAGAAAATGCTGAACGACATGTCTTCCGGGCAGATGTTGAAGATTCTTGCCACCGACCCCGGTTCGGTGCGCGATTTCGAGGCTTTTGCAAGGCAATCCGGGAATATCTTGCTGCGTTCGATGGAAAGCAGCGGAGAATTCCATTTTTTTCTGCGGAAGAAATGAAAACATCATCGGGCAGACAGGACCAATTGATTGCAGGTATCGACAAAGTGCTGCGCACACTTTGTGGGCCGGCGGTATCGGAGAGACCGATGCCGGGCGCGGCGTTGCCCGAGCCCGACATGAGCGCAGACGACAAACGGCATTCCGCCGCGTTAATGCGGGTCAATCACACCGGGGAAATATGCGCACAGGCGCTTTACCAAGGGCAGGCGTTGACAGCGCGCGATCCGTCGGCCAGGGGGGCGCTGGAACTGGCGGCCAAACAGGAAACAGAGCACTTGGCCTGGACCGCTAACCGCATCGAAGAGCTGGGCGGCCGGACAAGTCGGCTGAATTCCTTTTTTTATCTCGGGTCTTTTGCCATCGGTGGCCTGACAGGCATGCTCGGCGACAAGATCAATCTGGGATTCCTGGCCGAGACCGAGCGCCAGGTCGAGGGCCATCTGGGCCGCCACTTAGCGCGTTTGCCTAATGAGGATATTCGAAGCCGGGCCATTTTGACCCGGATGAAGGACGATGAAGCCGCCCACGCGCGAACTGCGCAATCCCTTGGCGGTAATGAGTTGCCTGCCCCCATCAAACAAGCGATGAAACTTTGTTCCCGAATCATGACGGGAACAACCTACTGGATCTGAGTTTCAGGCCTCCACGATTTCGTAGTCGTGGGAAATTGCGGCGGTTTTTGCCAGCATGATGGAGGCGGAGCAGTATTTTTCGGCGGACAAATGAATGGCGCGTTCGACCTGTTCGCGCTTGATGTTGCGGCCAGTGATGATGAAATGAAAATGGATACTGGTGAACACCTTCGGGTCTGTCTCGGCGCGATCGGCATCGATGTTCACAGTGCAGCCAGTGATGTCCTGCCGCGATTTGCGCAATATGGTCACGACGTCGTAGGCCGTACATCCGCCGGTGCCCGCCAGCACGGTTTCCATCGGCCGAGGACCGAGATTGCGTCCCCCGCCCTCGGGCGCCCCGTCCATGATCAGGGTATGACCACTTTCGGTTTCTGCCTTGAAGGCGACATTTTCCACCCAATCCAGTTTGATTTTCATTGGCCGCCTCCTGGCGGCGGAGTCATTTCCGTCCGGCCACAATACGCAAATGGTACCAGCCGAGGCCAAGGGGCTCGTAAGAGAAAAAATCTGACTTTGACTCCAGCCTGCGATATCGGGAATCAGGTTCCTGGGGGCACGAGGGTCAGGCGCAGAAACCGGCAACAAGTCGAATCAAGGAAACTGATGGAGTCGAGGCGCATCCGCGTGACTGAAGGAGGGCGCGGCGAACTCTTTGGCAATGCCCGAGAAACCTGAGAAGGTCCAAAACCACCTGAATCAAGACCCACAGGAGAGCCCGAAAAAACAGAATTTCCCGCAACTTTACAAGCAATTAAGCTACCCCAAGGATGATTTCTCCAGCGAGCTACGGTAAACTCGTGTTCTTTTTCACAGCCGATGGTCGGAGACATGGCGGACAACATGGAACTCAACTCAAAACGGCGCTTTCTCCTGGTGGCAAACGGCGTGGCCGGTAGCGCCGCGGCGGCTGCGGTCGCTTATCCATTTGCGTGGAGTATGAAGCCAAGCGCCAAAGCGCGCGCGGCCGGGGCGCCGGTCGAAGTGGACATCGATAAGATCGAGCTGGGGATGATGATTACAGTGGAATGGCGCGGCAAACCGGTATGGATCGTCCATCGCACCAAGGAAATGATTGACAGTTTGCCCAAAATCGAGCAATCGCTGGCCGATCCCCAATCGAAATCGCCCATGCAGCCAGCCTACGCGCGCGATCACGGACGTGCGATCAAGGACGAGTACTTGGTCTTGGTCGGCATATGCACCCATCTGGGCTGTTCTCCGAGCCAAAAATTGGTGGCCGGCACGGATAGCGGACTGGGCGGCGACTGGCCTGGCGGGTTTTATTGCCCGTGCCATGGCTCGAAATTCGATCTGGCGGGCCGAGTTTTCAAAGGGGTGCCGGCGCCCGCCAATCTCCAGGTTCCGCCGTATACCTACTTGAGCGACACCCGCATGCTCATTGGCGCTGACGGGAAGGGAGCCTGAAAACATGGGAATAATGAAAAAATTGTTGCTATGGGTGGATGAGCGCCTTCCGCTCACCTCGACCTGGAAAGAACATCTGTCGGAGTATTACGCACCGAAGAATTTCAATTTCTGGTATTTCTTCGGATCGTTGGCGATGTTTATTCTGGTGTTGCAGATTGCCACCGGAATCCTGCTGACGATGCATTACAAGCCGGATGCGGCCCAGGCATTTGCCTCGGTCGAGTACATCATGCGCGAAGTACCCTGGGGCTGGTTGATCCGTTACATGCATTCGACTGGGGCATCCCTGTTTTTTGTCGTGATCTACCTGCACATGTTCCGCGGTCTGTTATATGGCTCCTATCGCAAGCCGCGGGAATTGCTCTGGGTGGTGGGCGTGGTGATTTACCTCTGTCTGATGGGCGAGGCTTTCTTCGGTTACCTTTTGCCGTGGGGCCAGATGTCCTACTGGGGAGCGCAGGTGATCGTCAATCTGTTCGCCGCCGTTCCCTTTATTGGCCCGGATCTCTCCGAGTGGATTCGCGGCGATTACGTTGTTTCCGACGCCACGTTGAACCGCTTTTTTGCCTTCCATGTCATCGCCGTACCTCTGGCGCTTCTCGCCTTGGTCGCCATTCATTTGCTGGCGTTGCATGAGGTGGGATCAAACAATCCCGACGGAATAGAGATCAAGAACAAGAAGGACCCCAAGACCGGCATCCCCCTGGACGGCATCCCCTTCTACCCCTATTACGTCATCAAGGATCTGGTGGGCGTCGTGGTATTTCTGATGGTATTCAGCGCCATCGTGTTTTTTGCGCCGGAGATGGGCGGGTACTTCCTGGAGCACAATAATTTCGTCCCCGCCGATCCCCTGAAAACTCCCGAGCACATCGCCCCGGTTTGGTACTTCACCCCGTTTTATTCGATATTGCGCGCGGTTCCGCCGGTTATGGCATCGCAGTTTCCAGGAGTCTTGGCCATGGGTCTGTCGGTCATGGTGTTTTTCGCTCTGCCCTGGCTGGATCGCGGCCAGGTGAAGTCGATTCGTTATCGCGGCGGGATTTTCAAGAGTGCTTTGGCAATATTCGTGGTGGCCTTTCTGGTGCTCGGTTACCTTGGAACCGCGCCGACCAACGTATGGGGCCAGTTCGGCGCCTGGCTTGGCGGCGCGGAACGCGCGACGGTGGTTGCGCGGATTCTCACCGTGGTCTATTTCCTGTTTTTCATACTAATGCCTTGGTATACCCGAATCGACAAAACCAAGCCCGAGCCGGAGCGCGTGACATGCTGAGAAAAATATTCCTTTTCCTGGCTTGGATGCCGGCGCTGGTTTGGGCGGCGAACGTTGCCCACCCTCTGGATCGTGCCAATATCGATACCAGCGATGTGGTTTCCATCCAGCGTGGCGCGCATACGTTTGTGAATTACTGCCTCAACTGTCATTCCGCCGCGTCGATGCGTTATAACCGCCTGATGGATTTGGGGCTGACGGAACAACAGATCATCGACAACCTGTTGTTCGCCGGCGCAAAGATTGGCGACACCATGACCATTGCGGCCAGCAGGCAAGCGCAGCGTAAATGGTTTGGCGCCGAACCCCCCGATCTATCGGTGATCGCGCGCTCGCGCGGGGCGGATTGGCTTTATACCTACCTGCGAACTTTTTACCGCGACGAATCCCGACCCAGCGGCTGGAACAATCTGGTGTTTCCCAACGTTGGCATGCCACATGTGTTTTGGCAGCTTCAGGGTACACAAATCCTCAAGACCGAAATCGAGGAACACGGCGGTGAAAAGGTCGAACACAGGAAACTGGTTTTGTCGGCGCCGGGAGAGTTGTCGCCAATGGCCTACGACAAGCTTGCGCGGGATCTGGTGAATTATCTGTCGTACATGGGCGAGCCCGAACAAGCCGAGCGCGCCCAAATCGGCTATTTTGTTTTGATTTTTCTGTTTTTCCTTTTTGTGCTCAGCTGGTTGCTGAAGAAGGAATACTGGAAAGACGTGCACTGATCATTAGGTAAATAATCATGATGACCCTTTATTCGGGCACCACCTGCCCATTCAGCCAGCGCTGCCGGATCGTGCTTTTCGAAAAAGGCATGGACTTCCAGATCATCGACGTGGATCTGTTCAACAAGCCGGAAGATCTCGCCGTCATGAACCCCTACAACCGCACCCCGGTGCTGGTGGAGCGGGATCTGATCCTCTACGAATCGAACATCATCAATGAATACATCGATGACCGATTCCCGCATCCGCAACTGATGCCGGCCGACCCGGTCATGCGCGCGCGCGCGCGTCTGTTCCTGTTTCGCTTCGAGAACGAACTGTTTTCCAACATCGAATTCATCGAATCCGGCACCCAAAAACAGGTGGACAAGGCGCGTCAGACCATCCGGGACAATCTGACGCAGATCGCCCCGGTATTCGTGAAACAAAAATACATGCTGGGCGAGGAATTTTCCATGCTGGACGTGGCCATTGCGCCGCTGCTGTGGCGTCTGAATTTCTACGGGATTCAGTTGCCCAAGCAGGCCGTGCCGCTGATGAAATATTCCGAGCGCCTGTTCAGCCGCCCGGCCTTTATCGAGGCACTAACCGCTTCGGAAAAAGTGATGCGCAAGTGAAAGAGCTTTCCACCACGCCCTACCTGATTCGCGCGCTCTATGAGTGGTGTTGCGACAGCGGGCTGACGCCGTACATTACGGTCAAGACCGACGCCACCACCAAGGTGCCAGTCGAATATGTAAAAAACGGCGAGATCGTGTTAAACATTGGCGCCGATGCCACGCGTAATCTGAAAATCGGCAACGATCTGGTGCAGTTCTCCGCCCGTTTTGGCGGTGTGTCGCGAGAAATCTCCGTGCCGGTCAATGCCATCGCCGGAGTTTTTGCCAAGGAAAATGGCCACGGCATGGCATTTCAGGTTGCGCCATCGCCGGCCGATGCGGAGATAAAACTTTCGGACAAGCCCGTATTGCGCCCGCCGGGCAACGACCCGCCCAAAGGCCCGGGCAAGGGCGGCCGCGCACGTCTGCAAGTCATCAAGTGAGAATCGCCGGACGGAGAATCGGCGAAAAAACTTCGGCCTATAATGCGCCGCAAGCCGGCATAGCTCAGTTGGTAGAGCAGTTGATTTGTAATCAAAAGGTCGCGGGTTCGATTCCTGCTGCCGGCACCGAATCTCAAGCCCACCGGACGTTCCGGATTTCCCTCATAGGAGAGAATAAATGAAACGTTGCTTATTGCTGTTTGCCGTAGCCGGGTGGTTTCCTGTCATGGCGATTGGCGCCGACTCTGCCCCAATGTCGCTGGAACAGGCGCAGGGCAGGGCCCGCTTTGCCAAGGAAAAAATGGACGCGGCCGATCAGAAACTACGTTCCGCCGAGTCTCAAGATAAAACGGCCTTCAAACAAGTGCAGACCACGCAAAAACGCCTGGAAGAGGCACAGCGCGCGTACGACGAGGCAAAGGCCGGCGCCGAACTCTCGACCCAGCAATTACGCGATGCCCAGACCGAGGCCACGCAGACGCGCGCGCGTTACGAAGAAGCGCGCCAGCAACTCAAGACGGTATACCAGGAAATGGAAAGCGCCCGCAAACAAGCGCAATAGTCCGGCAGCATCTCCAACGTCTTCCGGCCGTGAATCCCTACAAGGCAGGTAATGAAAATCCACGAGTATCAGGCAAAAGCAGTGTTGAGCAAATTCGGCGTACCGGTTCCCAAGGGGGTCCCCTGTTTCGGCGTCGATGAGGCGCTGGAAGCGGCGAAGAAACTGGGAGGCAAGGTGTGGGTGGTCAAGGCCCAGATTCACGCCGGCGGCCGCGGCAAAGGGGGAGGCGTCAAGGTGGTCAAATCCCCGGACGAAGTGCGCGAATGGGCTGGCAAAATTCTCGGCATGCAGTTAAAGACCCACCAGACCGGCCCGCAAGGTCAGAAGGTACGCCGAATCCTGCTGGAAGAAGGTGCCGATATTCGCAAGGAGTTTTACCTCGGCATGGTGGTGGATAGGACGACGCAGCGGGTTTGTGTCATGGCCTCTTCGGAAGGCGGTATGGACATCGAAGATGTGGCGGCCCACACGCCGGAAAAAATCCACAAGCTCTACGTCGATCCGCAGGCCGGGCTGACCAACGCCGAGGCGGATGAGTTAGCCAGAAAAATCGGTATTCCGGAGGCCAGCGTGAGCAAGGCGCGCGGTGTATTGCAGGGGCTGTATCGGGCCTTCTGGGATACCGATGCATCGCTGGCCGAAATCAACCCGATGATCTTGACCGGCTCCGGCGATGTAATCGCGCTGGACGCAAAAATGAATTTCGACGACAACGCGATGTTCCGGCATCCAGATCTTGTCGCGATGCGGGATTTCGACGAAGAAGACCCCGCCGAAGTGCAAGCCTCGAAGTTTGACCTCACTTACATTTCCCTGGACGGCAATATAGGCTGTCTGGTCAACGGCGCGGGCTTGGCCATGGCGACCATGGATACCATCAAGTTGTTCGGCGGCGAACCGGCAAATTTTCTCGATGTCGGAGGCGGCGCGACGACCGAAAAAGTTACCGAAGCCTTCAAGATCATGTTGAGCAATACCGGGTTGCGGGCGATTCTGGTTAATATTTTCGGGGGCATCATGAAGTGCGATGTCATTGCGACCGGCGTCGTCGAAGCGGCGAAGCAGGTCAAGCTCGGTGTGCCGCTGGTGGTGCGCATGAAAGGCACCAATGAGGATATCGGCAAGAAGATCCTGGCCAATTCGGGGCTGCCGATTATTTCCGCGGATAACATGGCCGAGGCGGCACAAAAAGTCGTCGCCGCCGCGAAAGGCAGGCACTGATGGCCATCCTGGTCGACGCAAACACACGGGTCATGACCCAGGGCATTACCGGCAAGACCGGGCAATTTCACACGCGTACCTGCCGGGACTATGCCAACGGCAAGAACTGTTTCGTTGCCGGGGTTCACCCCAACAAAGCGGGGCAGGATTTCGAAGGTATTCCAATTTTTGCCACGGCGCGCGAAGCGAAGCAACAGACCGGCGCCAATACTTCCGTGATTTATGTTCCGCCGTCCGGTGCGGCGGCGGCGATTTGGGAGGCAGTGGAGGCCGATCTCGACCTGGTGATCTGTATCACCGAAGGCATTCCGGTGCGGGACATGATCGAAGTGCGGGATCGTATGCGGGCGCAAGGGCGCAAAACCGTTCTGCTGGGGCCCAATTGCCCCGGCGTGATAACGCCGGAACAAATCAAGATCGGCATCATGCCCGGCCATATTCATCGCAAGGGACCCATCGGCGTGGTATCGCGCTCCGGAACCCTGACGTACGAAGCAGTGGGCCAACTGAGCGAATTGGGTCTTGGCCAATCCACGGCAGTCGGAATTGGCGGCGACCCGGTCAATGGCCTCAAACATCTCGATGTTCTGAAAATGTTCAATGACGACCCACAAACCGAAGCGGTGGTGATGATTGGCGAGATCGGCGGCAATGACGAGGAAAACGCTGCTTTGTGGGTGAAAGAAAACATGAAAAAACCAGTGGTCGGTTTTATCGCGGGAGTCACCGCGCCGCCTGGCAAACGCATGGGGCATGCAGGGGCAATCATCTCCGGTGGCAAGGGCACGGCGGAGGAAAAGCTCGGGGTCATGGAAGCCTGTGGCATCAAGATCACCCGCAATCCCGCCGAGATGGGGCGGCTGCTCAAGTCGGCGCTTTGAGCGCCGCATTGTTTCGAATTTCAAGCAACCTTACGATATTCTGAATCATGTCTGTTTCCGATCCTCTGTTTTGGACTGCGCTTGCCCAAATTATCGGCGTGAATATCGTCCTGTCCGGCGATAACGCGGTAGTCATTGCGCTGGCCGCCCGTTCTTTGCCACCGGAGCAGCAAAAAAAGGCGGTGGTTTTCGGCAGTCTGGCTGCCATTGTCATGCGCGTCATTCTGACGCTTGTGGCGGCGCAGGTTTTGGCACTGCCTTGGTTAAAAATAGTCGGTAGCGTGTTGTTGCTGTGGATCGGGATCAAGCTCCTGGTGCCGGAAAAAGAACACGATGCCAACGGCGAGAGGGCGGGGAGTGGGATGGGTGCGGCGATTCGGACCATCCTGATTGCCGATCTGGTCATGAGCCTGGACAATGTTATCGCGGTGGCCGCCGCTGCGAAGGGAAGTATTCCGTTACTCGTCATCGGACTGGCGATCAGCATTCCGCTGATCATATTCGGCAGCACCTTGATTCTGAAATTGATGGACCGCTTCCCGGTTATCATCACCCTGGGTGCCGCGCTGCTGGGTCTTGTTGCCGGAGAAATGGTGATCGGCGATGCGGTGATATCCGGCTGGATCAACGATAACGCGGGATATTTGCATTACCTGGCGCCGGCGGCCGGGGCGCTGCTGGTTGTCGTCGTGGGCAAATGGATTGCGTCGCGGGCGAAAAGTCTCCCGGCCACCCAGCCCATGGTGGATTTGGCCAACAAGGAAGGCGATTGAGGTGAAAGGGGTGAGCGGGTGATAAAAATTCTGGTGCCAATCGACGGTTCGGACTACTCGCTTAAAGCATTGCGCCATGTGCTGGATGCCCGCCACGATTATCGCGAACCGATCGAACTTCATCTATTGAATGTTCAGTTGCCGGTGGCCTCCGGCGCCGTCAAGATGTTTATCAGCGCGCAACAACTCAATGATTACTACCGGGATGAGGCCGAATCAGCCCTCAAGGAAGCGCGCGCCCTGGCCGCCGCCGCGGGCGTGGCGATACAGCATCACATAGGCGTTGGCGAGCCTGCTGCCGTCATAACGGGCTACGCCAAAGAAAAGGATTGCCGGCTGATTGCCATGGGCACACACGGCCGCGGCAGTCTTGCCGGCGCGCTGATGGGGTCGGTGGCCGCCAAAACGATCCACCTTTCGCCGTTGCCGGTACTGCTGGTCAAGTAGCGTCGCCAGCGAACTGCGCCTCGATTTCCTTCTGCAGACACCGTCGGCACAGGCAACTGGAATTTCTATCCGGCACCCGTTTCAGCGGAACAAAATCCGCACTGCACCAGCACTCCTCAGGTTTGCCCATTCCGCAGTGAAATTCGGCTCCACATCGGCTGCAATTTTGTTCGGATCCGGCCATTTGGAAAATCGCTAATTCAAGTACGCTTCGACAACTGGCTATTCACCCGTGCCATGCGGTTGATGAGGACTCGTAGAAACGCCTGATTGAACTGATTCTGGCAAGTGTCGGAGGCTTTCTGCAATGCCGCTGCCTTGATCTCCACCACCGTCAGTGCAGATACCGAAGATATCGATGTGCCGCGCTTGCTCTGTGCCTCTTCGAAATAAAGCATCTCGCCGAAACAAGCGCCTGTCGTGAGCTGGTCGAGCGAGTGGCCATCCTGGCTGACCTGGGCTTCCCCCGACACGATGACAAAAAAGCTGTCCCCCACGTCGCCTTCGCGGATAACCGACGTGGCTGGCGGAACGCGCCGGAACGTCGCGATGCGGACGGTTTCCCAGACTTCCACGTCGCGAAAGCCGCGGAAAAACGCCAGCGACTTGATGGAGTTGAATTTTTCGGTGTCGGAAATGGAATCCGGCGGCATTTCCAGATGCCGATAGGTTTGCGTCAGGCCACGGCTGAATTCGGTCCAGACCTGGAACCGCGCCGCCGGATCCTTGATCAGGGCACGCATCACAACCTTGTCGAGTTCGGCGGGAATGTCGGTACGGTGAAGGGAAGGCGGTTGGGGATCGATATTCAGAATCTGATAGAGCAGGCTCGCCTTGTTCGCACCGACGAACGGCAGTTTTCCGGTGAGCAACTGATAGATCACCACGCCCAGGGAATAGATGTCGGTCTGCTGATTCAACTCCTTGTCCTGTACCTGTTCGGGCGACATATAGGATGGCGAGCCAACGCCTTGCAAGTGTGTGTGCTCCGCCCCTTTTTGCAATGCCACGCCAAAATCGCTGATCTTGATATCACCTTGTGCACTGATCAGGATATTGGCGGGCTTGATGTCGCGATGAATGACGCCGTGGCGATAGGCGTATTCCAGGGCGAGGCTGCATTTGAAGGCAATTTCCACGACGCGCTCGATCGGGAGCAATTTGTCCACCTCGGTGTAATCTTCGAGGGTGGATCCGTTCACATGCTCCATCACGATATAGCTGTACTCTTCCGTCGCATCGGCATCGTAGATGGCCATGATATGCGGATGATTCAGCTTGCCAACCAGCGAAGCTTCGTTCAGAAATGCCTTGTGATAACGTCTGAGCGTGTCGGTTCCGGAATTATCATCGAGGTTCATCAATTTGATGGCGACCTCGCGCTTGGCAAAAGGATCGCGCCCAAGATAGACCCGACTGGTCGCCCCGCGGCCGACCTCCTTGATCACCGGGTATTTGCCGATTTTCGCCGGGACGCCCAGGCCCAGGGGCGGGAGCTTCGTCGGCTCAGCGGGGGGGGGGCACATTCATGCCTCGTTGAACCGCCGGGCGCGCACCGATCGTTTCGAACCAGCGCTTGACCGCGGGAAAATCCGCCAGATCGACCTTGTGCCATTCGTGACGCGCGATCCAGGGATAGGTCGCAATATCGGCCACCGAATAATCGGCGCCCAGCCATTCGCGTTTCGAGAGATGTTTGTCGAGCACTGCGTACAGGCGCCGGGTTTCGGTGCTGTAACGATGGATGGCATACTCGACGGGCTGCGGTGCGGCACGCAGGAAATGATGCGTCTGACCGAACATCGGTCCGACACCACCCATCTGAAACATCAGCCACTGCAAAACTTCATAACGCGCAGCACCTGCTTCTGGAAGAAAGCGAGCGTGTTTCTCCGCCAGGTAGAGCAGAATCGCGCCCGATTCAAATAACACAAAGGGTTTTTTCTGCGGCCCGTCATGATCCACAATCGCGGGAATTTTGCTGTTCGGATTGATTGCCATGAATTCGGGTTTGAACTGGTCGCCCTTGCCTATATTGATGGCATGGGCCTGGTAGGCTAGACCAAGCTCTTCGAGCATGATGGAAACCTTGCGACCGTTGGGTGTGCTCCACGTATATAAATCGATCAACGAGGTCTCCGATGCGAGATTGAATTGCAGAAGCAAATTCTAAATGAAAGCAATCGCCGCGCCCGTATAATCCGAGCGACTTTCGAATGCCAAGCCCGAAACGGCTGAAGCCAAACCCTCATGTTCAAATGGGTGCTGACCCTGATGCTTGCCCTGCTGGTGATGGGGGTAGTGACGCCCTGGCTGCGCAAATTTGGGCTTGGGAGATTGCTCGGCGATCTGGATATCGAACGCAATGGAAAGCGTTATTCGTTTCCGTTTGGATCAACTTTGATGCTGTCGCTGCTCGCCAGCCTGATTTTCTGGTTTCTGAGGTAAAGATCCGAGCATTAGGGGCAAGTTTTTGCTCCGCAGTCTAAAAGACTTTTCTCGCCCGCCGACCTATTGCCGACGCAAATTGGCCAGGGTCTCGCTAATTGCCTTGAGTCGCGCTGTCTCGATCGCAGCGGCGATGGCCGTGGGGTCACCCGCTTCGCGGGCAATGAGGCCAGCGTCGATTCCGCGGGCTGCAGCGGCTACGGCGCCTAACAAACGGATGGACGGATAGTCGGGCCGAGCCTCGCCGGCCCGGCCAAAATAATCAGCGGCACAGGCCGCCAGAAAAGCCACGAAACGCTCAGGCCGCCGGAAAGCATCGACTGCCGAGAGCAGGTTTAATACCGTGCCGGGCCGCAGTTCTGCCGCACGGTGGACCGTGCCGTGATGGCGCGCCACCAATATGCCCAAGTCCCGGCAATCTGCCGGCACCCGTAGTCGCTGGCAAAGTGTCTCCAGCAATTGGACGCTTTTTTCTTCGTGACCTATGTGTTGCGGCCAGCGTTCGCGGGGTGTTGCGCCCTTGCCCAGATCGTGGGTAAGCGCGGCAAAACGCGCAGGCAGCGAATAATCCTGGCGTGCCGCATAATCGATCACCAGCTGGATATGGGTTCCGGTATCGATCTCGGGATGATGGGCTGCCGGCTGTGGCACGCCGAACAAGGCATCCACTTCGGGCAGTATTCGCGACAACGCCCCGCAGTCGCGCAGGGTTTGCAGCATGCGCGACGGTGTTGCCTCCATCAATCCGCGGGAAATTTCCTGCCACACCCGCTCGGCGACCAGATGATCCACTTCCGCGTTGCGAACCATTTCCCGCATCAGTTCCATTGTCTCCGGCGCGACCTGGAAACCGAAGCGTGCGCAAAAACGAGCCACCCTCAATATGCGCACTGGGTCTTCGACAAAGGCCGGGCCGATGTGGCGAAGGATTCCGGCCTTCAGATCGGCGACGCCCTGATGAGGGTCGAAAATACGACCCTCGGCATCGAGGGCGATGGCATTGATTGTCAGGTCGCGGCGCGCCAGGTCCTCCTCCAGCGTTACCTCCGGCGAGGCGTGAATTTCAAATCCCTTGTAGCCGCGAGCGGTTTTGCGTTCCGTTCTCGCCAGCGCATATTCGTGATGGGTTTGTGGATGCAGGAAAACCGGGAAATCCTTGCCTACCGGGCGGTAACCGAGGCGCTCCATCTTCTCCGGCGTGGCGCCCACCACCACATAGTCGCGATCGCTGACTTGTCTTCCCAGCAGCCGGTCGCGTACGGCGCCTCCGACCTCGTAGATTTTCATATTTCGTAGTGCGCAATCACCTCGGTTTCGGTCTGCGCGTCGCGAACCCAGGCCTGCATCGCCGGCATGCCCAAAATGTGATCGGCGTAAGTCTGTGCAGGCTGGGATAAGGCAACCGAGTAGGTTCGAAAACGAGTAGCGACCGGGGCATACATGGCGTCGGCAATGCAGAATTGTCCAAACAAAAACGGCCCTCCATTCCCATGCGCAACCCGACATTCGGTCCACATTGCGTCGATGCGGGCGATGTCGGCGGCTACTTCGGCACTTTGGACTCGGCCGGGAATTTTCTTGCGCACGTTCATCTGCATGCTGGTACGCAGCGCCGAAAATCCCGAATGCATTTCCGCGCCGATCGAACGCGCGCGCGCACGCATCGCCGCATCCCGCGGCCAGAGATTTTTTTGTGGAAACTTCTCGGCGAGATATTCGGCAATCGCCAGCGAGTCCCAGATCGTCAGATTGTCATCGAGCAACACCGGAACCCGTCCGGCCGGCGAATAATTCAAGATCGCATTGCGCGTGCCCGCCTGGTGAAGAGGGATGCGAATTTCTTCGAAATCGATGCCGGCCTGTTTCATCAACAGCCAGGGCCTGAGCGACCACGACGAATAGGCCTTATTGGCGATGACCAGCTTGAGGTTGGACATGGGTTTTGTGTCTTCCGGGGGATCGGGGCAATATTGCCACGCGAGCTTATCGGGCGGCCCGGTTTCTAAACCACCGGTAGCGCGCCCTTGACGTACGCCCGGCCAAATATTGCGGCACGACCGATTCCATCGTCGCGGGCTGGCGCCCAAAAATCGACGGAAAATCAGCGTTGCAGGTGTTGTCGGTTAGCAGCGAGCAATAGTTATCGCGCGTCATCAGCCGACCCGGAAGCATTTCCATGGCCCAAGCCTGAAGATAGGACATTGGCCGATTGAGCGCGAAAATGCGCGGATCTTTGCCTATCACGGCGCCCACGTATTCGACCAGTCCCCGCAAGGAATAAACGCGAGGACCACACAGATCGAATCTCGTGTCGAAACATTCGGTCATTTCCAGGCTGGCGACAATCGCATGGGCAACGTCTTCAACCCAAATGGGTTGCAGCCGGGCCGAGGCACAAGCCAGGGGCATGAGGGGAAACATTCGCAGCAGCCCCGCAAACAAATTCAGCAATCGATCTTCCTGGCCAAATATGATCGACGGCCGGAAAATCGTGGTGCGGATGCCCGCCTTTTGGCCTTCGCGGATTTCTCGTTCGCCAGCGGCCTTGGAACGAAGGTAGGCGCTGGCGCCATTTTCGGACGCCTTCAATGCCGAAACATGAATCAGGCGCTTTGTGCCTTGATTGCGAGCGGCTTCGGCAATCTTGCGCGGCAAGTCGACATGAGCGCGCGTGAATTCAGCCTTGCGCCGTTCATGCAGGATGCCTGCCAAATTAATGACCGCATCAACATTGGAAATCAGGGTCTCAAGGGTTCGGACGTCGTGAACATCGGCGTTCACGACTTCCGCGGTCGGCAAAACGATCAGATGTTTGGCGCGCTCGCGATGCCGGGTCGGCACTCGCACCTGCATACCCCTTTGCGCCAGTTGTCGAACCACGTGGCTTCCCAGAAAACCCGAACCCCCGATTACGCAGACCGAGCGAATTTTCATTTATCCTGTTTCAAGCTGTTTAAGCAGTTGGGAGTGAAGCTTCTGTACAGAGTAATCCGCGCGGATTTTTCGAGCAAGTCACGCCGGTGCGGCGGTGTTTGCCGTCGGCGGGACAATGGGCGGAATGTTGTGTTCCCCGATGGCGATCAGGAAACGGCTGGGGTTAGGGCACGATTAGTTTCTCTGAAGTTCCCGTGCAGGCACGGTGCCCAGGCGTTCGCGCAGACCCGGTCCGGGTTCGCGGAAGAGTCTCGAGTAATAAAGCGCGTTGTTCATAACCCGTTTTATGTATTCCCGCGTTTCCGGAAAGGGGATGGATTCGACGTAGATGGCGCCTTCCAATGGCCGATCGGCCAACCACTCGCGAGCGCGTCCTGGTCCGGCGTTGTAACCCGCCGAGGCCAGCACCAGATTGTTGCCAAGGGAATCGAGCACTTGTTTGAGATAAAAAGTGCCCATGCTGATATTGGTGTCCACCGTCTCGGTCAGGGTCGCATGGTGGCGATTCAGACCCAATCGACGGGCGGCCCAACGGGCGGTAGAAGGCATCAATTGCATCAAGCCGCTGGCACCGGCCGAGGAACGGGCAGTATGGACAAAACGGCTTTCCTGCCGAACCAAGCCGTAGATCCATGCTTCATCGAGCCCCAGCTGCTGGGCGTTGTACTGTACCAAGGTTCGATAAGGGGTCGGGTATCGAAGGCTAAAATCGTGCAGTAAAACGGTACGTTCCGCGGTATCGATTGCGCGTTCGAACCAGTCGTTGCGCATTGCCAGTTCGGCCGCTGCCAGTAATTGTTTGTCGTCATATTCGCGGATGGTCCACTGCCATTCCAGTGCGCCTTCATAGCGCAGGCCGGCCCGGTAAAGCTGCAATGCCCTGCGGATGCCGGGCTCCCCGGCGACTGCTTCGACGTCTTCGGGTTCTGGGCGATAGGTTTGGGGGGCAAAACTCATTGCCGTCCCGACTTCCTCGGCCGCGAGCTGACCGTAATAATTAAACTCGTTGGACAAGGGCTCAAACAGCTCGTTGGCTTCGTCCTGGCGGGACAGCGCCGCCAGCGCCCGCGCTTTCCAGTATCGCCACTGGGGCAGTTTGCGTTCCGGTGCCGTCATGGCGTCGATCGCGGATAACACTCCGCTCCAGTCGCCCGCCCGCAAGGACGAACGGGCCTGCCAGGTGAGTTGGCGATCGTTCATCCGCGCGGGTTCGGCGAACCAGTTATGGGCTTCGGGATGCAGGTTGCGCGCGGCGATCGCTGCAACTTGAGCCCAAGCATAGTGTTGTTCTTCCTGGGAAAGCTGTGGCGCAATGCCACGCAGCCGCTCCACCGCGTTTTTCGGCGCGGTTGCTGCGTGCCGGTATAGGGCATAAATCGCCATTTCCCTCTGCGCCTGGGTTTTGAGAGGCAGGGGAGTTCGGTCCAGGTAGCGCAATGGCCGACGGCCGATTTCCGCAAAATCGCGCGCTTCGGCCCGTTGATCGGCAGGAAGATATCCCACCAGGCGTTTGGCGGCGCCGACATTACCGGACTCAAGCGTCAAACGGATGCGCGCCCATGTATCTTCCGCGGAAAGTATCTGCAGGTCGAACATGGCCTTGAACAGTGGCTGGCAGTCATCGGGCAGAACCTGGGCCGTGAACCACTGGGAACGTGCCCGGGTCAGTGCACCCGCCTCGCCCTTCAACATTCGGGCTTGGGCGGCGCGACAGGCCAATTCGGTATCCGGTGTCCCCAATTCGGAATATTGGCGCAAAAAATCGTCCCATTTGCCGCGCAGAGCCAGTTGGCGCAGCCAGTCGGCGCGTAAGCGTTCGGCGACCAGGTCGCCCCTGTGCTGGTCGAGGAATTCTTCAATCTCCGCCTCGTCGGAATCATTGAGCCGCGAACGCAACAACCAGTACTGGACATAAGAGCGAAGCGGGTAGTCTTCCTTCAGCTCGGCGGCCTGCCGCTCCAGGCGCGCGATGTCGCCGCGCTGGAATGCTTCACGCGCTTCCAGAAATACGTTGTCCTGAGGCTCGGCGAAGGCGCCGCCAGCAAAGAGCAATAACAGGGATATCAGCTTTTTCATCGACCGGACCGGAGTGAATCGGCAAAAATTTACAGCTTGCCATTATATGTGGCCGCATACAGGTTTGAACCACTTTCAAGCGTGGTCCATGCAAGAAATAAACCACGAGCAATTTCGCCGCAGCCATTCGGGCAAGGGAGGGGCTCGGCCGCCGTGTAGCGGCAGGTCAGACTTGTTCTTGCCGGCCCTATTACCTGTCGCGACGAAATACTCATCCACCGGTTGCGCTTTGCCAAGAACCCGTCTTCGGCCGATATTGCGGTTTGTGCGCCGCGACGGATGTCGCTATCCTTGCGCAAAGGTTGCCGCTCAAACGAAAAAGCGGCGCGAATCACGGGGCGAAGAAACAAATGGACCAAAATACGCTGAAAGCCCGGGTGGCGCGCGAGGCGATAGGGTATGTTCCGCCCGACTGTGTGGTCGGGGTGGGAACCGGTTCGACGGCTAATTACTTCATCGACGAACTGGCGCGCATCAAGGGTCGGATCGAAGGCGCAGTGGCGAGTTCCGAGGCGAGCGCAGCCCGGCTCAAAAGTGTCGGCATCCGCGTGCTCGATCTGAATTCGGTGGCGGACCTGCCAATCTATGTGGATGGCGCCGACGAAGTCACCCGGCATCTGCACATGATCAAGGGCGGCGGCGGAGCCCTGACCCGGGAAAAAATTGTCGCGGCCGTGGCGAAAAAATTCATCTGTATTGCCGATGAATCCAAGCTCAAGGATGTGCTGGGCGATTTCCCGCTGCCGGTGGAAGTCATACCCATGGCGCGCTCGCATGTTGCGAGGGAATTGGTAAAGCTTGGCGGCCATCCCGAACTCAGGCAGGGATTTACCACGGACAACGGCAACTTGATACTGGACGTGCGTGGGCTGAAAATCCTTAACCCCGTCGAATTGGAAGGTACGATCAACCAGATTGTGGGGGTCGTTACCAACGGTTTGTTCGCGCGCCGCGGCGCCGATGTGCTGCTGCTGGGAACCTCGGCAGGCGTCAAAACAATGAGCGGCTGAAACCTGGCTGTCACGTATTGCAGTTACTATCAGCCATTTACCTATGAAGTCCGGTTCGGGGAGCAGGAACAAATGCCAAATTCGGTACATACCTCCAAACAATTCGACGCAGAACTCGAGGCACTGCGAGGTCGCGTGCTGCAAATGGGCGGCATGGTCGAGGAGCAGATCAAGCAGGCGTTGGAGGCTTTGATCTCCGGAGATCTAGAATTGTGTGACAAGGTCGAACACAACGACCACCTGGTGAATGCGCAGGAAGTCGGCATCGACGAAGACTGCAGCACCATCATCGCCAGGCGCCAGCCGGCAGCGGGGGATCTGCGCATGCTGATGACCGTGGTCAAGACCATCACCGATCTGGAGCGTATCGGCGATGAGGCTGCCAAGATCGCGCGCATGGCCAAACTGATCTATTCGAACGATCGGCTGCAGCAGCCGCGCACCGCCGAAATTCGCCGCATGTCGCAGGTGGCGCTGGAAATGTTGCGAAAATCCCTGGATGCTTTTGCTCGCCTGGACGTTAGCGCCTCGGCCGAGGTGGTGCGCCAGGACCGGCATGTGGACGATGAATTTCGCAGCGTGCTCAGGCAGCTCATTACCTTCATGATGGAAGATCCGCGCACGATCTCCATGTCGATCGAAATTCTGTTCATCGCCAAGGCGATCGAACGCATCGGCGACCATTCGAAGAACATTTCCGAATACGTCATTTACATGGTAAAGGGCAAGGACGTACGCCATACCACGCTGGAAGAAATCGAGCGCGAAGTACTCGGATAGCGGCGTGCCAGAACAAGGTCCGAGGCGTACGACTGCTGCCGGATAGCTATCTCGGAGCCCCATTCACCATTGCAGCCCTGAATGTTCGGACAGGACTCCCGGGCCCGTGTTTTTCCCGCATGTGCATCGCGTTGAGTCTCCGAATTCAGGCACAATGTCGCGATGGAAAGTTTCATGACGATTGCGGCCGTCGATCTGGGGTCCAATTCCTTCCGGCTGCAGATGGCTCGTATCGATGACGATCAGGTTTACCCGCTGGATTCCTTGCGCGAACCGGTCAGGCTCGCCGCCGGACTGACACCCGAAAAACTACTGAATGAAATCGCGCAGGCGCGCGCCATAGATTGTCTGCAACGGTTTGGCGAGCGTTTGCGCGGGCTTCCACCTGGCGCGGTAAGGGCTGTCGGTACCAATACACTGCGGGTGGCAAAAAATGCCCGGGAATTTATTCCGCGCTTCGAGGCGGCGCTGGGGTTCCCGATTGAAGTGGTGGCGGGCAGGGAAGAAGCGCGCCTGATCTATCTGGGTGTAACGCATAGTTTGCCCGTTACCCAGGAAAAACGTCTGGTGGTGGATATCGGTGGCGGTTCCACCGAATTCATTATTGGTGCAGGCCATCAGCCACACCGTCTGGAAAGCCTGTACATGGGCTGCGTGAGCTACACCCTCAAGTATTTCGAGGACGGGCGGCTCTCGAAAGCCAATCTGCGGCAGGCCGAACTTGCCGCGCGGATTGAGCTGGAAACCATCAAGAAGCTGTTCTCCCGCAAACAATGGCAGCAGGCGATCGGCTCCTCCGGAACGGCGCGCGCGATCGGCGATATCCTGGGCGCCAACGGCTGGAGTGCCGGCGACCTTAACCGAGAGGGAATGGAGCGGCTGCGCGCCTCCCTGATTAAGGCGGGGCATCTGGACCGCGTGGCACTACCCGGTTTGCGCGACGACCGCGTTGCCGTACTGCCAGGCGGCTTTGCCATCATGAACGCCATTTTCGAGGAGCTTGGCGTCGAACAAATGGCGCTGGCCAATGGCGCAATGCGCCAGGGAATACTTTGGGACATGGTTGGCCGTGCCCACCGCCGGGACATGCGCGAGCAGACGGTGCGCCAATTTATGAAGCGTTACCATGTGGACTCCATGCATGCCCACAGGGTGGAACGACTGGCGCTGAGAATCTACTCGGATATTTCCAACCTGCCAGGGGAAGAAATCGAATCTCCGCGAATGTTGTTGTCCTGGGCCGCCCGGCTGCATGAAATCGGCTTGTCGGTGGCGCATAGCGGATTTCACAAACATTCCGCCTACATCATTGCCAACGCCGACATGCCGGGATTCTCGAAAATGGAGCAACAGCACCTGGCCATGCTGGTGCTGGCGCATCGCGGCGGTCTGTCCAAACTGCGCGGGCTGGTGCGCAACGAATTCGACTGGTCCCTGCTGGTGGCAATGCGCGTGGCGGTACTGCTCAACCGCAGTCGTACCGATGCGCGCCTGCCGTCAATTCATGCCTCGCGCAGAAAATCGAGTTTTGTTATCGAGCTGGATCAGGGGTGGCTGGAAGCGAATCCACTTACAGCGACAGAGCTGCGATCGGAAATCAAGGCATGGACCCTCCTTGGCATCGAATTGTCGCTGCCTCAATTGGCCGAACTGGAAACCGAAATGCAGGGCGCCGATTAAACCGTAAACTTGCTGGTAACGCATAATCGTGGCTCCGCACAAGCAGGCCAGGTTTGAGGGAGAAATTTGGTGCGCGAAACACTTGGCAAATATCAGATCCGCAGGCTGCTGGGTAGGGGCGCATCCGGGAAGGTTTTTCTGGCGCTCGACACGTTTTCGGGCGGCGAGGTGGCATTAAAAGTTATCGACTCGGAGGTCCTTAACGATCCGGATTTGGGCGCGATTGGCATGCGGCAGTTCATGAACGAGGCATCGCTGGCCGGCAAACTCGACCACCCGCACATCGTCAAGATTCTTGAGGCCGCGGTGGACGCCGATCATGGTTATATTGCCATGGAGTATGTGTCGGGCGGAACATTGTCCGAAAGGCTCGTGCCCGGCACTCCGATGCTTCTCGACGACATCATCGAAATCGCCTTCAAGTGCTGCGGTGCGTTGGAATACGCGGGGCGGCACGGGATCGTGCATCGTGATATCAAGCCAGCCAACGTGATGATCACCGATGATGGCGGGGTAAAAGTCAGCGATTTCGGGGCTGCCTATTTCCATCGGGCAAACGTTACTCAGATTTCCAACATTGGCACGCCGCTATATGAATCCCCCGAGCAGGTCAGCGGCCAGTCGCCTACCCAACAAAGCGACATGTTTTCGCTGGGTGTGCTGATGTATGAAATGTCCACCGGCATTCAGCCTTTCAAGGCGGGCAGTGTCCCGGAAATTTTTAGCCTTATCCTGCGTCACGAGCCGCTACCGCCGAGTCGGATCAATCCCCAATTGCCGGCGCAATTCGATGCCATTGTGACTCGTGCGCTCGCCAAAAATCCGGCACGGCGATTTCCCGGCTGGGCCGAATTCGCGCTGGCGCTGGCTGATGCCGGAAGATTGAGTGTTTTTGTCAATCGGGTTCCCGACACCGAGAAATTCCAGTCGCTAAGGCGCATGAAGTTTCTCGCCGAGTTCAACGATGCCGAAATCTGGGAATTGCTGCGTGCCGGCAGATGGACCCGCCATCCGGCACAGACTGCCATTCTGAACGAAGGCGACGAAGGCGCCAGCATGTATCTGTTGGCCGAGGGTCAACTCAAGGTAACCCGGGACGGGCGACTCCTCAATGTGATCGGGGCAGGCGAATGTTTTGCGGAAATGGCCTATGTTCAGGCATTGCCGGCGCTGCGTCAGGCCACGGTGGTGGCCGCTACCGACGTATTGGTTGTCGAAATTCAGCGCGGCTCCCTCGATACATTCAGCCAAGGCTGTCAGACGCGCTTCGCCAATGCATTGCTACGTACCTTGACAGATCGTCTGGCCATGTCGAACACCCGAGTGATCCAGCTTGGACGTTGAAAGCCCGCCAATTTACAATTGCCCAAAGCGCGAACCGTGAGTCCCGCATCGTGATTGCCCATCCCGGAAATTCAACTACCGACCTATGAACCGACCAGAAATCATCAAGAATGTGTTGTTTGGCGCAGGCTCTGTGGCGATGATTGTCTTGCTGGTTTTCTTGTACATCAAAACCGAAGCTGTGGATTTGCGCGGAGAACACGAAATCCTCGGTCTGCTGCGCGAGCTGAAGGAAATCGACGGGCGCTGGGATGTCGATGTATTGCGGGCGAGCCTGGAGCCGGACAATGCGTCCTCGCCTCCCATAGATCGTCGCCCGATCGCACTTAGGGCGCTGCGTGCGCTGGAGTTGGAGGCACGGGCAAATCCTGGGACGCCATTGAGCAAGAGCCTTCCGGAACTGAACAAGACAATTACGGAAAAGGCCCGGCTTGTGGAAAAGTTCAGAGGGGAAAATACGGCCTCCAAAGCCGCCCTGAACGACCTGGTCGGCAACGCGCGGGACCTCGGCGCTCAGGCGGCCAATCTCAAAGGAGGGCGGCCAGGGCTCGATGCGCTGATCAACCGGCTGGTGAGCGGGGCATCGCTTTATTTCTGGCTGGTGAGCGAGGCGCAGTCAGGTAATTTCGAAGCTGCGTTGGGCGAACTTGAAGTCGCGATTGCGACAATGCCAGAACCATTGCTGGCCGCTGCACAGAAAACCCGCGAGGCCGGCATTAATCTACTCAAGCGCAAGCTGGCCGAACAAGAGCTCATAGGGCACCTGGAGGTCCTGACCTCGGGGCCCCAGCTCGATGGACTCACTTTGTCCTTTAACCGCGAACTGGAAACCACACTGCAAGGCAAGGAATTGTTCCGGGTCTATCTGATTGCGTACGCGGGGGCGTTGCTGATCCTTCTCGGTTGGCTGGGTGCAAAACTGCGCGCGGCCAACGTAGGCCTCGAACACCGCGTGCGAGAGCGCACTCGCGAGCTCTCGGACGCCTTGCGTCACCTCAAGGAGTCGGAAACGCAACTGATTCAGTCGGAGAAAATGGCCTCGCTCGGGCAGATGGTTGCTGGCGTGGCGCACGAAATCAATACGCCCCTGGCCTACGTTAAAAACAGTCTGGGGACAGTAGCGGAAAAACTCCCCGAACTGGGGAGCGCGCTCGACGACACGGAGCGACTGCTAAGTTTGTTGCAGGGCGGAGATGCCGGCAGCGCTGAGGAACTGGCGCGTCAGTTTGCCGTGGTTTCGCGGCAGATTAGCTCGCTTAAAAGTCAGGGTGTCGTCAATGAGTTGTCCACATTGGTGAACGACGGCGTTTACGGTACCGGGCAGATGGCCGACATTGTCGGAAATCTCAAAGATTTCAGCCGGCTGGACCGCAGCAAGGTAACGCCCTTCAATCTCAATGACGGGCTTTCCAGTACTCTGTTGCTTGCCAAGCATCTGCTGAAGTCCGTTACGGTAGAAAGGAAATTCGGGGCGATACCCGATATCGTGTGTTCGCCTTCACAGATCAACCAGGTGTTCCTCAACCTGATTACCAACGCCGCACAAGCCATGAACAATGACGGCGGCACCATTACCTTGACGACGCGTAGCGATAAGGACGGTGTCACCGTCGAGGTGCTGGACAATGGCAGGGGCATTCCACCCGATGTGCTGCCGAAGATATTCGATCCATTTTTCAGCACCAAGGAAATCGGCAAGGGAACCGGCCTGGGTCTGTCGATTTCGTACAAGATTGTTCAGCAGCACGGCGGTCGGATCGAGGTGCGGTCGCACGCGGGCAAAGGCAGCTTGTTTAGTGTTCACCTACCGATGAAACCACCGGCTGATGCACAAATCGAGAGCTAATTCATGACGCTGCCAGATAAGATCGGCAAATACCAAATCCGGGCTTTTTTGGGGCGCGGAGCCATGGGGGTGGTGTACAAGGGGTTCGATGCCGCGATTGAGCGCGGCGTGGCGATCAAGGTCATCGTCAAGTCGGAGCTTGATCCCTCGGAGCTCCAGCATATTGTCGGTCGCTTCCGGCATGAAGCCCGCGCCGCCGGCCGGCTGGTGCATCCGTGCATCGTGCAAATTTACGACTACGGCGAAGACGAGAATATCGCCTACATCGTCATGGAGCTGGTCAATGGCAAAACCCTGAAGGAGCACCTTACACAGGGTGGCGCGTACGGAGTCCGCGAAGGTTGGGAAATTATCCGTCAGTTGCTCGATGCCGTCGCCCATGCGCACGGCGAAGGGGTTGTGCACCGGGACGTCAAGCCGTCGAATATCATGGTAAACAAGGACGGAGGCATCAAACTCGGCGACTTCGGTATCGCCAGGACCGAGGCGTCCGCGCTTACCCAAATAGGTGACGTGCTGGGCACGCTGCACTACATGTCGCCCGAGCAGTTTCTAGGCGCCCAAGTCGACTCGCTGGCGGACTTGTATTCAATCGGCGTAATCGCCTACGAGCTGCTGGTTGGCAGGAAACCTTTCATTGGCGGCTCGGTTGAACTCATGCAGTACGTCATGAACAAGGTGCCGGAAAACCCTTCCAGCATCAATCCCAAGTTGTCACCGCATATCGACCGTGTGCTACAAGTTGCGATGGCGAAGAATAAAGCCGACCGTTTTCCAAGCGCGAGGGAATTCTCCGAAGCATTGCGCAACGCGATCGAGGCGTCGCTGAGTCCCGATCGCTCGAAATCCGCACCCGGAAGCGCGATACCGAACGGCGCTGCCCTGCTCAGTGCGGCGAGGCTGCTTCAATCGGCACCGACCGCCCGCGCCAGTACAATGCCGGCCGCGGAATCCCGGCTTGCCGCTCCCGGAGAAAGTGCCATCCAGCTCGACGACAGCGTCAAAAAAGTCCGCCTGCTGCTGGTGGACGACGAAGAGCGAATCCTGACCGCACTCAAATCCCTGTTTCGCGATCGATATCACGTCTTTACCACCACCGATGGTCACAAGGCGCTCGACTTCATAAGCAGGCACTTCATGCATGTGATTATCAGCGATCAGCGCATGCCGGCCATGCTGGGTGTTGAGCTGCTCAGGCGGGCCCGCGAAATTTCGCCACGCAGCGTGCGTGTATTGTTGACCGGATACTCGGATCTTGCGGCAATCGTCGGATCGATCAACGACGGCGAAGTCTATCGCTTTATCAGCAAGCCTTGGGACAATGCGGACCTCCGCGTCGTCGTGGCCGAGGCGGCGACTATCGCCCTGGAACTGGCGGACACAAGATCCAGCGTGGCTGACTTGCCGCAACAGATGGACGCCGGTCTGCTGGTACTCGATAAGGACGAGGAAATCTTTCGAGTAGTGCGTCAACTGGTTGGCGATCTGTGTCCGGTCATCTATGTGTCAGACCTCGACGCGGCACTGGAGGTCATGCGGAAAAGAGAAATCGCCGCGTTGATCACCGATGTCGATATTGGCCGAAGTCGGCTGACCGCGATGCTCAATTTACTGAAGCAGGAAATACCGCAGCTTTTATCCATTGTGGTGACCGATGTTTCGGATTCGAAACTAGTGATCGAATTGATTAACCATGCGCAGATTTTCCGTTACTTGAACAAGCCGCTGAACGTCAAAATGATGCGTGGCCACGTGCATGCCGCTTTGCGACGTCACCTCGAATATAAACAAGTGCCCAGTCTGGTCAAGGCGAACCAGGTCAAGTTTGTCGACCAGGTGGATAAAACAGTGGTGGCGCAGTCCATCCTGCACGGCGTCAGAAGCGCCCAGGGGCGCGGGTTCGACTGAGGGCACGGCGGCGCGGCGCTATCGACCGCTACATTCGTAAATGCCTTCGAGAAACATAACCATTTCCTGCTTGCCCATGTGGGCCAGGTAGGCGTTCTGGATCTCGAAAGCTTCCCGCTCTTTTTCCATTTCACGCCGGCAGCCTGCAATATGCGCGAATTTGGTGTGCCCCTGTTGGAGAAAATGCACCAGCTCGTGGACCAAGGCTGCCCGGGCTGAGGTGTCCCGCAACGGAACCAGATGTCCGGCAAGATAAATTCCTTCGCGCGGAAAATAGGCCGCCGTGGCATTACAAGGCTGGTCGCAGAGTTTGGATTCCAGCTGATGCTGCGGAATCACGAATATCGTGGGAAGCGATGGCGGCATGGGATAGTCGGAAATTTTTACGATGATTTCCAGCAACTGTCCGACTTCGACTGCCATTTCCAAATCTGCCGCGTCTTCCGGATGGGCTGTCGATTGCGCAACAGCCGATGCGCAGAAAATCAGAGCGCAGATTGAGAACGCGGCACGAAGAAGAAATACTGAAACATCCAAGGGGTTTACTCCGGCTCGATTCCCGAGTCGCTCACTATCTTTGCCCAGCGCGCCAGTTCCGTGGAGAGGAATGCGCCGAATGCCTGCGGAGGACCGGTCATCGGATTAGCGTCCGCGAACACAGGATGGGAGACGGTTTCTTTCGCGTTTCTTGCCTGGGTAAACACGGAATTCAACAGCGCGATACGATCCGCGGGGGTTCCGGCGGGCGCCAGAACGCCGGCCCAGGGCACGTTCAGCACCATGGCCGGCAGTCCGGATTCGGGCGCGCTCGGTACTTTCGGCAGCGAGCCCAGACGTTCGCGCCCCGTGCTCATGAGAGGGACCAGTTTTCCACTCCTGATGTGGCCGTCGACATTGAGGGGAACTTCGAAACCCACCTGAACCCGACCGGCGACCAGATCGACCACGGCAGGCGCGCTGCCCTTGTAAGGCACGTGGACCATGGAGATTCCGGTCTGATGCTGAAATACCTCGGCCGCCAGATGTTCCACGCTGCCAAATCCCGATGATTCGAAATTCAACTGGCCCGGTTTTGCCTTGGCCAATGCAACCAGTTCCTGCACGGTCTTTACGCCGAGCGAAGGATGCGTCACCAAAACCAGTGCCCGGGTTTGCAGCGCCGTGATGGGTGCGAAGTCCTTCAGCGGACGGTATGAGACATTCCGGTGCAATGCCGGATACATCACCAGGTCGCTGGTCGAGTACAGCAAGGTATACCCATCAGCCGGCGCAGCCGCCACACTGGCCGCCGCGATCGACCCCGCCGCGCCGCCCTTGTTCTCGATCAACACCGGCTGCCCGATCTTCCTGCCTACCCAGTCGGCAAGGTGCCGCGCGGTTGCGTCGGCCGATCCGCCCGCCGCGTAGCCAACCACCAGCCGGATCGGTTTTGTCGGGTAAGGATCGACTCCCCGCGCAATCGTGGGCAGCAGGAGCGCAAGTAAGGTTGCAAATTTCAGAATTTGCCGAAAGCGATGCATTTGATGAAACCCGGTGTCTGGAAGCGTCGAAAGTTTAACCAGATTTTGAATGCCCGGCGGGGTCAGGCCTATACTTTATATCTACTAAGGGCCTTGCCCTTCCGATTGCGCCGACCTTATCAACTGCTTTCGCTGCCTTCCAACGGATGAGTCACCTTGCCCGCTTCCACGCAATGACCCCGACAAGCTCCCGCCCTCCGATCGTTTGCAGGGGTGTCGTCAGAGTCATGGCTTCGCCGGAGATTTTCACGAACCGTTTCTGCCGGGTACCCGTCCAATTCGGAACGGAGCCGGCTTCGACGAGATGGGTGACGGTTACGTCCGATTCGTTGACTTCAAACTTACCGCAATAACCAAAGAAGCTTTCGAAGGCTCGGGCTTTTTCTTCGTCGGACGCTGCGCGGAAATCCGCCGTGCCGAATTTCTTTCGGTCTGGAATCATTGCGCTGGCGCACATATGGCCGTCAGTCGTGTACATGATATAGCCAGTGACATCCTTGCCCAGCGGACCTGGCTCCTCGACCCCGCTGGTCAAGTAATTCCAGGACACGAGCTCCCAGGTTCCCAGCAACCGGTCCCGCAGGGACTGTGCGTGCAGCGCGGTGGGCAACAGTCCAAGCATCAGCCCGGCGATCCATAGCCATCGCGCCTGTTTGTTTTGTGACATATCGTTTCTCCTTGAAGAGCCGGCAATTCAACCTTCACATCGGCAGGTATACACTATACGAAATAATCCTGAGTCAACGCGTAAATGACCAAAGATGGGCGCCCGGATGGGTTGATCCATTTCGCAATGAAAGCGCGCGTAACTCATAAAATTGGCTAACTGGGGAGGTCCGATGTTCGCATGGCTCAAGGAACTGGACGGCAAAGAGCGCAAGACACTGATTGCCGCCGTCGGTGGATGGGCGACCGATTCGGTCGACGTGATGGTTTTTGTTTACGTCATTCCCACATTGATGGCGGTGTGGAGCATGACCAAAGTCCAGGCCGGCTGGATAACCACTGCGACAGTCATTAGTTCTGCGGTCGGCGGCTGGCTGGCGGGTGTGCTGGCAGATCGATATGGGCGCGTCCGCATTCTGCAATTGTCCATTCTCTGGTTTGCTTTTTTTACCTTTCTTTGCGGATTCACCAACTCCTTCGAACAACTACTGGTCACGCGCTCTCTGCAGGGCCTGGGATTTGGCGGCGAATGGGCGGTAGGCTCCGTGCTGATCGGCGAAATGATTCGCCCGCAGCACCGCGGCAAGGCGGTGGGTACGATGCAAAGCGGTTGGGCGATCGGCTGGGGCGTGGCGAATCTGCTTTTCCTGCTGCTCTATTCGGTGCTTCCCGAACATCTCGCCTGGCGGGCGATGTTCTGGTCCGGCATTCTGCCGGCGCTGCTGGTGCTTTATATCCGTCGCAACGTGCAGGAGCCGGAAGTCTATAGCGCCACCAAGGCCAAAGCGAAGGAGCGCGGCAGCTACTTCTTGGAGATTTTCTCGCCGCCCTTGTTGAAGACTACGGTGCTCACCAGCCTGATGATTACCGGCATGATGGCCGGTTACTTCGCCGTCTTCTTCTGGTTGCCGACCTTCCTCAAGAACGAGCGCGGGCTATCGGTGCTTAATACCGGTTTGTACACGTTCGTGATCATTTTCGGCTCCTTCATTGGTTATCTCGCGGCGGCCTACGCCTCAGATATTCTGGGGCGCAAGAAAACCTTCTTTCTGTTTGCCACGGGTTCGGCGCTTATCGCGATCGTGTACACGCAAATTCCGATCAATGACACTATGATGCTGTTTTTGGGATTCCCCCTCGGATTTTTTGTATCCGGCAATTTCAGCGGATGCGGACCCTTCCTGACCGAACTCTTCCCAAGTCGCGTGCGCGGGTCGGGCCAGGGCTTCGTCTACAACTTCGGGCGCGGAATGAGCGCCTTCGCCACGCCGCTGGTTGGGTACCTGAGCAGCACTATCACGCTGGGCAAGGCGATCGGCATGGTGGCGATCGTGGGGTTCTCCGTGGTGATTCTAGTGGTGGCCTTGCTGCCCGAAACGCGTGGCAAGGCACTTGCTGTGTACGATTAGCGTGCCAAACCAAAAGACGCTCACCGCGGAGGACGCAGAGGACGCGGAGGAAGACAAGAGTCCCCTCAACACTTGCGTAGTAAATTTCGGATAAAAATATGCGTTCTTGCATTGCCTGGGCTTTTCCTCCGCGTCCTCCGCGGTGAAAGCGTTTTTTCAAGATTGTAGATTCTCTTCAGCCGCTAAAGAATCCGACGCACGCAGAACTATAAGGAGCCAATTCAAATGCCGATGATCGAAACCGGAAGCGGTGAACTTTACTACGACGTTTGCAATGTCGTCCCGGCCTGGGTGGAGCATCCGAAAACGATCATTTTCCATCACGGCATCGCGGCCAACACTCACATCTGGGCGGACTGGATGCCGGTGCTGGCCACTCGTTACAGAATCGTGCGGTTCGACATGCGTGGTTTTGGGCAATCGGTGCCGTCGCCGCGCGACTATGGCTGGTCCTTCGAGGGGCTGGTGAACGATCTGCTCAAAGTCGCCGACGCGGCGGGCGCAAAGCGCTTTCATCTGGTGGGCGAATCCATCGGCGGAACCGTGGCACTGGCCTGCGCACTTTCCGCGCCGCAGAGACTGTTGAGCCTGACGTTATCCAATGCCGCCGCGCGCGGCGGTCTGGTCAGCAACGTCAAGGGCTGGCGGGATGTGCTCGCCCAGGAAAAACAGGCAGGGTGGGCCAAGCTGATGATGGCTTCACGTTTTCACCCAGACGCGCTCGACGTCGCGGTACACGTCTGGTATCTCCGATTGCATGAAACCTGTTCGATGGAGGCCACACTCGGGCTTGCCGATCTACTGCTCGGAGCCGACCTGACCCCGCGCCTGGGGGAAATCAAGCTGCCGACTCTATTGCTTAGCCCCCAGTCCAGCCCCTTCATACCGCCGGATGTGATGGTTGCGATGCGTGCTGCAATTACCGATGCTGAGTTGCAGGTCTTTGCCCATTCCAAACACGGCTTGCCGCTGTCTCATGGCCGCGCCTGCGCTGAAACGCTAGCGGATTTTTTGGCGCGCCGCTGCGCCTGATTTTGCTTCGCTGGCTGATATGCACGGCAATCGTTCAGTAAATGTCCTCAAGGGACCATTCACGTATTGGTGAATAAGGCGGGCAAACCGCAAACGCGCTCCATCAATACTCGATGGAATTACCCCCAAGCACCTGCCTGCGGCGAATCAGGTAATACGCCGCCGGCAGCACGAGCATCGACAGCAGCGGCGCGGTGATCATCCCGCCCACCATGGGCGCGGCGATCCGTTGCATGACTTCTGAACCGGTGCCGGTGCCAATCATGATCGGTATGAGGCCGGCAACGATGATGGCCACCGTCATGGCCTTCGGGCGCACGCGCAGCACGGCACCTTCGCGGATGGCATCGAGCAGGTCGGCTTCGCTGGTCCTTCCTGCGGCGAGACGAGCCTCCCAGGCATGTTTCAGATATAGGAGCATGATGACGCCAAACTCCGCCGCCACGCCAGCGAGCGCGATAAAACCCACCGCGCTGGCCACAGAGAGATTGTGTTCGAGCAGCCACAAAAGCGCGAAGCCGCCAGCGAGCGCAAAGGGCAGCGCGGCCATGATGAGCAGCGCTTCGTCAAGGCGCTTGAAAATGACATAAAGCAGAACGAATACGATCAGCAAAGTGGCAGGCACGACGATCTTGAGTTTGGCGCTGGCACGTTCGAGAAACTCGAACTGACCGGACCAGGAGATCGAATAACCGGCAGGCAGTTCTACCTCTTTGGCCACCGCTTGCTGCATCTCACGCACGGCGGAGCTTAGGTCGCGTCCGCGTATATCGATATAAACCCAGCCCGACAGGCGCGCATTTTCGCTTCTGAGCATGGGCGGACCATCGGTGATTTGTATCGCGGCCAGATCGCCCAGCCGGATCTGCGCGCCACGCTCGGTGAGCACCGGCAACTGGCGCAGTTTTTCCACCGAGTCGCGCAGCTCGCGCGGATAGCGCAGATTGATGGGGAAGCGTTGCAGGCCCTCGACCGTCTCGCCGATGTTGTCGCCGCCGATGGCGGCGGAGACCACGCTTTGCACATCTGCGATATTCATGCCATAACGGGCGGCGGCATTACGATCGATGTTGACATCCACATAACGCCCGCCGGTCAAGCGCTCGGCCAGCGCGGAAGACACACCCGGCACGCGTTTGACAACGCGCTCGATCGCGGCCGTGATGCGCTCGATTTCCGCGAGACTCGCACCCGCGACTTTTACGCCGACCGGACTTTTGATGCCGGTGGCAAGCATGTCGATGCGGTTGCGGATGGGTGGCACCCAGATGTTCGAGAGCCCCGGCACGCTGACGATGCGGTCGAGTTCTTCGACCAGCTTGTCCGTGGTCAAGCCGTGGCGCCACTCGCTGCGCGGCTTGAATTGAATCGTGGTCTCGAACATTTCCAGCGGCGCCGGATCGGTGGCGGTCTCGGCGCGGCCGGCCTTGCCAAACACGCTTGCGACTTCCGGCACGGTCTTGATGAGGCGATCGGTCTGTTGCAGCAGTTGCGCGACCTTGCCGGCCGAAATGCCCGGCAACGCGGAAGGCATGTAGAGCAGATCGCCTTCGTCGAGCGGCGGCATGAATTCGCCGCCCAGGCGGCTTGCGGGCCAAAGGGTCAGCACGGCCACGATGACGGCGGTGACGAGCGTGGCGCGCGGGAAACGCAGTACGAAGTCCAGCACCGGGCGGTAGAGCGCAATCAGCAGGCGATTGAGCGGGTTGGCCATTTCCGAGGGGATGCGCCCGCGGATGAGATAACCCATAAGCACTGGAATGAGAGTGACGGCTAGGCCCGCCGCCGCCGCCATGGTATAGGTCTTGGTGAACGCGAGCGGGGAAAACAGCCGCCCTTCCTGTGCTTCCAAGGTGAATACCGGAATGAAGGACAGCACGATGATGAGCAGCGAGAAAAACAAGGCGGGTCCGACTTCGGTGGCGGCTTCACCGATTACTTTCCAATGAGCCGGTCCTTGCAGTTTTTCGCCGATATGTTCGTGATGCCAGGTCTCCATGTGCTTGTGCGCGTTTTCGATCATGACCACGGCCGCATCGACCATGGCGCCCACGGCGATGGCGATTCCGCCCAGCGACATGATGTTGGCGTTGACGCCCTGATAACGCATCACGATGAAGGCGGCCAGCACGCCCAGCGGCAACGAGACGATGGCCACGAAGGCGGAGCGGACGTGAAACAAAAAGGCCAGACAAACCAGTGCCACGACAATGAATTCCTCGATCAGCTTTTCGGTCAGATTGTTGACTGCGCGCTGGATCAGGCCGGAGCGATCGTAAGTCGGGATGATTTCCACGCCAGGCGGCAGCGCGGGTTTGAGCTGCGCGAGCCGGGCTTTGACGGCGGCGATGGTTTCCAGCGCGTTTTTGCCCGAGCGCATCACAATGACACCGCCCGCGACTTCGCCTTCACCGTTGAGTTCCGCGATGCCGCGGCGCATTTCCGGGCCGGTCTGGATGTGTGCGACATCACCCAGACGAACCGATACGCCGGCATCGGTGGCGGCAAGAGGGATGGCGCGAAAATCCTCCAGCGTTTTCAGGTAACCGGAAGTCCGCACCATATATTCCGCTTCGCCAAGCTCCAGCACCGAACCGCCGCTTTCCTGATTGGCCTCGCGGACCGCTTCGATCACCGTGCCATGCGTAATGTTGTAGGCCCGCAGCCGGGCGGGGTCGAGCACGATCTGGTACTGGCGCACCATGCCGCCGATGCTCGCCACTTCCGCAACATTCGGCACGGCCTTCAATTCATATTTGAGAAACCAGTCTTGCAGGGCGCGCAGTTGGGAAAGATCCATTTTCCCGCTGCGATCAACCAACGCGTATTCGTACACCCAGCCCACGCCGGTGGCATCCGGACCCAGCGCGGTTTTTGCCTGTGCCGGCAGACGCGCCTGCACCTGGTTCAGGTATTCGAGCACGCGCGAGCGCGCCCAGTAGGGGTCGGTGCCATCGTCAAACAAGATGTAGACGAAGGAATCGCCGAAGAACGAATAGCCACGCACTGTCTTCGCTCCGGGCACCGAAAGCATCGTCGTGGTGAGCGGATAGGTCACCTGGTTCTCGACGATCTGCGGCGCTTGGCCCGGATAAGTGGTGCGGATGATGACCTGCACGTCCGACAGATCCGGAATGGCATCAAGCGGCGTGGTGGAGGCCGCCCACAGACCCCAGCCTGTAAGCAGCAGCGTGCCGAGCAGAACCAAAAAGCGGTTGGCGATGGACCAGCGGATGAGAGCGGCGATCATTGCGCCGGCTCCTTCATTTCGTCCCGCACGCCTTTCCTGTCCTTGCCGGCAAGAGGCTTGATCGCGGCAATGGACGTGATTTGAAATCGGCCATCGGACTGGTGGAACTCGAACGCGACAACGTCACCCACCGTCAGATTGTCGGGAAGCCCGGTCGGCGGCAAACGGAAATCCATGGTCATGGCGCCCCATTGCAGCGACGGAATGGGCCCGTGAGACAGCGTAATTTCGTTCCCTGCGATGCTCTCGATTTTTCCCTCGCCATGGTGAATCGGGGCCTCGGTCATCTCCGGGGCAGGCATGTCGCTCATGCGTATGCTGGTGCCTTTCAGGCTTGCTTCGGAGTCGATGAGAAACTGGCCGGAGACAACAACCCTCTGACCGGCTTCGAGGCGGCCGCGAATTTCCGTCTGATCGGCGCCTTCGCCGCCAATCTCCACCTCGACCGGCGCGAACCCGCCTTCTTCCTGCGCCACGATGACGACATTGCGGCTGCCGGTGCGGATCACGGCTTCGCTGGGCACCAGCAACACGTCCTGGCGTTGGGCCGGCGTTAAATCCACGGTGACGAACATGCCTGGCACCAGTCGGCCTTCGCCATTATCAAGCTCGATGCGAACTTTCAGCGTGCGAGTGACCACCGCGATCTCGGGCAGGATGGCATTCACGCGACCCTTGAGCGTCACGCCGGGCAGGGCGGCGGAGCGCGCCGTGACGGCATTCCCGGGGAGAACTTGCGTCGCGACGTTTTCCGGCACCTCGGCGTGGATCCAGACGGTGCCCAGTCCGTTGATGCGAAACAGCGGCGCTCCGGCCATAACGGTCATGCCTTCGCGCGCGGCGAGTTCGGTGATCACACCGCCGATGGGCGCGTTCACGGTAAAGCGCGCCAACACCTTGCCTGAGGATTCGATCCGCCGGATTTGCGCTTCGCTCATGCCGGCCAATCTCATGCGTTGTCGGGCGCCGTCCACCAGGCTTTCCATGCGCGGCGCGAGACCGCCGGTTGCCACGCGCTGGGCGGAAAGAAATTCTTCCTGGGCCGCAACCCATTCGGGAACGTAAATTTCGGCAAGCGCCTGGTGCTTGCGCACCGGGTCCAGCGATGCGCGCACGTGGAGTTTTTCCACGAACCCGTTCGCGCGTGCCTGCACCAGCGCCACGTCGCGCTCGTTGTAGGCGACACTGCCCACGGCTTGCACCGTTTGACTGAGCGTACCCCGGGTCACGGGCGCGGTGCGCACCCCCAGGTTCTGCTGCATGCGCGGGCTAATGCGGAGCGCGCCCTCGTCGCCTCCGCTGTCGGCATACACCGGCACCAGCGGCATATCCATGAAGGGCGACTTGCCGGGTTTGTCGAATTTGTGGCCCGGCACCATGGGGTCGTGCCAGTAGAGCACTTGTTTTCCGGCTGCCATGTTCGGCTGTGCAGCGGCTGCGGGGTGATCGGTACCTCTGATGCCCCGGGACATGCCGGCGTGGTAGAGACCATAACCTGCGGCGCCGAGCGCGAGCGTGGCAGCCGGGATGAGGAGGAAAGCGCGCGGGCTCATTGGGCACCTGCCTGCGTTGCGCCCACCGCAGGCGCGGCGGAGCCGTGCGGCAGCAGGAAACTCAGTTGTGCCCACAGACGCGCCGTGTCCGCCTCCAGTTGTAGCGCCTGAATTTGCACGTCAATCTCGTTGCGACACGACTGCAAGAACTCGTTCAGGCTGGCCTTCGCACCGCGATAGGCGGAAAGGGTCGCGCGCGTGCGCTCGGCAGCCAGCGGGATAATTTCACCGCGATAGCGCGCCAGGCGCTCGCGACCGTTCTCCCATTCCCGCAGCATGGCCTGCACCTCGGCGATATGCGCGCGCCGCATGTCCTCGCGCTGCGCCCGGGCCTGCTCGACCTGCGCCAGCCGAGCGGCCAGTTCGCGATCCTGGCGGTTTTTGCGGTCCCATTGCAGCGGTACGGAGATGCCCAGCGATACCATGTTTGAGTACGCTGGGCCGCGTTGGGCATAACTCAACTCGACGCTCCAGTCCGGTTTCCTGTCGGCCTGCGCGAGGCGAGCCTCCGCCTCCGCCACTTCGATCTGCTTGGCGAGGACGCCGATTTGCGGGTGGTGGTCGAGTTCCTGGTCCAGCGCGCCGGTATTCAGGCGCAGGGTATCGATGACAGGTTTGTCCCCCAGCGGTGCGTCGGCGTCCATGCCGATCCAGCGCGCAAGCGCGATGGTCGCGGTGGCGACGCGGCGCTTAAGCTCGCTCTTGCGGTCTTCCAGGCCAGCCAGTGCCCCGTGTGCGGCAAAAATGTCCGCTTGACTGCCGCGCCCGGCGCGATAGGCGCTCTCGGCGGCGAGGATTTCGCGCTGCACTGCGCCGGCCTGTTCGCCGACCACGGCGATCATGGTTTGTGTGTAGTAGCGATCAAGCCAGGCCAGCGCGGTGTCGCGCTGCGTGGCGGCGATCAGGGCGTTCTTTTGCGCAAGCGATTGTTCCGCCTCGCGCTCGAAGCGCTGCGCGCGCAGGTGACGCTTTTCCGCACGGGTCAATTCCTGCATGAAACCTATGCGGCGCATGGTCATAAAATCGCGCGCAAGGCTGAACCGGTCGACGCCGTCGATGGGGAGATTATCAACGCCGAGATTGAGCACGGGATCGGGCAACTGCCCGGCTGCCACCGCCAACTCGTGCGCCCCGGCGGCCGCGGCGTCCTGGGCCGGTATGCTCAGCGAGCGAGCGACAGCACGACGCTGCGCCGCTTCTAGCGTAAGTGGCTCGGCGCCGGCGACAATCGCGCTCCCGCCCAATGCACTAGCCAAAATGGCAAGGACCGCGCCTGGTCTGAGTAACAAGAAACTCATGATGCCTCCTTCAAGAAAATCACCCCCCGCATGCGCGGCAAGCGACGACACGAACAGCCGCTTAGGCGGCAGATTCAGTGCGGACGAAGGCTAAATCTGAAAACTACAGAAACGTATCGCGGGCGGGGGATCGGGCGAGTGGACAATATTGCAGAGGGCAAGAATGGTGACCGCGACGGGGTCGGCCACAACTGGCACGATCAGTACCGGAAGCACCGGTGCCTGGGCCACCGAGGCTTCGGCCGGATGGGTGCTTTGGTCCTCGGCATTGCATTGTTGAAGACAGAGATTTTTGGAACCCATGCCCTCGCAGTCCATGCCTTTCATGTCGTCGGCAAACGCCATGGCCGGCGTGGCATTGGGCGAAATGCAGGCCCGCGCGATGCCCGCGGCCTGGGCGAACAGCAGCCCGCCGGTCAGCAGCAAGGCAATCCACAAGCGAGTTTTTCTGGAAAGGATCACGTATCCAACCCGGTATAGGGCATATCCCGAAGTTCTGACCATTTTATGCCCGTATCCGCTCTGGGTCGAGGGGCATTTGTCAATTGGAACGGGGCTTCGCGGTTCCGCAACGTGAAGTTTAATTTACTCAATGTGCATCTCCTCGGTCACCCCAACGGGGAGGATTTTGCGGGAAATGTTCGGCCTGCCGGACGACCAACGAACCAGAAAAACCCTGGGGTGGGATCATCAGCCATTGGAGCGAGAGCCAGACAGAACAGAATTCGATGATTCAAGATACGTCTGTTCGGGTCTTACGGATTCAGGGAAGCGGCCTCACTTTAGCGGGGGTATCAACACCTCGCGTTGTAGGGACGCTGATCTCGAATGCCAGAACAGTCGGGCTCGCTTCGCGACTAACCGACAGACGACAGAATCGATCAGGCGCTGCCCTGGGTCAGAGATTCGATGTGTCTTGCAGTCGATGGCTCTAGAGTTTGCATGCCTAAACAGGAGGAATCGTCTTGCTGCTTTCCATCTGCCGTGGAAAGGTAGTTCTGGACGAGGGGCCTCGTAGTGCGGAAAACGCTCCCCGTAGAACACGAACGGCCGAAACGACAAACAAGGAAGCTAGCAGCCTGTCGGACTTAGAATGATTCGGCTGCAACGCCGGGAGAGCGGTCCATATTTCGCCGCTTTCTCCTTACATATTCCCGATATGCGCGTCGAAATCGTCAAAATCTGTCCTCGCCCTCCCACCGTTTCGCTTTCGAACATCT
>CAMDKM010000012.1 GCA_945900965.1 Bordetella parapertussis | reverse complement strand
GGGTTTTGTTCGAGTGTTCGGTCGACAAGATCGCGACCTTCGGCAAGCCCTGACCAGTAGGTCCAGTGCGGACTGCGATTATTGGCGGCTCGCTGGGCGGGCTGACGGCGGCGCTTTGCCTGCGCGATTTGGGTGTCGAGGTCGATGTTTACGAACGCTCACCGGTCGAGCTGGCGCAGCGCGGGGCGGGCATTGGCTTTCTCCAGGAGAGCCGACGCTATCTTCTGGAGCGAGCCGGTGTCGCCTTGGACGACATCAGCATTGCCACCTCGCACATCCACTATCTGGAGCGGCGCGGCAAGGTAATCTACGACGGGCAACACGCTTTACGATTCAGTTCCTGGAATACGATTTACCGGCGGCTGCTTGCGTGTTTCGGGCTTGCGCGCTATCACCTTGGCCACGAGATGTCCGGGTGGGAGGATGCGGGCGATTTTGTCGAAGCCCGGTTCGCCAGCAAGCCCTCGCAGCGGGTCGATATGCTGGTGTGCGCGGACGGGGTGGGCTCGGCATCGCGATCCCGGCTGCTTCCCGCAGTGCGTTCCGAGTATGCCGGTTACGTGGCTTGGCGGGGCATGGTTCCGGAAACTTCGCTGGATCCGGCCACCCGCGCCTTCTTCGACGACGCGCTTACTTATTACCTTTACGCGAACAGCCAGATGCTGGTGTATCCGATCCCTGGTCTGGATGGTTCAGTCAAGCCTGGCGAGCGGCTGATCAATTTCGTCTGGTACCGCAATTACATGGACAGCAGCGATCTCGACGATCTGCTCACCGATAACAGCGGAGTACGGCGCGATATTTCCCTGCCGCCGGGCGTGGCGCGAGCGGAACATGTCGCCGAACTTCGGGCCGTGGCCACAGCCCGGCTTCCTGAACCGATGGCGATTCTGGTGTGCAGCACCGAGCAGCCGTTCCTCCAGGTGGTCTATGACATCGAGGTGCCGCGCATGGCCTTCGGGCGCGTCTGCCTGATTGGCGATGCGGCCTTTGTCGCGCGCCCTCATGCCGCGGCCGGCACGGCCAAGGCGGCGGCCGATGCCTGGTCGCTGGCCGATGCCATCGGCAAGAACCGCGACGTACCGGCCGCGCTTGCACAGTGGGAACCGGGGCAACTGGCGCTCGGCAAACAACTTCTGGAGCGCAATCGCCGCAATGGGCGCCGTTCGCAGTTCGAGAACACCTGGACCCCCGGCGATCCGGAATTAATATTTGGCCTGCGCGCACCCGGCACATGAACGATTTTTCCGACATTCCTACACCCGTGACACTTCCCGTCGCAACGCTGCTGGAGGCCAGCACTCGCCGCCGCTTGAGCGACGACGAGGCACGGTTGGTGGCAACTCATGCAAGCACCGAGGCTCTGTTTGCCCAGGCTGCCCGTCTGCGCGACCTGGGGCATGGAGATGTGCTGTCGTATTCGCGCAAGGTTTTTATTCCGCTCACACATTTGTGCCGGGATGTCTGTCATTACTGCACCTTCGCCACCACGCCGCGCAAAGGTGAGCGCGCGTTTCTTTCCGCCGAACAGGTTCTGGAGATCGCGCGCGCGGGCGAACGCGCCGGCTGCCACGAAGCCTTGTTCACGCTCGGCGATAAACCCGAACGGCGCTACACCGTGGCACGCGAGGAACTGGCGCGACTCGGACACGCGACGACCTTGTCATATCTGGCGGACATGTGCGCGCTGGTGCTGCGCGAGACGAAACTCCTGCCGCACGTGAATCCCGGAGTGATGTCGCGCGACGAAATTGCCATGCTGCGCAAGGTGTCGGTGTCGCAGGGCATCATGCTGGAGAATGTTTCTGCGCGGCTCACCGAGCGCGGCGGCGCGCATTTCGGTTCGCCCGACAAGGCGCCCGCGCTGCGCCTGGAAACCCTGCGCCAGGCCGGTGAACTGAAAGTCCCGTTTACCACCGGCATCCTCATCGGCATCGGCGAGACGCGCGCCGAGCGCATCGATTCGCTGCTCGCCATCCGCGCGCTGCACGAGGAGTACGGCCATATCCAGGAAGTCATCATCCAGAACTTCCGCGCCAAGGCGGCCACCAAGATGGCAGGCGCGGCGGAACCCGATCTCGATGATCTGATGTGGACGCTGGCCATGGCGCGCATCATTTTCGGACCGGCGATGAATTTGCAGGCACCGCCGAATCTGACGCCGGATTCTTACGCGAAATTGATCACGGCCGGGCTGAACGACTGGGGCGGCGTTTCACCTGTCACACCCGATCACGTAAACCCGGAAATGCCCTGGCCGGAAATCGAGCGCCTGCGTGCGCACACCGAGAGCGCGGGCAAGGTGCTGGTCGAGCGGCTGGCAGTCTATCCGGCGTATGTCAGGGACGTTTCCATGTGGCAGGATCAGGCACTGGCTGCGCGCGTTTTGCAGGCGGTGGATGGCGAAGGCTTTGCGCGCACCGATGACTGGTCACCGGGGCAGACCGGCGCGCCCCCGGTACGGCGCACCGGCGGAGCGCCCAGCCGGGAATGCGCGCGCATCCTCAGTGCCGCCGCCGGCGGAGACGCATTGCATGAGCGCGACATCGTTACTCTGTTCCGCGCGCGTGGCGCGCAGTTCGAGGCCGTCTGCGCCACCGCCGACGCTTTGCGCCAGCGCACGGTCGGCGACACCGTGCGCTACGTGGTCAACCGCAATATCAATTACACCAATGTCTGCGCCTATCGGTGCAGCTTTTGCGCTTTCTCCAAAGGCAAGGCCGCCGACAGCCTGCGCGGCACGCCTTACGATCTGGACCTCGATGAAGTCGTGCGCCGCGCCGGGGAAGCATGGGAGCGCGGCGCCACGGAAGTGTGCATGCAAGGCGGCATTCATCCCGATTACACCGGAGAGACGTATCTGACCTTGTGCCGGGCGGTGAAAGTAGCCTTGCCTCGCATGCATGTGCATGCGTTTTCACCGCTCGAAGTCTGGCACGGCGCGCAGACTCTGAATGTCACCGTGGAAGAATTCGTGCGGAGTCTGCGTGCTGCCGGTCTGGGCACCCTGCCTGGCACCGCGGCGGAAATTCTCGATGACGAAGTGCGCCGCGCAATTTGCCCCGACAAACTCAACACAGAACAGTGGTTGCAGGTGATTGAAGCTTCGCACCGCGCCGGATTCAAGACCACGGCCACCATCATGTTCGGCCACGTGGATAATTACGAACACTGGGCGCGCCATCTGCTGCGCATTCGCGCCCTGCAGGCACGTACCGGCGGCTTCACCGAATTCGTACCGCTGCCCTTCGTGCACATGGAAGCGCCGATGTACCGGCAGGGCAGAGCGCGCAAAGGCCCGACGTTTCGCGAAACTGTGCTCATGCACGCCGTGGCGCGGCTCGTCTTGCATCCGCTGATTCCCAACATCCAGGTGTCGTGGGTGAAGCTGGGCGCCGAAGGCGTGCGTACCTGTCTGCAGGCCGGTGCCAATGATCTCGGCGGCACACTGATGAACGAAAGCATTTCGCGCGCTGCCGGCACCTGCCACGGCCAGGAGATGCCACCGGAAAACATGGACAATTTGATCGTGTCATGCGGGCGCGTGGCGCAACAGCGCACCACGCTCTACGCCGCCGCGCCGGACGATCAGCGCGAGCGCTCGTATGTTGCACAGACCCTGACACCCATTATTCTGCCGCCCGCTGGCAAACGCGCACGAATTCAGCCGATCAAAGAAGTAATTCAGTGATTGAGTGATTAAGCGATAGGAAAATTACCGTCGCGGCAAATCCCTTAATCACTCAGTCACCCAATGACTCAATCACCGGGACCTTAATCAATGGACTACGGCTTCAGCATCCCCACTCGCGGCGCACTGGCAACGCAGGAAAATATCCTCGCGCTCGCCAAACGCGGCGAAGAACTCGGCTTCAACTACATCGCCATTTCCGACCACATCGTCATCCCGCGCGCGATCGCCTCGCCTTATCCCTACAACCCCGAGCGCAAGATGGCGGGGGCGGACTCCGGCGATTGTCTGGAGCAACTCGTCTTGATGGCCTACCTTGCCGCTGCCACTCGAAAGATTCGCCTGCTCACTTCCGTCATGGTGGTGCCCCATCGCAATCCGGTGCACACCGCCAAGGCTCTGGCCACCATCGACGTGCTCTCGAAGGGCCGGGTGACGGTGGGCTGCGGCGCGGGATGGATGGACGAGGAGTTCAAGGCTATCGGCGTGCCGCCGTTTGCCGAGCGGGGCAAGGTGACCGACGAGTACCTGCGCGTCTTCAAGACATTGTGGACCGAGGACGACCCGCGCTTCGCCGGTCAATATGCGAATTTCCAGGACATCAGTTTTCTGCCCAAGCCGGTACAGAAACCGCACCCGCCGCTGTGGATCGGCGGCGAAAGCCCGGCCGCGTTGCGCCGTGTGGTGGCCCTGGGCGACGCCTGGTACCCGATCGGTTCCAATCCGCAGTTTCCGCTCGACACCATCGAACGCTATACCCACGCCTTGGCCGACTTGCGCAAGAATGCCGCCGACGCGAAACGCGACCCTGCAAGCATAGACCTCGCCTACTGGGCGCCCTGGTATCGCGACGGCCACACCGGAACTCTCGCGGATGGAAAACGCCAGATACTGACTGGCAGCGACGCCGAAGTGGCGCAGGACATGCGCGCCTTGCGCGCACTCGGAGTGCGCCACCTGTTGTTCAGCTTCGTGCGCCGAACGCTGGACGATTCGATTGCCGCGATGGAGCGCTTTACGGCAAAGGTGTTACCCCTCGCTGACTGACGGGCGTATCTTCCCTCGCGTCCGGGCATGAAGCCATCCTTTCCCTGCGGGGCAAGGGAACGCTTGCAGCAGAGCCGAGGGCAGGGTGAGGACAGCAAAGCGAATGAGTGTATGACCACTGGCGAAAATAAATGAAAACTACGGAAACGACATCAACGCTGCCCATGATTGCGGTACTTGGTGGCACCGGCGCCGAAGGCAGCGGGCTCGCGCTGCGCTGGGCCCACGCAGGCTACCCGGTCATCATCGGATCGCGCAACGCGGACAAAGCGGAACAAGTCTGTGCGCAAATGAATGCGACGCTCAAGCGCAGCGCTGTCGGGCACGATGGCTATCTGGCCGCTGCCACTGCCGCGCAGATCATTGTGCTGTGCGTGCCTTATGCTGCGCAGCGCGCGACGGTCGAAGAAGTGCGTGCCGCACTGAATGGAAAAATCCTCATCGACACCACCGTGCCGCTGCTGCCGCCGAAGGTCATGCGCGTGCAGCTTCCAGAAGGCGGCTCGGCAGTGGCGGCGATCCAGACCCTGCTGGGCGAATCGGTCCGGGTCGTTTCGGCATTTCAGAACGTGGCCGCGCATTTGTTGCAGGACCTGGACTGCAATGTGGAGTGCGACGTGCTGGTATGCGGGAACGATGTGCCCGCGCGCGAGACCGTCATCAAGCTTGCCGCGGATATCGGTTTGCGCGGTATTCACGCCGGCCAGATCGGCAACTCCGCGGCGGCCGAGGCTCTGACCTCGATCCTGATTTCGATCAATTCGCGCTACAAGACGCACGGCGCCGGCATCCGCATTACCGGCCTGGACCGCGGGGAGACTTGATGGGCGCCAGCGCCGACGTGCACGCACGCCCGGCGATCGCCACCGGAAAACGCGAGCTGCGGATGATCGCCCTTGCTGGCGTGCCATTGGTGCGCGAAGGCGATGATTTGTGCGAGATCATCCTCAGCGCCGTTGCACGCTCGGGCGAAAAACTGATGTCCGGCGACGTGCTTGTACTCGCGCAAAAGATCGTATCGAAAGCGCGTGGCTGCCACGTCGATCTGACGACGGTCGCGCCTTCCACGCGCGCAATGGAATTGGCCAAAGTCGTTGAAAAAGATCCACGCGTGATCGAATTGATCCTGCGCGAATCAACCGAAGTCCTTCGCGTCCGGCGCGATGTCATCGTGGTGGTACACCGGCTCGGGTTCGTGATGGCGAACGCCGGCATTGATTTTTCCAACGTCGAGGGTAATGATCAAGAGTCTCGCGCGCTGCTGCTGCCGCGCGACCCGGACGGCGAATGCCGTCAATTGCGCGAAGCCTTGCGCCAACACACAGCGGTGAACCTCGGCGTCATCATCAACGACAGTCATGGCCGCGCCTGGCGCAACGGTACGGTCGGCGTCGCCATAGGCGCCGCAGGGCTGCCGGCGTTGCTCGACTTGCGCGGCAAGCCCGATTTGTTCGGCCGCGCGCTGCGCATCACGCAAGTGGGCTACGCCGATGAACTGGCTTCCGCCGCGTCGCTGCTGATGGGCCAGGCCGATGAAGGCTCGCCTGTCGTTCTCATCCGCGGACTTCCGGCAGGTGGTCGCGATGGCCGTGCAGCGGAATTGGTACGGCCGAAAGAAATGGATCTGTTTCGCTGATTATGGGTGGCAATCAAAACATTCAAGCGGTGGATTCGGTAAACGCGACTTCATTCGCTGATCTTGCCGCTGCGCGTCGATCGATCCGGCGCTATCTGCCCATACCGATCGCCCGCGAACTGATCGATTCCCTTCTGGAGACCGCCGTGACAGCCGCCTCTGCGCACAACCGCCAGCCCTGGCGGTTTCCCGTCATTGAGACGACGGCGGCTAAGGAAAAGCTGGCCCGTGCGATGGGCGAGCGACTACGGGCAGACCGCAGCCGAGACGGCGATTCTGCCGAGGCCATCGATGCCGATGTAGCACGCTCGTATGCCCGGCTCACGGGCGCGCCGGTGCTCATTGTGATCTGCATGAGCATGATCGACATGGACCGCTACGCCGACGATAAGCGTAATCAGGCCGAAAGGCTGATGGCGACACAGGGAGCGGCGATGGCCGCTCAAAACCTCTTGCTGGCCGCGCACGCCGCGGGTCTCGGCGCCTGCTGGATGTGCGCGCCGTTGTTCTGTCAGGGCACCGTGGCCTCTACGCTGGGGTTACCTAGCGACTGGGAGCCACAGGCGATCATAACGCTGGGTTATCCGGCCGATCAGGGCAAACCGTTCCGGCGCCGCCCGTTGAGCGAAGTCGCCCGCTACGAAAGAGGAAAACCATGATTCTTGCACTTGCAGGCGGCGTAGGCGGCGCCAAACTCGCCCGAGGCCTTGCCGATGTGCTCGCGCCCGAAGAGTTGACGATCGCCGTTAACACCGGCGACGACTTCAAGCATCTGGGATTGCATATTTCTCCGGACCTGGATTCGGTGATGTACACGCTCGCCGGCCTCAACGATCCGGTGCGGGGCTGGGGTATCCAGGGGGAAACCTGGCATTTCATGGAGGGCCTAAAGGCACTGGGCGGCGATACCTGGTTTCGTCTCGGCGACCGTGATATGGCGACCCATGTGGAACGCACGCGCCGACTGCGAGCCAAAGAGAGCCTTTCCGCTGTCACTCGTGCACTGTGCGCACATCTTGGCATTCGCCATGCCGTCACGCCGATGAGCGATGACCCCGTGCGTACATTGGTGCATACGGCCGAAGGCATATTGAGCTTTCAGGATTATTTCGTGCGACAGCGGGCCGAACCGGCAGTGACCAGGCTGGAATTCTCCGGCGCTGCCACGGCACGGATCGCCAACGTGCTCCGATCTACGTTGGACAGTCCGACCTTGCGCGCCATTGTCATTTGCCCGTCGAATCCCTACTTGAGCATCGCTCCCATGCTCGCCCTTCCGGATATACGCAGCGCCCTCGAACATCGGCGGGTGCCGGTCATCGCCGTTTCCCCCATCATCGACGGACAAGCACTCAAAGGCCCCGCCGCCAAGATCATGCGCGAATTGGGCAAGGAACCTTCCTCACTGGAGGTCGCGCGATTTTATGCGGGTCTCGTCGATGCCCTGGTCGTGGATCATGCCGACTCCGCATTAAGTACCGCCATCGAGCGGCTGGGCATTCGCCCGCTGGTCACGGCCACCGTCATGATCGATCCGGATGATCGCGCAGCCCTGGCAGGGCGTATCATCGATTTCATCCACCTGTTCGCAACACCCGCCGCAACGAGGGCGAAGCCGTGAGCGTTTGGCTGGTACTGCCGATGAAGTCTCTGCTTGCCGGCAAAAGCCGGCTCGCGCCCGTGCTGGACCTCGTGCAGCGCCGCGCGCTTCTGGAGCGGATGTTTCTGCACACGCTCGACCAAGCCGCGCAATTTCCCGGACTGGATCGAACCTTGGTGGTTAGCGGTTGCAGGGTTACGCGTGCTCGCGCGGCGGCACTTGGAGCACAGGTTCTGGAGGAAGACTCGGGCGCCGGACTGAACGGCGGGCTGCGGCAGGCGCAACTCGCCCTTCGGCAGCGTGGCGCGTCGAAGATACTCATCGTCCACTGCGATCTTCCACTGTTGAACGCAAATGACCTGCGCGATCTCGCGCAGGCTGGGCAAGCCAGCCGCATCGGCATCGCGCCGGACCGCAAACACGAGGGAACCAACGGCTTGTGCATCGAGGCGTCGCTGGATTTCGGTTTTTCCTTCGGGGTGGACAGTTTTGCACTTCACCTTGAACAGGCCAAGATATTCGGCCTGCAACCGGATATCGTGGAAAGTGGGGGGCTCGCTTTCGATGTGGATTTGCCGGAGGATCTCGCGCGTTCGGGCGATCCGGAGCGCGTTGGATACCCGTCGATCCTCACATAGCCTTCGACAAAAAAACCTGCTTGCTCAAATTTTTCTTTGGCAATTCATTAACAGGGGAACGCGTCCTCTATTGGCTGAGGCTGGTATTCGCCGGATCATGGCACCAGCGCTGGGATGGACTCTCCTCGTTTGGGACAAGGCCCCACTTTACTCATGAGTAAAGTGGACTATGGTCCATTTCATGCGCACCCCCCCGTTATCTGGAAAATGGCGTCGCGGACGCCCTGCGACGCAAGATGGTCTTCATCGGCGGTCCGCGCCAGGTCGGCAAGACAACATTTGCCTTGGGCTTTCTCGGCGACGCCGTCGACGAAACGCACCCGGCCTATCTCAACTGGGATCATCCGGCGGTGCCGCCCCGCTTGAGGCGGGCTGAACTTCCGGCTGGGGAACCTTTGCTCCTGCTGGATGAAATCCACAAATATAGCCGCTGGAGAAACCTGCTGAAAGGCATTTACGATACGGAACGGTCCCGGCGCAAGATCATCGTCACCGGCTCCGCCCGGCTCGATTACTACCGCAAGGGCGGCGACTCGCACGCCGGTCGCTACCGGTATTTCCGCCTCCATCTTTTTTCTCTGCGGGAGATGAACCGCAGACCCGGACGCTCCGACCTGGAAGCCCTGCTGAAATTCGGCGGATTTCCGGAACCGCTCTTTTCGCAGAACGAGACGGAACATCGCATCTGGCGTCGCGACCGGATCTCACGGGTCGTGCGGGAGGACTTGAGGGATCTGGAACACGTTCGCGAGATCAGCCTCATCGAACACCTGACCGATCTGCTTCCCTCGAAAGTCGGTTCCCCGCTATCGGTCAAGAGCTTGCGCGAAGATCTCCAGATTGACCACAAGACCGCGGAGCGCTGGCTGCAGATCCTTGAAAACCTGTACGTCTGCTTCCGAATTTTGCCCTATGGGCCTCCCAGGGTTCGTGCCGTGAAGAAGGAAAGGAAACTTTACCTTTGGGACTGGTCCAGCGTCGATGACGACGGAGCGCGATTCGAAAACATGGTCGCTTCGCAGCTTCTCAAGTATTGCCACTGGATCGAAGACAACGAAGGCCACTCGATGGAGTTACGGTACTTGCGGGACACGGACAAACGCGAAGTGGATTTTGTCGTACTGCGGGATCGCAAGCCGCTATTCGCCGTCGAATGCAAGTCGGGAGACAAGGCCATCGGTCCCGCGCTGCGCTATTTCGCCGAGCGCACGCCGATCCCCCATTTTTACCAAACCCATCTGGGCGAGAGTCATTTTTGCGACCGAAAAGGTGACGGTGATTCCGTTTATCCGCCTCTGCCAGGAGCTGCAACTTCCTTAGCCCAACACCGCGGATTCGCGGAGTGCGAGGCAGTAAAGTGGTTGATCCTAAAAAAAGCAGTTGAATCACGGAGAACACGGAGATCACGGGGTAGAACAACGAGATAGTTCTCTTTCTACGCTCACCTTCTGGGTGAGAGGCCAGAGCCGTATAAGTTCTTGTATTTTCTCCGGCACCGCCGACACGGCGTTGGCGTAGCCATCCGGGGCGGGAGGCGGCGCTTCGGTGCACCCCCCGCGATCTGCCGACTTCGTCGGTAACGTGTCCGTGTGCCGCACCGTGTTCTCCGTGATTCAATCGCCGTTTCTAGGTTGATTGATCATAGGCTCACCCCCAAAGGTCTGCACTACACGTCGATCATTTGCACCGCGGAGAACCTCGCGAGCACGACTCGCGAAGTAAGCCCCGGAGCAAGCGCGTTGAGCTGGCGCCCAAGGGTCACGTGCAGGCAGTAAGCAGGGAACGCAGAAAATGTGCGCTTCGATGCGCCGCTCTTCCTGCTGGGAGATGGGTCGGATCGCCAGATCGCCTTTTACTCCTTACCCTGTCATTCGTCACCGGCCTCAAGGTCTTTCCATCCTGCAACTGGTCGGCAGCGTCAGGTCATTCGCCTCGATTCGCAATTCGGTGCGAAATCCGTGACCCGTGTCTTCCAGATCGTATTTCACCTCGCCACCCACTTTGCTAAAGGTTGCGACGTAAAGCGGCAACTGCAATTGATGGTCCTCGGGCCGCATCCATACTTCTCCGGTCGGGCTTTGATGGCGCATGTTCTCCAGTGCCAAGGCAACCTTAAGCGGGTCGATTGATCCCGCGCGTTCCACGGCAGCAACCCACATGTCCAGAGCGATCTTCGGCGGCAGGGAGTCGAACTCTTCGTGGTATCGCTTCCGGAATCGCAATGCGAATTGCGCGAGCGGATCGCCCGCGATGTTGATGTGCCAGGGAAACACCGTCTTGACCCGCCCATCGCCGGCCTTGCCGATTGCCCTGGGCGTCCCGTTCAGATAAGCATAGTTGGTGTAGAACGTGGCCGACAACCCGGTCTCTGCGGCCGCCTTGATGAGCAGCGCCAGGTCCATGCCCCAGTTTCCCGTCAACACCGCATCGGCCCCGCTGGCTCTGATCTTGGCAACATAGGGCGCGAAATCCTTGATCGTGCCGAGGGGATGCAGATGATCCCCGACAACAACCACATCGGGACGCTTCCTGGCCAGCAAAGCCTTGCCCATTTGGCTCACTCGCTGCCCATAGGAATAATCCTGATTGATCAGATACACCTTGCGAATGTCCTTCTGCCCGGCCATGTAGCTCGTCATGGCGGTGAGCATCATGTCGACGTTGGAGTCGAACCGGAAATGCCAGAAACTGCATTTCTCATTGGTCAGCGCAGTGTCCGTTGCGCCGAAATTCAGATACAGAACGCTGCGGCCGGGCTCGCGTCTGTTGTGCTTGGTGACCGCTTCGGAGATCGCGTGCGCGCTTTGCGAGCCGGAGGACTGCAAGACCACCCGGATGCCCTGATCCACCGCCAGCTTCAACGCAAGCAAGCTCTCCTGCGGGCTGGCCTTGTTGTCGAAGAACACAAGTTCCAGCTTCCTGCCGCCCAAAACACCGCCCCGCGCGTTGACCTCGTCGATCATCATCTCGAACTGATGGACGCTGGTATTGCCCTGATACGCAAACGCACCGCTGAGCGGCTCGATCAAACCCAGCTTGATGGTGTCCGCAGCGAACGCTCCCGAAGATGCAAGCAGTGCCAATGCGAAACTCCGCCCCGCCCAGAAATAGCTCATCCTTCCTCCCGTGCCATGGTGCCGCCCTAAGGATAGCGGGGCGGCACTAATGGAGAGTAAATCAGTACTCAACCTTTTCCCAGCCCTCCTCTCGACCACTCGGATCTTGCGATGACGCCCTGCCCTTGTATTTTCCTGATCCTTTTATGTTCTTGTATTTTCCGGTGCCGCCACGGTATTCATACGTTCCTTCCCAGACCGATTCCCACGAGCCATCCGCTTTGGAAGTATTTTTGACCGTGCCTTTGAAGACCCCGAATGTCTGGCTGCCGTCCTCGTGCGTATCGATAAAGTACCCAGTTTGCGTGCCAGCGCCGTCAATGAGGTCTGAATGGACAAATGCCCATTCATCCTTGGTTTTGAAGTCTGGGTGCGAGTATTTCATATCGGCAGTGCTGGCCTCTTGCACTACCTCACGATTGGGCGACACACCAACCGATACCGCAGTCTTGTACATGGTTCTGTAGTTGGATTTTACATAGGATTGGTCCCGCTTCTCGGCCGCATTGGCAACAAGCGCGGCAGTGCAGAGAACCGCAAGCAAGGTACTGGATATGAAGGCGATAAATTTGTTACGCATGATTCCTCCTTGTAGATTGACGAGTGGCATTGTTTGGCCCCAGCGCGTCCCGCTCACATTGGCTTATCGTCAGCGGGATGCTGTGTTGACTTAAGAGAGGTCTGGCGCAGTAGCGTCCACAATTCCTGCATGGTGGCAAACGACCTTTGCTCGCCGGTCCGCGCATCCTCGACCACGCCGTTGAGGCTGCGCGCCCCCTGGCGATAGACGCGAACGATGTAGCTTCTCGGCTGACGCACCGGACCCCCTCCGGATCAACACGCGATCAGCCTATCGGGCAGGCTGTTGAAAATTGCTTACTTATTGGGAAATCCGAATTGCGTAGGTTGGGTTAGACGCGAAGCGGCGTAACCCAACGTTTGTTGCCAATTTGCCAATAGCTTGTTGGGTTACGGCTTGGCCTAACCCAACCTACAAAATCGCACTTTTCGATGCCAACGAGGTTTCAGTGGCAGTACGCGTGGGCACGCAGGTTCCACGCAAGATCCCATCACGGGCCGATTGACAACTTCCCAAGCTGGGCCGAAAATCTGTTGTTGAAACATTCAACAATCCAAGGAGTGCCTCATGGCTACCGTCAATTTCAGCGTCCCCGATGAAGTAAAGGAGCGATTCAATAAGACGTTCGAAAAGCAGAACAAAAGTCAGATTATTGCCGCCCTGATGGTCCGAGCGGTAGAGGAGCATGGTTTGAACAGGCAACGTGCGCGGGCAATTGACGCATTACTGAGCAAACGCGCCAGTCGGCCCGTTGTGTCGGTGACTGCGGTACGCAAAGCCCGTTCAGCGGGCCGCGCGTGACTCAGGTTGTTGTAGACGCAAGTGTAGTAATTAAATGGTTATGTCCCGATCGTGCGGATGAAGCCGATTCGGATCTGGCGCTTGCATTATTGCGAGAAGTTCGCGAGGGACGGATTTCTTTGCTCCAGCCGCCCCATTGGCTGGCGGAAGTTGCGGCGGTTCTCACTCGATTGAGTCCGAAGACTGTTGAAGACGATGTAATCGGTTTATACGCGTTTGAACTACCTGTTCTGAAGACGCCGGGAATGTATCTGACCGCCTGCCAGTTGGCCCTATCCACCGGCCACCATCTTTTTGACACCCTGTATCACGCAGTGGCACTCGAAACGGCGGAGGCCGTGCTGGTGACCGCGGATGAACGCTACTTCAAGAAAGCTGCGAAGCACGGCTCGATCATGCTGCTCAAGAACTTGAATATTTCGCATTGAGCAGACAAACGCAAGATTGAGGTCAATCGAAATCGTCATTCACAACCCGGTCCGGAGCGCGATGCCAGAAGCTTTGCGTAGGTTGGGTTAGACGCGAAACGGCGTAACCCAACATATGTCGCCAATTTGGCATTGGCTTGTTGGGTTACGGTCTCGCCTACCCACCCTACAAATTCGCGCTTTTTGGGAAATCGGGTTTACGTAGGATGGGTATCGCTACGCTCCACCCATCCTACGAGTCGCGCCTCCCGACGCGAACGCGGCTTCAGGGGCATAGGATCAATTCAGGCGCATCGATTCGAACAATCGCTGCGATACGGAGGATGGCGGTACGCCGAGGGTGATGGACAGGGTCTCGCGCAGCCGCCGGTAGGCGCTCACCGCTTCGGTGCGGCGGTTGAGTTTTTCGTAGCAACGCATCAACCCCTGATAGAAAGGCTCGACCAGGCCGTCGGCCTCGATGCCACGCAGATAAAGCTCGATAGCCGATTCCTGGAGATCTGACCCTTCGAGCGACTTCCCCAGCTTGCCGATCGCCTGGATGAACCTGGCGCGCAGGCGTTCTCGCACCGGCGCGGCCCAAGGAACGTTGTCTTCCTGCCCAAGGAACGCGCCCCGGTAAAGCGCGACCGCGTGCTCAGTCCGTTCATCATTGCCCGCCGCACGGTTGAGCCTTTCTTCGAATGCCAGCGCGTCGACCCAACAACATTTCCGATCAAGGGAAATGTTTCCACCTGCTTGATGGATCGCGGCAGCATTGCCGAGCAGCTTGCGTAAACGATGCAGGGTGGCGGTAAGCGATCGGTTCGCGGCATCGCCTTCCCGGTCGGGCCAAAGCGCGTCAAGCAGCTTCTGCTCCGGAACATCAATAGCCCCGAAGGCGATGATTGCCTTGAGAAGAGACAGGACCTTCTTCGGCACCTTCCGCGAATAATCCGGACTTTGGCCCTCCACAAGCAGTTCGAATCGGCCGAGCGTGTAGACCTTCACTGGCCACGGCCAGTCTTCGACATCTCGCGGCTCAGGTACAACGGCAAATTCCCGCGCAAATGCGCGCGCGGTATCCGATTCGATTCCGCTGGCCATTGCGATGGGCAGCAACTCCGGCAAGGAATTCGTATACCAGCGTAGACGCACCCTGGCCCTTTCATCACGCGCTCGCAACAAAAATTCTCCCAACAGTTTGTCCCTCGACGCCGGGTCCCCCATCCGATGTGCCAACCACGCCTCATTCAAGGCAATTACGCCTAGATAGTTCTCGGCGACTGACTCATACTCGACGCGGCGCAACTGCCCGAGGTAATCCATAGCGACAGCGAATCGATTGCCCGCGATAGCCATATTCGCCAAATTGACGCCGCACACGATCGTACCGCCCAATTCTCCTGAAATGTCGAAAAGGCGATATGCAATTCGTGCGGTTTCGATTGCGCGGGCGATATCGCCGCGATCAAACGCAACCAGCGCCTTAAGAATACTCAATCCGCCTCTCGAATAATCATTCAATGGCGCCGACCGGCTCTCAATTCGGCCAATCGTCTGTTCAGCTCGATCAAGTAGCCCTGCTCGCCGTTCACACAGTCCGCGTTGAAATTCCACCATATCTAAAATTCCATTCTGAAGACCGTTTTCCTTGGCTATCGCGGCGGCGACGTCGAAACCGGCAAGCCCCTGCTCGTAGCGTCCATGAAGATAGTGGGTGTAAGCCTCCTCTTGAAAATACTGCATGGCGCAGGGCGCCGACAAATCTGGAGAATCGAGCAGCGGATGCGCGATTTCCATTGCCCTCTGTATGACTTCAAAATCCATTGTCACGGCGGCGTACTCATGAAGCATGCAGGCTGCAGTAATTTTTGTGTTGGGATCGAATGAATTCTTCAAGAGTTCCGTTACTCGATTCAGACAGGATTCATGGATGGAAAGCCGTGACCCCCGCAATGTGGCGCCCATTATCAGAACCGAATTCACCCGCAATTCGTCCTCCATGGCGAGCGACACAGTACCCCGCTTCAGCAGCGTGGCAACACGCTCGATCCACGGATCCATCGGCCTGAAGTTTTCGTACTCGAAGTAATATCCCTCCAACATCGTGGTCGCACAAAGAATTTGTCCGACTTCGTCGCCGGTTTCTGTGAAAATCCGATAGGCCGCCTCGATGACCGGCCGCGCCGATGCGGGGCTCACAAGATTCTTCGAACGTCCCAACCAGTACCCCACCCACGGATTTACCTCGAGGCGGTGCTTCGGGAGGCTCTGGACCCAGAGCCCGAGCGTCTGCCAGCGTCCCTGCCCGATGAAATTTGGGGCCGATTTGATCAGCAATTTCTCGGCCTCATCCCAATCTTCCGCTTCCGCAAGTAGCGCAAAGCCATGATCGATTTGCCCGTCCGCTACAATGAAGGCCGCAACGGATTTTGCAATCTCCCGTCGCTGTTCAAGTGTGTAGACAACCACTGCGCGATTTCGGAGAAACGACCTAAATAAAGCGTGATACTGATAGGAGACTTCGGTTCCTGCGATGCGATCGGTGAACATGTGGCGTCGATGCAATTCTTCGACGTGTTCAATTGCGTTGGGCTTGCCTGTCACAGCTTCGGCAAGCGCTGCACTCACCCGGGGTAAAAATGCCGTCTTCATCAAAACTTCACGTGTTTCGTCGGCCACATTGTCGAAGATAAGACCAGCGAAGTAATTGAATACCGTGTCCATGGCTTCGCCCTTGCCCAATGTCTCCAAACTGTCGCCGTCACGCAGACGTTCGAGCATCAGCGTGGCACCGGCCATCCACCCGGCTGACTGCTCGTGCAGGGTGCCAAGCAGGGCCTTGTCGGTGATGCCACGGGCTGCAGCAATCAGCGCCGTTTCCTCTTTCGTCAGGCGAAGTACCTCCCAAACCACGGTCGCAATGGTCTGGTTCACCAATAACTCGGCAAACACCGCGGGCGGATCGGCTCGACTCAAGACGATCACATTCGACCCTGGCGGCACTTCGGCGAGCGCTGCTTTGAAGGGGGCGTGCAGTGCGGAATCGAGTGCAATGTCGTGGTAGTTGTCGAAGACCAGGATGACGTCTTCGGGCAATCGGGCGAATCCATCACGCAGAAAACGCCGTGCGAATCCGGGCAGGTCGGGCAGATATTCCGGGGTCAGCAGCGGCAGGGGTTTGGCTTTCTTCTTGCCAACCGCCTCGATGGCCTGCTTCAGATAAAAGAAGAAAGTGGCCGGATCGCTGTCACCGGGGTCGATCTGGTACCAGATCGCAGATGCACCAGCCTCCTCCAGGTAACTCGCTGCCAGTGTGGTCTTCCCCGCTCCCGGCGGCCCGACGATCCAGACCACCGGGTATTCGCGTTTCTCATCGAGCAACTCGAACAGCCGCTCTCTCGCCACGGCTTTGTGCAGTCGTGGGCGCGTCAGTTTCGCAAGTTGCGGGGCTTGCTTCGGCATCTCCCCTCCCGGTGATGCTTGTGGCCCGCTTCGGTCAGAGTCATTGATCTCGGGCGGCCACGCAGCCATGATAATTCACCTTGCCCTCGCGCGATACTGGCCAGTGCCCCACACTGGCCAGTGCCCCTTTGTGGCCAGTGCCCCTTACGACTGCACTTCGGACTTCAACTTCTCATATGCGTAATGCTGCCACCCCGGTGATCTACAAATTAATTGAGGGCCGCATCGGATTGAAGCGACTCTTCGAGTCGCCTCAATCACAATGTCGGGCATCACTTCGATGGCGTGTCGTTCCAGGTCTCCAACACCAAGCGCCATACGCCGTCCGCCTCCTTACGGTACACCACGACATAGTTACCGGTGGCAGTGGCCATCTTACCGCCCTCGGTCGGGTAATCGACCGAAAAGTCGCCGACCAGCCACGCCAGATTTCCGTCTGAGCCCATGGCTGTGGGTCGCGATGTATTGTTGGTAAGCCCGGCGTCGAACTCCTGCTGCAGGTGCGCCTGAATCGCCGCGCGGCCTTGGTGCCGACTCGCGTCAGGCGGCAAACGCATTCCGTCTTCGACGTAACGTTTCGCCAACCCTACCGCGTCCCTGGCGTTGTAAAGCTTGACCCACGTTTGTTCGGCCTGGGAGAGTGCGGCGCGAACCGAATCGGCCCAGACGCTGGAACAGAATATCGACCCAAGTACCAGTACTACTATGACAGTTAGACGATTCAGCATTGTTTTCTCCATATAATGGCGTTTACTGGATGACTTTTACGTAAGATTGCTCCCGCGTCTCGGCAGCGACGGAAAATCCGCTTTACTCTACACGCTGCTACATCAATAAAACGGCTCTCGAAGCGTTGAATACCTTCATTTGAATCGTGGTTGGCTCCTCCTGTCGGATTGGAATATGAACGTTGAAATGACTCGCCGTTTTCGGCCGACACATCCCGCTTACGCTGGTTTGTCGCCGGCACGAGGCGGTGTTGGTCTCAGAGAGGTTCGGCGCAGCAGAGCCCACAAATCCTGCATGCTGGAAAATGACCGCTGCTTGCCGTTTCGCGCGTCCTCGACCACGCCGGTGAGGCTGCGTGCCCCCTGGCGATAGACGCGAACGATGTAGCTTCTCGGCTGGCGCACCGATTCCCTCCCGATCAACACGCCACCAGCCTAAGATGCGACCGGCGAAAAATTGGGTACTTATTGCAAAATCCGGTTTTCGTAGTTGGGTTAGACGCGACGCGGCGTAACCCAACAATCGACGTAAATTTGTCAATGAGTCGTTGGGTTACGGCTTCGCCTAGCTCGACCCACAAAATCTCACCGTCCGGTCCCGAACGAAATTCAGCGTCGGCAAATCAATCTATCCGGAGCGCCTTGACCAGCCGCTGCGGCGCGGAAGAAGGTGGCACTCTCAAGGTGGTGGGTAGGGTTTCACGCAACCGGCGGAAGGCACTGCGGTTTAGCCGAAATGCTCTCGACTGCCGAGGTACAATTGCTCTGGAGGTGCAGAATGGATCAAACTTTCACGGCGGTAGTGAAACAGGACGGCGAATGGTGGGTCGGCTGGATTGAAGAAGTTCCCGGCATCAACTGCCAGGAGCCCACACGAGACCAACTTCTCGATACGCTACGAATTACCTTGGGGGAAGCGCTGGAGATGAACCGCGCGGACGCCAGAACGGCCGCAGGCAAAGGTTACCAAGAGTTCGAGATTGCGGTATGAATCGCCGCGATTTCTAGCGGCATCTTTCTTCGCATGGCTGTCTTCTTCTTCGAGAGGGCGGCGAACATTCTCCCCAGAAATTAGTTCAAGCGCAGGGTCTCGAATAATTTCTGCGACACGGAAGACGGCGGCACGCCCAAGGTAATGGACAGGGTTTCCCGTAGTCTCCGGAAGGCGCTGACTGCTTCGGTCCGGCGATTCAATCTGTCGTAACAGCGCATCAACCCCTGGTAGAAGGGTTCAACCAGATTGTCCGCATCGAGCCCGTGCAAATAGAGGTCAATGGCATTCTCATATCTGCCTGAAGATTCAAGGGACGCGCCCAGCCTGCCGGCGGCATGAATAAATTTCGCCCGCAGCCGCTCCCGCGTGGGCATCCCCCACGGCGCATCATCCTGCGCCAGAAATGGACCGCGATAAAGCACGATGGCGGCTTCGCTGGCCTCTTGGGTCTGGCCAGCGTCACGTAGCCTCTTCTCAAACGCGGCCGCATCGACCCAGCAGATTCGCTCATCAAGGGACAAATTTCCGCCCGTCTGCCGAACGGCATCGTCGTTAGCCAGTAACTTCCGCAATCGGCGCAAAGTCGCGCTGAGGGAGCCGCGCGCGGAGTCGCCCTCCTCTTCCGGCCAGAGCGCATCGAGAATTCTTTGCTCGGGTACTTCCTGAGCGCCAAAGGCGATAATCGCTTTGAGAAGCGCAAGAACTTTCTTGGGTACCTTGCGAGAATACTCCGGGCTTTGTCCGTCAACCAGCAACTCGAATCGTCCAAGTACATATACTTTGACCGGCCACGGCCAGTTTTCGACATCCTGCGACTCCGGAACAACAGAGAACTCCCGCGCGAGTCTGCATGCTGTTTTTGTTTCAATTCCTTTCGAAAGTGCAATTGGCAGCAACTCCGCCAAAGCGTTCCCGTACCATCGAAAGCGGACTCTGGCTCGTTCATCCCGTGCTCTCAGTAGCGCCTCAGTCAGCAGTCTGTCTCTCGATTTGATGTCGCTCTTCCGATGCGAAAGCCAGGCTTCGTTCAAGGCAATGACGCCGAGGTAATTTTCCGCAATTGGCCCATACTCGATGCTGCGCAACTCGTCGACTATCTCCTTTGCGATATCCATTCGGTTACCCGCTATCGCCATGTTGGCGGTAACGGTACCAATGAGCACAATTCCATTAAAATTTCCCGCGCTAACGTTTGCGCGATACGATTTGTAATTGAGGTCGATTGCTCGATCGATATCACCCCGATCGAATGCAATAAGTGCCTTGAGATTGTCCAACCCGGTATGCGCCTCTCCCTTCCACCGCGCGGGGCCACTCTCAATTCGAAGAACGGTTTCCTCGGCCTTATCTAGAAAACCTGCGCGGCGTTCGCACACCCCACGGAGGAATGCCATCAGTACCGGAGGTCCACCAAGGTAGTCGCCTTCGCGCGCAATCTTTTCGGCCGCATCGAAGCACGCGAAGGCCTGCGTGTAACTTCCATGGAGATAATGTTGATAGCCTTCGGCGTCCCAATAACGCTCAGCGTGCAGTGTTGACAAGCTTGGAGAATCGAGCAATGGGCGGGCAACATGGCATGCTACCCGATTGGCCTCCGGATCCATCGCCACGTTAGCGTATTCATGCAGAATGCACGCTGCACTTACTTTGATGTTTGGGTCGAAGGGCTCCCGCAGAAGTTCTTCGACTCGGCGCAGACTTGCCTCAAGCATCGAATGCCGCGGAGCTCTAAAAGCAGCACCCATCAGCAGGGCTGAGTTTGCCCTCAGATCGTCTTCCTTGCTGGGTGGGCGAACCCCGCGCTGCAGAAGATCGGCAACGCGTGAGATCCACGGGTCCATCGGCCGCATGTTTTCGTATTCTAAGTACAGCCCTTCAAGAATTGTTGTCGAACAGAGAAGTTGTCCTATCTCGTCTCCACTCTCCTCGAAATTGTGATACGAGGATTCCAGCACCGGACGGGCCACAAAAGGGTCGGCAAAGGTCTTTGAACGTCCCAGCCAATATTTCAGCCAGGGATTTGCGTCCAGGCGAGATCTCGGTAGACCCTCAACCCATTGCACAATCGTCCGCCAACGGCCCTGACCCAAGAGTTGCGGAGCCAATGCAACGACAATTTGTTCGGCGTCACTCCAGTCTTCTGCTTCAACGAACAAGGCGAACGCCAGTTCCGTCTGGCCTTGGGCGCGAAGTGCGTTGGCCGCGAGATTCGCGATCGAGCGACATTTATCAGGTGAATAGGCAATGGCGGCTTTGCTTTTTAGAAACGAGCGGAACAGAGAATGATATTGATAGGTGACTTCGCTTGCGGTGGCCCGGTCGGTGAATAGGCGTCTGCGATACAGTTCCTCGATGGGTTCAATTGCGTTTGAATTGCCGGTGACCGCTTCGGCCAATGAAGCGGTCACCCGAGGCAGAAAGGCTGTTTTCAGTAGCACTTCTTTTGTTTCATCGGGGGCGCGGTCAAAGATCAGGCCAGCGAAGTAATTAAATACCGTGTCCATCACCTCGCCCTGGCTCAACGTCTCCAGATTGGCGCCGCCACGCAGACGTTCGAGCATCAGGGTGACACCCGCCATCCAGCCAGTTGACTGCTCGTGCAGAGTGCGCAAGATTGCTTTGTCCGTTATGCCGCGGCTGGTGCCAATGGCTGTAGTCTCTTCCGGCGTCAGACGAAGTTCTTCCCACGACACCACTGCAATCGTCTGATTGACCTGTGCGTCCGCAAATGCGGGGGGCGGGTCAGTTCGGCTCAGGACAATCACGTTCGATCCCGGAGGTACTTCGGCGAGCGCTGCCTTGAAGGGGATATGCAACGCGGAATCGTCAGCGATATCATGGTAGTTGTCGAAGACGAGGATGTAGTCTTGCGGCAGTTGCGCGAACCCGTCGCGCAGGAAGCGCCGCGCGAATCCAGACAGGTCGGGGAGATATTCCGGGGTGAGCAGCGGCAACGGTTTGGCCTTCTTCTTGCCAACCGCCTCAATAGCCTGCTTCAGATAAAAGAAAAAGGTGGCCGGATCAGTGTCGCCCGGGTCGATCTGGTACCAGATCGCCGGTGCGCCGGCTTCCTCCAGATAACTCGCCGCAAGCGTGGTCTTACCCGCGCCGGGAGGCCCGACGATCCATACCACCGGGTATTCGCGCTTTTCATCCAGCAGCTCGAACAGCCGCTCGCGGGCCACCGCTTTGTGCAGGCGTGGGCGCATCAGTTTCGCAAGTTGCGGCGTCTTACGCGCCATGGCACCCTCCCCGAAGGACTACCTGGTCCAATTATAGGCAGTCCCGGCAGAACCAGGGGACCGCGAAAGCTCGCGGCCAAGTGCTGTCGCCGGCGTTACTTCAGCTCGAGCGTGCCCGTCTGTTCACACACCATAGTATCGATGGTTCCCGGTTTGAGGGGGGTGCACTTGGCCGTGCCGCCTCCCGTGGCGCCGGCGTATTTGCCGCTTCCGTGAAACACTTCGAATTTGGCCACCGGCATCTTGTTGTTGTTCCACCATCTGCCCACCCACTTGTCGCCGTCGCGATCGGTGTGCATGCAGTAACCGTTCGCTTCGAAGGTGCCGTCTCGTCTGGCGTCAATGGAGCCCGCGCACTCGAGCCGAATCAGGTGCACCGGCGAGGTCGTGTCCTTGGAGGCGTGAATTCCTTCCCATCTCGCGAGGATTATCGAGTGTCCCTCTTCCATCTGTACCGCTTGTATCTGGCCACCGGCGTAGTACTGCACGCCTTCCCAGGAAATACTCTTGCCCGCATGCGCCGGAGAAACCAGAGCGGACAAGGCAAAACCGGCGGTCAGATAAATCGCATAGTGCACTTTCATCGCATCCTCCTGAAGTATTTTGTCGGTTAATGGAGTTGTTGTGGCCCCGGGTGCGAGACCAGTTACTCAGAGCTCACCCCACCGCAGCCCTTTCACCTTCAGCCGGCTGCCGCGGCGCGGCTTGTCGAGAATCGTGCGCAGTTCCTCGAAATTGCGGAAAGATTCGGATTTGCGGCGTTGCACGATCTCGACCACACCGGCAAACCCGGGCGCGCCATTTCTGCGATAGATGCGAACGATGTAGATCTGGGCTTGCATGGCCCTCGCGATGCTTCTGCCGGTGTATGTCCAGAATAGGGGACGGGGTGTCACCGATAGCGCACCGATAGCCAAAAAAGACGCCGACCGCAGGAACGCCGGCTAGCGGCTCTGCAGGGAGCGGTGCAGCGCCTCGCTGCGGGGTGACGGCGGGATACCCAGAGTGACCGAAAGGATCTGCCTCATACGGCGGAAAACGCTCAGGCCCTCCGCGCACCGCCCGGTTTCCAGGTAACAGCGCATCAGGCCCTGGTAGAAGGATTCACTGAGGTCGTCGGCCACCAACCCACGCCGGTACCAGTCAGCGGCTTCGTCCCAGCGTGCCGGGGATTCGAGTTGCTCGCCGTGGTCGGTGACGAACTGCACGAACCGGGCTTTGAGCCGCTCGCGCATGGAAACCGACCAGGGTGCGTCGGTGTCTGCGGGGAGAAATTGCCCTCTGTAGAGCATGCCCAATGTCTTCACCGCACCGTCGAAGGCCACTTGATCGCCGCGGGCAAGCGCGCCGTCAGCGCCCGCAAACACCCGACACCTTGAGCACTGTGGGTGCGTGTGATACCGTTGAAACGCCTATCCATTTGTCCCCAATGTATCTCTGGGAGGAGACTCGCCAAAGTGTTGGAACCGGAGATCTCTGAGGAAGTCGATCAAAAGCGACGTCGCAATTGTGGCCTCGCGCATCGGGGCTCCATCCAGGCAAGGAATCTGGCGCGCCGGGTCAAGTCGGTGGCGCGTCCCGTCATTGCTGATCGGACCGGTTCACTCCACACTTGTGGCACGCCGTTCAAGGTGTCAAAGGAGTTTAGGGTGAATCGTGAGTCAACCGGGTTTTCGCGCGCAGCGACTGTGATGGGCGGTGGCTCGCTGATCGCCGCGACGCTGCTGTTCTCCGCCGTCTTCGTGGTGCTGGCACGCACCTTCGGCTACCCCGATGTACTGGACCTGCCGGCTGCGCAGGTGTTGCCGCGGCGGCTGGCGCTGGGGCCTGGCGGCCGCGCGGTCTGGGTGCTGTACGGGTTGATCCCGTTGCTGCTCTTGCCCACGGCCATCGGCGTCTACGCCGCCGGGCGCCATGCCGCGCCGCTGGCGCGGCCAGGGCGGCCTTGATCCTGGCTTTGCTGAGTGGCGCCGCCATGATGGCGGGCCTGCTGCGCTGGCCCAGCCTGCACTGGCAACTTGCACTCGCCTACGCTGATGCGTCCCCCGCCGCGCGCGAGGCCATCAACGCGGTCTTCGACGCTTCCAACAGCTACCTGGGCAACTTCATCGGCGAGTTTCTGGGCGAGTTGTTTCTGAACTCGTTTTTCCTGTGCGCTGCCATCGTGCTCACCTGCGCGGCGGCGCCTGCACGGCGATGGCTGCTGGTGGCCGGCGCGTCGGCCAGCCTGCTGGGCGGCCTGGCCATGCTGCGCAACGTGATCGGCTGGGTGGAGCCGATCGCAGCGCTCAACAACGTCGTGCTGCCGATCTGGATGCTGGTGCTCGGGGTGGCTCTGGTCCGACACCGGACGAGTCCGCCCAGGCTGGCGTTACCGACCCCACCATTGGCGACTCGACCATGAACATCACCCGTCGATCCATGCCGCCGGCAGTAACGCTACTTTCAGTTCAACCTGCACCCTGTCCTGTGTCAATGGAGCATCCATGAAACCATCTCTCAATTTTCTTTCAGCCAGCCAACTTGCCACAATGCTTCGCGCTGGTGAAATAACCTCTCGGCAAACTGCAGAGGCTCATTTTGCGCAAATCAAGAAACACAACCCCGCTTACAACGCCATCGTGACGCTCAACGAGGCAGAAGCGCTTGCTCAGGCAGACCAGGCAGATCGTTCCAGGGTCGCTGGCAAACCATGCGGCCCACTGCATGGGGTTCCGATCACGATTAAGGACACCTATCGCGTAAAGGGCTCGCGCACCACGGCGGGTTACCTACCGCTCAAGGACCACATCCCCGATACCGATGCGGTGGCGGTCACGCTCTTGAAACAGGCTGGCGCAATCATCATTGGCAGGACCAATACACCCACCCTGGCGATGGACATGCAAACGGACAATCCCATCTTCGGCAAGACCAACAATCCGTGGGACGTCAAGCGCACACCGGCCGGCTCCAGCGGCGGATGCGCGACTGCACTGGCTACGGGCATGACCTCGCTGTCCCTGGGCAGTGACCTGGCGGGCTCGATCCGTCTTCCTGCGGGATTTTGCGGCGTCTATGGATTGAAACCGACGCATGGCGTGGTCTCGTTTGAAGGACACATTGTCCCGCTCCCCGGGGAGATCAATGGCTACCGTACGCTGGCCGTTGCCGGGCCGCTGGCGCGTTCGATTGATGATCTGGCGCTGGCGTTGGACGTACTCACACAACCGACATCCCAGGACAGAAATGTCGCGCCGCTGCTTGCTGACATGGGCGGCAACGTGGACATCTCCAAACTAAAAATTGCATGGACCGATGACTTTGGTGGGGTTCCGGTGAGTGCAGAGATCAAGGACAAATTGCATGCCTTTGTGAAGACATTGGCTCAAGCGGGTGCCACCGTCCACAAGGTTGAACCGCAAGGACTGGACTACAACGGAATCTGGGAGACCTGGGGTAGTTTCGTGGGGGCACAAGGCAATTACGACATGTCGAGTTTGAAACGCGCCATCGGTCATCTGTTCTCAAAAGGCACATTGAAGAATCTTCCGATGCAGCGAAAAATTGTGGGCCCGACTTCTGTGAAGAAGCTGATGCAGGCCTTTGAACTGCAAAGCCAGTACATCACAAAGATGGACAACTTTCTCTCGGACTACGACGCGTGGCTGTGCCCCGTCAGCGCGACCACCGCGTTCAAGCACCATGCGCACAGCAAGACGCTTGGCGATTTCAAGATATACAACCAGCCGTTGCAAGTGGATGGTGCGGACATCCACTACTACGTCGCCACCCAGTCGTACACGACCGTCTTCTCAACCACCAACAGCCCTGTGGTTTCCATGCCCATCGGCTTGGGCCCATCCGGTCTTCCCGTGAACATCCAGGTGGCGGGCAAGCGCTACAGCGACCGGCGCTTGCTCCAGGTTGCCAAGGTACTGGACGACTACACTGAAAAATTCCAGTACCCACTGCAATAAGCGTTAGGCAATCCGTTTGGGTAGAGATTGCGCCAGTCAATCAAATGCAGCCCACGGAGTGGACAGGCCTTTTCCTGGGGTGCGGCATCCTGGCCCACGGCTTTCTGCGCCTGCGCTGTGGCGACTGCGGCCACGACAAGCTGGTCGCGACGACGAGGACCCTCCTTCGCTACGAGGGCGGAGTGCCACCGATGCAGGTGGATGGCGGAAAGCTCAAGAACCTGGACGCGCGCGTCGACGACAGCATGCTGGTGCCGGTACGCCGCTGAGTCCGATACCACCATGACCTTCGGACGCGCACACCTCACCACTGCCCAAGGAACGCTCTGCCATGAATGACAGGATGCTGTTGCGGCGCTGCGCCTTTTTTGTCGCCACCCTAGGCATCGCACTCGGCACGACAGGCTGCGCCAGCACCCGACCTTGGTCCAACGCAGCCTTGGCGGCGCAGGAGACGGTGCAGTACGACGGGCTGGCGCAGTTGTTCGATAGCAGCCGCCTGCCGGATGTGCTGGTGGTGGCAAACTTCTCCGGCGGCGGCTCCAGAGCCGCCGCCTTCGCACACGCGGTACTGAGCGAACTCGACGCCGCACCTTTCATGTGGCGGGGACAGGAGACGACGCTGGCGCGCGAGATCGACATGGTGACCGGTGTCTCCGGCGGCAGCGTGGCGGCAGCACATCTGGCGATGCACGGCGCACGCGAGCACCTGAGAAGATTCCCGGCCGACTTTCTGGATGTCGACTTCCAGGGTCGTCTGGTGAGTGCTGCGTTGTCGCCACGCAACCTGTACCGCTTGAGCTCGCCCTGGTACGGGCGGGGGCACGTGCTGGCCGAAGAACTGGAGCGTATAGGAAATTTAAACACCCTTTTTCGTGAATTGACAATGTATCCCCCGCTCCCCCGCCCGCCAAAGGGTCAGGCGCGCGAAAATTCGAAGTTGTCCGCACCCAAAGCGGGCGATTTGCGCCCTGTTGGCGCTGATACGCGAGCATAAGGCCGAGCGGGTTCACCGGCCTTGGCCAAAACCACTCCGGGTTAAGTCATATCGTCAGGCTGATCCTAGGGAAGTGTAAATTCACCCTATAGACGGGGATTTCTCACTATCCCCAAGGCCGCATTCATTCCGGCGGCCGTCAGAGAAACAGTGTTTCCCTTCAACTCTACCAATCCGCGTTCCGTCAATTGTTGGAGCGCCGCGATCACTTTATTTTCGGGCAGGTCGGAGCTGTAGTCGTAAAGGTCTCGTACTGGTGTCGCTTCGTACCTATCCTTCTGTTGAAATAGAACTGCCACGATAATCTTCGCATCGTCACTCAGCTCTGTCGATGGATGCTGAGCGTAATGATTTCTCAATGACTCTGCAGTAGGCGGTCTAGCTTCCGATCCCTTCGGAATTAGAAGAGTCTTCGCTACTTTTTCTGTCCCTGCGGGAAACGGTGGCGGCGGATTTGATGCGTTGGTACTGGCACTTGCCTTGGGTAGAGCCGCATCAAGTGCCTTCTGCATCGACGTCACCCTTGGCTCGTGCAATCGCTGTTGTTTCCTCCGCTGTCAGTCTTAGGTCTTCCCACGACATCAGCGCAATTGTCTGATTGATGAGCGCGTCGGCAAACGGCAAACGCGGGAGGTGGATCTGCACGACTGAGAACAATAACGTTCGACCCCGGCGGCACTTCGGCGAGTGCCGCCTTAAACGCGGCATGCAGCGCGGAATTCGCTGAAATTTCGTGGTAGTTATCGAAGACCAGAATGACGTCTTCTCCTATCCCAGTTGGGCCGCCTGAACGACAGATGACTCCGCGAGAGCGCAACACCCCTCCGCCCCAGGGTCCGATTGTCGGCCATTTAAATTTCCGTGCCGGCTCCTGCCACATGGCGTGAAAGGTAGTGCTTCCGGATTTCGTCCTTTTCTTGCCAGCAAGGCCCCGATGCGAAAATCCTGGTCATGTTGCGCCCAATGCCGTAAAAATGACCGGCCGTTAACAGGTGGAGAGTAGCCTGTTAACGCCCGGTTCATTGCGATGTTGGGCCTGTATGTCCGAGAGGCTATTTGCAATTACCGATCCAACGTACGGAGGACATTTTTCCCTGCAACGGCATGTCTTCCCACTGGGCGGTGTCGGCGGCGTTCGCAAATTTGCCGGTCCCACCCACGTTCTTCCAATTTCCTTTGGCTCCAGCCCTATCGGTTGAAACCCACTCTTCGTTCAAGACATCGCCGTCCTTGTCCCTGCGCGCGCAACTACCGCTAGACCGCGTGTTTCCATCGGGGGTCGTGAGGAAACTGCCTATACATTCGCCAGACACCAGGTGATATGGTGCTCTGGGGTCGTCGCTTACGGTGACGCTCGTTCCTCTCCACATGGCGAGTTTGGTCCCTTTGGCGATCTCCGTTTCGTCCCAAGAAACTGTGTTATTGATGTTTGTCCCGGCGCATTTGCCGGCGAAGCTGACAGCAGGAACAGCGCACCAGACAGCTATCAGACCCAGACAAATGAACTTCGTTTTTGCGTCCATATCTCCTCCACGGTACGTTGAAGTGCAGCGCCAGTTTTCGGCCGACGCATCCCGCTCACGCCGGTTTATTGTCGGCGGGAGTTAATGTCGATCCGAGGGCGGGACGCCGGAGCAGTAACCATAGATCCTGCATGCTCGCAAACGGCCGCTGTTCGCCGGTTCGCGCGTCCTCGACTATGCCGGTGAGGCTGCGTGCCCCCTGACGATAGACTCGAACGATGTAGCTCTTCGGCTGACGCACCGGACCCCTCCGGATCAACACGACATCAGCCTAAAGGTGGGTCGGCGAAAAATTAGGTACTTATTGCAAAATCAGCTTTGCGTAGGTTGGGTTAGGCGCGAAGCGGCGTAACCCAACGTATCTCGTCCATTGGCCAATAGCTTGTTGGGTTACGGCTTCGCCAAACCCAATCTACGAGGTCACGCGTTCCATTGCGAATCGGATGGCCGGGTCGCTATCGCCCGGATCGACCTGGTACCAGATCGCCTGTGCGCCGGCTTCCTCCAGATAACTCGCCGCCAGCGTCGTCTTGCCCGCTCCCGGCGGCCCGACGATCCAGACCACCGGGTATTCACGTTTCTCATCGATCAACTCGAACAGCCGCTCTCTCGCCACGGCTCTATGGAGGCGCGGGCGGGTTAGCTTGGCAAGCTGGGGCGCCTTGCGCGCCATGCTTTCTCCTTACGAGTTTTACGTCGATTATAGGCATCCATCGGGGTAGTGGCAGGATTGAGTGCGAAATCTCAACTACGTGATCGAAGTCGCCGTTAAGGCACCCTCACGTTTCCGGAGCCAATCCGGACTGATCTGTTCCTGCCGCCTGACTTCGCGGGTTGTTTTGGGCGGCGTTGGAGTTTTTGACAACACCGGGCAGTATCGGTAAGATTTCCGACATGAAGGCGGTCGAACTGGTTCGCACTCGAATCGTTTATTCGGAAGTCGCATTCGCCGAGTTGGTGCTTTGGCAACTGCCGAAGCCCCTGCCGGGGTCGCCTCATCGGTTCAAGTACCGGCTTGCTTATGTGGTCCGTGATGTGTGCGTTCTAAGGTATGACAACGAAACGGGCAAAGGTGATCATCGGCATTACAAAGGCAAGGAGAGCGCGTACTCCTTCACCGACCCCGAGAGCTTGATTAAGGCCTTTCAGATCGACATTGCGAGGTGGAATCTTGAAAACGGTAACTCTTGATGTAGGCTCCCCGTCCGAGGCGATGACAGACTTTACCCGCGCGTGGAAGGGCGGAAAAGGCCAGCGCTCGGCACGTATCAGCTTCGCCTCTCCGGAGTTGCTTTGGCAGGTGTTGACGGCAAAGCGTTGGGAATTACTCAAGGCGCTTTGCGGTGCCGGTCCGGTATCAATTCGAGGGGCCGCGCGGCGAGTAGATCGAGACGTCAAAGCGGTTCATGGTGATGTCACCGCATTGCTGTCGGCCGGCGTGTTGAACCGGGCGGACAGTGGCGGAATCGAATTTCCGTTTGAGGCTGTCAAGGTGGAGTTTTTGCTGAAGGCGGCTTAGCCACCTCGCGTACATGGCGCCAAGTTCATGCAAGTCGGCCCCGTAGGGTACGGGGCCGAGCTTTTCAGCGTATAGATGCCGAACCCTTTCAGGGCAGGCGGTAATCGAATCGTTGCGTGCAAGACTGATCCCCACTCGCTCCAGTCGCCCCGCACTTCCAGGGTCCGCTACCTTGTATCCCAGCGTATTTCCCGGTTCCGCCCGCGATATTATTGATTCCCTCGTTGCCATCCGGAGTGGTCCCGTACCAATCTGTAAAAATTCGATCTCCGTCGGCGTCTCCGAAAGCACAATACCCTTTGTTCTTTACGACACCGTCAGCGAGGAAAAACGTATAGAAGCAGATGGCCGGGCCGCGGTGCAGCGAACCGGCGCCCTTGTCATTGAAGCTGGTCCCAATGACACTTCCGTGCCCCTGCATTCGCTTCTCGGCGACATCTTTCGCTTCGCCGACATCCCGCCACCCGGTGTGAATGCTGATGCTTCCGGACTTCGGGAGTTGCTGCGCGCCGACTGCCGTGGCAAAAAGTGCGGCCAGTGCCCATACGATTGTCTTGCTCAATATCCTGATCATGATTCCTCCGTGCACTTTGACTCACACGCCAGATTTCGGTTGGCGCTTGCCGTTCACGCGGGCTTGCGGCCAGCGGAAAATCGCGTGGGTTTGGGGGAAGGGCGGCGCAGAATCGTCCATAGTTCCTGAGCATCGGAAAATGGCCGTTGTTCGCCATTGCGGACATCCTCGACCACCCCGGTCAGGCTGCGCGCTCCCTGGCGATAAATCCGGACAACGTAGCTTTTCGGTTGCCGCATCGGTCATCTGTCCGCTTAAAATCCCCTCCGGACCCACATGCGTACAGCCTAAGCAGCCAGCCGACAATTATTGGTAACTTATTGGAAATTCCGTTTTACGTAGGATGGGTCGAGCGCAGCAATACCCATCATTGCCACGTGGATCGATGGGTATAGCTACGCTCCTCCAATCCTGCGAATCGAGCCTTCCGACACGAACCAGTCCCCAGGAGTTGGCGATCAGTTCAGACGCAAGGCCTCGAACAGACGCTGCGACGCGGAGGACGGCGCCACGCCCAGGACGATGGATAGGGTTTCCCGGAGGCGACGGTAGGCGCTCGCCGCCTCCGTACGACGGTTCAATTTGTCATAGCAGCGCATCAAACCCTGGTAGAACGGCTCGACCAGCGGGTCCGCGCTTATCCCGCGGCTGTAGAGGTCGATCGCCGCTTCGTGCCGGCCTGCCTTTTCCCAAGCCTCACCGAGCTTGCCGGCGACACGAATGAACTTGTCCCGAAGGCGCTCCCGGGTCGGGATAATCCACGGAGCGGCATCGTCCTGCGCTAGAAACGCACCACGGTAAAGTCCCGTCGCATCGTCTGGTCCATCCTGTCCGGTTTCGGGCCCATCGATGCGGCGCTCGAAGGCAAGTGCGTCGACCCAGCAGATGCGTTCGTCCAAGGTAAGCTCGTTCCCCGATTGGCGGAGGGCTTTCATGTTTACCAGCAGTTTGCGCAATCGATGCAGCGTCGTGACCATCGCCCGTCGCGCCGCATCGCCTTCTTCATCCGGCCACAGTGCATCGATCAGTTTCTGTTCCGGAACACCCTTTCCGCCACCGGCGATAATCGCCTTGAGCAGGGCCAAAACCTTTTTCGGCGCCTTGCGCGAATACTCCGGTCTCCTGCCATCAATCAGCAAATCGAAGCGGCCGAGCGTGTAAATTTGGACTGGCCAAGGCCAATTTTCAGTGTCCGCAGGGAAAGGTAAGACAGAAAACTCCCTGGCCAATGACCGAGCCACGTCGGTTTCGATTCCTTTGGACACGGCGATCGGTAGCAGTATTGCCAAGGCATTTGCATACCAGCGCAAACGCACTCGGGCTCGCTCGTCGCGCGCTTTGCGCAACGCATCACCCAACAGGCCGTCCCTCGATCCGAGGTCGCCGCGACAATGCGCCAACCATGCTTCGTTCAGTACGATGGCAGCGAGGTAATTTTCGGCAATCGGCCCGTACTCCACGCTGCGCAATTCGCCGATGACCTCCGCGGCAATATCGAATCGACGGCCTGCAATCGCCATGTTGGCACCAACTGTCCCGACAAGCACTGCGCCGTTGAACATTCCCAAGGACTCGTACGCGCGGTATGACTTGAGTATGGCCATGATCGCGAGATCGATGTCGCCACGATCAAATGCAACACCGGCCTTTAAGAGGTCCAAACCGGCATTCAGGTGCCCGCCCGCAATTGGGCGGATGCTTTCGATGCGTTGGATTGTCGATTCCGCCTGTTCAAGCAAACCCGCCCGGCGTTCGCACAACCCGCGCTGAAACGCGACTGCGAATGAATCGATATCGCGAATCGAATGTTCTGCGGCAATCGAGTCAGCGGCGTTGAAACCCTGAAACGCCTGGGAATAGCGGCCATGCAGGTAATGCAAATATCCCTCCGCATGCCGATAGCCCCATGCGTGCTGCGCGGACAAGTGCGGGGAGTCAAGAAGCGGATTGGCCACATTATGCGCCAGCCGTTGGGCTTCCGAATCCATTGCCACGCCGGCATACTCACTCAGCATTCTTGCCGCCGCCACCTTGACGTTTACATCGAACGGTTCATTAAGGAGCTCTTCTACTCGATGCAGACACGATTCGAGCATCGAATGCCGCGGCGCCCGCATTGTAGCCCCCATCATCACCACTGCATTCGCGCGCAATTCGTCCTCTTTGGTGGGTGGCTGGACTTGCCTCTGCAGCAACGCGACGACTCGCGCGATCCACGCATCCATTCTCTTGCAATCTTCAAACTCGAAAAAAAAGCCCTCGAGTATCGTGGTCGCGCAGAGAAGCTGTCCAGCCTCGTCGCCATTTTCTGTGAAGGATCTGTAGGCGGCCTCGATGACCGGGCGCGCTACAGCGGGATTAACGACGTTCTTCGAACGCCCAAGCCAATAAGATACCCAGGGGTTGGCGTCGAGGCGATCCCGCGGGAGGGACTCGACCCATTGTCCTAAGGTCTGCCAGCGTCCTTGTCTGATGAGACTCGCGGCCGACTCGATCAACAGCCCTTCGGCCGCTTCCCAGTCCTCGGCCTCGGCGTAAAGTGCAAATGCATTTTCGCTGTGTCCCGCGGCGGCGAGCGACGACGCGGCACGCTGGGCAATTTCGCGCCGCTCTTCGATGCTGTAGACAATTGCCGCGCGGCTTTTGAGAAACGCGCGGAACAGCGCGTGATACTGATAGCTGATCTCGCTCCCGACGACGCGGTCGGTGAAGAGGTGGCGGCGATGCAATTCCTCGATGTGTTCGATGGCATTCGTCTTTCCGGAAACGGCCTCTGCGAGTGAAGCGCTAACCCGAGGCAAGAAGGCCGTCTTCATCAGCACTTCGCGTATTTCGTCGGAGGCGTGGTCGAAGATCAAGCCGGCGAAGAAATTGAACACCGTATCCATTGTCTCCGCGCGCTGCAGAGTCTCCAGGCTTCCGCCGCGGCGCAGGCGTTCGAGCATCAGGGTGACGCCTGCGATCCAGCCATCCGACTGATCGTGCAGTGTGCGAAGTAAATTACCGTCGGTGATACCCTTACTCGCAGCGATTACCGTCGTTTCCTCCTGCGTCAGACGCAGTTCTTCCCAGGTCAAGGTCGCGATGGACTGATTCACTAACGCCTCGGCAAACGCGGGAGGCGGATCAGTCCGACTCAGAACAATAACGTTCGACCCCGGCGGCACTTCGGCGAGTGCTGCATTGAACGCAGCATGCAAGGCGGAATCTGGCGCAATGTCGTGGTAGTTGTCGAAGACCAGGATGACGTCTTCAGGGAGTTGGGCGAAACCGTCGCGCAGAAACCGCCGTGCAAATCCGGGCAGGTCAGGCAGGTACTCCGGGGTCAGCAGCGGCAGCGGCTTGGCTTTCTTTTTGCCAACCGCCTCGATGGCCTGCTTCAGGTAAAAGAAGAAGGTGGCCGGATCACTGTCGCCCGGGTCGATCTGGTACCAGATCGCCGGTGTGCCCGCTTCTTCAAGATAGCTCGCGGCCAATGTGGTCTTGCCCGCTCCGGGAGGGCCGACAATCCACACCACCGGGTACTCGCGTTTCTCGTCGAGCAACTCGAAAAGCCGCTCTCGGGCCACCGCTTTGTGCAATCGGGGCCTGGTGAGTTTGGCAAGTTGCGAACGCCTTGTCGCCATATTGACTACCGGTGGGCGGCGGCCAGGCCCGCTCCCCGCAAACGGCTGGCTTCGCCAGTAACGAGTCCGCGGGCCACCGCTTTATGCAGTCTTGGCCTTGTTAACTTCGCGAGTTGGGGTCGTCTGGTGGCCATGGTTACCGCTTCTGAGCAGCGGCCTGACCCAGGCCCCGGACTTGGTTACCCAAGCATTGGCGGAGGTTGAGAACCAAAAGGCTGCGTTCCACAGCAATGAACCGGAGCCTCATGCGGTTGCTCCCGCAAACGGGCGTTCCGCAAACGAGTCGCAGCTGCCCCGCAATCGGGCGACTTCGTCGCTAACGTGTCCGCGCGTCACCGTTTTATGCAGTCGAGGCCGAGTGAGTTTGGCGATTGGTGGGATCCGCTTGGGCATCTACTCGCTCCCAAAGGAGTAATAGTGCCATTGTTGCGCTTTGCGCCACAAACGCAAATACCTCATATCGACAGTCTTCATCCCCTCCCCGGTGCAAACAGCGCGCAACGGAGGGAGCGGAGTGGTTTGAACTTACTACCTAATTAACGTGCTGCCGTATTAGAACAACGCCACTAGGCGGCGAGAAAAGGATTGACGAGCGTCATTTGATCGTCGAAGCGTTGACCTGCCTGAAGATCCTCGCTGTACAGAACTTCGCAGCGCGCATCCAAGGCACCCGCGACAGTCAAACTGTCATAGATGGAGAAGCCGTAGCGCTCGGCGATGTCAAAAGAGTGGTTGATAGTGGCCTCGCCAATTACACGAACTTCCGACCCGGAACGCAACATCCCGACAACCGAACGGATTTCAGCGATCGAGTACCCCAGTTTGCGTCGTGCGACATTGGCCGTTTCGATCAACACTTGTGTCGAAATAACCGGAGAACAAGCGAGCAATGTCGTGGCAACTACTTTCTTGTTCTGATCGTTTCCAAGCGAATAAACGACCACATTCGAATCGAGGAAAATCCTAGCGGCGGGCATTCGCATGCTCGCGGTCGAAACGGTATCCCGTTAGATCCGCGGTGTAAGAAGAAAAGAAAGCCACAAGTTCGTCGCGCCTGCTCTCTTGTTCCTTAGAGAGTTTTGGCAACCCAGCGACGCCCTGCTCACCTTTAAGCACTGCAACAAAGTTCAGAACTCTTGCTTGCTTTTCAGGGGATAAAGTTTCGATTTCTTTGGCGATCAAATCAGCATAACTCACAGTGCCTTTTAAGCCTTGCGTATTTGAGTCGGTGAATTATAGACCTCCCTTTCCATTCGAGACAGGCCCTACTGGACCATCCGATCGCGGCCGGCCTCGCCAGGAAGACCTTGCATCCACAGGAACTTTGGCCCCGACACAGGCGATGACTGACTGTACCCGCCCGTGGAAAAACGGAAAAGGCCAACGCTCGGCACGTATCAGCTTCGCTTCTCCGGAATTGCTTTGGCAAGCGAAAGCAAAGGGTCGCGTTTATACTTCATAGGTTGCGAGGTATCGAAAAACTGGCATGCCCCTAAATGGCAGACTGACTTAATTTCAGATTTCGCTGCCACCGGCAGGGTGAAGATAATTGGTCAAGTGGGAACGGGATTGGTCAGCGTTCAAGCGGCGGGCACTGCCAGACGGGGATTCAATATCGCAATATCGGGGAGCTCACGCACCGCGCTGGCGGCTGCAATGAGGCTGGTCTTTTCCGCTTTGGTCAGGGTACTTAGATCGCCGTCCTCAAAATACACCAGGGCCTTCAGACATTCGCTGGGCTGAAATGCCGTGCCGAATAGCACGCGGGCAGCGGCCAGCCCGTTTGACAGACCCACGCCTGCGGCAATGAGGGCGGCGATATCGCGATAGTCTTTCGCCTCGGCACGCTGCAAAAGAACCTTGAGCTTGGTCGCCATCAGGTCCTCGGGCGAGGCAATTTGCAGCACGCCATCGCGCGTGATATCCGGCTCGCCAACCCGGCCAAAGCCAATGGCGCCGAAGAACGAAACCTTTACGTACGCGCCCGGCTGATCGCCCGGCGCGACCTGAACGGTAAATGTGTTTCGCTCATCCTGAAGTACAAGGGCTTGGGCGGTGAATGGAAGTGCCACGCGAATCGCATCGCAATCAAGGGCCGCGTCGGAGAAAAAATCGAAATCAACCGATACCCGATGACCCAGACGCAAGGCAACGGCGGTGCCGCCATAAAGGACAAAACCCATCGCGGCGGCAGCTCGAAGCTGTGGCCACAGTTGTTGCTGCGCCCTGGGAAGAATATCCGTGCGGGGCGAGATCACTCCGGTCACGCGATTTTTCGCACAGGTAGCGGTGGTACTTCATCGACCTCGGCCAATCCCAGCCGATAGTGCCAGTAAGCCCATGAGCGCGCGCTAAACTGACCGGCTTGCGCGTTGGTGAGCACATCGCGCAAGACATCGTCTCCCACTTGCCGGGCCAGTGCCTGAACGTCGGCGTAGTCGCCGATGTTCATCACCTGGGCGATGACTCGAGCAGGCGTGGCCACAGCTTCATCAGGTGTCTTCCACCAGACGTAGCGGCTGGCAAGCGCTTTTAATGCGTTAGCGTCTATCTGCCCCATACTTCATGCCCTGAGTCCTCGTCGTGTGCCGGCATACAAATTTTATTTTACGCCTCCGGGAACGCTTGTAGAACGCAGGTACCTGCTGAGCACGCTGCTTGCGATGGAAACCGAGCGGGATAAGGGTCTCAGATCTGTGATCCAAGACGATCAACCGGGGCCTCGTGCGACTTCTCCCGCAGAGCGAAGGGTTTTCCCTCCCTCAGATTTCACGATGGATTAGGTTCTATCGCAACGGCCTGAAGAACTCGCGTATTTCCCTGGCCAGAAACTCCGGTTGCTCCAACGCCGCGAAGTGGCCGCCCTTGGTGGCTTTCGTCCAGCGCTGAATATTGCCGTACATTTTTTCGGCGACCGAGCGCGGCGGGCGCAGGATTTCCTTCGGGAATTCGACGTAGCCCATCGGCACTTTTACGATGTCCGGAATCGGCCATGGCCCGTGCATGCGCGCGTAGTAGGGCCAGAACGACGAGCCGATCGCGCCGGTCACCCAGTAGAGCATGATGTCGGTGAGCATTTCATCTCGGGTCAGCGCGTTCTCGGGATTGCCGTCGCAATCGGTCCAGGTGCGGAATTTTTCCACCAGCCAGGCAGCAAGGCCCAGTGGCGAATCGGTCAACCCGTAGGCCAGCGTCTGCGGTTTGGTGCCCTGGATCCACTGGTAACCGGTTTCTTCCTTGAGGAAGGTATTAAGTTCCTCGACGAACTTCTTTTCCTCCGGCGTGGGATTTTCCAGCAGCTTGGGATCGCGCCGCACCGCCAGCAGATTGATGTGAATGCCGCGCACCGCTTGCGGATAAGCGTAGCCCAGACGTGAGGTGATAAACGCGCCCCAGTCTCCTCCCTGGGCGCAGTATCGGGAGTAACCCAGAACTTTGGTCATCAGCTCGTGAAAGGTGTCGGCGATTTCTTCGACGCTGAAACGCTTCTGCCCGGGCGTGAAGGAAAACGTATAACCCGGCAGCGATGGCGCGATCACGGTAAAGGCATCTTTTGCATCGCCGCCATGCGCGGCCGGATCGGTGAGCATGGGGATGAGCTTGTGGAATTCGTAAACCGAACCCGGCCAGCCGTGGGAGATCAGCAGCGGTGTGGGCGAAGGGCCTTTACCTTCCGCACGAATGTAATGGAGATCGATGCCGCCGACTTTCACCTTGAACTGGTCGAAGCGGTTGATCTGCGCTTCATGTTTGCGCCAGTCGTAACCCTCGCGCCAGTAGTCCATCAGCGATTTCAAGTACTTCAGATCCGTCCCGAAGCGCCAGTTGTTGTCCGGAATTTCGTCCGGCCAGCGCAGGCGGGCGAGTCTGGCTTTAAGATCGATGAGTATGTCTTCGCTGACGCGAAGCGAAAACGGAGTGGATATGTTGTTCACCATGTCTCCCGGATAGTGATTGGGCCGCAGAAAATTATTGCGGCACTTGGTTCAGGCGGAATTATATTCGGCGCGGCTGTTATGGTTTCGTCCGCTATATATGAATCTTTGCGGAGAAACTGAAAGCCTAGTGCGGCGGCAGGTTCTTTGTGGCTTGGGCGGTGTCGTCGCAAGTCGATTGTTTGGCCGAGTAGCCAACGCGTACCTGGCTGCCGACAATCGTGAGAAACGTTTTTTGAATGGCGTAGGCCTCTTGCTCGCGGTGGTACCAGCGCTCGCAATCGCGCATGGTGGAAAGTTCGTTGTTAAGATCCTGCACGTAATGCACCAACTCGTGCAGCAACACCGAGCGATGAAACAGATCCGTTTCCGGGGTGAGGGTCTCGTCCAGAAAAATTCCCTCCCCAGGACGATAGGTCGCCAGCACCGGGCATCCAGTGGGGCAAACCATTTCCTCCAGTCGCCGATGCGCGACCCGGTAGATTTCCGGAAGCTGGGAAGGTTTGGGGTATTTCGAGAGTTGATCGACGGCGGACAACAAGGCGGGGACCAGGTCTTTTTCCGTCAGGGAATGGGTATCGCCAAGATACTTGTCGTAACGGACAAGCCCTTCATCAATGTAATTCGAATACATGCCCGCCGACTCCGTGCCTGCGGGACGCCCAGGGCGTTTTTTCTCCGCGGCGCAAGTACCCTCAATGGAAAACAAGCACATGACGAAGACCAGAGCCACACTCTGGCCCGTCAGTCGAAGCGCCTTACACCTCATGCAAGCTCCTGCCGAATGTTCAAGTCCTCCGCCGACCAAGCTATTGTAGTTTGGCCGTCGTTTCTATTGTAAACCGACTGTCAGGTCGAATTCTTCCCGGGCAGCGCGACGGGCTCCGCAGTCTTCGGCGGCTTGGTCATGGTCTCGATGATCGTCGCGCGTTCAAGTGCGCGTGTGCGCTGCGCTTCGCTCAAATTGCTCAAAAGGTTTTTCATCACTTCCAGGTTTTCCCGCGCCTCGTCCGAGTACTGAGGCGGGTAACGCCCGTTGGCAACACTGAACCACGCAAGCGCTTCGATCGGATCGGCGGCAACCGCCCGGCCATCCCGGTACATCGTTCCCAGGGTATGCATCGCCGAGGCGTAGCCTTTTTCGGCGGACTTGCGGTACCAGGAGAATGCCTCGGCATCGTCCGGCTCCACACCCTTGCCAATTTCATAGAGAAAACCGATGTTGAACATGCTCATGGGTTCGCCCCGTTCCGCGGCACTTTTGTACCACACCATGGCCATGAGGAGGTTTTGTTCGACACCGAGCCCGTTTTCGTAGAATTCGCCGACATAGTTCATCGCCCAGGCATTACCCAGAAACGCCGACTGATGCCACCAGTCCACTGCCTGCGTGAGGTCTTTTTGCACGCCATGGCCTTGGGCATACAACAGCCCGATGTTGTTCATGGCCACCGTATGGCCACGCCTTGCGGCCTCCTTCCACCACAACATGGCTTGCGCGAAACTTTGTCTGCCCTCGTGGCCCATTGCCCACCGCAGCCCGATGTCGTTTACCGCATCGACATTCAGGGCGTGCCCATCGTCCTGCCCGATCAGCCCGGCCAGCTTTGCGAAATCGACCATGCCCTCGGTTGGCACCGCATCAACGCCGGCCGGCTGCGAATCGAGCGCCCAGGTAATTGGCGCAAGGGACATGATCGCCACCAAGAAACCCTGCGTTAAGTGCTTCTTCATCGCGGCAGCCCCCATCGAGTGAGATGGATGAAGACTGACGTTTGCGCGATTATTTCGCTAGCAGCTTAACCCGATGATCTCCTAGGGATAAAACCTATTCCTTCGTAGGGGTTTTACCCTCCACGTCAGACATTTGGGCAAACACTCTAATCATCATGAGTTTATCGATACGCCGGCAGGCGAGCTGTTTTCCGGGTTCGCGCTTTGCTGCGACGAAAGGCGGTCAAGTGGCCTTTCCGTCGGACCCTGTGGTTTTTGGGGCCGGCGATAGCGCAGGTCGCGTCATGGCATCGATCGTCTTGGCCCGTTCGAGGGCGCGTTCAAGTTCCGCGGCTCCCATCTGTCGGGAAAGTTTTTCGATTTGTATGTGATTCTGCGCGGCTTCGTCGGCATCCTGGGGTGAAAAACGTCCATCGGCCACCCGGAACCACGCAAGGGCCTCAACCGGATCGGCGCTCACCGCGCGACCATCCCGATACATTGCGCCGATGCGATGCATGGCCGAGGCATAAGCTTTATCGGCGGACTTGCGGAACCAGGAAAGCGCCTCGGCGTCGTCCCGCGCCACCCCTTTGCCGGCTTCGTAAAGCAACCCGACGTTGTACATGCCCAAGGGCTCGCCCTGTTCGGCCGCACTCTTGTACCAAGTCATGGCCATGGAGAGGCTTTGTTCGACGCCGAGACCGTTTTCGTAAAGGTCGCCGACATTGTTCATGGCCCAGGCATTGCCCAGAAATGCCGACTGATGCCACCACTCGAGCGCCTGTTTGAAGTCCTGCGCCACGCCATGTCCGTTGGCATACAGCAGGCCGATGTTGTTCATGGCTACGGTGTAGCCGCGGCGAGCCGCCTCCTTCCACCACAGCATCGCCTCTGTATAACTTTGCTTGCCGTCGTACCCCTTGGCCCACAGCAGAGCCACATTGTTCATGGCGCGCACGTCGTTGTTCTGGATAAGCCGCGCCAGGCCCGCGGGATCGAGCATGCCCTGCCCGGGCACCAGATCGGTGTAAGTTTCCTCCTGTTCAACAGCCCATGCGGAGGTGGCGCATACCAGCAAGACAATCAGGATTCGGGTTATTTTCTTCACGGCAAGCTCCGGTCAAGGCACTTCGATTCTGAGTCCGGTCCGATTGACAGCGCTCCAACGCACTGGTTCAACCCGTTTTCAGAAACGGCCGCAATTCGGCCAGCAATTCTTCCGGCGCCTCCTCGGGGATGAAGTGCCCGCAGGGCAGCGGCCGGCCGCGAACATCCGCGGCCTTCTGCCGCCAGCTTCCAAGCACGTCGAACAACGTGTGCATCTTGCCAAACTCGCCCCAGATCGCCAGCGTCGGGCACTGAATGTTTCTGCCCAGATCGCGCTCATCGTCGGAAAAATCCACCGTTGCGGCCGCACGGTAGTCCTCCAGGCCGGCCCGGATTGTGCCCGGCAGCGTGAAGGCGCGCAGATATTCGGCAAACATCGCGGGTTCGATCGCGTCCTGACGAAAACTCAGTGAGCGAAACATTTGTCGCAGAAACGGTTCGGCACTGTTGGCAAGCATGATTTCCGGCAGGTCGGGCGCCTGAAAAAAGAACCAGTGCCAGTAGGCTGCCGCCAGTTCCCGCCCGGTGTCGCGAAACACCGTATGCGTCGGAACAATATCGAGCACAGTGAGGTTTTTCACCGCTTCGGGGTAATCCATGGCCAGCCGGTGCGACACCCGCGCTCCGCGATCATGGCCAGCCAGCGCGTAACGAGGAAAGCCCAGTGCCAGCATGACTTCATGCATGTCCCTGGCCATGGACTTCTTGTCGTAGCCGTCGCGCGGCTTGTCCGAATCGCCATAGCCGCGCAAATCCGGACACACGACGGAAAAATCGTTCAGCAGGCCGGGAACCACTTTGCGCCACATCTGCGCAGTCTGCGGATAGCCGTGCAGCAGCAACACCGGTTCACCGCGGCCTCCCGCCCACACATTGATCCGCACGCCGTTGGCTCGGAGGGTCTGCTGTTTCAATCCGTGCATGAAAGTCATGATGTTGTTGAAGTCGGGAAGGAGGAATACGCAAAGGGTAAATGCTTTAATGCCTCCGTGCCAGTCGTCCTCGCCTCTTCAGGTCTTTCGAAGAAATCCGGCAATCCGCTCGACTCCCATTTGCAGCACATCAATCGACTTCGGATAGGAAAATCGCACATTCTGCTTCGCGCGGTGCTCGCCGAAATCGATGCCCGGCGTGACCGCCACGCCCGCCTTTTCGAGCAGATCCCAGCAAAAACGGTAGCTGTCATCTGTCAACCGCTTGCAGTTCGCGTAGATATAGAAAGCGCCTTCCGGCGTGACCGGAATTTCGAAACCCAACTGGCGAAGCGCTGGCAGCAGGAAATCGCGTTGGGCGCGATACGCGTCCCGGCGCTGTTCGAGAAGGGCTACGGTGTCGGGATGAAACGCGGCAAGAGCGGCCTTTTGCGCAACCTCGGATGACGAGATGAACAGGTTCTGCGCGAGCCTGTCCACGGCATCGAAATACCGCTCCGGCACCACCATCCAGCCCAGGCGCCAGCCGGTCATGCCGAAATATTTCGAGAAGCTGTTGATGACAAAAATTTCATCGGAGATATCGAGGGCCGTACGATCCTTCTGTCCATAGGTCAGCCCATGGTAGATCTCGTCCACCAGCAAGACGCCACCGCGTTCCCGCACAGTCGCATGAATGCGCCGAAGTTCCCCTTGATCGATCAGTGTGCCGGTCGGGTTCGAAGGCGAAGCAATCAATACCGCCGCGGTGTTCGCACTCCAGCGCTGGCGCACGAGTGCATCGGTCAACTGATAAGCCGTCGAAGCCCCGACAGGAACACCGATCGCACGTCCTTCCATGGTACGAACGAAATGACGATTGCAGGGGTACCCGGGATCGGTCATCAGCACTTCATCGCCTGGCGACAGCACAGCCCCCATAGCCATCAGCAGCGCCCCCGATGAGCCGGTGCTCACCACAATTCGCGAGGCGGGCACCTTCACGCCGTACCGTGTCTGATACCAGTCGGCAATGCTCTCTCGCAACTCAGGGATGCCAAGCGACTGCGTATAACCCACACGACCCGATTGGATGGCGCGTATGCCGGCTTCCGAAATTCGCGGCGGCGTCGGAAAATCCGGCTCGCCCACTACCATGTTGGCGACGCGGCGGCCCTGGGCCTCGATTTCGCGCGAGCGCGCGATCAAGGCCATGACGTGAAACGGCTCGATGCCCTCCATGCGGGAGGCGATGCGGGAATGGGGAATTTTTTCGGGTCGGTTCATGGAGATTCCGGGGCGCCGGGCAAAAGAGATTTGCCGTCAGGGCTGAAGGCATATTAGTCCGGACACCTGCGGCTCGCAATGCGCCCCGTTTGAATATTCGACACAAGCGGCTACCATGGCGGGTCTTTCCTTCAGAGGTGGGATCCCGGCAATGAAAATCGTGGTGATCGGCAGTGGCGGTGTAGGGGGGTATTTCGGTGGACGGCTGGCGGCCAGCGGCGAGGACGTCACATTCGTCGCACGTGGAGCCCACCTCGACGCACTGAACAATAATGGCCTCAAAATTCTGAGTGCGCTAGGCGAATTGCACCTGCCCAAGGTCAAGACGGCTACCGATACCCGATCCGTCGGGCCTGCGGACGTGGTCATGATTGCCGTCAAACTCTGGTCCACCGAAGATGCCGCGCATGCCGCAAAAGCGCTGATTGGGCCCAACACAGTTGTGGTGTCCTTCCAGAACGGCGTGGCGGCGGTGGATACGCTATTGCAGGCGCTTGGGCGCGAACACGTCATGGGCGGGGTCGCGAATATCGCGGCGTTGATCGAATCCCCCGGCGTCATTCGCCACAACGGCAATATGGCGACGCTGTTTTTCGGCGAACTCGATGGCAAGCCATCGGCGCGCTCGACGGCATTCCATGAGGCCTGCCTGCGCGCCAAGTTCAAGGCGGAATTGGTGGGCGATATCCAGAAAGCGATATGGGAAAAATACGTGCGCCTGGTCACGCTGTCCGCCATGACGTCACTGATGCGGATGCCGGTAGGGCCCATCCGCTCCGATCCCGATACCCGTGCGCTGTTGCAGGCTGTCATGGAAGAAGTCATTGCCATCGGTCGCGCCAAAAGCATCCAGTTCGCCCCGGATATAGTGAGCGACCAGTTAAAAGTCATCGATGCTTATCCGCCTGCCATGGTGGCCTCAATGTGCGGCGACCTGCGCCGCGGCAACCGGCTGGAGGTGCCATGGCTGTCAGGCATGGTGGGCAAATTCGGGCGCGAACTCGGCATCCCCACCCCTGCCAACCAGTTTGTTTACGCAGCACTCAAGCTGTACGCCAATGGGCGTCCCGCAGAGGCTCAAATCTAAAGAAACACCCGACGCAAAGACGCAAAGGGCGCAAAGAACGCAAAGGAATGCGAAAAATAAAGTTCTCGCCAGAAAGTGGTATGCGTAGCAAAGTAAAAAATGGCTACTCGTCCGGCGGGTTCAAGATATTTGCCAACGCATTGGATATTCTTTGCGAACTTTGCGGTCTTTGCGTCTTTGCGTCGAGATTTTTACTTTTGAGGTAAAAAATGAAACTCACAATCAAGAACATCCGCGCCCGCGCGGTGATGGCGCCGATTAAGCGCCCGCCGGTATCCGCCTCGGGCGCCATTCCCGCCGCCGCCCTGGTGCTGATCGATATCGAGACCTCGGGCGGCATTACCGGCAGCAGTTACATCTTTGCCTTCCAGCAACGCATGCTCAAGGCGACCGTTGCCGGCGTCGAGGCCATGGCGGAAATCATCCAGGGCGATGCCCTCGCGCCCTATGAGATCGAAGCCAGGATGCGCAGGAGTCTCACGCTGCTCGACAGTCACGGCATCATCGGCCAGGCTATCGCCGGCATCGACATGGCGGTCTGGGATGTCTACGCCAAAGCGCTGGGAGTGCCTCTAGCCTGCGCACTGGGCGGCGCGGTCAAGCCAATCCGGGCTTATAACAGTTGTGGCCTGTGGATTCAGGATCCCGCCAGGGTCGCCGACGAAGCGGCTCAGTTGATGCAGGAAGGCGGGTTCAACGCGGTGAAGCTGCGCATCGGCCGGCCCGATTTCAAGCAGGACCTCGCAGCGGTGCGCAACGTCAAGAAGCGCATCGGCAACGACGCCTGCCTCATGACGGACTTCAATCAATCCTTAAGTGTGAGCGAAGCGTTGATGCGGGGCCGGGCGCTGGACGAAGAAGGGTTGTACTGGATCGAGGAGCCGATTCGGCACGACAACTACAGTGGCTGCGCGAAAATTGCCGCGGAAGTGAAAACTCCGGTCCAGATCGGGGAAAATTTCCTCAATACCTTCGAAATGCAGAAGGCCATCGAGGCCGGGGCGGCGGAGTATTACATGCCCGATGTGCAGCGTATCGGCGGCGTTACCGGCTGGATGCGAGCTGCGGCATTGGCCCACGCCAACGGGCTAGACATGTCCAGCCATCTGTTCCCCGAGTTCAGTGCGCACTTACTTGCCGTGACGCCCACCTGCCATTGGCTGGAATACATGGATTGGGGCAACTCGATCCTGCGGGAGCCTTTCGTGATCAAAGAGGGTCAAGTCCTTATTCCCGAGCGGCTAGGCGCTGGCATCGAATGGGACGAAAAAGCCGTCCAGCGTTATCTCGTATTGTGATATTCCCGAATATTGCGGCGCGACACAATTACTTGGATGGGCGCCGCTGAATTCCTTGCCGCGGAGTCGAAGTTTGGCCATCAGCCTCTGAAATAAAGCGCCGACGCCAAGCCCACCGCAGATGTGAGTTTTGATGTTGCAGCACAGAACGATTTAAGCGACAAGGCGAGAATCGGCTTCACCCCTTGCATACTGCTAAATTTCTCTTACACTGTGGGCTGCTTGGGGCAATAACAACTACCCGTCTTGCGCTGCGGATTTGGCGCCTGACCGAGCCCCTGGGGGAATGGCGTACTACGCCAACTAGGGGGAGACGATGCAACGAAACCGCGTTGTACATATTCAACGCTTGTCCGCTTGGGCATGTCCTATGCCCAGGGTCAGACGTGCGCCCGCGGCCGAGGACATATTCGTCGGCAATCCCGCCCGTTGTTCTGCCGTCACTCGAATCTCTCGAACGCCCTGCCACGAGAATGGCGAAGGCTCAGCCCTCCCGCTCAAATGGCGCAGGCGCTCCGCCGCTCTTCCGCGCTCGCTGCATCTATCCGGAAGGTCCCGTGAAAAAAACTGATCTCCGAGTGACCAAAGCCCGGATTCTTCACACCGCTTAAATAACTCACCATCAAGAGGAGATTGAGAATGAAATTGAAATTCGCCGTGTTGGCCGCGCTGGCCGGACTGACGGCAGCATCCGTTGGCCCGCTGCGCGCAGCCGACGATCAGCAATCCCGCCTGGAGCGCGCCGGCAACTGCAAGGACGCCAGGTCGCAAATGGAGTATTTTTGCGACGAGAAGAACGCCGCGAGCGATTCCATGGTCGCCCTCGGAACGGCCTGCAACAACGCCAAGAACAACGTGAAGGCGGCTTGCGAAGGCGTTGACGCGCCGGACCCGGAGTACAAGTTCGACGATCGCAAGAAGTAGCAGGAATCCCCGACCCGCAAGGGTCGGGAGGCACGAAACGCAAGGCAGTCAGGCAGTCTCAGAATGTTTTTCAACCCGAACCACAAGAGGGGGAGTCAATAGCTATGCAAAGACATATAGGTGTACACATGAGCGACGAGGAAATGAAACTCGTCGCGCCGGCGGACGAAGTGGCATTTCGCTCGCCCGTCCCAACCCAGGTTGTATCCAACGGTGAATACAATCCGCTTCCGCAGACCGAAAAGCAGCGCCAGGTCGAGGGGCTGATCAAGGAAATGGCCGATGTTCAGGCCAAGCGTCACAACATGGACCGCCGCCAGTTCCTGGCCACCAGTGCAGGCATGGCCTTGGCGTTTGCCGCAATGAACAAGGTGTTTGGCCCGGTCTGGGATGTCTCCGACGCGGAAGCGGCTGGCGACATGGAAATGTCCGACTACCGCGCCAAGCAGCTTTCCGGCCAGTTCATTTTCGACGACCAGACCCACTTCATCCGCGATGATTTCAAACAGGAAGGCCTGCTCGGCCTGACCAAGTGGGCGGTGGGCGCCAAGGTCAATCCGAACATCAATGACGCGCCGATGACCCTGTCGCGTTACAAGATGGACAACTACCTGAAGGAAATCTTCCTCGACTCCGACACCAAAATGTCGCTGCTGTCGGGCGCGCCGTTTGACGATCCGTCCTGGTGGCTGCTGTCCAACGATGCGATCCAGAACGCCTGCCGCGCGGTCAACAAGATGGCCGGCCAGACCCGCATGCTGGGCCACACGGTCATCACCCCGAAGTATCCGAACTGGATGGACGAAGTGGACCGCGGCATCGAGGTTCTGAAGCCCGTGTCCTGGAAGTCCTACACCATCGGCGATCCGTTCGGCCCGTCCAAGTACGCATGGAAGCTCGACGACGAGAAACTGATGTATCCGTTCTACGAGAAGGCCATCAAGTCCGGCATCAACACCATTTGTATTCATAAGGGCCTGATGCCCCGCGATTACGAAAAGGCATTCGCCGGCACTTGGGAACATGCCACGGCACGCGACATCGGCAAGGCCGCCAAGGATTGGCCCGGCATGAACTTCGTCATCTACCACTCGGCCCTGCGCCCGTGGCTCGCGGATCAGCCGGACGCCGACCTGCAGAAGTTCCTCGACACGGGTTACGTCGAGTGGGCAACAGACCTGGCCCGCATCCCGGAGAAGTACGGCGTGAACAACGTGTACGGGGAAATCGGCAGCACATTTGCAAGCACAGCCGTCACCAACCCCCGGTTCTGCGCGGCCTTCATCGGTCAGCTCGTGAATTTGATGGGGGCGGAGCGCGTGGTCTGGGGAACCGACTCGGTGTGGTATGGCAGCCCGCAATGGCAGATCGAAGCCATGCGTCGCCTGGAGATCCCGGACGACATCATGAAGAAGTTCAAATTCAAGACCAAACTCGGCGGACCGAACAGCGAAGTCAAGCAGAACATCTTCGGCCTGAACTCCGCGCGTATGTACCAGTTGGACATGCGCCTCGGCGAAGGCAAGCCATTCAGACAGGACCAGATTTCGCAGATCAAGGCGGATTATCTGGCCATGGGCGGCGAGCGCAGCAATACGTACTACGGTTACGTCGACAAGAAATCCCACGTGGCGTAATAAAACCAAGAAGCGTGGATTGGGATTGCCGGGGTCTCAGGACCCCGGTTTTTTTCCCCGGAGAGTTTTTATCGCGCTGACTTGATGGTCAACGTATTTTACCTGATGTAATCGTCTAACAATGAAACGCACACTCACCCTATGGCTTGCGATCTTGTTCAGCGCCTGCCTCTCATTGAGCGGAGAAGCCGCCGAGAGAGCAAAGGTTATTGAGCCCTGCAAGCATGACGAAGAGCGCGACGGCGTGCTCTGTTATCCGCGTTGCAAGTCCGGTTACGAGGGCGATGGCGAAGAATGTGTGGAAAAATGCCCGGCCAACTCACAAGACTATGGCAACAAATGCCTGATGGGCCCGGCGGCGGTACTGAAAAAATTTTACACGCGCGGCCCTGGCCGCGCCGTGGACGAGTGAGCAGAAGAGTGAAGATTAAAAAATTCGGGCTGAGCAATTCATCCATGAACTGACAGCCCAACACATCAGACCGGTGGTGTTTTCGTGCCGGGCAGTTCGACGAGGCCGGAAGTATTCGGCAATGCGGGCGAAGTCCGTTCCCGCCGCATTTCATCGACGCCGAAGGCAGTGCTGGTTTGAAAAACTCTGGTGTGGATATCCCATCACCGGGGTAGTTGTATACAGCGCTGTTTGATGAACCTTAAGGAGGAGACGCAATTGAATAACAAATTAAAAGTGAAAAGCATCGTCCTTGCCATGGCCATGGCAGGGCTGGCCGGTAGCGTGCAGGCGGCGGATGTTTCCGACGGCATGCTCTCGGCCGAGGCCGGAAATTCCTGGCTGCATAGCAACGGCAACCTCGCCGCGCACCGCTACAGCACGCTCAGCCAGATCAACGCCACCAACGCAAAGAGGCTGAAATTGGCCTGGATCATGTCCCCGGGCGGTAAGACGGATGCGCAAGCAACTCCGAGCGTCCATGAAGGCGTGATTTATTTCCCGCAGGACAACAAGGTGTTTGCCATCGACGGGGCCAACGGCAATGTCGTCTGGAAATACGAGCACAAGCTGCCGGATGATTTTGGCGGTTACAACGTGCCGTTCTTCACCGGCAAACACCGCGGTGTCGCAATTTCCGGCGGCGACGTGTTCTTCCTGTCGAACGATGCAAAACTGCACTCGATCGACATGAAAACCGGCAAAGCCAATTGGGTGAAATCCTATGATGGCTTCCCCTACCCGAAGGATTTTGCCAAATCCAACGACGCCAACGGCTTTATCGCCACGGTGGGCCCGATGGCCATTCCCGGCGGACAAATTATCGTCCCGATGAATGCCACGGACACGGGCGGTCTGCAAGGCTACGTGATGGGTGTCAGTGCCGCCACGGGCGAAGAAAAATGGCGCGCCCCGATGATCCCCGCGGCAGGCGAACCGGGTCACGACACTTGGCCTCCGGGCAGCCATGAGTTCGGCGGCGCGGGACCGTGGATCGTCGGCTCCTGGGATGCCGGCACCAAGATGTATTACACCGGCACGGCCAATGCCTACGAATGGAATCCGAAAAACCGCGGTGGCGGCTTGATGGATAACCTCGGCGCAGCCAGCATCGTTGCGGTTAACACCGATTCCGGCAAGGTGGCATGGCGCTGGGTCGGCGTTCCGGGCGACCCCTGGGATTACGACATTCCGCAAACCCCGATGGTGATCAACATCGACGGCAAGAAGACCATTGTCCAGCCCAACAAGACCGGTTACATCCATCACCTGGATGCTATGAGCGGCAAATACATCAAGGCCGACAGATTCGTCGACAAGATCAACTGGATCAAGGGTTACGGCAAGGATGGCCGTCCGTTTGGCCAGGTGGCATTGCCCGCCGAAGGTGGTGATCCGGTGGAAATCGCTCCGGCACTTCTGGGTGGCGTGAATATGTATCCGAGCGCCTACAACCCGAAAACCGGCCATGTGTACCTCGCCGCGACCGAATCGAGCATGAAATATGGCTTCGAGGAAATCAAGGTGATCAGCAATGTCCGTCACTTCGGCGCCTATCAGGAGTTCCATTTCGGCAACGAAACGGACAAAGCCGTCAACGTCAAGAGCGGCAAGGAAGTCTGGCGCAACGAGTTGGAGGGCAAGCCCGGCTACGCGGGGGGTATGTTGACAACCGCTGGCAACATCACGATCTACACCACCCAAGGCGGCGGCTTTACTGTCGCAGATGCGAACACCGGCAAGGTGCTCTATTCCGTGAATCTCGGCGTGGCTGCCAAAGCCGGCCCGGCAACCTACACCGCCGGCGGCAAGCAGTACATCGTGCAGGCTCTGGGCGGCACTCCCGGGTTCGGACGTGATGAACCCTGGAAGGCCGAATTCGGCAGCATGGTGGTGGGCTTCTCGCTGGAATAAGAATCAAGTCATCGATACTTGATTGAAAGGCGTTAGATGGAGGCGCAAGGGATCGCGCCTCCATTTTTTGTTTATCGATGTACGAGGAAACAGAATGAATTGCTTGAAGTTTTGTTTAGCGGCGACGGTGTTCGCCTTTATCAGCGCAGGATCACTACAGGCCCAGGAAGGCATACCCGACGCCAATCCGCTTTCCGGTGATGCCAAAGCGATCAAATCCGGCAAAGGCTGGTTTCGCAATACCTGCACCCCTTGTCATGGCGGGCGAGCCGACGGCATGGGCGACATGGGCACCGGCGCGGATTTACGCAAACTCAAGATTGGCTTCAAACGCTTTCACGAAACGGTGAAAAACGGCCGCAAGGTTCAAGGCCGGGCGCAGTTCATGCCGTCCTTCTCTTTTCTGGATGACAAGACCATCTTCGAAATTGGCGCGTACCTGGAGACACTGGCCATCGAAGGCGCCAACTGGAAGGAAGGCATTGTCAACAAATAATCGAGTTTCCGATTCACTGTAATTATCCGGAGATATTCATGCGCGCACTCGTCGCTGCTGTCCTGACGTTGGTTATTACGCAATCTTTACACGCCATGGAAAAAGAACTCGCCGATTTTCGCGGCGTTCCCTGGGGTGCGGAATTCGAGCAATACCGCGAACAAATGTCTGTCCTGCGTGAGGAGGGCGACGTTGTCTATTACCGGCGGACCGGCGATGATCTCAAACTCGGCCGTGTCGATGCCATCAAGGTTGCCTATCGTTTTTACAAGGGGCGATTCAGCACCGGTGTGATCCAGACTTATGGCGGCTCCAACCAAAAAGCCATCATGGAAACACTGAAGGATATGCACGGAGATCCCGTTCGACCCAGAAAACGAATTCCGCAATATTTCTGGGATGGGGAGCAGTCCTACATCATGCTCGCCTGCGAAGCGACCAGCTACTGCCTTATTGAGTTTGTGGGCAAAGCCATGATGATTCAGGAACAAGCCGAAACCGGCATTGCCCCCACGACGCAGAAAAAAGACAACGACTGAGCGAGAGTTTCGGGGTCCAGTCGAGCCTCGATGCAGGGCCGGCATCGCCGGCTCGGTCATGTCCGTGCCCAAACAAACGGAAGTCGTCGCTCGGCCGGCATCCAGTCCGATATGCGGCAACTGTCCGCCCACTACCCGCGGCCTGCGCGGTTCCCGAACAGAACTTTTCCCCGAGTCATCTGTCCACCGATTTGTTGGACTTATTTGACCCGGATCAGCAAAGTAGCGGGACAATCTGTTGAAGTTCATCAAAGAGGTGTACAGTCTCGCCCGTTTTCGGATGCCAAGTTACCGGTCATGACCATGACTGGCGGGCGACCACCCGGAACGTCTCATTCGAAATCTGCCCCTACCTTAATTACGGAGGAATTCATGCAACGAAGAAAACAAATGCAATTTGCGGGAGTCTGGTCGGCGCTCGCACTGTCGACGACCCTGCTGGCTTCAGGCGGTGCGCTGGGCGCGGACGTGGACAGCAAGCGCCTACTCAATGCAGACAAGGAGCCGGGCAACTGGATGAGCTACCACGGCTCGTACAAATCCTGGCATTACAGTGCCCTCGATCAGATCAACACCGGCAACGTAAGCAAACTCACGGAAGCCTGGTCGCATGTTGCCTCCCGTGCCAATCGCGGCCTGCAAGGGATCCCGCTGGCCATTGACGGTGTGTTGTACTACAGCAGCCCGTACAACCAGGTTTATGCTCTGGACGGGGCGAGCGGCAAGATGATCTGGACCTACAAGCATAAACTCAACGAAGATCTGGTTGCCCGGCAAACCCACTCGCCCTACAACCGCGGACTGGCTGCAGCCTATGGCAATCTGTACATGGGTACCCTGGATGGCAAGCTCGCCGCCATCGACATGAAGACCGGCAAGCTCAACTGGGAAACCAAGCTGGTCGATTCCGAGAAACTCACGGTCGGCTTCACCGGTGCGCCGTTGGTGGTGAAAGACAAGGTAATTATCGGCGCTCAAGGCGGCGAATGGCCGGATCGCGGCCCGATTTTTGGCGTCAATGCCAAGACCGGCGAGCAGGTCTGGCGTTTCTTCACCTCCGGCGGCAACGAGGACACTCCGTCCGACGCCCGCAATACCTGGGGTGGCGATTCCTACAAAACGGGCGGCGGTGGCGGCTGGATGGCCGGCAGCTACGATCCGGAAAACGACACGGTCTGGTGGGGAACGGCCAACCCGGCCCCGCTATATGACTGGGCAGGCGACAAGTGGATGACCGAAGGTCCGCGTCCGGGTACCAACCTGTACACCTCCTCGGTTATCCAGTTAAACCCCGACACCGGTGAACTGAAGAGCTACCATCAAGTACTTCCGCATGATGCTTGGGACTTCGACCCGGCGCAGGGCGAACTGATGATGATCGATCGCGACGGCAAGAAATACGTTGTGCATCCGAGCAAGTCGGGCTTCGTATTCGTGTTCGATCGCAAGAGCGGCAAGCCGGTGAAGGTCTACAAGGGCGTGGATGCCATCAACTTCGTCAAGGACATCAAGGACAACGGCGAACTGGTGGGCCGCTGGGATCCGCCAGAAGGCAAACACGAGAATCTGTGCCCGGCCATCGCCGGTGGCTACAGTTGGAACGCCGGCAGCTACAGCCCGAAGACGAACTTGCTGTACAAGGTCGGCTTCGAGTGGTGCATGGACTTGGAAATCAAGAGGACCGAGCCCATCACTGAGCCTGTGGTTCAGCTCAATATCGGTGCGGACTTCACGATGCACGGCCCGGGCAAAGGACCCATGGCGGGCCATATCCGCGCCCGCGATCCCATCACCGGCAAGGTCAAGTTTGAAATCAAGTATAACGGCGCCACGCCGCACGGTGGCCTGCTGACGACCGCAGGCAATGTGTTGTTCGTGCCGGAGGCCGATGGCACGCTGGTAGCCTATGACGCCGCCAACGGCAAGAAGCTCTGGGGCCACAATCTGGGTCAGGGCAGCAACGGCGGCACTATTACCTATTTGGCCAAGGGCAAGCAGTATGTGGCCGTGATGACCGGCTGGGGCAGCTTGGTCGGCGATGGTTACGGCGAGTGGTTTGGAGAACCGTGGAAGAGCATGCCGAAGGACTCGGGCGTGCTCAAGGTGTATGCGCTTCCATGATCTTGGCTTGAACCTGCCAAGTTTATTGAGCTTGCGTGAAGTGGAAGGGCGGGGATTCGTCCCCGCCCTTTTTTCTTGTATGCCTGACTGCCGCCGGGTGCGTTAGCGGTAAATTACGTTTTCGGACCGTAGTCCGAACGCGAATGAATTGAACCAAGCGAGGGGAAATATGTAATTGAACAAAATGATCAACCCGCGTGCGATGTTTAGGGCCATGCTGGCAGGGCTATTCGTAGCCTGCACCACCATTGCACCCGCGACCGCCGATGAGGCCCGGAAGAAGGAAATTGATGTGAAATCGACGTTCCGCAATGTATGCGGCTTCTGCCACTCCAATTACGGTCGGCACGCGAGCAAGGGCCCCCAATTGATGAATTCCGAGCGTTCGGACGAGTTTCTGTTCAACCGGATCAAGAATGGTTTACCGGGACGCATGGCAGCGTTCGGCAGCATCTACAGCGATGACGATACCCGCAAGATCGTCAAGTTCATTCGGAGCCTCAAACCCGGAGAAGAGCCGCAGAACCCATGAAATCCTTGAAAAACACACATTTGACGCGCGCCGCCACCACGCTAGCCTGCCTTGGTACCCTGCTAGGTTTGCTGGCAGTCGAAAACGTGGGCGCCCGCACGCTGGCCGAAGTCAAATCGCTGGGCGCCATTTCCGTGTGCGCCAACGGCGATGCGTTGCCTTACGCCAGCAACAAGCCCGATTCACCGGGTTTCCAGATCGAAATCGCTCGCGCTATCGCAGCAGGCCTGGGTGTGTCTCTGAACATCGAGTGGATTTTGCCGCGTCGACGCGCCAACGTCGTCAACTGCGACATGCTGATGGACAGTATTAATGACCCGGCGGTCAACGAAGGCCGTATGCTGCTGTCGCGGCCCTACCAGAAATCAGGGCTGGCATTAGGCTTGGCCCGCGACGCCGAACCGGTCCGCGACTTTAAGGATCTCAGGAAAGACCAAAAGATTGGCGCCATGGTCAGCTCGGTTGCCAACATGGTGCTGATCAAGGCAGGCAAGACCACATCGCCCTATGCGTTCCAGACCGACATGCTGGAAGACTTGGCGAAGGGCGCGATATATGGCGCGGCCGTCTCCGGTGCGAGCATGAGTTATTACATTCTCCAGCATCCGGATTCCGGACTGAAGCTGTCAAATGCCTTCGACAGCGAACCGCAACTCACATGGGAAGTATCGGTAGGCTTGCGCAAATCCGATCAGGCGCTGGTGGATGCGGTCAACCCCATTCTTGACTCGTTGATTGCCAGCGGAATCCTTACCGCCATATACGCCAAATACGGCGTGCAACACCGGGTTCCCTGAGACGCGCAATATTGCCCATATTGTCGCGCGCCCGGAGGAGCCGTCCGGGCGACTGCGGATCAAAGCGGACTGGTGCGAATTCAAAAGACTAGCGTTTTACGGCGCAGGCTACGCGGAAACCCACCTGATAGTTGCGAAACTCCTCGACCTCGGAGTATCGATAGGCAGAGCGCGATGTGGAGGGACCATCCACCCAGGCACCGCCGCGCACCACGCGCTTTTCGCACGCGCCGTGGTGGGGCCGAACCGATCCATCGCTGGGTGCACCTTCGTAACCCGGTTGATGGCAATCGGCCACCCATTCGCGCAAATTTCCCAGCATGTCGTGCAGGCCGAAGGCATTGGGTTTGTACTTGCCGGTCGGCGCGTTTTCGCCATAGCCGTCATTGCATTGGTGGTTCGACCAGACGTACATCATGTGCGCCTCCTTGCCGGCCTCGTCATGGGTATTGGCAAATTCGCAGGCTCTTCTCGACCCCCAGCTGTCGGGAGCCTCGCCCCAGTACCAGGGTGTGGTGGTACCGGCCCGTGCCGAATATTCGAATTCCGCTTCGCTCAACAACCTGCAAGCCCGACCGGTGGTCTGACTCAGCCATTCGGCGTACGCCCCGGCCTCTGCCCAGGAGATATTGATGACGGGATAATTCCCGCGCCCGTAGCCATCGTCTTTCGTGGCTGGGCAGCGTCCCGCGGCCGTACATGCATCCCATTGCTCGAACGCCAGCTCATACTTTCCCACCGCAAAGTCCTTCGCAAATACCACCTTGTGCTGCGGCTTTTCATCGGTATGTCCGCTCTCGGACAAAGGCGAACCCATCACATATTCACCAGCCGGCACCACCATCATTTCGGGGCAGGTCGGGCAATCGCGAAAGGTGTTCCCGGGCGCGGGATCGGCGGCGTATGCACTACCGCCAAATGAACAAAACACCACCATGGCAGGAACAACCACCGATCTGCGGACAATTTTATCTTTTGCGACTTTCATGATCCCTCATTTTTCAGTAACTTCACCAAATCGAGCCTAACGCTCCACGGACTGCGGAAAATTGACCTAAATCAACCCTCCCCGCTTGAGCTACTTCGCACTAATCGATGCCCACCCAAGAGGTGCGCATGATATCGAGGAACAAATAAAACAAAAAGGCCAGCAGAGTATGCTGGCCTTTTCGCGCCCCTTACGCGCCTGTCGTCTCCAGGGAAACACTGAATAAGTCCCCGAATGTCATTACCGTGAAAACGGGAATCCAGGTTTCTCGATGGCAACTGGTTCCCCGCTGGAGCTTGCCCTCGAATGCTTTAGTCGGGGGCGGGGAAGACACTTATTCAGTGTCTCCCTGGTTCTGTTGCACTTAACGCACGAACTTGACTGGCGCATTCAGGTCCGCGGTTTTTTGGCTGGCCGTTTTGGCATTCTTCGCATATTCGCCGACTTCCAGCCTCGACCGGAACTCGGACAATTTCTTCTGCATGAATTTTCCCTGCCGGCTGCCTTCGGCCACATAAACCGCGCTATATACCACGGGCTGGTCGCTCATCGCCCATGATTTGGCGGCCAGGCGATGGGGAGTACCGATCACCGTTTTCGATTTATCGAACACCGCTTCGCCGGAATACGGCACGCGGCCGTTGACCAGGGTCTCCCAATCGCGCCGGTTGGCATCGCTGAAAGTCTGTGGCGGCCGCGCATGCCGGGTCACCGACACGGACACCTCGGTGGATTTATTCTCGCCGGCCACGACCCGGGTAACGTCCCACACAACACGCTCCCCCTCCTTGAAGTAGGAGAACTGGAGCTCCAGATCGCTGTCCTCGCTGACCTTCATCAGCCTGTTCGGGTAGGAAAAAGCCACCCGTTGGGAGGCGTAACGCAGTTCTTTGCCGTACGACATATTGATGCGGATATTGTTGAATACCGCCGGTAACAGATTCTTGGCGGCAAGAAAATCCTTCCATTGGCGCAAGGTACCGTAGTAACTCACGTAGGAAAAACCGGTCATGGTCTTCATATCGCGCTCGAACATCGGGCTGACGGAGGGCGATGCGGAATTGAGCATCACGGCATAACCGCCGGGCACGGGCAACGAGTAGGACACGATCTGCTGCTCGCTGAATTCCACCAGCCAGCGCCGTACCTGCCACTTGCGCTCATAGGCATCGACGAACACTTCTTCGCTCCTGGCCGGCCCCAGGGAATTAATCCGGATTTGCTCGGCACCAATCTGGCGGGTGTACCCAAGGCCCTTGAGTATCAAGTCCATGAACAGCTTGGAATCGGTATGTAGCTCCGCGACGCCAACCGTGTCGGGAGCCTGCAAGCGCAAATAGAGGAAATTGCCCATACTCCCAAACGAGACATAGCCATTATTGCCCAGGTCGGAGTTGCTCTTCTCGGTAGGCTCGAAGGTCGTCCATGTACCGTCCTTCTGCTTCCCGATTATCCGCGGGAAATTGGCGCGTTGACTCTCATAGAGCAAAGTCTGTGCACCGGGTGCATTTGGGAACATGTTGTCCCGATACTTGGCGAGAAATTCGTTCGACAGGATCTCGTTAAAATTTTCGAGCGCGGCCTGCAGAGCACGCCCGAACTCCAGGTAAGGTGCGGGAAGGGCAATACTTTCGTCCAGAGTCTTCATCAAGGTGTCGTCGGTGACATCCAGACGGAACATTGCCTTCTGGCGCACTTCTGCGGCAGTTTTCGACGCGGCGTTTACTTCGGTGATCGGTAATGCAAAATTCAGGTTCTCGTTTTCGGACTTGCCAATGACCACGCCAATCAGACGGCCATCCTTGTCCACCAATGGTCCGCCACTATTGCCGGGCGACGCCGCCGCGGAGAAACGTATCCATTGCCAGCGGCCTTCTTCCGCCTCCGGCGTGTCCGATGTGTACAAACCGTCGCGGGCGATTACTCCTTCGCCCAACGCATTGCCTACTGCAAAGACCTGCTGGTTTTTTGCCGACGTCTTGCTGATCGAGAGCATGGTTTCGGGCGTGAGCCCTTTGACGCTGAAAACGATGAAGTCGCGCTGCAAGGAATATTTCAGCACCTGATCGAGCGCGATGATTTTGCCATTTTCATCGCGCAGAAAAATCCGGTCACGCACGGCGGCCGAGCCCAGCTCGAATACATGTGCCGCCGAGACCAATACGCCGCCTTCCATCGCGAATGCAGTGCCGATGGATAGGTACTTGTCCATGCGTTGTTGATACGGAATCAGGTCAAAAGGCAGGGGCTTTTCATAGGTTAAAGAGTCGCCTTCGGGTTTTGCCATCACCACTTCAAAAGTGGCCTTGCGCAGCATGGACATGACACCCGGGCGCAGTTCCGCACCCTGCGCGGCACCGGTTGATGCGAGCAGCGCCACGAAGCCGAACAACAGGACCGAAAAGCCCCTTTGGATCGAAAATCGACCAACCATTTCCAGGTAATTCGACGAGATCATGCGAATGGCCTTCATTTTCCGTTCTCCCTTGCGCTGGTGATATGGCGGTAGGTCCCCACAAGCTTCAGCAAGACAGCATCCTGGGCGGAAACCGAGCAGAAAACATGCCACGCATGTCGAGCTTGCTGGCAGCAGACAAACAAGGCCGTTTCCCGATTACAAAGGCCTTTCTTGGGAAAAGCGATGAGCAGGGGAAAGGGGAGCGTGCGTGGCGTAAAATACCTTCCCAACCTGCACCTGCCCGAGCAAAGCGCCAATATCCGAGGAAATTACAATGACCCTGGCCGTAGCCCAACACAACACCGCGATCGACGAACTGAAAATACGCTTCGGCGACCGTCTTTCCACCAGCAACGGGGTTCGGGATCACCATGGCAAGGACGAATCCTGGCATCACCCACATCGACCGGACGCAGTAGTTTTTCCCAACAGTACCGAGGAAGTAGCTGAGATTGTGCGCATTTGTGCCAGGTACGGCACACCTGTCATTGCCTACGGCACCGGAACCTCCCTCGAGGGCAACGTGATTCCGCACCTGGGCGGTGTGGTCGTTGACTTGATTAATATGAATCAGGTCTTGCGAGTCAGCGCCGAGGATCTGGATGTAACAGTTCAGGCACGGGTCACCCGCAAGCAGTTGAACGAATTTATCCGCGACCAGGGGCTGTTTTTCCCGATCGATCCGGGCGCCGATGCCTCGCTCGGCGGCATGGCCGCCACCCGCGCCTCCGGAACCAACGCCGTGCGCTACGGGACCATGCGCGAAAATGTACTGGCGCTGACCGTGGTATTGGCGGACGGCCGGATCATCAAGACCTCGCGACGCTCCCGAAAGTCCGCCGCCGGTTATGACCTCACGCGGCTTTTTGTCGGCTCCGAGGGCACGCTGGGCATCATCACCGAAGTCACACTGCGCCTTTACGGTATTCCCGAAGCCATGGCGGCCGCGGTGTGTTCCTTCGATTCTATCGAAGGCGCGGTCCAAACAGTCATCCAGACCATCCAACTGGGTATTCCGGTAGCGCGCATCGAACTGCTGGATGACGTACAGATGGATTCGGTGAACAGATTTTCGAAACTCAACTATCCGGTCAAGGACACCTTGTTCGTCGAATTTCATGGCACCGAGGCTGGCGTCAAGGAACAGGCGGAACTGGTGCAATCGATTGCCGCGGAACACGGCGGGGGAGAATTCAAATGGGCTACCAAGCCAGAGGAGCGCACCCACCTATGGACCGCGCGCCATGACGTCACCTACGCCAACAAGGCGCTGCGTCCCGGCTGCGAAATCTGGGCCACCGATGTCTGCGTACCGATTTCCCGTCTGGCCGAATGCATTCTGGAAACCAAGAAAGACCTCAAAAGCAGTTTTCTGATCGCCCCACTGGTCGGCCATGTCGGCGACGGGAATTTTCATCTCGGGTTTCTTATCGATCGCGACGACCCGAAGGAACTCGCAGAAGCCGAGCGACTTAACGAGCGCCTGGTTCACCGTGCCTTGGCAATGGACGGCACTTGTACTGGAGAACACGGCATCGGCCTCGGCAAAATGAAATTCCTCACCGCCGAACACGGCGAGGCGGTCAGCGTCATGCGGCAGATCAAGAAGGCGCTCGATCCCCTGAACATCATGAACCCGGGGAAGATTTTTACGCTTTAAGCCTTGTGCAGCGCTGTGCCGTGAATCACTCGGCACAGTTTTAAGGCGTGCGAACTGTCGCCGGGCGCGCGGCCACCTCTACCGCGGAGGCATAACGTGCCTGCAAGTCCTCCGCCCGGGACAGGCTCATCCCGAGATCACGAATCAAACCGTCCCGGAGGCCATAGACCCAGCCATGTACTGTAAGGATTTGGCCACGGGTCCAGGCGTCCTGGACAACCGTCGTTTGGGCGACGTTTACCACCTGTTCGATCACGTTTAACTCGCACAGACGCGCAATACGTTGTGCCCGCACTTCCTGTTTGCCCAACAAGTCTTGATGCTTCTGGGCGACGTCTTGCACATGACGAAGCCAGTTGTCCACCAGCCCCACCCTGAGATGGTCGTGTGCCGCGATCACACCGCCGCATCCGTAATGGCCGCAGACGATGATGTGCTTGATTTTCAGCACGTCCACGGCGTACTGAATGACCGACAGGCAGTTTAGGTCGGCATGTACCACGACGTTGGCAACATTGCGGTGGACAAATACCTCCCCGGGCACCAGGCCGGTAATCTGATTGGCCGGCACGCGACTGTCCGAACAGCCTATCCAAAGATATTCCGGCGTTTGCAGATTCGAAAGCTTGTCGAAGAAATCCGGCTCGCGCCGACGCACCTCTGCGGCCCAGGCGCGGTTTTTTTCGAGAAGATGATTCAGGTCATTCATTATGATGAAAGGTTATCGGTGAACAGTGATCGGTGAACAGTGAACGGCGAACGGTAAATCCGACGCATGAACCTTTCGACTAACGGTTTATTGCCGTTAACCGATCACTGTTCACCGTTCACTGATTATCGCTTATTACCGTTCACCGTTCGCTGTTCACCGTTAACCGTTCACTGGCTCAAAGCAAGTCATTCGCATGGCGCTTTTGCACTTCAACGAGTGGCATGACAAACTCCTCGACTTTACGCCCTGCCTGTTTGGCCAGTAAAGGATTGGATATCCAAATTTGAGTAAATGTCGTGACCAAAGACAGGCTTTGCTCCCAACGTTTGGCCGCATCCTCGGCGCTGATTGTTCTTGCAGTGGAAATCGGTGCGTCAGACATAAGGATCTTCCCCTCGTTGAATTTTTTCCAATGCCTCGATGTCAATGCGATCCTTAGGTCTGCCGGCAATGCGTTTCATCACCAGCAAGTGTTCGATCGAAGCGATCTTAACGTCGCGCTCAAACAATTTCACCGTCACCGCATCACGCTGGAGCGCCTGAAATGATACCTCAGGTCGCACCAGTATATCCAACACGCTACCTGCCGCTTGCGGCTCACGTAGGGCAAAAGCCAACATTCCCTTTTCACGATGCCAACGATCAATTTGCGACGCGCTCTTGAGCGACTCGATACTCACAGGAATGATCGGCGCAAGGCTGAACTGTTTGGCAACCTCGATAAATCTCGATAGATTGTCATCATCCATCGCCAGAACCAAATCCAGATCAACGGTGGTCCGCACAAAACCGTGCAGTTGCACGGCAAACCCGCCTACCAAGACAAATTGGACCTCGGCATCGGTCAATGCACGCAAAATGTCAGGGATACTCTTCACGAGTAGAGCATAGTACAAAATCCCCCGGTTGCGACACCTGATCGGCAATTTGGAGCCACCCCCCAAACGTCAAAAAGTCGCTGTGCTTCGGTGTCGTACATCAGGTCCGGCGGTCTATTAGTATGGCGTATTATGGATTGTGCGAAGGTAAATAGGCCGTGGACGCATACCCAATCCGCGATGAGATTGCGTTAATCCGGTGGCGTGCCAACTTACAAGAGAATCTCACGCGAAACCCGCGCTTTCCCGGTACGCCTCCGGCCAGTAATGTTATGCCCTGCGCATTTGAATTGCGAACCCTATAGGTAACATGACCACAATCTACGGCATCAAAAACTGCGACACCATGAAAAAAGCCTTCGCCTGGCTGGACACTCATGGCATTCGCTATGCCTTTCACGATTACAAGACCGCGGGAATTGACGCGACTCATTTGAAGGCGTGGTCGAAACAGGTGGGATGGGAAGTATTGCTCAATACCCGCGGCACAACTTGGCGAAAACTATCTCCTGCCCAGCAAGAGAATCTCGACGAGGCCAAGGCCATCAGGCTGATGATCGAAAATCCGAGCCTGATCAAGCGCCCGGTACTCGACACCGGGAAAGGTCTGCTGGTCGGATTCGATCCCACGCGCTACACGGCGATGTTCGATAAGCACAAATGAGGTTGATCTCGTCGTGGCCATACTGGTACACGCGCCACAGACGGTCGCGTCAGTCGCTAGAGCCGAATACGTCCAATGCCACAAGCAAGTCTGGAACCTTTCGCGTCACAACGTCCCAGACTATTTCATCGTCGATTCCAATTTAGGCGTGCGCCACGACATCACGGAATCCCGCGATCTTTCTCCAAGCTATATCCGGGGAAAGTGCTCTACCCTCGCCTGGAATATGTTTCGCCGCTTCCCCGATGATTTCGAGGTTCCGCAAGACGGCATCGTAAGTTTTCTCGTCCGCTTTGAATTCGGCAAAATTGACGCCATCGACATAACGAAGAATTTTCTTGCAACTGGTTCGTATGTCGTCAACGTACAGTCGCCAGTCACGCGACACGTACCGCCTCCCGTTCAACTGTCGGTCGAAGCCTTGGATGCAACGCGGCACGGGTGACCAGATCAATCGGCTTGCCGATCAAATCCTCGAGATACAGCTTGACGTTCATGTACCCATCAAATGTTCCGGGACCGTCAAATTCGACAAGCATATCGACGTCGCTTTGAGGTCCGGCATCTCCCCTGGCAATGGATCCAAACAGCGCAAGCGACTTCACACCGAATGACCGCAGGGTCAATTCGCTTGCACGCATGGCTGAAATTATTTCGTCACGGTTCAGGGCGCGCTCCTGGGTAACTTGTTTCGATGCGCTTGGCTTGCCAATAGTAACATTCCGGGAATATGAAACGTGGACAGGTTAGCAAGATGCGCCTCACTTCGAGGAGAGGCTGGTTTGCATAGCGTTTTCTTCATTATCCTCATGCTGGCGGTATCTCCAATCGCGAGCGCCCAGGCATATCCCTCAAAGCCGCTCACTATGATCGTCGCTTTTCCTCCTGGCGGACCCACCGATCTCAACGCGCGTCTATTCGCCAAATCGCTGTCGGACGACTTGGGTAAGCCGGTAGTCGTGCTGAATCGTCCCGGCGCGGGCGGAACCATCGGCGCCCGTGCCGCCGCCGCGGCCGAGCCGGACGGCCACACGATTTTTTACAGCACCTCGGCACTGGTGACGTCGCAGGCCTTGCAGGCGGATGTCACGTTGGATGCAGAACAGGTATTTTTGCCAGTGGCGCTGACCGCCGGGGTGCCGTTGGTCCTGGTGACCAGTCCGTCGCTGCCCGCAACGAATGTGGGGCAATTGATCGACTATGCGAAGGCCCATCCCGGAGAGTTGAATTACAGTTCCGCCGGTACCGGCACCATCACCCATCTGGCGCCCGCCCTGTTTGTCTTGCAGACCGGGATCAAGGCACAACATGTCCCCTACAAGGGCAGCGCGCCCGCCTTGGCGGCGCTGACAAGCGGCGAAATCCATATGGCGATCGAGACTCTCAATACCCTGCTGCCGTTTCTGCAATCGAAGCGTTTGCGCGCCTTCGCTTTTGCGGGAGCCAGGCGCCATGCCGCGCTGCCGGACGTTCCCACGCTGGCCGAGGCGCTCGGCTTAACCGATTTTGAGATCATGGCCTGGCAGGGAATTGTCGTACCGGCCGGCACGCCGCCGACGATGGTTGCCCGCTTGAACCTCGCCATCAATAAAAGTCTTCAGGATCCGTGGTTGCGCAAGCGCCTCGCGGAAACTGGTTCGGAGCCCCTGGGCGGCACTACCGAGCGTTATGCATCATTCCTGCGCTCGGAACTCAAGCGCTGGACGCGCGTAGTCAAGGAATCGGGTATCACGGCTGAATAATTGAGAGAAACCTTTTTCCACAGAGGCAATAAATGGGCAAGCGTCGGCCGTAAGTGCCACGTCCACTGCGATGAAAGCGTCGTGGGGTTTGCTTTATAGACGTCAAATAGATTCGACAAACCGGATCAATGCCTCACGGTCTGCCTTAGGCAATTTGCTGAACGCATCGCGCGAAGCCACCGCTTCGCCACCGTGCCAGAGAATGGCTTCCAGCACGTTGCGCGCGCGGCCGTCGTGCAGCAGCGCGGTTTGTCCGTTCACGATGCCTGAAAGTCCCAGCCCCCATAGCGGAGCAGTGCGCCAGTCGTTGCCTCCTGCTTGATAGTCTGGCCGATAGTCGCTGAGTTCGTCGCCCATGTCGTGCACCAGCAAGTCGGTATAGGCGCGGAATGCCCGATTCGCCAGATGCGGAAACTCCGGATACGAGGATGCCGTCTTGAGTTCGGGAATATGGCAACCCGCACAGGCCACCTGCTGGAAAAGTTCCGCGCCCCGGCGCACGCCGCGGTCGTCCACATTGCGCGATACGGGGACTGCCAGTGCCCGCAGCCATAGTTCGAAGTCGTCCATGTCGGCATCGATCACTTCGGGATCGTTGGCTGGGTCCTGGATCTGGCAGGCATGCTGAACGGGCGGGCAGTTCTGTTTGCGGAATATCTTCGATGTCACGCCAATGTCGCCTAGAAAGGCACCCGCCACCTGCTGCATCAAATTGGGTGTATTGGCCTTCCAGCCGAATCGGCCTAGTGCCTGGCGATTGTGCACTGCATCCCACACATAATTTGGTCGGCCGTTGAGTCCGCTTTTCTTTTGTTCTGCGGCAATACGAAGCACCGCTTCCTCGGGAACCGCTTCGAGCAATCCCAGTCCGAACACTGGCGGTGTATTGCGCAGCGACAGCATTACACCTTCACCCAGCGGACCAAAGGCGAGTTTTTCGATCCTTAGCACGGGCTTGCGCAATGACACCGCCTCGCCATCCGCCAACTTCACGACCTTCTCGGACCAGTCCAGAAACAGTTGTGCTTCGGCGGGCACCATTTCCTTGGAATAACGCAAATCGACTTCCTGGGCTTGCAGGGCATTATTCTGGAACTGGTCGCCGTAGTTCGGGTCCGGCTTGGGACCACCGTGTTCGTCCGTCCCCGGCAGACTTAAGCGCACCAGCATGGTGGAGAGTTGTTCGTTTGCGGCCTGGGGCGGGCCACCGCGGCCATTGTTTACGTGACACTCAATGCACCGGGTTTGTATGAATGTCGGCCCCAGCCCCCATTCGCCGTTGAAGGTGATCGGGGCGATCCAACGGCGTTTGAAATGGCTTTTCCCTTGAAGGAATACCTCATTCTCCCGGTAGGTCAACACCTTGGCCGGATGAATGTAGGCTTCCTGGTCGGCCCTCGAAACGACAAATGCTGCGTCGGAGTCGAAACCAGCCGCATGCGCCACAGCCATACCGGCGATCCCCAATACTGCAAAAATCCATCCCCGCATTGCGTTTCTCCCCTTCGTCTTGTGCCTGCCAGCCACCCTGTGACCGGTACACGGATTTAATTTCGGTTCAAAGTAGCGCGTGCCCGCCGAATCGTCAATCGGCAAATTTATGCCGCGGCGTTTGAGCGTTGTCCGGAAAAGGCTACCTGCCCGGCCGGGTCTTTGATAATGTTTCCTTTGTGGCAGGCCGCGCTATCCGCCATCGCCGCTGAATTCTTAAACGTCGGGAAGAGAAAATGAATAAGCAAGTCGAATATGGCGCAACAACCCTGCCAGAGACTATCCGCTCGCGCTTGATCAGCGGCGTTAATGGTTTGACCATGCATGTGATCGAGGCCGGTTTCGAAACGCGTGGGCGGCCGCTGGTGTTACTGCTGCACGGCTTCCCGGAAATGGCCTATAGCTGGCGAAAGGTGATGCCTGCTCTGGCGGCGGCCGGATACCATGTGGTGGCGCCCGACCAGCGCGGCTACGGTCGAACCACTGGGTGGGACGGCAACTACGACGGCGATTTCCGCTCGTTTCGCGTCATGAATCTGGTACGTGATGCCCTGAGCCTGGTGTCGGCGCTGGGGTACCGCGAGGTTGCCGGTGTGTTCGGGCACGACGCGGGCTCCTACATCGCAGGGTGGTCCGCGCTCATTCGCCCCGATGTGTTCCGTTCCGCCGCGATGATGAGCGCGCCGTTTCCCGGCCCGCCAAAATTGCCTTTCGATACCGCCGCTGGCGCGCCGAAAAAACCGATCGGCCCCGATGTCCACGAGGCTCTCGCAAAATTGCCGAGGCCGCGCAAACACTATCAGTGGTACTACTCAACCCGCCCCGCCAACAACGACATGTGGAAATGTCCGCAGGGGGTGCACGATTTTCTACGTGCTTACTACCATCACAAGAGTGCCGACTGGAAACAAAACAAACCTTTCCCTCTCAAGTCATGGACCGCGACCGAGTTGGAGAAGATGCCCACTTACTACATCATGGATCGCGATGAGAACATGGCACAGACCGTCGCGCCGGAAATGCCCGCCGCGGCCGAGATCGCGGCTTGTCAGTGGCTGCCCGACGAAGAGCTGGCCGTGTATGCCGGCGAATATTCAAGAATTGGTTTCCAGGGTGGATTGCAATGGTATCGAAATGGCACCGGTGGCACGAACGAAGCCGAGCTGATGCTCTATTCCAGCCGAACCATCGACGTGCCGTCCTGTTTCATCTCGGGGAAAAGCGACTGGGGTATCTATCAGAAACCCGGCCAATTGGAAAACATGCGCGATCATCTGCTCACCCGTATATGGGGGCTGCATCTCCTCGATGGCGCCGGGCACTGGGTGCAGCAGGAAAAGCCGGAGGAGGTCAGTGAGTTGCTGGTGGAGTTTTTGAATTGGCAACGAAGGTAACCACGCCGGTCAGACCCCCACGTACGTCACCTCTCCTCGCTTGGCAACCGGAATCAAGGAAATCAGGTCCGGTAACAGCGGTCTGATATCGACAAGCCGGTTGGACGGCGCGCGAAGAACAACAACAGCAATTTCGAAAGCAGGAAGATTCTGTTGAAAGGAAAGATTTCTGTCAACTGTGACGAAAACATCTGTGACGAAAACATCGAATTCCCTCGCTGCAAGCGAAAGTAGCTCGCCATTTTTTAGCGTTGACCACCCCGTTTGCCGGGCCGTCTTCACTTCATGACCGAGGATCTCTCGGGAAAATCTCCAATCAACGCATTCGTCGACAAAGACTTTCAAGGGGATGTGGCGATCAGCCGGTCCTTCGCCTGTTCGAGAAACTCAATCGCCTGATTTCGACTGACGGAAGGAAATCCGGCCAGGAAGTCGTCGATCGAATCCCCCGCCTCGAGGTAATCGAGCAGCGTCTGAACCGGCACCCTGGTACCAGCGAACACCGCTGTACCGCCCATAACGTCAGGTCCGCAGGAAATGACTGAGGTTTTCATTTGACAAGATTACTCCGGACCCGGCATCTCTCGCAACTCATGACATCACTGCCCTTATTGCACGGCCCAGCCCCTGGCTAGGCAGGTCCGACAATAGGGAAAATCCCGTCGTCGCTGTCAATTCCTGTTCCGATGATTCGCCTGATCGGAACCATAAAAGACACTCACAATTCGAGACTCATGTAAATCACTCGCGGCAGCGGATTCGGATAATACGGCGCGGTCTCCCGGAATCCGAGCGAGCGATAGAGACTCAGTGCCGCGTCCATGGATTCGAGGGTGTCCAGTAGCATGGCCTCGTATCCCAGAACCCGGCCGGCCTCGATGGCAGCCAGCGCAATGCGGCGGCCAAGCCCCGAGCCCCGCGCGGCAGGCCGAACGTAGAGCCGCTTCATCTCGCAGGCCTGTTCGGAAAAGCGCCGGACACCGACACAACCGCCAACTGGTCCCTTTCCCTTGGCGAGCAACAATCGGCCCTCGGGCGCCGCATACATCACACCAAGTTGGTCAAGTTCCGAAGCAAAATTCTGGAAACACAGATCGACACACAGATCGCGCGCATATTCTTCGAACAATTCGCGCGCGACGGCAAAATCGCCGTCGCTCGTCGCGACTAAGATCTGAAAATCGGTTGGCTGTTCTTTGTCCGCAGGATGCATGTACAAAAAACCGGCCTGCAGCCTTATCCTTGAAACGGCGTTTGAATCACGGAGAACACGGAGTACACGGGGCGAAGCCGGAAATTTATCTTGCTCTCAGCTCTCAGCCGGACGGTCAATAAGCGAGGAAAAAAATCTGGTGTTCTTCTCCGTGCTCTCCGTGCTCTCCGTAATTCAAATGTTATTAAAGGCTTATTGCAGTTGCTGAATACCGGCAAGCAACCAGCCGCTCTTGCCGTTGACCGGCTTGCTGAGGTTCCAGACTTCCTCGAAAGGCGTGGCGTCGGCCTGATTGTCTTCCCGCATCAAACCGGAGAAACGCACGCTGGCCAGATACTCTGTCGCTCCGGTTTCAATACCGAGCAGGGCTGCATCGAGATTGACCACATCGGTCTTGTGTTCGGTGCCCGTATCTTCGTCGAGTTGCAGCTTGAGTTCGGCAAAGGCTTCCGGGGTGGTGAATTCGCGGATATCGGCCAGATTCTTTTCGTCAGCCGCGGCCTGCATGCGAATGAACTGCACCTTGGCAACACGCAGAAAACCCGCGCTATCGAAATCCGCCGGCACGCTCCATGACTCGGCCACTGGCTGGGAAGCAGAACCCAGATCGGGCAGCGGTGTACCGAGCACACTGACGTTTCGACCACTGGAACTCGCTGGCTGCGGCGCGGCAGTTGCATACAAAGGCTCCATGGGACGCGACGTCGCCGTCGATGTGGGGCTGCGACGAAGCATTCGCCAGACGAACAATCCTGCCATCAGAAGCAAGCCAATCAGCAGCATGCTGCCCAGCGCCTCGGCGAACGCGCCACCGAGACCAAGGTGCGACAACAACGCGGCGATTCCCAGCCCGGCCGCCAAGCCGGCGAGCGGACCCATCCACCGATTGCGGGGAGCGCCAGGCGCTTGCGCTGAATTGGCCGCCTGCTGCCCACTCGCATCAGCGGGCTTCGACGGGGGTGCGACTTGCTGTCGGTTGACGTTGGTGGACTGTTTCCCGAAGGAGCGCGCGCCGCCAAGACGCCGGGCTTCGGCGTCGTTGGGCAAAAGTGCCACGGTAAGGAACACTGCCGCGAGGGCAACTGTCATTCGTGCGATGAGGGTATTTTTCATTAGAAACTTAACCTTGGTTATTGTGATCGGAATGGCCCGAACATGGGGACCATGATGCAATTATGCAAGCTCCACCCCTCGTCCAGCGGGAATATTTTTTTGCCTGCGCGGTCACTTTTCGTGCTGGCAGGAAATTCTACCTGCCGGCGCCCAACTCCCGCGTCAATTGCCCGGCCGGTACGGACTTGCAGCCACTGGCATTCTGACCTGACCACAGCGGAGAAAATTCCCCGGAGCCTTGGCTTTCCGCCTTGGCGCGCAGGGGTGCAATCGCTGAGGTGGCCAGGGGAAACGCCGGCGGAGTGGGGCCGATCGGTCCAAGCTCCCGCATGATGCGATTCATGATGCCGCGCGCCGGGCGGCCGGTGAACAGATTGGTGAGCGCGGTGTGGCGCGCGGCTTCGCTTTGCAGCGCGGCACGATGCACGGCACTGATGGTCGCCTCGGGGCACAACAAATAGGTGGTTCCCGCCTGCACTGCGGATGCGCCGAGAGCCAGCGCCGCCGCCACGCCTCTGGCATCCGCAATCCCGCCTGCAGCAATCACGGGACACTTCACGGCCCGCACAATTTGCGGCAGCAGGGCAAAGGTGCCGACCTGGGTGCTCAGATCCTCGGACAGGAATATTCCGCGATGCCCTCCGGCCTCCAGCCCCTGCGCGATGACCGCATCGACGCCGTGCGCCTCCAGCCAAAGCGCTTCCGCGACCGTGGTAGCGGAAGAGAATATTTTCGAGCCCCATTTTTTCACCCGCGCCAGCAGATCGGCGGGCGGCAAGCCGAAATGAAAACTCACCACCGACGGTCGATACGCTTCCAGCACGTCCGCGAACTCGGCACTGAAAGGCGCTCGCCCCGGCCCGGCGGGTATCCCTGCCGGATCGATCCCAAATTCCTTGTAATAAGGCGCCAACGCCGCACGCCAGGCCGCTTCCCGCGCGGCATCCTGCACCGGCGGCAAATGGCAGAAAAAATTTACATTGAAAGGTTTGTTTGTCTGCTCCTTGATGAAATCGAGTTCCTTGCTCATATCCTCGGCATTCAGCATGGCACAGGGCAGCGATCCCAGGCCACCCGCATTGGAGACCGCAACCGCCATGGCGCCGGCTTGCGCGCCCGCCATGGGGGCCTGGATGATGGGCAGTTCGATGCCTAGCGTCTGCATAAGGTCCATGGCGCAATGGTCACAGATTTCCTTACCCGCGTCATCCCGGGTTGGACGCTCGGTGGCACAATCGCACTGGGGGAGAAAAACAATGAGCAGTTTCGCCGAATACGAACAATACGACGCGCTCGGGTTAGCCGATCTGGTACGCCGCAAGGAAGTATCGCCGCAAGAACTGCTTGATGCCGCCATCGAACGCATCGAAGCCCGCAATCCGGCGGTGAATGCCGTCACCATGAAGCTCTATGAACACGGCCGCCAAGCCATCGCTTCCGGCCTGCCCGACGGGCCTTTCCGTGGCGTACCTTTCCTGATGAAGGACCTCACTTCGCCGATCGCGGGCGTGGCGATGACGCGCGGTTCAAAATTTTTTGCGGACACACCACCCTCACCTACCGACAGCGAACATGTCGCGCGCCTCAAGCGCACCGGGCTGGTGATTTTTGGTCGCACCAACACCTGCGAACTCGGCCTCTCGCTCACTTGCGAACCACAGCTCCACGGCCCGACGCGAAATCCCTGGAATCCGGCGCACATCTCCGGCGGCTCCAGCGGTGGTTCGGCCGCCGCCGTGGCCGCCCGCATGCTGCCGCTTGCCCATGCCTCGGACGGTTTCGGATCGATTCGGGTGCCGGCCGCGTGTTGCGGCCTGGTCGGCCTCAAGCCCACTCGCGGCCGCAATACCTTCGCGCCCTTCGCAGGCGAAGGGCTGGGCGGGGCCTCGACCGAGCACGCAGTCAGCCTCTCGGTACGCGATTCCGCAGCCCTGCTCGATGCCACGCGCGGCTCGGGTTCGGGCGACCCTTATTCCGCAACACAGCCTACGGCGGCGTATTCGAAGGAAGTCGGCGCCCACCCCGGGCGTTTAAAAATTGCCTGGACTTCGGGGGCACCCAACGGCGCGAAGATTGATCCGGAGTGCCTGAAACTGCTCGCCGAGACGGTACAACTGTGTATCGACCTCGGCCACCAAGTCGAAGAGGCGAATCCCGACATTAACAGCCTTGCCATTGTTCCGACATTCCTCACCTTCGCCTGTGCCAATACCGCCGTAAACCTGGCTTCACATCCGACAGTGGATCGTCCGGCGCACGAATCGGAAGTCGAGCGCATCACCTGGCTGACCGCGCGGCGCGGCGATGAGATTTCCGCGTCGGACTATGTGCGAGCCACGCAGATCGCCCACCGCCTCGGCCGCCAGATGGCGGCCTTCCACAAGAACTGGGACGTGCTGCTCACGCCCGGCCTGGCATCCCCAGCGGTAAAGCTTGGCTACTTGAACATGATGATGGATGACTTCGACGAATACTGGCGGCGCGTATTCGACTTCTCGCCCTTCACCGTCTGGTTCAACCTCACCGGACAACCGGCCATGATGCTACCGCTTGGCCAAAGCGCAGGCGGCTTGCCCCTGGCGGTACAACTGGTCGCGCCCTACGGTGATGAAGCAACGCTGTTCCGGCTGGGCAGCCAGCTCGAATCCGCGCGCCCTTGGATTGGCCGCATGCCACCAATTGCTGGTTCCTCTTTCAACCCCAAAACCAATTGAGCCTGCATTCGCTCTTACCGCAGAGGACGCGGAGGACGCGGAGGAAAATCATTTTGAATGAAAATACGACGGCAATTCTTAGAATTCGGCTCCGACGACCTTGAAAATTGACGGTGTTCATGACTGCTTATGCTTTCCTCCGCGTCCTCCGCGTCCTCTGCGGTGAGCGCTATGTTTAGATACTAGTCCAATTACAAATATTGGGAGACCCTTGTGAAAGTCAAAACCATCGAAACCCTGTCCTGCGACGCAGGCTGGCGCAACTACCATTTCGTGAAACTCACCACCGATACCGGCGTGGTCGGCTGGAGCGAATACGACGAAGGATTCGGGGCGCCGGGCGTGGGCACGGTCATCGAGCGCATGGCGGCTCGGGTGATCGGCCAGGAAGTCGGCGCGCATGAACGTATCTATGCCGAGATCTACTGCGCCACCCGTCCGGCCGCCGGCGGCATCGTCGCACTCGCCATGGCCGCGATCGAAAATGCCTTGCTTGATGCAAAGGCCAAAGGATTGGGCGTGCCGGTCTATGAATTGCTCGGCGGCAAAATCCGCGACCGTATCCGCGTCTACTGGTCACACTGCGCCACCTGGCGCATCAATCATCCCATCCACTACCCGCCGACCATCACCGATCTTGAAGGGGTAAAAGCGATCGGGCGCGAAGTGCGCGAGAAAGGTTTCACCGCGCTCAAGACCAACATCTTTACTTACGACAAGAACGGGCAAAACGCGCAGGGCTGGCGTCCCGGATTCGGAGTACCTTTCGAACCGGGGCTCAATATCGAACGCAGTGTTTTGCGCAATCTGGTGATGCATCTGGAAGCCTTGCGCGAAGGCGCCGGCCCGGACGTAGACATCCTGCTCGACCTCAACTTCAATGCCAAGACCGAGGGTTACCTCAAGATTCTGCGTGCCATCGCCGACCTGGATATTTTCTGGGTGGAGATCGACAGCTTCGTGCCCGAGGCACTGGGCTACATCCGCCGGCAAAGCCCGCACCCGGTGAGCTCCTGCGAAACACTGCTTGGCCTGCGCGAGTTCATGCCCTATTTCCGCGAGCAGGCGATGGACGTTGCCATCGTGGATGTACCCTGGAACGGCATCTGGCAGTCCATGAAAATCGCCGCCGCCGCCGAGGCCCATGAAGTCAACGTCGCGCCCCATAATTTCTACGGTCATCTGTGCACGATGATGAGCGCACACTTCTCGGCCGCGGTACCCAACCTTCGCATCATGGAAACCGACATCGACCGCATCGCCTGGGATCATGAACTCTTCGACCATGTTCCCGAGTTCGTCGATGGGCACCTGATCATGCCGAACCGTCCGGGTTGGGGCATCGTGCCAAACGAAGCTGCGATCCGCGCTCATCCGCCGAAAGGCGCGCAAGGATTGTTGAACTACCGGCGCAAGGAGTGAAGAGCAAGTTGATCTCAAAAAACCCCAATTCGGCCACAAAGATCACTGCAGCTTCGGCCGTAAGTGCTGCACCTTAAGAACACAGAGAGTATCAAGGAATTTGATGAGCACGCCCCAATCACCAAATGGGTGTGGATGAAAAACAAGTTACATTCTTGACTTTCCTCTGTGAGCTCGGTGTCCTCTGTGGCAAAAAGCTCTTTTAGGTTGATGCGGCCAGCCGATTCGCGATGACTACCACCCACTCCGCGCCACCCTCCCTCGTTTCGTTTGCGGAGGCGTTCCGCTTCTGGCTGAAGCTCGGCTTCATCAGCTTCGGCGGCCCCGCCGGGCAGATTGCCATCATGCATCAGGAACTGGTGGAAAAACGGCGCTGGATCTCCGAGCGTCGATTTCTCCATGCGCTGAATTACTGCATGACGCTGCCCGGCCCCGAAGCGCAACAACTGGCCACCTACATCGGCTGGCTCATGCATCGAACCTGGGGAGGCATCGTGGCCGGCGGGCTGTTCGTATTGCCCTCGCTATTCATTCTTATCGCGCTATCGTGGATCTACGTCGCCTTCGGCAACCTGCCACAGGTCGCGGGAGTTCTTTACGGCGTCAAGCCCGCGGTCACCGCCATCGTGATGTTCGCCGCATGGCGAATCGGGTCGCGCACGCTCAGGAATGCCGTGATGTGGGGAATTGCCGGCGCCGCTTTTGTCGCCATATTTGCGCTGCATCTTCCCTTCCCGCTGATTGTGCTGATCGCGGCGCTGGTCGGATGGGTGGGAGGACAATTTTCGCCCAATATTTTTTCGACTGGTGGTGGGCATGGCAACACCCATCAGGGTTTCGGTCCCGCGCTGATCGACGATGACACGCCCACCCCGGCGCATGCCCGCCTGAATTGGCCACGTCTGGCCTGGGTAACGGCCATTGGCTTTGTAATGTGGGCAGTGGTGATGGGCGCACTCATTTCACAGGTAGGCTGGCAGGGAACATTGACTCAGATGGGATGGTTTTTCACCAAGGCGGCGCTGCTCACCTTCGGCGGCGCCTATGCGGTGCTGCCTTACGTTTTCCAGGGCGCGGTGGAACACCATGGCTGGCTCACCGCCGCGCAGATGATCGACGGACTGGCGCTGGGCGAAACCACGCCCGGCCCCTTGATCATGGTGGTCGCTTTTGTTGGCTTCGTGGGCGGATGGGGCGCGGAATTATTTGGGTCCGACCAGCAGTTTCTGGCGGGGACAGTGGCTGCGACGGTGGTCACCTACTTTACTTTTCTGCCCTCATTTCTTTTCATCTTGATCGGCGGGCCCATTATCGAGACCACGCATCGCCAACCGCGCGTAATCGCACCGTTGTCCGCTATCAGTGCTGCCGTGGTCGGCGTCATCGTGAATCTCGCCGTATTTTTCGCCTATCATGTTTTGTGGCCCGAGGGGCTGCACAGTGGATTCGAATGGCCGGCCCTCCTCATCGGGTTAAGCGCCGGCATCGCGCTATTCCGCTTCCGCTCTGGCGTGATTCCAGTCATTGCCGCCAGCGGTGCCGCGGGACTGGTTTACGGAATGTTTATTCGGCCGCTACTCGCATGAACGTCGATGCGTCTGACGGTATCGTGCGGCATCAAGAAACGGAAAACGCATCTCTTTGAAAGATCATTGAGACAGGCAGATAATTGGAGAATTAAATAGGCGCCAGTAATTCATGGCAATGCCTTAGGGCCGGATGCCGGGACAACTGGGGTATGTAGCCCGGATGGAGCGCAGCGCAATCCGGGTATGGTGCCGTAACCGTGCATTTTCCCCGTATTCCGCTGCGCTGCATACGGGCTACGAACTGCGCCCTTTTTTGTCGCAAGCCTCCTATTCTCGGACAAAGGCGCTTAAGGTAGTTCCATGATCGTCTGATGCCTATCGCTAAGGGCTTCCAACACGTTTAACGCCACCTCCTTTTCAATCCAGAATCGCCATGGCCGGGCGGCCCAATAAGCTCCGGCATAGTCGATGCCGATACGAGGCCCGCGCCGGATGGCTCTCGCCGGAATCCGAATCCCTCGATGCTCAATCCAGATTTGCCTGGACACCGTAGCGTCCGCGCGGTCGAGTTTCTTGTCGATTTCAAGATGTTTCGTCACCCGGCCCGGTCCGGCAAGATATTTTGGAGTCCCAGTAGGATCAGTCAATATTCCGCGAATCAGAACGCCTTCCGGATTTTCCCTGCCACCCGTGCTGAAATTGAGCATCCAGTGGATGCCGTATATCAGATACACGTATACCGTACCGCCGTCTCCGTAGAGGGCTTCGACCCGCGTTGTGCGCCGTCCGCCGAAGGAATGCGCCGCCCGATCCCGCGGCCCCTTGTAGGCCTCCACTTCGGTAAGCATCGCCAACAAGGTTCGGTTCCCGATACGCCGCACAATAAATTTCCCCAGCAGGCTTCTTGCGACCTCAAGTGTGGGCTGGTTGAATTCAGCGCGGCCAAGGCTGCACTGCGTTCGACGTGGCAGACTCGGTACTTTGCGATCATTCTTCGGAATATTCATCTCGGGATATTTTGAGGTCATCGTAATCCGGTGGGTAGCACTCCTGCTTCAGCTCCCGCTTCCAGACGTCAAATAATGGTCCCGGAATCGGCGAACCCTACCTGTAAGGGTGCGATCCCCCTACAAAGGATTGCGGGTTTGCCGACAGTTTCCAGGCGAGATTGAAGTTAATGTACACACTCGCACCACGTCCGGAAACTACCGTCCATGCACACGTGGCTTGCTAAGCCGGAACCATCTGGCCGGACTGTTTTCATGCGAGCCGTACCTTAATTCAAGAATCTCCAACCGGAGGGCGTTATCCATGACGGCAGTCCGAAGCATATTCATGGTTGTCGCAGTCACCGCCTCCACCGCAGGCTTGGCTCTTGAACCCGACGCCCTGTTTGCGAAAGTCTCACCGGGTATTGTCGTCGTATGGGCTCTGGATTCGAAAGGCGAAAAAACCGCTCAAGGCAGCGGTATTGTCATTTCGACCGGCGAGGTCGTTACCAATTGCCATGTCATCAAACAAGCCCATACCATAGTTATCGAACAGACGAAACGTACGAGCAAGGCGCATTTACGATTTAGAGACGCGGCCAGGGATCTGTGCCAGTTGACCATGGAAAAAGCCTTTGGCCGTGCGATTACCGCCATAGAGCCGTTTCACAATCTTAAAGTTGGGGCGCGCGTCTATACACTGGGGGCACCCAAGGGATTGGCATTAAGTTTCGGCGAGGGCCTAGTGTCCCAGTTACGCGGCGAAGAGGACTTCCACTACATACAAACGACCGCTCCGGTCTCGCCTGGCTCAAGCGGAGGTGGACTGTTCGACAAAAACGGGCGCCTGATCGGCATCACAACTTTTGTCGTGGGTGGCCAGAACCTGAATTTCGCCGTGCCCGCAGACTGGATATCCAATCTCGCTGCTCGTCATGAACTGGCAGAAAAAAGTCGCCGAGAGGAAGAAAGGCGCGATGAAGAGGATGCGTGGAGACGGGCGGATGCGGAACTGAGACAGCTTCAGCAGGAGCGCAAGAGCGCGGCGGCCGCGCTTCTAAGGCAGGCCGAACAGAAGCGGCAGGAAGAACAAAGGCGTGCGGACGGACTTAAACGCGCGCAGGAACGCAAGGAACGCGCAGGAATTATGGAGCCGCAATGGTCGCGTCATGAAGTGACGCGCAATCAGGGGGTGGACAAAGAAGCGCGACAACGCGCCGGTAATAACAGAATGGTCGAGACCTATGCGGACAGAATTCGCGCCAAGATTTTGCCGCGAATCCGGGTATCCGATGAAATCAAGGGAAATTCCGTAGGCATGTTCGAGGTGACGATGCTGCCGGGCGGAGATGTGCTTGAAACCCGTCTCGTTCGCTCAAGCGGGGTGGTTGCGTACGATCTTGCGGTCGAACGGGCGATTCTCGCGGCGAGTCCCTTGCCGGTGCCGGGGGATTCCGATGTATTCCAGCAGGAATTCCGAAAATTCAAATTTGCGTTCAAGTCGGAATCATGATGGCGCGGTAGCGTGCAACGCCGCGCCATTTTTTGGGCCGGCAAGTACGAAGCCCTACCCCAGGTAGAAATTGGTCAGAACGTCTGCTGGAACCCCATCGTGAACGGGTTTCCCTTCTGCCGTTAGCTTGGGATTCATTCCTACCGGTCTGCTCCCGTCTTGAAAAATCCCGAACATAGTCAGATACTGATGGCGATCGGTACTTCTGACGGGAGGCGGTTTGCCATGCTCAAAGCCATCGTGATTATTCTCATCCTTGGCATCGCGGGGTTTTTAGGTGTCGTCGCGATGCAGCCAAGCGAGTTTCGCATCACCCGCAGCGCAACCATCGTTGCTCCGGCGTCGGCGGTGTTTTCGCAAGTGAATGATTTTCACAAATGGGAATCCTGGTCCCCCTGGGCCAAACGCGACCCGCAGATGAAGCAAACCTACGAGGGCGCCCCAACCGGAGTTGGCGCAGTCTCGGCCTGGTCAGGCAATAGTGAGGTGGGGAAGGGCCGAATGACTATTACCGAAAGCCGGGCTGACGAGTCGATCCGGATCAAGCTGGATTTCCTGGAACCCTTCACCGTCACCAATGTGGCCGAATTCGAGTTTAAAGCCGAAGGCGCGCAGACCAGGGTTAGCTGGAGCATGAGCGGCACCAACAATTTCATGGCCAAGGCCGTCGGGCTTTTCATGAACATGGACAAAATGATCGGCGGTGATTTTGAGCAAGGGTTGGTGAACTTGAAGGCGTTAACCGAAGCAGCGGCACCGAAGTAAAGCTGAGTCGAAGGCACGTCCACTCCCATCCGCTCGGGAAACAATCGCACAAGTCGAATATCTACGGAGATTTCAGCAGGGGGGCGAGCGATGGTTGCCAGGAAAGCATTCTCCCGAAGCGTGCGTTCTCGCACGCACACCGTAGCGCTCGTCGCGACGCGCAAAGGCGCTTGGTTGTATCAAAGCGATGCGGCACGCAAGACGTGGCGAATCGACGGCCCGCATTTTCTCGGGCATGTCATCAATCATCTGGTGCTCGATCCGCGCGATGGGCGCACGCTCCTTGCGGCGGCCAAGACAGGGCATCTCGGGCCAACGGTTTTTCGCTCCACGGATCTGGGCCGCACCTGGAAAGAAGCCGCGAAACCTCCTGCGTTCGCCAAATCGGCCGGCGGCGAAAAAGGCCGCGCAGTGGATCACACCTTCTGGCTCACCCCGGCACATGCGTCCGAGCCTGACGTCTGGTATGCCGGAACTTCGCCGCAGGGCTTATTTCGATCCGAAGACGGAGGCGTGACCTGGGAGCCGTTCTCCTACATCAACGAGGATCCGCGATTCCGCAAATGGATGGGCACGGTGCAGGACGGCACGCCGGACGGGCCAAAACTGCACTCGATCATCGTCGATCCACGCGATCCAAAACGTTTGTACTTCGGGATGTCGGGCGGAGGGGTACACGAATCGACGGATGGCGGCGGCACCTGGCGTACGCTTCTGAAGGGACTCGATGTCGTCACGGGCTTCGATAGAGCCGACCCCACCGTCCACGACCCGCATTGCATCCGCATGTGTCCGAGCGATCCGGATCGGCTCTACCAGCAGAATCATTGTGGCATCTATCGCCTCGACCGGCCATCCGATGAATGGGTGCGCATCGGCAGAAACATGCCCAAGCGCGTCGGAGATGTCGGCTTCCCAATGGTGGTGAATCCGCGCGATGCAGACACCGCGTGGGTGTTCCCGATGGATGGCAACGATGTCTGGCCGCGCACCAGTCCGCAAGGCAAGCCCGCCGTGTATGCCACGCGCAACGCCGGCAAGGCTTGGCAGCGCCGCGACGAAGGCCTTCCCGGGGACCAGGCGTGGTGGACCGTAAAGCGCCAGGCAATGACTGCGGACGCCTGCGATCCGCTGGGACTCTACTTTGGCACCACGAGCGGGGAATTATGGATGGGCCGCGATGAGGGTCGGCGCTGGGCCTGTATCGCGCGGCACCTGCCGGAGATTTATGCCGTGGAGACTGGCGAGCTCGCGTAAGTTCGCTCGCCTCGATGAAGGTCCACATTCCCAGCGCACTGCGCTCTTACACGGAGAAAGCTGACGCCGAGGCAAGTGGCACAACGCTCGGCGCCGTCCTTGCCGACCTGGACCGACAATATCCGGGAATCCGCTTCCGCATGATCGACGAGCAAGACCGGATACGCCGCCATATCCGCATCTTCGTCAACGGCGACCAGATTCACGACTTGTCGCAATCCCTGAGCGAAGCTGACGAGGTGATCATCGTTCAGGCACTGAGCGGGGGCTGAATCGATAGACTTTCTGTGTTCCCGTGAGGACGGGAATCCAGTTTTTTGAGAGGAAATTCCCCGTTCTCCACCACTTCATTTGCGTCATCACGGCAGACTCATCTCCTGCCTTGGGTGTCGTACGGATACGGTTATTCCTGGGACCTCAATTTCCATTGACGGCATAGGTGTACCATTTCCTCAAACAAACCGATTTTTTGGAAGGAGCAGGATGTTTTACCGATTGAGTCAATGCATCGCGATGGTCTTTTGGGCAACGATATTGATGCCCCATGCGGCCGCACTCACGCCACAGGAGATTATCGCGGCACTGGAACGTCCGCAAAACAGCACGGGCAATATCGCCGATGCAGTCGAGGAAGTTACTGGCGCACGTGGCTGGATGTCGCCGGACATGAAACCAATTTTCGACACGCGCATGGTCGGCCGGGCCGCCACCGCGCTGATGCGGCCGGTACTGCGCGGCGATCCGAAGAAATATTCCCCTCACCACCTGGAAATCCTCGACCAGGCCGAGCCGGGGAGTATTTTGGTCTACGTGATGCAAGATGGCCTGGATATCGCAGCCATGGGCAACCTCATGGGCACCACCGCCAAGGTACGTGGCTTGGCGGGTGCCGTCATCGACGGGGCAGTGCGAGATATTGCTGAACTTCGGCGGTTGCAATTCCCGGTTTGGTCAAGGCGGGTCAGCCCCGCAACCTCCGTCGGCCGCATGATAGCCGTGGACAAGCAGATTCCCGTGTATTGCGGCGGCGTCTTGGTCCGGCCTGGAGACTACATCGTCGGCGATGCCGATGGTGTGGTCGTAGTGCCAGTGGAAGCCGCGGAACGAGTCATTGCCGCACTCAAGCAGTACGACGACAAGGAATCCAAGATGATCCCAATAATCGAGCGCGAGAAATCGATGCTCAAGGCGCTGGAAATCTATCAGCGGTATTAGCAGTGTGCGCTGCCTGACCTGAAGCAACGATAAACCCCGCCGATTCACAAACAAGAGAGGAACTCAATGTCTGCGCAAATCACTATCACCAACCCCGAAGGGCTCGGCAAACCATTGGGGCAGTACTCCCAGATCGCACGCGTAAAAAACGCTTCCGAATGGTTGTTCATCGCCGGGCAGCTTTCCACCGATGTCGCGGGAAACATCGTCGGTGCGGACAATTTCGACGCCCAGTGCCAGCAGGTTTTCAAGAACATCGAAGCAGCATTGAAATCCGCCGGCGCTGGCTGGGGCAACATCGTGCAATTCACTACTTACCTGGTTCACTCCCAGGACATTCCGAAATTCATGGCGTACCGGAAGCGCGAATTCCCGAAGATGTTCCCGGATGGCAAGTACCCGCCCAACACACTGCTGATGGTCGATCGCCTCGTGGGTGAGTCATTCCTTGTCGAGGTTCAACCGATTGCGGCGATTTAGGGAATAACGTTTTCGGAGAACTGGTATACGGGCGTTACGGCAACAATCGTCTGCGAGCGAACTCTTCAAACCACTTCGTAAACATTTCCTCCGAGTCCATAACTTCGTGAAATCCCGCCTCGTGCAGTTTGTTAGTGGACGAGAACGACGGCGGCGCCGGTTGAGTTCGCCCGTAGCCCATCTGGTAGTCGGCGTATTCGAAGGATTGCCCTATGAACGCTTTCAGATCAGGCGAGACCAGGCCATGCTTGGCGCGAATCTTGGCCCACTCTTCCTCGCAAGGCAGGAGTTCCTTTTCCAGGCTCATCGGCACCGGCTCACCCGGGGACATGCTGCAGGCTTGGGCAATGGCAGGCCACACGTTCGGCCAGGTGTAGACATCGCCGTTGGCGACGTTGAATGTCCCGTTGAAAGCACTTTTAGCCTCGCCCGACCAGGCAATGCAGCGGGCAAGCAATCCGGCATCGACGACCTGCCCCACCCGCGCCGGACCGCCCGGATAGTGCAGCGGCAGCCCCCTCTCCCGCATAAACGCAGCGTAGACGCCCAGCGCGGGTATGACATTCATGGCGCTGCCCCAGGAGTAGCCGACGATCAGCACCGGGCGCAATATCGTGAAGCCCCAGGACTTGTCGCGCTGCAAACCACGCAGATAGTCTTCCTGGGCCCAATAGAAATTGGGGATGTCGCGTGCCTCGGAGATACCCTCGCGCGCCGGTACTTTCATCGGCCGCACATGCACACCATAGGCTTTCGTCCCCTGCAAAAGGCAAACATGCCGCAAGCTCCTGGCCGATTTCCCCAATGGATCGAGCAGGTTTCTCAGCATCAGATCATTAATTCTGATCTGTTCCGCTTCCTGCCAGCCTGCGATCAGGCCGGGGCGCTCATGGAGCGCGGCATAGACAACATGCGTAACACCCGTCATTGCGCCAAACAATTCGGCGCACTGTTTGGCATCCGTAAGGTCCGCGGGCATGAAACGCGCGCCAAACGTCTCGTCGGGCTTGCGCCGGGAAACAGCGATAACGTCGCAGTCCGGCTCGGACGCAAAGTGCTTCATGGCGGCATAGCCCACAAGACCTGAGGCGCCGGCAATGAGAATGGATTTGCGTGACATAAAAGCTTCGACGAATGGAAACTTCATCGAAGAATACACGATCCCGAGCCCGGTGAAGCAGGCCAAGCACTGGCGTATCCTATTGATACTCGTCTATTTGGTCGGAACGGTCGAGACGGCGCGGAGACGAGGCGGAATTTTGGCTAACCCGATTGTTGTGGATCGGTGAAGTGCGGAGAGGAAACAATATGCGAATGAAAAACAAAGTGGCGCTGGTCACCGGCGCGGCTTCAGGACTTGGCCGCGCCACGGCAATGCGCCTGGGTGCGGAAGGAGCGCAGGTGGTGTGCGCTGATACTTCGGCCGAAGCTGCCGCGCAGACTGCCCAGGCGATCACTGCGGCGGGCGGTGAGGCCATGGCGCTCGTGGTGGACGTGACGGACGAGTCAGCCTGCGAACGCATGGTGGCGGACACGCTAACTCGATTTGGCCGACTTACCACGCTGGTCAACTCGGCAGGCGTGCGGCCTGCGCGACCCAACGTTACGCCGACGCTTGAAGATTGGAATCGCGTAATCGACATCAACCTCACCGGAACCTTCCTCGCTTCGCGCGCGGCCACACCGGCACTCACGGCCAGCGGCGCGGGTTCCATCACCCATCTCGCGTCCATATTTGGTCTGGTGGGCGGCTCGACCGGCTCGGCCTACGCCGCGTCAAAAGGCGCCATCGTCAATTTTACCCGCCAGATGGCGCTGGAACTGGCGCCCGCCGTTCGCGTTAATTGCGTCTGCCCAGGTGTAATCGAAACCCCGATGACCGTCGGCCTGCGCCAGGACCCGGCCTGGACGGAACGAGTATTGAAGCGCTATCCCCTCGGCCGTTTCGGATTCCCTGAGGAAATTGCAGCTGCGATTTTGTACCTGGCGAGCGATGAAGCGGCTTTCGTCACCGGCATAGCGTTGCCGGTGGACGGGGGTTACATGGCGGCTTAGGAGGTTCCCGTCACGGCGTCGAAGATGAGCGCAGACCAAAAACAAAATTCCCAGGATTGTCCTAGTAATGCTTTCTCTACTCGTTCAGGAATATTTTCTTGGTGAGATTCCCCTTTGTCCCTTCATGGCTTACCTTCTGTTCTCTTGGCGATTGTCTTAATAAATCCCGCAAAGCTTGATACTCCATGCAAATCCTGGTGGCCTGGGCGCAGTCGTTCCAGCAACAACTCCAGGGGAAGATCTGCTCGACATCGTGAGAGAATTCAGACTCCAGGTCCGAAAGACGGGCCGAGGCGCGAGAGGCTTGCCTGAATGACTGCCTTTCGGCCGTATAAAACACCTGACCGGCGATAGGAGAAATCCATGACACTGGATCTACTGATACGCGGCGGCACCGTAGTCGATGGCTCGGGCGGCAAGCGCTTTGTCGCGGATGTCGGCATCTCGAACGGCCGCATTGCCAAGGTCGGGCGCATCGGCGATGCGGCCCGGCGCACCATCGACGCCGACGGGTTGATTGTCTCGCCCGGCTTCATTGACGGCCACACCCACATGGATGCGCAGGTGATGTGGGACCCGCTGGGCAGTTGTTCGTGCTTCCACGGCGTGACCTCGGTGGTGATGAGCAACTGTGGCTTCACGTTGGCCCCGTGCAAGCCGGCGGATCGCGAGTGGTATGCGAACAGCCTGTCCTACGTCGAGGACATCTCGACCGATGCCATGGCGGCCGGTATTGACTGGACCTGGGAAACCTTCCCCGAATACATGGCCGCAGTCGAGCGCCGGCCCAAGGCGCTGAACTACGCGATGTATATCGGGCACTCGGCGGTGCGAATGTACGTCATGGGCCGGCGCGCGGTGACGGACAAGGCCTCCGACGAAGAAATCTGCCGCATGGCGCGTCTGGTCCAGGAGGCACTCAAGGCGGGGGCGGTGGGGTTTTCCACCTCGCGCACGCATACTCACCTGACGCCCGACGGCACACCGGTCGCCAGTCGAGTCGCGGGATGGGACGAAATCGAACGCATCGTCGCGGCGATGGCGGAACTTGGTGCGGGGATTTTTCAGACCGGGCCCGAGATCGCTTCGCAAACCGTAAGCGTCGCATTCCTGAAACGGATGCGTCATCTGGCACTCACGCATAAACGCCCCATCATGTTCGGTATCTTCAACACGCGCCAGGGCGAAGAGCCTGTGAAGTGGCAGACCCAGGCGAAAGCGATCCGAGAGGTGAACGAAGCCGGCGGGCGCATGTTCGCTCAGGGCACGACGCGTTCGATCAATGCGATCTTCTCGCTGAAGTCCTATCTGCCGTTCGATGTGCTGCCTGCCTGGAAGGCCATTCGGTCTTTGCCGCTGGAGGAGCAGAAACAACAATTGCGCGACCCGGCGCGGCGCCACGAGCTGATCGCGGCCGAGCAGACGATGAAACCCCGGGACAACACGATGCAAGGCGGCGGCGCTGCCACGACGGACCCCCGCAAGCCGGACTACGGCAATCTCTACGCGCTCAAGGGAGTTGATTGGGATGACCCGACCGTCGATGAACTCGCCCGGGCGCGCGGCAAACATCCCGTGGAAGTCATGATCGACCTATCGCTCGACAACGAGAACCAGATCTACGTGCAGCCGATCGTGAATGAAAGCCGCGAGGACATTCTGGGCATGCTCAGCCAGGTCTTTACGCTGGCGACTTTCTCCGACTCGGGCGCGCATGTCGCGCAGGAGATGGGTTCTTCTCTGCAAACTCATCTGCTGCACTACTGGGTGAACAAGCGCGGCGCCTTTACCTTGGAGCAAGCAATAAAAAAGTTGTCTCACGACAACGCGCAAGCCTTCGAGTTGAGAGACCGCGGCCTCATCAAGGAAGGCTACAAGGCCGACGTGCTGCTGTTCGAGGAAGACCGCGTGCGCCCGCTTCTGCCGACGGTCGAAAGCGACTTGCCCGGCGGTGCACGACGGCTGGTGCAAAAAGCCGAGGGGATTCGCGCCGCCATCGTCAACGGAGTCGTGACCCTGGAGAACGGCGAGCCGACCGGCAATTATGCCGGCCAAGTGTTGAAGGGCAAGCTGGCGTCGTAAGAGATTACCTTCGGGATGAACCCCAGCGCATTCTTGACAGACACGTCGCGTGAGTAGTACTTTGTTGCTACCGTAAGGTCAGGAGACCAATCATGGCGGCCACGAGTTTGAAGTTACCCGATGAACTAAAGAAGCGCGTTGACGCGGTCGTAGCACAACGCGAACAGACTGCGCATGCTTTCATGGTGGAAGCCATCCGGCGCGAAACCGAACGCGCCGAACAGCGCCGGCAGTTCATGGAAGAGGCGCAGGTCGCACATGCCGAAGTGCTTCGGGGCGGAAAAGCGTACGAGGCGTCCGAAGCCCTCGCTTATCTGGAAGCCAGAGCCCGAGGCAAGAAGGCAACCAAACCGCGGGCGAAGAAGTGGCCACCGTCAGTTTAAGTCCGCTATGCCTTAAGGATCTGGAGGGGATTTTTGAATTCATTGCACAGTCCGATCCGCAAGGTGCCATCTCCACTGTTGGGCGTATTCGCGAAGCCGTGGAAATTCTCAAAGGTCATCCATTGATTGGGCGAAAGGTGGAGAGCGGCTATCGTGAACTCGTAATTTCCAGAGGGCAATACGGCTATGTCGCGCTCTACCGGTGGCACGAAGAGTTTGACGACCGTCTGGTTCTTTCAATAAAGCACCAGCGGGAAGCGGGGTACGGTGGAGAATAGTGCACAGAGTAATCCATCTCGCGGGAAGCACAGGGCCATTGACAGGCGGCGTACACCGGAATACGGGAGCAATTCATGATTTCGCTGGACCTGAATGGGAAGGTTGTTGCGGTAACCGGGGGCTTTGGCAGCTTGGGCGCGGCCGTGGCGAGGACCACCGTAACAGCCGGGGCGAAGGTCGCTCTGATCGACCGGGCGGAGAACTCGAAAGCACCGCCGGACATGCCGGAGGCACTTGCCCTGGGTGGCGTTGATCTAGGATCAGCGGGCAGCGCGCGCCAGGCAATTGCGCAAATCATCGCGCGCTTTGGGCGTCTGGATGCGCTGGTCAATGTCGCCGGTGGATTTCGTTGGGAAAAGATAGTCAGCGGCAGCATCGACACCTGGGACCATCTCTACCAGATGAATGTACGCACCGCGGTCAATGCCTCGCAGGCGGCACTGCCGCATCTGCTCGCTTCCGCCAACGGGCGCATCGTGAATGTGGGCGCCCTAGCGGCGGCCAAGGCCGGCACTGGCATGGGCGCTTATGCCGCGTCGAAGGCTGGCGTGGCCAAGCTTACCGAGGCTATGGCCGAGGAATTGAAAGACCGGGCGGTGACCGTAAATGCCGTCCTGCCTTCGATCATCGACACTTCTGCCAATCGCGCCGACATGCCGGATGCCGATTTTTCGCGCTGGGTAAGTCCAGACCAGATTGCCGATCTGATTGTGTTCCTGCTTTCCGACCGGGCACGGGCCATCACGGGCGCATTAATTCCGATCGCCGGGCGGATGTGATCGGCGGAATAAAGAAATCTGGCGGCTATAATCTGAGACAAATCGAATTCGAATTGTAGCGCCCATGGGCCGACTGTTCATTCTATTGCTGGCTGTAGGCTGCCTGCACCTCGCTTGGAAACACTTTGGAACAGGTGCTTCCCCTTCTTCAACGGGCAAAATGACCTCGACACAAATTAGCGCTTTGGCCGCAACCGTCAAGGCCGGCGATGTGGTGATGTACTCGACCACCGATTGTGGATATTGCACCCAGGCCAAGGGTTGGCTTAACCAGAATGGTTTTGCGTTTACCGAATGCAATATGAGCGTGGATGAGCGCTGCATTCAGGAATTCAGAAATTATGGCGCGGACGGCACGCCTTTTTTGCTGGTGCGCGGCTACCAGATGAAGAACGGTTTCGATTCGGACGAATTCCTGGCGGCGCTAAAGATGTAAGGTGCCAGAATGACCTATAAAGTATAGGCCTGACCCCATATTTCCGGAGAGGGAGGCGAGCGCGCCGGGTTTTTCACCCTCTCCCCTGCCCTCTCCCGTCAAGGGAGAGGGAGTCGTCTTCGACGTCCCGAGCGCCAAATATTTGCGATTCAGGCACATGCCGAACAAGTAGAGGAGCAAATGATGAGCTTTGACAAGAAAATGGCCGTGGTTACCGGAGCCGGTTCGGGCATTGGGCGCGCTATCGCAATCATGCTCGGTGCGCGCGGCGCGGGGGTGGGGGTGATCGACATCGACGAGGCCACCGCCAGGGAAACTGCCCAGATCATTGTCAAGGCCGGCGGACGCGCGCGAAGCTATCGCACTGACGTCAGCAAGTCCGTCGACATCGATGCGGCGATCACCGCGGCGGTCAAGGAACTCGGCCCTCTCGATATCCTGGTCAACAACGCCGGCATTCTCGACGGCTACTTCAATGCCGATGAAATGGACGAGGCGGTGTTTCGAAGGGTCATCGATATCGATCTGGTCAGTGTATTTCTCGGCGCCAAGCGGGCACTGAAGGAAATGCTGCCGCGTGGCCGGGGGCGCATCATCAATATGGCATCGGTGGCCGGCCTTAATGGCACCGGCGGCGGTGCCGCATATGTGGCCGCCAAACATGGCGTGGTGGGCATCACGCGGCAGATGGCGGTTGCCTATGGCGCGCGCGGGATCACGGTCAACGCGATCTGCCCCGGCGCAATTCCGACCGGGCTGCGGCCTCATTCCCAGGCCTTGCTGGGACCGGGCGTGCCGGACATGAGCGGACGAGGTGTCGCGGTCAATGACGATCAGGTCCGTGCCTTGGTCCCGGCCGGTGTACGCGGCACTGTCGAGGACATCGCGTCCGCTGTGTGTTATCTGGCGTCCGACGAAGCCAGCTATGTGAATGGGCATACCATGGTGGTGGATGGGGGATGGCGGGCAAAGTAACTCTTTCACGGTGCCTAACTTGCAGGGCCGTAAGCCGTTAGACTCGCGCCTATGCCCCCCGTCATATCGATTTCCCGACTCACCAAGACCTACGCGTCGGGCCAACACGCGCTCGAAGACGTGAGCCTCGACATCGCCCAAGGCGAGATATTTGCGCTGCTGGGTCCCAATGGCGCCGGCAAGACCACGCTCATCAACATCATCTGCGGCATCGTCACGCCTACCTCGGGCACCGTGGCTGTAGACGGCTACGACATCACGCGCGACTACCGTATCACCCGCTTCAAGATCGGCCTGGTACCCCAGGAGTTGCACACGGACACCTTCGAAACAACCTGGAACACGATACGTTTCAGCCGGGGATTGTTCGGCCGTGCACCGGACGCCGGACATCTGGAAAAAGTGTTGCGCGATCTATCGTTGTGGGAGCGGCGCAACGACAAGATCATGACGCTCTCGGGCGGCATGAAGCGCCGGGTGCTGATTGCCAAGGCCCTGGCCCACGAACCGGCAATCCTGTTTCTCGACGAACCCACCGCCGGGGTTGATGTCGAACTGCGTCGCGACATGTGGCGGCTGGTGCGCCAGCTCAGGGACAGTGGGGTAACCATCATCCTCACGACGCATTACATCGACGAAGCCGAAGAAATGGCGGACCGCGTCGGCGTGATCAACAAAGGCGAGTTGATCCTGGTGGAAGAGAAATTCGCTCTGATGAAAAAACTCGGCAAGAAGCGCTTGACGCTGCATTTGCAGCAAGCCATGACAGCCATACCCACGCAATTGGCCGCATGGCGTCTTACGCTCAAGTCGAATGGCACCGAGCTCGAGTGCAATTTCGACGCCGCGGAAGAAGGCACGCGCATTCCTTCGCTGTTGCGCGCCTTGAACGATCTGGGGGTCGGTTACACCGATTTGCAGACTCAGCAGAGTTCGCTGGAGGATATTTTCGTCAGCCTGGTCGGACGCGACTCGACGGATCGAATCGCCTCATCAAGTATTCGGCAATCATGAACACAACGGCGAGAGTGCCCGCATTCAATCATCACGGCGTGCTGGCCGTGTTCCGCTTCGAGCTGGCGCGTTTTCGCCGCACGCTGTGGTCCAGCCTGGTGACCCCGGTCATTACAACCTCGCTCTACTTCATCGTATTCGGTGCCGCCATCGGCGCGCGCATGAGCGAGATCGGTGGCGTGACTTATGGAGCATTCATTGTGCCGGGGCTGATCATGCTTTCGTTGTTTACCGAAAGCCTCAATAATTCCTCGTTCGGCATTTACATCCCCCGCTTTACCGGCACCATCTACGAAATTCTTTCCGCCCCCGTATCGGCGCTCGAAATCGTGCTGGGCTATGTCGGCGCGGCGGCCACCAAGTCGGTGATTCTGGGGCTGATGATTTTGGCAACTTCGACGTTTTTTGTGCCAATCCGTATCGACCACCCAGTCTGGATGATGGCATTTCTGCTGCTGACGGCGACGACCTTTTGCCTGCTGGGCTTCATTCTAGGCATCTGGGCGAAGAGCTTCGAGCAATTGCAGTTCGTCCCAATGCTTGTCATCACTCCGCTGACGTTTCTCGGCGGCGCCTTCTACTCGATCGACATGCTGCCGGCGTTCTGGCGTATCGTGAGCCTGTTTAACCCTATCGTTTACCTGATCAACGGCTTCCGCTGGAGCTTCTACGGAACCGCGGATGTCGGGGTCGTGCTGAGTCTGACGATGACCTTGATGTTTTTCTCCGCCTGTCTGGCCGGCGTGGCGTGGATATTCAGGACCGGTTATCGACTTAAGAATTGAGGCAGTTAGGCAGTCTGCCGCACGCCCTCGATGACGGGGCACTTTGTGATATCTTCCCACACGCAGCACCAAAAACATAATCACACGGGGGAGCCAGAAATGAAACTTTATTACGATCCGATCACCGTCAATTGCCGCAAGGTCATCGCCGGGTTCAACCTGATTGGGGCCAGTTTCGAGAAATCGCATGTCGATTATTTCACCGGCGGCCAGAAATCGCCCGAATACATGAAACTCAATCCCAATGCATCGCTTCCGACTCTGGTCGATGGCGATCTGAAACTTTGGGAATCCAATGCCATTCTGCAATATGTGGCGGACAAAAACGGCGCCAACGCTTTTTACCCGAAGGATTTCAAAGTGCGTGCAGATATTCATCGCTGGCAATTGTGGGAAGCGGCCCACTGGTTCCCGAGTTGTTATGTATATCTCGTCGAAAACGTGGTGAAGCCCCTGCTGAAAGCCGAGCCCGACAAATCGATCACCGACAAGGAAGCGCCCAATTTTCACAAGCTCGCCGCCATTCTCGATGAGCGCTTGAGCAAGCAGCGCTGGCTGTGCGGAGACAAGGTGACGATAGCGGACATTTCCGTGGCTGCTCCGATGCATCTACATTCCTACCAGAAGCTGCCGCTCGATGCGCATCCGAATCTGCGCCGTTGGATGACCCAGGATGTCGAGCAACTACCTTGCTGGAAGGCGACCGACGCAGCGCCGTTGTTGGGGCTCAAAGCGGCCTGACGATGGGAAATATGGGCGCCAGCAGACAGGTCGGATCGTCGGTACGTTCGACCTTCAATTACACGCGCGACGACGGCAAGGTTCCGGAGGTCTATTTCTACGAACCGCCGGCAGGTACCGTCGTCAGTGCGCCCGGCAACGATCCGCATGCCATGCAGATTGACGACGGCTGGTCGCGCGCCCAATCTTTTTCTCTGGATCGCGAAGGGTTTGCGTTTGGGGAATTTCGCCAGGCGTTCGACCGCTTCGACGACGATAACGCGGTGCGCGATCAGTTCTACCCGCTGGTTGCGGAGTTTGTGCGCCAATCGGTGGGCGCGCGCAGGGTGGTGATTTTCGATCACACGATCCGCTCGAAGCTCAATGAGCAGCAGCAGACCGCCGAGCACACGACGACCCAGCGTGCGCCGGTCATGCTGGTGCACTGCGATTACACGCCGCTGTCCGGTCCCTTGCGGGTGCGGCAGTTGCTGCCGGCAGAGGCCGACACCCTGCTTGGGCGGCGCGTGGCGTTTTACAACTTCTGGAAACCATTGAAGCGGCGAGTAGATGAAAAGCCTCTGGCGATGTGCGACGTCACTTCGGCCTCGCCCGACGACATGCTGAAGATGAAACTGCGTTACCGGGAACGCACCGGGGAGATTTTTGTGATGCGTCATTCGAGCGCCCATAAGTGGTGGTATTTTCCGAAGATGACACCGGAGAACGTTCTGCTCCTCAAGACTTACGAATCGGAAACCGACGGACGCGCCCGCTTTCTCGGCCACAGCGCCTTCGAAGACCCGAACACGGCGCCCGATGCGCCGGCGCGCGAGAGCATCGAAATCCGCACCATGGCGTTTTTCTGATGGGAACCAATCTGTTCTCCCTGGAAGGGCGCGTTGCACTGGTAACTGGCGGAAATAGCGGCATTGGACGAACGCTGGCCAAGGCCATGCGAGATGCCGGCGCCAAAGTGGCGATCGGGGGCCGCCGCGCCGCGCGCAATGCCGAAGCACTCAAGGAACTGGGTGGCGATGGCCCTCACGCAGCGGCCTTTGAGTTCGATGTTTGCGACGAGACAGCGGTCGAGCGCGCGATCGAGGGCGTGATCAAACGTTTCGGCCGACTCGACATCCTCGTCAACAACGCCGGCGATGTGAACCGCAAGTCGGTCATGGAACTCGATCGAGCGGATTGGGACCGGGTGATGGCCATCAATCTGACGGGTCCGTTCCTTTGCACCAAACACGCCGCCCGCTGCATGAAGGCCCAGGGCAGCGGCAAGATCATCAATATCTCCTCGGTCTATGGCCTGACCGCACCCAGCAAGGGCTTGCAGGTCGCCTACACAGCCTCCAAACACGGAGTCATCGGATTAACGAAGGTCAATGCGGTGGAGTTGATGCCATTGGGCATACAGGTCAACGCCATCGCGCCGGGATATTTTTTCACCGAAATGACCGGCGAATTACGCGGCACGTCGCTGGAGCAGTCGATCAAGCGCCGGACCCCATCGGGCCGCCTGGGAGAAACCTCGGAACTGGTTGGAACCTGCCTTTACCTTGCCTCATCGGCGTCGGATCACGTCAGCGGGATTTGCATCCCGGTGGATGGCGGGTATCTGGCGTCCGACGGACTCGATCGCTGAAATTAACGATTCACTACGGAAACACCGCGGCCCACAGCAAGACGGCCCCCGACAGCAGCATCAGCCCTTCCATCAGCAGGCGGAAATGTTCGGGCTCCAGTTTCAGCACGAAACGTTTGGCGACAAACGCGCCTGCCATCAACGATGATCCGGTAGTGAGCCCTTTCACCGCAATGTCCCAAGGCAATACCCCAAGACTGCGGAAGGTAATCGACTTGCTCAGGTACACCGCCAGCGACGCCGCAGCTTCGCTGCCGACAAAGGCGCCCTTCACCATCCCATAGGCCAGGAAGATTGGCGCCGTGATCGGCCCGGTGGACACCACGATGCCAGTGACAAACCCGATGGGCAGACCTATCGCCGCAAGATGCCAGGCGTTGAGCCGCAGGTTGTGCGTCGCCATCCAGCGCCGAAGCGGAATCATCGCGATGAAGAACAAGCCCAACGCACTTTCCACCAGCCGCGGGGGCAGCGCCACCAGGGTTCGCGCACCCAGGGCCGCGGCGGGGACCCCTGTCACGGAATAAGCGGCGACCGCCCGCCAGTCCACTTCCCGCCACCAAACCAGAATGCGGGCGAAATTGGCCATCACTGCAGCTATCGCCATGATCGGCACCGCCTGGCGCGGCCCGAATGAAATGACCAGCACTGGCATCAACATGATCGAGGAGCCGAATCCAACGATGCCGCCGAGTGTCCCGGCAACAAGGCCAACGGCGAGAATCACAACATATTCCATGCGATCACTTTCTTACGCTTGCCCGCAAATTTCTGCAATTTGAATTTCTGACTTTCAAATTACAGGAAAAGGATATCGTCGGCAAAATCCAGTGCCAACGCAGTTGAATCTGGCGGCGCTGTCTCAATATCTGAGCACAAACGGCGCGGCAATCAGGGCAATGCCAACGAAGCAGAGCCAAAACATGTTTTCGATGAAGTAGGGATAGATACAAAGCAGGATGCCCGAAAACATCGGCACAAAAAGCGTCTGGCGTTTCCCATAGACAAAATAGGCCATGCCAAATGCCCCGGTAACCACTCCGATAAACAGACTATTCATGTGCCCTCGGAAAATTTCGTAGCGGATTCAATGGTCGGTATCCAGTCAAGGAAACACTGGATAAGTCCCCCAATGTCATTCCCGTGGAGACGGGAATCCAGGGTTTTCAAGTGAAGCTGATTCCCCGCATTCGCGTGGAAGACACTTAATATCTGGAACACCTTTCCGCCGCGCAATCGCGATTATCCGAGTCTCGCAGACACTAATCCAGAGGAATGCTACATTGCTGCTCAGATTGTTATCGATCAGGATGAAAAGCATACCTCATGGACAGCAGAAGGCTCGCGGCCGCCGTTCAGTTTTCGGTTGACCACGAAATTCCCTGGTCGCGCGAGATTACCGACAAGTGGGGCATCCATCATGAAGACCCGCCGCCCTGGAACAGACTCCTGGGGCCGGTACATGCACGCGGCCCGGTGTCCGGGACGATTCTATTGAACGGCAAGCCCGTGGCGTCCTGGGGCGAACCGCACAGGGCCGACCTGACCTTCAGCATCGCCAAGACCTATCTCGCCTTGCTCGCCGGCATCGCCCATGACCACAAGCTGTTGCCCGACGTCGATGAACTGGTGCACAAACGCGTCCCCGGCATCGGTTTCGAGCAAGGACAAAACGCGCAAATCACTTGGGCTCACCTGCTGACGCAGACCAGCGAATGGGAAGGAACGGTATTCGGAGTTCCCGATCAGGTGGACCGCTATCGCACCTTGGCCTTCCATCAAAACGCGGTGACAGGCAAGAGGGGCGGTGCGCGCCCGTTACAGACGCCGGGAACGTACTGGGAATATAACGATGTGCGGATCAACCAGCTCTCGCTTGCGCTACTGCACTTGTTTGGCCGTCCTTTGCCCGAAGTGTTGGGCGAAACCATCACACAACCCCTTGGGGCAAGTGACAACTGGCGCTGGGTGGGCTACGACAACGCGTGGATCGAACTCAAGGGCCGCAAAGTTCAATCCGTGCCCGGCGGCACACACTGGGGCGGCGGCGTGTCGATCAGCGCTCACGACCAGGCGCGCATAGGACAGATGATGCTGGATGAGGGCAAGGCAAATGGCCGGCAGATCCTTTCCGCCGAGTGGATACGGCGCATGCGAAAGCCCTGCGCTATCGCACCGTGTTACGGCTACCTGGTCTGGCTCAATCACCAGCGGCGAATCTTCCCTTCTGTTCCGGAGTCCAGCTGGTTCGCCATCGGCGCCGGCGGCAACTACGTGTGGATCGAACCCCAAAGTCGCATGGTGCTGGTCGTGCGTTGGATCGCCCCCGAATCTGCCGACCCATTCTTCGGGAAGGTGTTGGAAGCGATCAACAATAAGCACTGAAAAGCCCCTCGCCCCCTGCGGGACAAGGGCACACTTGAAGCGCAGCAGAGGGGTTGGCGAGAGGGGGCGGCACCAAGTACAAGAAGTCCCTCGCCCCTCACAATCAGCGAACACGATTGACGATGAATCCGTTTTCAATCTTGGAGAATGCCAGTTTCGGGTAGTAAGTCATGGCGCCAGGAGCGGAAAGCAGAATGAGCGTCACTTCTTCCCCGATTTCCGCCTGGACACGCCGAAGAAGCTCGATGCCGATGCCCTGCTTCTGAAAGTCCCGATCCACCGCCAGATCGGACAGGTAACAGCAGTAGCTGAAGTCGGTCAACGCCCTGCAAACGCCAACCAGCTTCCCATCCGACCACGCAGAAAGAACCAGATTCGAATTGGCAAACATGCGGGAAATTCGAGCGGGGTCCGCGGTTGGACGTTTGATACCGGACGAATCGAAGACGCGAATGACGTCGGCAGGATCCAGCGGGAAATTTTGGCGATACTCGATCACTTCAGGAAATCCGGCGAAATCAATCCCGGCAGGAACAGTGGTATCTGCGGCCAGATGATTACGGCGATCAGTACCAGGAGCATCGGCACCAGCATGATCACCGTATCTTTGAGTGCGAATTTCAGCGGAACTTTGGCCACCGAACAGGAAATCAGCAGGCACAGACCGTAAGGTGGCGTGACCAGTCCGAAAGCCAGGGAAATGATGCCGATCATGGCGAAATGCACAGGGTGCATGTCCACCGACATCGCCAATGGCTGCAGGGTTGTGCCGACGATAATGATGGCGGGAATGGCATCCAGGAAACAGCCGACGACCAGGAACACAAACGCAATCAATATTCCCACTCCGATAATCCCCAGTCCCATCGAAGTCACGTTCTCCAGCAACATTTTCGGAATCTGGTAATAGGCCAGCAACCAGCCGAACACCGACGCCGTGCCGACGCAGAACAGGGCGATCGCCGAGAGCCGCCCGGTTTCCGAAAGTACCTCGTAGAGTTTTTTGCGATCCATCTCCCGATAAACAAAGACAGTCAGGAGCACGGCGTAAACCACCGCGATGGCGGCCGACTCCGTGGCAGTGAACCAGCCGAGCAGAATCCCGCCGACGATGATGACGGGGGTGAGAAGTGCCGGGATGGATTGGCCCGCAGCGTTCAGGAACTCCTTCAATGTAGCGCGCGGGTACACGGGGTAGTTGTAGCGCTTGGCATACACGTGCACGGTCGCCATCTGGGCACCGGCGATGAGCAGGCCGGGCACAATGCCCGCGAGATACATCGCACCGATGGAAGTCGAGATCACACCGCCCCACACTACCATCAGGATCGAGGGCGGAATAATGACTGCCAGCACCGCGGATACCGCGGTGATCGCCACCGAGAAGGACAGTCCGTAACCTTCACGGGTCTGGGCCTCGATGAAGATCTTGCTCTGGCTGGCCGCGTCCGCCGTGGACGAACCGGAAATACCCGCGAAGAACACCGACAACACGACATTAATCTGCGCCAGGGACCCCGGAAAGTGGCCGACGATGGACCGCGACAACCTGACCAGCCGATCGGTGATGCCGCCGATGTTCATCAGATTTGCCGTAAGCAGAAAAAATGGCACGGCCAGCAGGATGAACGAGTTGTAGGCCTTGAAGGTTTCGTTGAACAGCGTCATCGGCGACAGGCGCGGTTCGATCACGAGGATCGGCAGGCAGGACAGCCCCAGAGCGAAGGCCACCGGCACGCGCAGAATCAGCATCAGGAAAAATCCGCCGAAAAGGATAGCGGCGGCAGCCCCCGCCGAGAGGGCAACACCGCTCATGCCGCCTCTCCGTCGTGCAATCGGCGAACACAGGCGACGAAGGCCTCACCGGCGAAGACCAGCCAGGTAAATCCGGCCACCGGCCAGGCGATGAAGATCATCCACATCGGTAATTCGGCGATTTCGGACAATTGGTCCCAGCCGAAGCGCGTGAAGGCAATGCCCCACCAGACAAACACCAGAGCGAAAAGCAGAACGAAAACCAGCGAAGTCAAGCGCAGCAGGGCATTGGCTCTTGCGCCCAGTTGCGGCCAGACATCCACCTCGAAATGAGTGCCTTCGCGAATGCCGATCATGGCGCCAATCATGACCATCCAGATGAACAGGAAACGCGCCAGTTCCTCGGTCCAGATATAGGAGGGAATCCAGTCGGTGAAGCGCGCAATAATCTGCAGCGACACCGGCACGATCAGGATCGCCACCGCGCCCGCCATGAGCCAGGTCAGCAGGCGATGATAAAACCCGAGGAGTTTTGTCACCTGAGCGCGTTGATCTGGGCAAGAATCTTGTCCGCGCCGATATCGCGGGCATAGGCATCGAGCACCGGCTCTACCAATTTTTGCATCTGCGCACGGTCAGGAAAAGGGATGCGTTTGAGCTTGCCGGCCTTCTCCATGGCTTCCAGTTTGGCCATGTCCTCCCGGCTTTCGATGTCTCGTCCGTAGGCGGCAGCCTCTTTGCCGGCTTTCAAGATCGCTGCCTGCAAGTCGGCGGGCAGTTGCTTGAAAGTCTTACCCGAGAAGCACACTGGGCGGATAGTGAAAGAGTGTTGCGTCATCGAGACATGGGAGGCGACTTCGTAGAACTTCATCTGTTCGATGCCGGCCGCCTCGTTGTCGCCCGCGGCAATCACGCCGTTCTGAATGGCGTTGTACACCTCATTATAGGCAATAACGGAGGGCGACATCCCCACCGCGGCAAAGGCACGGCTCCAGACCGGTGCCCCCATGACGCGCAGTTTCACCCCTTTCATCTCAGCCAGACTGCGCAACGGCTTGTTGGCGAACACGTTGCGCACGCCGCCACCGGCATAACCGATCAGCATCACGTCGGCCTTTAGCGCAATTTCATCGGCGATCGGCTTGAGCA
>CAMDKM010000011.1 GCA_945900965.1 Bordetella parapertussis | reverse complement strand
ACTGTCCTCAAGAAAATCTTCGGCAGCCGCAATGACCGGCTGCTGCGCAAGTTTTCCCATGCGGTTCACGCAGTCAATGCATTGGAGCCCGCAATGCAGAAATTGAACGACGTGGATTTGCGCGCCCGTACCGATTTGTTTCGCACCCGCGCAGCGAACGGCGAATCACTTGACCAACTACTGGTCGAGGCTTTTGCCACGGTGCGCGAGGCGAGCCGCCGTGTCTTGAATATGCGCCATTTCGACGAACAACTACTGGGGGGCATTGCACTACATAACGGCAAGATCGCCGAAATGCGCACAGGTGAAGGCAAGACGCTGGTGGCCACGTTGCCGGCCTATCTCAATACTCTGGGCGGCAAAGGTGTCCATGTAGTTACGGTGAACGACTACCTGGCCAGCCGCGATGCAGAGTGGATGGGGCGCGTGTATCGCTTTCTCGGGTTAAGCGTGGGCGTGAACCTTTCCCAGATGGAACATCAGCTCAAGCAGCAGGCCCATGCGGCGGATATTACCTATGGAACCAACAGCGAGTTCGGTTTCGATTATTTGCGCGACAACATGGTGTACCAGGCATCGGAGCGTGTTCAGCGCGGCCTGAGTTACGCCATTGTCGACGAGGTGGACTCGATTCTGATCGACGAGGCGCGTACCCCGCTGATCATTTCGGGTCAGGCCGAGGACAGCACGGAGTTGTACTACCGGATGAACGAGATAGTCCCAAAACTGATCCGGGTAAAAGAGGAAAACGGCCCGGGAGATTTCACGGTCGATGAAAAGGCGCACCAGGTACTGCTGACCGAAGCTGGCCATGAGCGCGCCGAGGATCTCCTTACCAGGGCCGGGTTGCTTCCCGAGAATGGCAGCCTTTACGACGCCGCGAACATCAATCTCATACACCACTTGTACGCGGCGTTGCGGGCAAATTCCCTGTTTCACCGCGACCAGCACTACGTTAATCAGAATGGCGAAATCATCATCGTCGACGAATTCACAGGGCGCCTGACCCCGGGACGGCGCTGGTCGGAAGGGTTGCATCAGGCCGTGGAAGCCAAGGAAGGGGTTCGCATTCAGCGCGAAAATCAGACGCTGGCATCGATTACCTATCAGAATTATTTCCGGATGTACCAGAAGCTTTCCGGCATGACAGGCACCGCGGATACAGAGGCCTACGAATTTCAGCAGATCTACGGACTGGAAACCGTCATCGTGCCCACGCACATGAAAATGGTGCGCGAGGACCGGATGGACCAGGTGTACCGCTCCGCCAAAGAGAAACATCAGGCGGTGATCAACGATATCCGCGACTGCTACCAGCGCGGACAACCTGTTCTGGTCGGCACAACCTCGATCGAGAATTCCGAGTTGTTGTCGGCGATGCTCGACAAGGAAAAACTTTCGCATCAGGTGCTTAATGCCAAGCAACACGCGCGCGAAGCGGAAATCATCGCGCAGGCCGGCCGGCCGAAAATGGTCACCATTGCCACCAACATGGCCGGTCGCGGCACTGACATTGTCCTGGGGGGCAATCCGGAGCCGGAAATCAACAAGGTTCAAAACGACACAGAGCTTTCCGCGGCGGAAAAAGAAAAAAGAGTGGCGGAACTGCGGGAACGTTGGACTCGGCTGCATCAAGAGGTGGTGGCGGCGGGCGGTCTGCATATCGTTGGCACCGAAAGACATGAATCCCGCCGGGTGGACAATCAACTGCGCGGGCGCTCCGGTCGCCAGGGCGATCCGGGATCAAGCCGCTTTTACCTGTCGCTGGAAGATCCTCTGCTGCGCATATTCGCCTCGGATCGTGTTGCGGCGATCATGGATCGATTGAAGATGCCCGAAGGCGAGGCGATCGAGCACCCTTGGGTTACACGGGCGATCGAGAATGCACAACGCAAGGTCGAGGGCCGCAACTTTGACATTCGCAAGCAGCTTCTGGAGTACGACGATGTATCCAACGACCAGCGCAAGGTGATCTACCAGCAGCGCAATGAACTGCTGGAGGCCACCGACATTTCCGAGACCATTAGCTCGATGCGTGCAGGCACGATCGACGCCCTGGTGTCCGCGCATATTGCCCCGGAAAGCGTCGAAGAGCAGTGGGACATTGTCGGGCTGGAGAAAACCCTGGTGGCCGAGCTGGGTCTGGAGGTGCAAATCGGGCGCTGGCTGGAAGAGGATAAACAAATCGACGAGAAGGTTCTGCGGGAGCGAGTTGTCGAAGCTGCCCATCGCCGCTATGCGGAAAAATTCGCCATCGTTGAAGGCAAGGAGGTACGTCATTACGAACGAGCGATGATGCTCAACAACCTTGATAGCCATTGGCGGGAACATCTTTCCGCGCTGGACCATCTGCGCCAGGGCATCCACCTGCGCGGGTATGCGCAAAAGAACCCCAAGCAGGAATACAAGCGCGAGGCATTCGAATTGTTTTCGATGTTGCTGGAAACCGTGCGCACCGATGTCACGCGCATTCTTATGCTGGTGCAAATTAAGACCGCCGCCGAGGCGGAAGAAGTGGCGGAGAAAAAAGAACACGCCGAAGTCGAAAATGTTCGCTATCAACATGCCGGCTACGACGAGGCGCTGGAAAAGGCCGATGCCGACAAGGACCAGCCCTTTGTGCGTCCCGGACAAAAGGTCGGGCGCAATGACCCTTGCCCCTGCGGTTCCGGAAAGAAGTACAAACAATGCCATGGCAAGCTTGGTTAAACCAGCGCCATTCTCGAAAGCAGTTTCAGTGAACAAAATCCAGTCGCTATCAGGTTTGGGGCATGCCGGTTAATCTGAAGACACCCGATTCGGCGGACTTGCTGCCGGTTGCAGGCATTCGTTTGGGCACTGCCGAAGCCGCTATCCGCAAGGCAAATCGCAAGGATCTGCTATTGATGGAGCTGGCCGAAGGATCGCGGGTGGCCGGGGTATTTACCCGCAACCGATTCTGCGCGGCACCCGTAACGGTTGCCAAGGCGCACCTGGCGTCGGGATCCATTCTCGCGCTGCTGGTCAACACCGGATGTGCCAACGCGGGAACCGGCGATGATGGTGTTGTGCGTGCGCGCCAAACCTGCTCGGAGGTGGCAGCTTTATTGGGTTGTGAGGTCGAACAGGTATTGCCATTTTCCACCGGGGTGATCATGGAGCCTTTGCCGGTGGATCGGATTGCCGCGGGGTTGCCGCGCTGCGTGACCAATCTCGGAGAGTCCAACTGGCTGGACGCTGCCCAGGCGATCATGACGACGGACATTGTGCCGAAGGCGTATTCGCGTCAGGTCAAAATTGATGGCCACGTGATTACTATTACGGGAATCGCCAAGGGATCGGGGATGATCCGTCCGAATATGGCGACCATGTTGGGGTTCATCGCCACGGATGCGAGCGTGGATCCGTCTCTGCTGAAGCAGGCCACCACCTACGCAACCGAGCGCAGCTTCAATTGTGTAACCGTTGACGGCGATACCTCAACCAACGATGCGCTCATTCTGATTGCGACGGGAAAATCCTCCGCCGCCCCGATTCTCAAAGCCGATTCGCCACAGTTCAGGATATTTCTGGACGCGGTGACCGAGGTGGCGACATTTCTCGCGCAGGCCTTGGTGCGGGACGGAGAGGGCGCAACAAAGTTCATTGCTATTCGAGTCGAAGGCGGAAGGGATGAAACCGAATGCCGCAAAATTGGCTATTCGATTGCCCATTCGCCACTGGTGAAAACGGCGTTTTTTGCCTCCGATCCAAACCTCGGGCGGATATTGGCGGCTATTGGTTACGCCGGGATTGACGACCTGGATCCATCCAAGTTAGATCTGTACCTCGACGAGGTCTTGGTGGCTAAGGCGGGCGGCCGGGCGCCACATTATCGTGAGGAAGACGGTCAACGCGTCATGCGCCAGCAGGAAATTTCAGTACGAGTGATGCTTGGCCGAGGAAGCTCGTGTGCCACGGTGTGGACCTGCGATCTGTCGCACGACTACGTGCGTATCAACGCCGATTATCGAAGCTAGGCAATGAGCGATCTGGAGCGGCTGATCCAGCGGGCCGAGCAACTTATCGCACGATTCGAGTCCACCCTGGCGACCGCGCCAGCGGCACCCGACTGGAACGCGAGCCTTGCCTACCGGTGGCGAAAACGCGGTGCGGCGGGGGGGCTTGTCCCGGTTGCACACCCGCACAACATCCGGTTAATCGATCTGCAGGGCATCGACGCGCAAATTCGGCTGATCGAGCAGAATACTCGGCAATTTATCGAGGGCCTGACCGCCAACAATGTCCTGCTCACCGGGGCGCGCGGCACCGGAAAATCTTCCCTGATCAAGGCTGTGCTCAACCAGTATGCGCCGCGCGGACTTCGATTGATCGAAGTCGAAAAACACGAGCTTCTCGATCTGCCCGACATCATCGATCTGGTGGCCGAGTCGCCCTTCAAATTTATCCTGTTCTGCGATGATTTGTCTTTTGACGCCGAAGAAGCCGGCTACAAGGCATTGAAGGCGATCCTGGATGGTTCGATCGCGGCCACCTCGGAGAATCTGCTGATCTACGCTACGTCCAACCGGCGTCATTTGATGCCCGAATTCATGCAGGAAAATCTGGCGACCAAATACCTTGGCGAGGAAATCCATCCCGGAGAAACCGTCGAGGAAAAAATTTCTCTATCCGAGCGATTTGGACTTTGGGTGTCGTTTTATTCTTTCGATCAGGACGAATATCTACGAATTGCCGAATACTGGCTGGGGCAGTTGGGTGTTCCGCATGATGAAGTAGCCAAGGCCCGTACAGAGGCCCTGCAATGGGCTCTGACCCGCGGCTCTCGCAGCGGGCGCGTGGCTTGGCATTTTGCGCGCGACTGGGCCGGGCGCCACCATTTCGCCAAGCAAACTCGTTCCGGTCGCCCCTGAGTTGCAAAAATCCGCGGCAGGCGGCAGGCAGCGGGCGAATCCAGAGTGAACGCGCGTACCGTGGACGTCGCGGCTGCGGTCATCGAGCGTCCCGACGGCAGTTTTTTGCTGGCCCGGCGACCGCAAGGCAAGGTGTACGCCGGTTACTGGGAATTTCCTGGAGGCAAAGTCGAGCCGGGTGAATCCAGTGCGGAGGCCTTGAAGCGCGAACTGCAGGAGGAACTCGGGCTTGAAGTAAAGCATGCCTATCCCTGGATTTCGCGCTTTTACACCTATCCTCACGCCACTGTTCGGCTGCATTTTCACCGCGTATTGAACTGGAGTGGGAACCCTCATCCACGCGAAGGTCAGGCGCTCGCCTGGCAGCGCGTCCGGCAGATCGATGTTTCCCCAGTGTTGCCCGCCAATGCACCGATCCTGAAAGCCCTCGAATTGCCGTTGATCTACGCCATAACGCACGCTGGTGAGATCGGCGTTGCACAGGCGTTGGTCGCCCTGGACCACGCGCTTGAACGTGGAATTCGCTTGGTGCAAATTCGCGAGCCAGGGCTGGACGTGGAGACAAGAAAGCGATTTGCCGCCGAAGTGGTTAGCCGGATGCATCGGGCAGGAGGCATCGCCCTGGTCAATGGTGTGCTGGATCTGGCACAAACTACAGGGGCGGATGGCGTGCATCTAACTTCCGCGGCACTGAAGGCTGCACAATACAGGCCAGAGTGCGACTGGTGCGCGGCTTCCTGCCATGATGTTGCGGAACTGACGCTGGCAAAAAATCTGGGCGTGGATTTCGTGGTTCTGGGGCCGGTGTTTGCAACCCCGTCCCATCCAGGTGTATCAGGGATCGGTTGGGAAAAATTCGCCGGTCTGATACAGGGCTTTGAGTTGCCGGTATACGCCCTGGGCAGCATGACCCGTGGGGAACTGCATCAATCCCGCGACCATGGTGCTCATGGCGTCGCGATGTTGCGGAGTGCGTGGGAAGGCTAGTCAGTCGGCCCTGTATACCGGAGGGATCACGCGGGATTTTCCGGCGCGCTGTCGTCTACGCCCGCGTCGGCTTCCTGAACCGGGATGCGATAACCGTCGGTTGCCCACTGGCCGAGATCTATCGTCTTGCAACGCTCCGAACAAAAAGGACGAAACGGATTTGCCGGATTCCACTTGGCGGTTTTGCCGCAGCGTGGGCAGGCGACTTCGCCTGGCGTTTTGACCATTACAGATTACAAAAAGTCAGTTCGAAATTAACGTTATCGACGCTGGTGCGGCGCTGCGAGCCGATGGCGGTGATAAAGCGCACATTCAGCGCGTATTTATTGGCGCTGACTTCCGGCACACAGTCGTAGCTGGAGTCAAGGCGAATGCGCAGCATCTGCGCCAGCCGGCCGGCCATGGTCTGTTGGTATACACCTTGTTGCGCCACCTGCTTACTGGTTTTTCCACTCTCCCGTAGAAGGCGCAAGATGATGCGCACGCCGCTTCGAATCGGAATAAACGGCGCGATCCATTCGTTCAAATCGAGGCGACGCGCGTCGGCGCTGCAATTCAGCCAGTAATGGTAGGAAGGCAGATCGAACTCGCATACGCCTCCCGGAATCGCCGCTCTTTGCTTGATACTCATCAGCCATTCGTTTTCGCGCAACTCCTGGCCGGTTTTTCCCGACGACAGGAAAAGGTCCGATACGATCTTGTCGATTTCGCCAAACACCGCGTTAAGGGCATCAAGCGCCACGGCGGGACTGCTGCGCAGCATTTCAAGATGCTGCTTTTGGCGCTCCAGTTCCTGCATCAGCTCGGATTTCATATCCGCGCGTCCGCCAATGTCGAGAATTTCAAACAACGAGATCAGCGCGACATGATGCTGTTCCGGATCGTCCTTGGCGGCGAAGTATTGCGCCCGCCGGTACAGATCTTCCAGTCGCAGCAGAGTGCGTATTCTTTCGTTTAGTGGAAACTCGTAACTGATCACGATAGGGAATCGGGCCTTGGAAGTCGGCAGAGTATTGCCGAAAACTCCCAAAAAATAAAGCCAAAATATGGTTTTAGCGCGTGTAGGCGAATGTTTCAGTGTTGCCGCGCGGCGGCCAGATATTGTTTGTGAAGCACTTCAACCCGTGTATTCAATGCGGTCGTGCCGTTGTTGTTGTCGATAATGTCGTCGGCAAGGCGCAGTCGCTCTGGCCGGGGAATCTGGGCGGCCATGATGTCCAGCACCTCTTCGCGGCTTAGCCCGCTGCGCGACATGACGCGCCAGATCTGCGTTTCAGGTTCGCAATCTACCACCAGTTTTCGGGCAAGAAGGTCTTGCCAGGCGCCGGTTTCGAACAACAATGGGACAACCACGATGGCATAAACTGCAGTGCAGGCGGCAAGCTTGAGTTCGCCTGCCGCGCGGATTCGCGGATGCAGTATGGCCTCCAGCCGATCCTTGGCGGTATGGTCTTTAAAAATCAGCTCTCGCATGCGCTTGCGATCCAGAGCGCCGTCTGGCGCAACAAACTCGCGTCCGAACTTCGCGGCAATTTCTGTCACGGCAGGCTGGTCGGGCCCGGTTAACTGGTGGGCGATTGCATCCGTATCCACGACGCCTGCCCCCATTTGGGCGAACAAGTTGGCAACCGTGGTCTTGCCCGAGCCAATGCCACCGGTGAGGCCAACGGCATAGAGCAAAGTCAGAACAATCCTAGGTAGTGACGATTGATCGCTTCGCCCCAGAACAAGGCAGCCAATCCGGCGGCGGCGAGGTAAGGTCCGAACGGAATCGGCGTATTGCGGCCGTGACGGGCAAAAATGATCAAGCCAATGCCGACTACCGCGCCGACCAACGAGGAAAGCAAGATCACCACAGGCAGCAGTTTCCAGCCAAGCCAGGCGCCGATGGCGGCGAGCAGCTTGAAATCGCCGTAACCCATACCTTCCTTGCCGGTACTGAGTTTGAACAACCAATACACCGACCAAAGGGAAAGATAGCCGGCGGCGGCGCCCAGAACCGCCGCGGGCAGCGCGACGAACGTCGAGTTGAGATTGACCAGCAATCCGAGCCATAACAAAGGCAGAGTGATGTCGTCCGGCAACAGTTGGGTGTCGATATCGATGGCAGTCAGAGCGATCAGACTCCAGGCGAAAAACAAGGCGCCGGCCATCGCCAAGCTAAGCCCATAGCGCCAACCAATATACCCTGCAATGACCCCGCTGGCCGCTTCGATGATGGGGTAACGCAGACTGATCGGGGCTTTGCAGGCGGCGCAGCGTCCGCGCAAGAACACATAACTGAGCAAAGGGATATTTTCATGGGCGCGAATGGCATGGCCGCACTTCGGGCAGGCGGATGCCGGCATTACCAGGTTGTAGCGGGCTTTAAGCTCCGGGCCGCGCAGTTTGTTGGCAGCATCGGCGAAGTGTTTTTGTTCCAACAGGTCGGCTGCCTGACCGTCCCAGTCGCGCTCCAGGATTTTGGGAAGTCGATGAATCACGACATTGAGAAAACTGCCAACCATTAAACCAACCACTGCGCAGACAGTTGTGATTAAGGCCGGATGGTTGAATTCGTTCACGGTACTAGAGTGTCCGGTGGAGAAGCGGTTTCAGAAAGTTGCGCAGTCGTGGTTTGATTTGCCGCGAGCAGTTCGAATGCTTGCGCGGCATGGGGAGCCTGTCATGAAACCATGAATAAGCCGCCCCGTGAACGCGGGCGCACTGATGAATGACGGGCATCCGAAGCGAACCGGAATCGTATCAGACCGCCTGGCCCATCTTGAAGATTGGCAAATACATGGCAATCACCATGCCGCCGATCAAGACGCCAAGCACTACCATGATCATCGGTTCCATCAGGCTGGCAAGCGCATCGACCGCGTCATCGACCTCCTGTTCGAAGAAGTCGGCTACCTTGCTCAACATGCCGTCCAGCGATCCGGATTCTTCGCCAATCGAGACCATCTGAATGACCATATTTGGGAATACCTCCACATTGGTCATGGCAACGGTAAGGCTGGTGCCGGCAGTGACTTCTTTTTGTATTTTCTTGGTGGCTTCGAAGTACACGTAATTACCGGCAGCGCCGGCAACCGAATCCAGGGCTTCGACCAGTGGCACACCTGCCGCGAACATGGTGGAGAGCGTCCGAGTCCAGCGGGCCATGGTGGCCTTGCGGATCAGCGGCCCAAAAACCGGGACCTTGAGGACCAATCGATCCATGAAGATCTGCATCTTGAGCGAGCGCTTCCACGTGTAGAAGAAGAACCAGATGCCCCCGCCAACGGTCGCGAAGATGGCATACCAATATTTCACGAAAAAATCCGAAATCGCCATGACCATCAGCGTTGGCGCCGGGAGGTCGGCCCCGAAGCTCGAGAACAAGTCCTTGAACGCTGGTATCACGAACAACATGATGATGGCAGTGATGACAAATGCCACCACGATGATGGAAATCGGGTAAAAAAGCGCCGCCTTGATCTTGCTCTTGATGGCGAGAATTTTTTCCTTGTAGGTTGCCAGGCGGTCGAGCAGGCTGTCCAGAATACCGGCCTGTTCGCCCGCGCCAACCAGATTGCAGAACAAGGCGTCGAAATGCAGCGGATATTTGCGGAATGCCACGTTAAGGCTGTTGCCGGTTTCGACTTCGTTCTTGATGTCCATTAGCAGGCGCGATACCGCGGGATTGGAATGGCCCTTCCCGACAATATCGAAAGACTGTAACAGCGGAACCCCGGATTTCATCATGGTGGCGAGTTGGCGGGTAAACAAGGTGATGTCCTTGTCGGTTACCTTCCCGCCCATGCCGATTTTTTGCCGCTTTACCTTGAGGTCTTTGATGCCCTGCCGTCGCAGGGCTGAAAGCACCACATTTTCGCCGCCAGCACGCATTTCACCCTTGACGGACTTACCGGACCTGTCCTTGCCTTGCCAGCTATAGGTGTATTCCTTGATTTTTTCCCGTACAGCGTTTGCCGCTTGAGCCATAGAGTTCCCTCATTGCAAATCTGCCTGCCGCGGGTGGGCACCCAAGATTTTCAACCCTTTCCAGCCCACCGGTTATCCAAGCTGAATTTTCCACCTGTCCGGCCCGCTACCGCGCTTGGGGTGCGCAGGGCTGTACCCAAGACAACTATGAGACGAATCATGCCTTGCCAACCCATTAAAGTAAAGATGGAAGTCAGGATCCAATGATATTGATTATTTAGTCTTTGTCTTTAGGTAATAAGCGCACGGATTTGATGATTTTATCCTGGGTTTGCACGATTTCCAGGGGGTATCCTGCCAATTTCAGCGCGGTTCCCGGTTCGGGGATATCCTGCAGATGCTCCAGAATCAGCCCGTTTAAGGTTTTGGGGCCGTCCAGCGGGAACCGGTACCCCAGTTTGCGATTCAGGTCGCGCAACAAAGTGCCGCCTTCTACGATGAGGCTGCCATCTTCCATGCGGCGGAAGCGCCCGGTCTGCGTCGGCGATTGGGCGGCAAATTCGCCGATAATTTCTTCCAGGATGTCTTCCAGCGTCAGCAAGCCTTTGAGTTCTCCGTACTCATCGACCACCAGGCCCATGCGGTCCTGCTGTTCCTGGAAATTCTGCAATTGGGTGAGCAGCGGTGTTCCCATCGGGATGAAATACGGCTCGCGCAGAATTTCCTCAAGCGTTGCGCCGTTAATTTCCGCGCCTTCCGCAAAATTGAGAATTTTTCGGATATGGACGATGCCAACGATGTCGTCGAGTTTCCCCCGAAAAACCGGCAGGCGGGTATGGTTGCTGTTGGAAATTTGGCGGCGAATTTCCTCCGCTGGCGATTCAATATCGAGTGCCACGATCTGATTGCGCTGCGTCATGGCGTCTTCAACCGTGATTGACTGCAGGTCGAACAAATTCAGCAGAATGTTCTGGTGTTTGCCGGGAAGAAAATTGCCGCCCTCCAGCACCAGGGTGCGCAATTCCTCCATGCTCAAAGTGTGGGTCTGATTCGACTGTGGCTTCATGCGCAATGCCCACAGCAGGCCGCTGACGAAAAGATTGACGAACCACACCACCGGATAGGCAAATTTGAGCATCGGCGAAAGGACAAAAGCGGCCGGAAATGCAATTTTTTCCGGATAACTGGCGCCCATCACTTTGGGGCTTATTTCGCTGAACACGAGAATGAAAAACGTCACTATTCCGGTGGCGGCCAGGAAGGCGATTTGGTCCTGCCCGAAATAACGCAATGCGATGGTCGTTGCAATACCCGCTGCCGCGGAATTCACCAGATTGTTGCCTAGTAAGATTACACCGAGGAGTTTGTCGGTGCGGGCCAGCAACTGACTGGTGAGGCGGGCGCCCCGGTGCCCGCCCTTGGCCAGATGCCTCAAGCGGTAGCGGTTGAGCGCCATCATGCTGGTTTCGGCGATGGAAAAAAAGGCGGAGACGACAAGAAGTACAGCGAAAGCAATCAGTAACGCAGAAAGCGATATGTCATCCAAGCGCGGTCACCACCCAGCCATGAACAAGAATCCAGTATCGGCAGCCACTATGCCAGTGTCAAGTCGTCCTGCCTGACTACTGGCTTGAAGACAGTTACACCCGCATCAGAACTTCGAGGGCGAATTTGCTGCCGATATAGGCAACGACCAGCGTCAGAAAACCAGTCAGAGTCCAGCGCATGGCGATTCGCCCTCGCCAGCCGTAGAGCGCGCGGCCCGCCAGCAAAGCCGCGAAAATCAGCCAGGACAGGATGCCGAACAGCGTTTTATGAGATATCTGCAGGGGTTTGCCGAACAACGCTTCCGAAAAAAGAATGCCACTGCCCAGCGTCAAGGTCAGAAGCAGAAAACCTGCGGCAATAATTCGAAACAACAGGGTTTCCATGACCAGAAGCGGCGGCAACTCCCGCATGAAAGGTGGCAGCCCGCCGCGATGCAACCCGCGCTCCATCACCGCCATCATCAAAACGTGCAACGACGCGATGGTAAACAGGCTGTAGGCGAGCAGCGACACCACCAGATGTGCCTTGAAGGCCGCCAGATGGGTATTGCCAAGTGGATGTGCCGCCGGCAATACCAGGGGCAGCGCCGACAGTACACATGCCGCGGGAAGCACAAGCACCTGCAAGCCTTCCAGACGATAGACAAAGCTGCCGCTCCAATAAATCATTACCGTGAGCCAAATGATCATTGACACGGCGTTGCCCACGCCGAAATTCAGGCCATCCGGCGAAACGATGGCGCGGATAAGTAACCAAAGGTGCAGTGCCAGAGGTAGGGCCAGGGCGGCAAGTGTCCAGCGGGATCTCGGATGGGAACCGACTGGCGATTGCACTTGGCGCCAGACCACAAGGGCCAGTGCTGCGTAGGCGGAACTGACAAGGAGATGAAGTAGAATGTCGCGCATTAGACGGCGTTTGATTGCACGTCAAGTTTACCTCATCCCTGCGTTCGCCACTTTCCGGATATCTGCAACATGCTCGACAATCTAACAAACCGTCTCGCCGCGGTCGTCAAGTCCCTGCGAGGTCAGGCGCGATTGACGGAGGCCAATATCCAGGAAACCCTGCGCGAAGTGCGGGTGGCCCTGATCGAGGCCGACGTGGCGCTGCCGGTCATCAAGGACTTCATCGCACGGGTGCGCGAGAAGGCGATTGGCGAAGAGGTCGTGGGCAGCCTTACACCCGGGCAGGCGCTGATCGGGGTGGTCAATCGCGAATTGGCCGAACTCATGGGCAGCCAAAATGCCGCCTTGAATCTGGCCACGGTGCCCCCCGCCGTGATTCTGATGGCAGGGCTCCAGGGATCTGGAAAAACCACCACTTCGGGAAAACTTGCCCGACTGCTCAAGGAGCAGAAGAAAAAAGTCCTGCTGGTGAGTTGCGATGTCTACCGTCCAGCGGCGATTGAGCAACTTGCCACGCTCGCGCGTCAGGTCGAGGTGGACTGTTTCGCGTCCAGACCGGAGCAGAAACCCGAGGCAATCGCCGCCGCGGCGCTCGACTACGCGCGCAAGCACTATCACGACGTGTTGATTGTCGATACCGCTGGGCGACTGGCCATCGACGAGGCGATGATGCAGGAAATCCGCCGATTGCACGCCGTTCTCTCGCCAATTGAGACGCTGTTTGTGGTGGATTCCATGCAGGGGCAGGACGCGATTAATGTGGCCAAGGCATTTTCCTTGGCGCTACCGCTGACCGGCATCGTCCTGACCAAGCTTGACGGCGACGCTCGCGGCGGTGCTGCGTTGTCGGTGCGACATGTCACCGGCCAGCCAATCAAGTTCGTCGGCGTATCGGAAAAACTCACCGGTCTCGAACCATTTCATCCCGAGCGGCTGGCGGCGCGTATTTTGGGCATGGGCGATGTGCTTGCGCTGGTGGAAGAAGCGCATCGCAATGTCGACATTGAAGAAGCGGAAAAACTGGCCCGCAAACTCAAGTCCGGCAAGGGGTTTGACCTTGAGGATTTCCGCAATCAGATGCAGCAGATGAAAAAAATGGGCGGCATCAATGCACTGATCGACAAACTGCCCGCGCAACTGGCGCAGGTGGCGCAAAGCAGTAGCGTGGACGAGCGGCTGATCGGGCGCACGGTGGGCATCATTGATTCCATGACTCCCCAGGAGCGTGCCAAGCCCGAGCTCATCAAGGCTTCCCGCAAGCGCCGCATCGCAACCGGCGCCGGTGTGCCGGTGCAGGAAGTCAATCGCATGCTGGCTCAGTTCGAACAGATGCAGAAAATGATGAAAATGATGGGCCGCGGCGGAGGCTTGCAGAAAATGATGCGTGGCATGAAAGGCGCGTTTCCGGGACTGCGTTGAGTCAGAACTTGGGCGAGTAGCGCCGGTCTGACGGGCAGAGAGTAAACTGCCTTAGGCCTTCAGCACCGTGAAGCGGGCGCTTGATGCTGTTCTCCTTCACTCCGGAAGAGGGGCAGGGGGGGTGAGGGCGGCTAACGGATTTCGATAGATGATTTAATGAGCAATCATACTAGGGCACACTAAATGCGCGCACTTCCGATCGTCCTTGCCACTTTGTGGTTTGCTGCCAGTGCCGTTGCTCAACAGCCTGATTATGAGCGCGAAAAGCGCTGGGCGGACCAGATCGTTCCCTCTGTGCTGGTGGGCGATGTCGTGTGGATCAACCAGGTGTGGCCGACTGATATTCCCTGGCTCAAAAAAGTCCTGCCGAAAGAAAAACGCGAACATAAATTTCTCGCCATTTACACGCCGGTCGAAAACGCGCGTGGTGCCATCATCGTGGGGCATGGGCGCGGCTGGAATCCTGATTTCGAGATCTACGGTTCCCTGCGCACCAAGTTGGCGGAACAAGGATATACCACGCTGGGCATTCAGTTACCGGTTTTGGGCCCGGGCGCCAAGGTCGGCGACTACATTCCGATTTATCCCGATGCCGAATACCGCTACGCGCTGGCGGCAAAATTTCTTCAGGAAAAAGGCTTCGAAAAAATTGCCATCGTGTCGCACAGCCTGGGCGCCACCATGGCTAACCAGTATCTCATCCACGCCGATTCCACGCCGGTTAAAGCCTGGGCCTTCATTGGCATCATCAACGGACTTGAGGAAATGTTCCGCATCAAGATTCCGGTACTGGATGTGTTTGGCGGCAAGGACTGGGAAATCACCCAGGTGGGCGCCTACGAACGCAAGAAGCAGATCATGAAAGTGCCGGGCTCAGATCAGGTTATCGTTCCGGACGCCCTGCATTTTTTCGAGGGCCGCGAGGACGATCTGGTGAAAGTGCTGGTCACATTTCTCGACAGCCGGTTTGGGGCCGCTTCCACGGCAGCGGCGAAGTAACTGGCATCTCCTGGCACCCCATCGCACCAGAGTCATGCAACGCAGGATTTTCAGGTTTTGTGCGATTCGCTCTAAGAATCGAGAGTTGCCTTTTCTTGCGCGGTTACGGGTTGTTTCTTCAGTTCCAGATTTCCAGGTGCCCACGTCTCGCGTAGGTGCCACCCGGTATAAGAAGCCGCTGTCGCCGCCACGGTTTCCGGGGTGCCTTGTACGACAATGTTCCCGCCGCCATCGCCGCCTTCCGGGCCAAGGTCGATGATCCAGTCGGCGGTCTTGATGACATCGAGGTTGTGTTCGATGACAACGATGGTATTGCCATGATCGCGCAGGCGGTGAAGCACGGTGAGCAGCAATTCGATATCCCGGAAATGCAAACCGGTGGTGGGTTCGTCCAGAATGTACAGCGTGCGTCCGGTATCGCGTTTGGACAGTTCCAGCGCCAGCTTGACGCGTTGTGCTTCGCCGCCCGATAACGTGGTGGCACTCTGGCCCAGCCGGATGTAGCCCAGCCCTACGTCGACCAGCGTATCCAGTTTGCGGGCGACCGCGGGTATGGCTGCAAAAACGTCCCGGGCTTGCTCGACTGTCAGGTTCAGAATTTCGTAAATATTTCGACCCTTGAATTGAATTTCAAGGGTTTCGCGGTTGTAGCGCCGACCCTGACACACATCGCACGGGACGTAGACGTCGGGCAGAAAATGCATTTCCACTTTAATGACTCCGTCGCCCTGGCAGGCTTCGCAGCGACCGCCTTTGACGTTGAACGAAAAACGCCCTGCCCCGTATCCTCGCTCGCGCGCCAAGGGAACGCCGGCAAACATATCCCGAATTGGCGTAAAGAGGCCGGTGTAGGTAGCCGGATTCGAGCGTGGTGTGCGGCCGATCGGGCTTTGATCGACGTTGACCACCTTGTCGAACAATTCGATGCCGTGAATTTCTTCGAAGGGTGCCGGTTCCGCCGTCGAGCCATACAGACGCTGCGCAACGCCTTGGTACAAAGTGTCGTTGATCAGCGTGGACTTGCCCGAGCCCGAAACTCCGGTCACACAGACGAACAGGCCGGCCGGCAAGGCGAGCTCAATGTTTTTCAGGTTATTGCCGCGTGCACCGGTGAGCCGCAGCCATTGCTCCGGCTGCGGCGCGTGGCGCAGATGTCCCCGGGCGATGTCGCGTCGGCCGGAAAGATATTCGCCGGTCAGCGACGCAGGATTTTGCGTTACTTGCTGCGGCGTGCCTTCGGCAACGACCTGGCCGCCGTGAACCCCGGCGCCAGGGCCCATGTCCACTACATAGTCGGCCGCAAGGATGGCATCCTGATCGTGTTCGACCACAATCACCGAATTGCCCAAATCACGCAGTGCCTTCAAGGTCTCCAGGAGTCGATGGTTGTCGCGCTGGTGCAAGCCGATGGAAGGCTCGTCGAGGACATACATCACTCCGGTTAGCCCCGAGCCAATTTGCGAGGCCAGACGAATGCGCTGCGATTCGCCGCCCGAGAGCGAATCGGAGGCGCGATCCAGGGCCAGATAATCCAGTCCGACATTGACTAGAAACTGCAGGCGATTGACGATCTCGTGGACAATTTTATCGGCGATCGCCAGCTTGACCCCGGCGAGCTTGATGTCGCGGAAAAATATCAAGGCCTGCCTGAGCGGGAGTGCGCTGAGTTCGAAAATGGTGCGTCCGTCCACCCGAACATGTCGGGCTTCGCGGCGCAAACGCGTGCCCGCGCATTCTGGGCAGGGTTGATTGGCCAGAAATTTGGCCAGTTCTTCGCGCACAGTGACGGAATCGGTTTCCCGGTAGCGCCGTTCCAGATTGGGTACAACGCCCTCGAATACATGTTCCTTGGAGTAACTCTTGCCGCGTTCGCCGGAGTAGGTAAAGCGTATTTTGTCCTTTCCCGACCCATGGAGGATCAAATCCTGGATGGGTTTGGGCAATGTTTCGAACGGCGTTTCGACATCGAAGCCATAGTGTTCGGCAAGACTGCCGAGCATCTGAAAATAGAATTGGTTGCGGCGGTCCCAGCCCTTGATCGCTCCCGCCGCCAGCGACATGCCCGGAAACGCCACCACACGCTTGGGATCGAAGAAGGTGATCTGCCCCAGGCCATCGCAGCGCGGGCAGGCGCCGAGCGGGTTGTTGAAGGAAAACAACCGGGGCTCCAGTTCCGCCAGCGAGTAGCTGCAGACCGGGCAGGCAAAGCGTGCGGAAAAAAGATGCTCGACGCCACTCTCGGTTTCCACTGCCAGGGCTCGTCCATCGGCGTGGCGCAGTGCCGTTTCGAAGGATTCGGCCAGCCGCTGTTTGGCATCGCCACGAACCTTGAGCCGGTCGATGACGATTTCCACCGTGTGTTTCTTCGACTTGGAAAGTTTGGGCACATTGTCGATGTCGTGAACTTCGCCATCCACCCGCAATCTGACAAAACCTTTGGCGCGCAAATCCTCGACCAGTTCGAGGTTTTCCCCCTTGCGTTCGACCACCGTGGGAGCCAGGATCATCAAGCGCGTGTCCTCGGGCAGTGCCAGCACATGGTCCACCATCTGGGAGACAGTTTGTGCCGACAACACGTTGCCGTGCTCGGGGCAATGCGGTTCTCCGGCTCGGGCGAATAACAGGCGCAAATAGTCGTGTATTTCGGTGACCGTGCCCACCGTCGAGCGCGGGTTATGGCTGGCCGCTTTCTGTTCGATGGCGATGGCGGGGGAGAGCCCTTCGATCAAATCGACATCGGGCTTTTCCATCAACTCCAGAAATTGCCGGGCATAGGTCGAAAGGGATTCGACGTAGCGGCGCTGCCCCTCCGCATACAGCGTATCGAAAGCCAGCGAGGATTTGCCGGAACCGGACAAGCCGGTTATTACAACCAGCCGGTTACGCGGCAGATCCAGATTGATATTTTTGAGGTTATGAGTCCGCGCGCCGCGGATGCGAATGAAATCCATGCTATGGGTGGGTACGAGGGCAACCTGTTAATATACTGGACTTCAGAAGCAATTCCCAACCTGCTTGTTCCGCCCTTGTCCCGAATGACCGCATCAGACCGCATGTCACCCTTGGAATTGCGCGCAAGCTTGGGGCTTGCCGGCATTTTCGGCCTGCGTATGCTGGGGATGTTTATCATCCTGCCCGTGTTTGCGCTCTACGCCGTGCAATTGCCGGGCGGAGCGAATCACACCATGGTGGGTATCGCGCTAGGCGCTTATGGGCTGACCCAGGCCTGTCTTCAGGTGCCCTTTGGCTGGCTTTCGGATCGCTGGGGCCGCAAACCGGCCATCTACCTCGGCCTGCTGATTTTTGCGGCGGGCAGCTTTATTGCCGCCATGGCACACGACATCAACATGGTGATTCTGGGGCGGATTATTCAAGGTGCGGGCGCCATTTCCGCAGCCGTGATCGCATTGGCCGCGGATCTGACCCGCGACGAGCAACGCACCAAGGCCATGGCCATTATCGGCATGACCATCGGCGTCACGTTTGCCTTGTCGATGGCGGCTGGGCCGGTATTGGATCGTCTGATCGGTGTCCCGGGAATTTTTGCAATGACCGGTCTTCTGGCGATCGGCGCGTTGTTCGTTGTCAAAGCCATTGTCCCGGATCCGCCGGCCGTCTCGGCGCACAAGCCTGTGCCGGCATCATTGAAATCGGTGCTGAGCGATACGCAGTTATTACGCCTCAATTTCGGCATATTCGCGCTACATGGCATCCTGATGGCCTTGTTCGTGGTGGTGCCCTTTGCGCTGCAATTGCATCTGCCTGCAGGCAGTCATTGGCGGGTGTACTTGCCGGTAATGTTGGGATCGATCGCCTTGATGGCGCTGCCGATGATGATCGCCGAACGTCGCGGATTGCAAAAACCCGTTTTTATCGGTGCCGTGGGTTTGCTGATTGGCGCGCTGGCCCTGTTGATGTTGTCCGGGACAGCCTTGCCTGTCCTGGTGATGGGCCTGCTGATTTTTTTTACAGCCTTTAATTTGCTCGAAGCGACGCTGCCTTCGATGATTTCAAAGCTCGCTCCGCCGGCGGCCAAGGGCACGGCTATCGGCGTTTATAGCACCGTGCAGTTCGTTGGCACTTTCGCCGGGGCGGCAATGGGCGGTTGGTTGTCGCAGGGCTACGGCGCGCCGGCCGTATTCGGCTTCTGCGCAATGTTGGCCATTGTCTGGTTGTTGCTGGCGCTTGGAATGCGCTTGCCGCGCAGCCTGGTGACGCGCCGCTATAAGTTGCCCAAAACGGATGCCTGCACGGCCTCCGGCCTGGTGGCGAGCCTATCGGGCCTGCCGGGGGTGCGAGAGGTCAACTTGAACGCGGAAGGCGTGGCCTTTTTGAAGGTAGACACAGTCGGCTTCGACGAACAAAATGTCATCAAATTAATAGCGGGGGAGACCTAAACATGGCGTCAGTCAATAAAGTAATCCTAGTCGGCAATCTGGGGAAAGATCCGGAGGTGCGTTATTTGCCCAGCGGCGATGCGGTAGCCAACATCAGCATTGCCACCACGGAAACCTGGAAAGACAAAGCCGGCGAAAAGCAGGAAAAAACCGAGTGGCACCGGGTGTCGATGTTCAGCAAACTCGCGGAAATCGCGGGCGAATACCTTAAAAAAGGCTCGCAGGTCTATATCGAAGGCCGGCTGGAAACCCGCAAGTGGACCGATAAGGAAGGCCATGAGCGCTATTCCACCGAAATCAAGGCCGACCGCATGCAGATGCTGGGCTCGCGCTCCGGCGGCTCCGAACGCATGGCGCCCCCCGACGATGCGCCGCGCGGCGAATCCAGCAGTGCGCCGTCAAAGAAACCCGCGCCGGCCAAGGGCGGCAGTTTCGACGATCTCGAGGACGATATTCCGTTTTGAGGAATTGTCCGGCAGCGGCGTTTCAAGGTTGGGACTTGCCGGGCATGGGCGGCTTAGGCCGTGAGCGCCAGGGGCCGGCAGTGAGCAATTTTCAGGTTCCCGACTGAATTGTCGAGCAAGTCTCCAGTTATTTCCGCAGGAAAAGCGCCGGGAGCGGAAAGGCTTTGGCCAAGCAGAGAGAACAGCCCCGGATAGCCCGGCAAATGGCCAGGGGTGATTCGGACTTCCCGGCCATTCTGAGTACTCGTCTCGGACAAAGTGCTCCGAGCGCACTTATGGCGATCGGCCCGGTAGCGCATCTTGCCAATCGAAAAACCGCACTTTTTTGTTCTGCTACCGCTCCCACCGACGTCATATCGAATGCACTCAATGCCGCGCATTGCATGTGCGATAAGGGCGTGACCGTCATCAGCGGCTTTCATTCCCCTGTCGAGAGAGCGTGCCTGAGCATTTTGCTGGATGGCAAGCAGCCGATCATCGTCTGCCCGGCGCGCGCTATTTCGACGATGCACATTCCGGATGCGTGTCGCTCGGCTTTCGAGGCCGGGCGGCTGCTGTTCCTGTCGTCTTTCGCCGACCCGCCCAGGCGCGTCGACCGGGATTCGGCGACAAAGCGGAACGAATTCGTCGCGGCCCTGGCGGACGAGGCTTACCTACCACACGTCTCCCCGGCGGGGCTGACGGCGAAAATCGCGGAAAAGCTCGCGGAATGGAAGGTTCCATTGGTGACATTTGCCTGAGGCCGGAGCGAGCAACAAACACCGTTTTCGGTGACCGGTGCCCCGTTTCGATGATTTATGGCCGCCAATGCGGACTATTCGAAGGGCCGTCCGGGCAACGAACGCAGTGCGACAGAGGCTTGTGTGGAGATTCACCGGGATTTCCGGGAAAATAGCCTGATCCGAAGATCGGAATTCTCACGTCCGTTTTGACATTGAACCCTGGGATATTTCATGGCACTCACGCAAGTTTCGCTCGACGACAAATACACCCTTGAAACCGGCCGGGTATTCCTCACCGGTACCCAGGCGCTGGTGCGGCTGCCGATCATGCAGCGCAGGCGCGATGCGGCGGCGGGGCTCAATACGGCGGGCTATATCTCGGGCTACCGCGGTTCTCCGCTGGGGCAATTCGATCAGCAGTTGTGGGCGGCGGACAAGCATCTCAAGGCCCATCACATCGTGTTTCAGCCGGGGGTGAATGAAGACCTGGCGGCCACGGCGTGCTGGGGCACGCAGCAGGCGCATCTGGATGGCGATAACAAATACGACGGGGTGTTCGCAATCTGGTACGGCAAGGGTCCGGGCGTGGACCGCACAGGCGATGCGTTCCGCCACGGCAATCTGGCGGGCTCGGCAGCGAAGGGTGGCGTGATCTGCCTGATGGGCGACGATCATACCTGTGAGTCCTCCACCACCGCGCATCAAAGCGAATTCGCCATGGTGGACGCGATGATCCCGATCCTCAATCCCGCCGGTGTGCAAGAGTTGCTTGACTATGGGCTGATCGGCTGGGCGCTGTCGCGCTACTCCGGCTGCTGGGTGGGGCTCAAGTCCATGAAGGACACCATCGACGCCAGTGCGTCGGTCAACGTGAGTCCCGAACGCGTGCGAATTTTGACGCCGGTGGATTTCAAGATGCCCGAAGGCAGTGTCAACATCCGATGGCCGGACGCACCTCTGGAACAGGAGGCGCGGCTGCACAACGTGAAGCTCGACGCGGTGAAGGCCTTCGCGCGTGTCAATCAGCTCGACAAGGTGGTGATCGATGCGCCGGATGCAAAACTGGGCATCGCCACCTGCGGCAAGTCCTATATGGACGTGCGCCAGGCCTTCCAATACCTCGGCATTGATGAAAACGAAGCGCGCCGTCTGGGCATACGGCTGTACAAGATTGGGATGACCTGGCCGCTGGAGCCAGAGGGCGTTCTGAAATTCGCGCAAGGCCTGGAAAAAATTCTGGTGGTCGAGGAGAAACGCGGGCTGATCGAACCGCAGATCAAGGACATTCTCTATCGCATGGCCGGTGCGCCGGAAGTGATCGGCAAGCGCGACGAGCTGGGCAAGGTGCTGCTGCGTTCCAATGCGGCGCTGGACCCGAATGAAATCGCCATCGCCATCGGTCACCGCCTGTTGAGCCGCGCGAACGATGCGCAGCTTGCGGCGCGGGTGGCTGAGCAGGAAGGCCTGGAATCCCGTGCGCTGGAAACCCCGGCGATGGAGCGCACGCCGTATTTCTGCTCCGGTTGTCCGCATAACTCAGGCACCAAGCTGCCGGAAGGTTCACGTGCGCTGTCGGGTATCGGCTGCCACTTCATGATCCAGTGGACCGACCCGAATACCCAGGGCTATACGCAAATGGGCGGCGAAGGCGCGAGCTGGGTGGGCGAGGCGCCGTTTGTAAAAACTTCCCATGTGTTCCAAAACATCGGCGATGGCACCTACTACCACTCCGGTCTGCTCGCGGTGCGCGCCGCTGCTGCCTCGGGCGTGAATGTGACCTACAAGATTCTGTACAACGATGCCGTGGCCATGACAGGCGGGCAGAGGCTCGATGGCAATCTGAGCGTGCCGCAAATCAGCATGCAGGTGTACGCAGAGGGTGCGAAGAAAGTCGCGGTCGTCACGGACGAACCGGAAAAGTATCCCGCCGGCACCCGGTGGGCGCCCGGCGTCACCATCCACCACCGCGACGATTACGATGCGGTTCAGCGGCAATTTCGCGAAGTCAGCGGGCTGTCGGTCATCATCTACGATCAAACCTGCGCGGCGGAAAAACGCCGCCGCCGCAAGCGCGGCAAATACCCCGATCCCGCCAAGCGTGCCTTCATTAACGATCTGGTGTGCGAAGGCTGCGGCGATTGCGGCGTGAAATCGAACTGCGTATCGGTGCTGCCGCTGGAAACCGAATTTGGCCGCAAGCGCGCCATCGATCAATCGGCCTGCAACAAGGATTATTCCTGCGTCAAAGGTTTTTGCCCGAGTTTTGTCACGGTACACGGCGGAGGCGTACGCAAGGGCCGTGGGGCCGAGGGTGCACCGGCCGGACAGAATACGGAAACTTTGTTCGCGGCCTTACCCGAGCCCAGTTTCCCCGAATTGCGCGATCCCTACGGCATCATGGTTACCGGCATAGGCGGCACCGGTGTGGTAACCATCGGTGCCATTGTCGGAATGGCTGCGCACATGGAAGGTAAAGGATTCGGTGCGTTGGATATGGCGGGCCTGGCGCAAAAAGGTGGCGCGGTCTGGAGTCATTTGCAGATCGCCGCGAACGCCGAGGATATCAAGACCGTGCGTCTGGGTTCAGGCGGCGCAAAACTGGTACTGGGTTGCGACATGGTGGTCTCGGCCAGCCAGAAAACCATGGACACCACGCGCGAAGGCACGCGCATGATTGTGAACACCCATCAGCAGATGACGCGGGAATTTGCGCGCAGTCCCAACGTGCAATTCCCCAGCCAGTCGCTCAAGCGCACGATTGGCAAAGGGGTTGGCGAATCGAATGCCGAATTCGTCGATGCCACGCGTATCGCCACCGCCTTGCTCGGCGATTCCATTGCCACCAACATGTTCATGCTCGGCTATGCTTGGCAGCGTGGCCTCGTACCAGTGGGCGCGGAAGCCATCAATAAGGCCATCGAACTCAACGGCGCCGCGGTGAAAATGAATCAGGCGGCTTTCCTGTGGGGTCGTCGCGCGGCGGTGGATTTGGCGGCGGTGGAAAAACTGGTGGCGCCCAAGCCGGTTACCGTGGCGGTGACCAAACTGGCGCAGACCTTTGAGGAAACAATCGCGCGGCGAGTGGAGTTTCTCACTGGCTACCAGGATGCGACCTACGCGGAAAAATATCGCCGCCTGGTCGAACGCGTGAAACAGGCTGAAGTCGCCAAAGCCAAGGGACTTGGCGGGCTGGCGGAGGCGGTGGCCCGTTACTACTTCAAATTGCTGGCCTACAAGGACGAATACGAAGTGGCGCGCCTATACACCGATCCGGTGTTCATGGAAAAGATCCAGTCGCAGTTCGAAGGCGACTACAAGTTGCATTTCCATCTAGCTCCACCACTGTTCGCCAAGCGCGATCCCGTAACCGGCGAATTGCGCAAGGCCGAATACGGAAGCTGGGTGTTCTCCGCATTCAAGCTGCTTGCCAGGATGCGTGGATTGCGCGGCGGCACGTTCGATATCTTCGGCTATACGGCAGAGCGGCGCATGGAACGCCGTCTTATTACGGAGTACGAAGCGACCATCGAAGAATTAATCGTCAAGTTGAACAGCGATAATCATGCGATTGCCATTAAGATTGCCTCGATACCTGAAGAGATTCGCGGGTTTGGTCATGTCAAGGAGCGCCACTTGAAAATCGCTCAGGGTAAACAAGCAGAAATGTTAATGGCGTTGCGCTCACCGGAAAGGGCGCGTTCGGCGGCATGAAAGTGGCGGCGCGGATTTCATTCCTCGCGAAGCCTGGGCCGAAAAGTCCAGGAAGGCGAAAGCAAGCTGATGCAGGAAACGAACGTTGGGGGTCAGGTTCGACACCGCTCGACGTGGGCTGCTAAGAGCTTCATTTCAAAGCGGAGTCTCCCTTGCGATTGCAAGCTGCCAGCGGATTCCCGCAAGGGCTCACTGAAGTATTGCGCAACAGCGGCCAGAAGAAGTGATTTTCGCTTGGCCTGCGGCGGCGAGCCCTTTCGAATCAGGCGAAGCTGGGCGTGATGACGTCCAATTGATCTGTTACCAAGGCATCGACTTCCCATTCGAGCAGTTCCAGGGCCCGCTCCGAATCGTTGACGGTGTAGGCCAGCACGCCATAGCCTGCATCGTGCACGGCCTTGACGATGTGCTTGTTCAGGTGGCGCTGCCTCGCGTGCAGGGCGACCGCTTGCAGGCGTTCGAGTTGTGCCGCCCAGTTCCCCGGAATTTCCTCCACCAGCAGCGCCCTCGGAAGTTCGGGGGCCTCCACGGCCGCCGCTTCCAGCGACAGAGGAGAAAAGGACGATAGCAAAGGGGGAAGACTTGCCCCAAGCCATAGCTGCCGCGAAAACCGGGCGGCAATTTCTCCCGTCTCGCGCTCTCGGCCCGGGCAGGGTTTGATCTCGACATTGGCCCACAGGCCCGCTTCCCGGCAGAGTGTCGAGGCGGCGGCAAAACTGGGAACCGTCTGCCCCGCGAATTCGTTGCCGAACCAGACTCCTACGTCGAGTTTGGCTATCGTCGAGTAATTCGTTTTGGCAACCTCGCCTTGGCTGTCGGTGGTGCGATCCAGGGTGTCGTCGTGCATGAGAATCGGCATACCATCTCGGGTGAGCTTCACGTCGAACTCGACGCCGCCGAAACCGAGGTTACGGGCCAGCTCCAGTCCGGCCAGGGTATTTTCGGGGGCTAATATGCCACCGCCACGGTGGGCGATGACTCGGGGATAGGGCCAAAGCGGACGGGCAAGGTTCACAAGGAAATGCCGACGTAACAGGGAACTGGATTATAAACAGCGGCGCCCTGTCTCGACCGACTTGATCGGCGGAGGCCGTGCGCTATCTCTTATCGGGAAGAGGCATCCGATACGGTATAATTTCCGTTGCTTTTGAGAGGGATACCATGCCGATATACGAATACCGATGCAGCAGTTGCGGTCACGAAAAAGATGTTTTACAAAAAATGTCTGACCCGCCGCTGGTTGACTGTCCCGAGTGCGGAACGCCTACCATGACCAAGCAGGTGACTGCGGCGGGATTCCAGCTCAAGGGCAGCGGATGGTATGCCACCGACTTCAAGGGGGGAGCTAAGCCGGCTCCAAAGGCCGACAAATCGGATGGCGACGCCGCCAAATCGGACGCCAAGCCCGATAAGGCGGATGGCAAGACAGGTAAGGCGGATGGCAAGTCGGACAAGTCGGACGCCAAGTCCGAAAAATCGGAAAGCAAGACAAAGGAAGAATCCAAGCCCAAGCCGGCTGCGAGTGCCGGCGCTACGCCGGCCTGACATCCCGGGTGAAGAAATATCTCATCACTGGACTCCTGATCTGGATCCCGCTGGCGATCACGGTGTGGGTGTTAAGCGCACTGGTCGGAATACTGGACCAGACACTGCTGTTACTTCCCGGCGCATGGCATCCGCGCTCCTTGTTGGGATTCAACATTCCAGGCCTCGGCGTAGTGTTGACCTTGGTGGTATTGCTGGTGACCGGCATGTTCGGCGCCAATATCATCGGCCAGCGGCTGGTGCGCTACTGGGAGCGTCTGCTCAATCGCATTCCCATCGTCAAATCGCTTTACTCCAGTGTCAAGCAGGTATCCGATACGCTGTTCTCCTCGTCGGGCAATGCGTTTCGCAAGGCGCTTTTGATTCAGTACCCGCGACCAGGCTCCTGGACCATTGCCTTTCTCACCGGCCAGCCTAGCGGCGAAGTGGCCGGGCTTCTGCGGGGAGAATATCTGAGCGTATATGTTCCAACGACGCCCAATCCCACATCAGGCTTTTTTTTGATGATTCCAAAATCTGACGTGATTGAACTGGAAATGAGTGTGGACGAAGCGCTCAAATATATCATATCCATGGGCGTGGTACCGTCGGGGACTCAGCCCGCGGACCCGGACCCCGCCTGACGCCTGCTTTTCGCGGCGCGTGCAAACGCGCCGTTGTTGCGGTCATCGAACTCTCATTCCTCAATCCCCAATCCTGAACTTATGCGCACCGACTATTGCGGACTTGTTTCCGCCAAATACCTGGATCAGACCGTAACCCTGTTTGGATGGGTCCACAGGCGCCGCGATCACGGCGGCGTTATTTTTATCGATTTGCGGGACCGCGAAGGCCTGGTGCAGATCGTGTGCGATCCCGACAACGCGGCGACGTTTTCGATCGCCGAGAAAATCCGCAACGAATATGTGGTGAAGGTCACTGGCCTGGTTCGCCGCCGTCCGGCAGGGACGGTGAATCCGAATCTTGTTTCCGGAGAAGTCGAAGTGCTGGCACGCGGAGTCGAAATTCTCAACGTATCGTCGCCGCCGCCGTTCCAGATGGACGACGATAACCTGTCGGAGATGGTGCGGCTCGAATATCGTTATCTTGATTTACGGCGCCCGCAAATGCAGAAAAATCTGAGGCTGCGTTATCGGGTAGCCATGGCGGTCCGGAAATTCCTCGATGGTCAGGGATTTATCGACATCGAAACGCCGATGCTGACAAAATCCACGCCGGAAGGCGCGCGCGATTATCTGGTCCCCAGCCGGGTTCACGCCGGTGAGTTTTTTGCGCTGCCCCAGTCGCCGCAATTGTTCAAACAGTTATTGATGGTGGCGGGATTTGATCGCTACTACCAGATCACCAAGTGTTTTCGCGACGAAGACCTGCGCGCCGACCGCCAGCCGGAGTTCACCCAGATCGATATCGAAACCTCGTTTCTGGGTGTAGCGGAAATCACGGCGATCATGGAAACGATGATTCGCAGTCTGTTCAGCGAAGTGCTGAACGTCCATCTGCCCGATCCTTTTCCGCGCATGAGCTATGCCGAGGCGATGCTCAAGTATGGTTCCGACAAGCCGGATCTGCGGGTGTCGCTGCAATTTACCGAGCTCACTGATGTGATGAAGACGGTGGACTTCAAGGTGTTTCAATCGGCGGCCAACCTGCCCAATGGACGAGTGGCCGGCCTGTTGATTCCGGGTGGCGGCAATCTCTCCCGCGGCGAAATTGACGGCTACACACAATTTGTCGGTATTTACGGCGCGAAGGGCCTGGCCTACATCAAGGTCAACGAGGTCGCCAAAGGCCGGGACGGGCTTCAGTCGCCGATCGTCAAGAACCTGTCCGACGAGGTGGTCAAAACCATCGTCCAGCGTTCCGGAGCAAAGGATGGGGATCTGATATTTTTTGGCGCAGACAAAGCCAAGGTGGTCAACGATGCCCTGGGTGCGCTACGAACCAAGATCGGCCACGAAAAAGGCCACGCGGAAAAAGTCTGGCGGCCATTGTGGGTGGTGGATTTTCCGATGTTTGACTGGAACGAAGACGAGAAGCGTTGGGATGCCTTGCATCATCCATTTACCAGCCCCATGGACGACCATGAGGGGCTGCTGGACACGGAACCGGGCAAGGCCCTGGCCAAGGCCTACGATATCGTGCTCAACGGCTGGGAGATCGGCGGCGGCTCGGTGCGTATCCATCGCCAAGACATCCAGTCGAAGGTATTCAGCGCACTCAACATCGGGCCGGATGAAGCAAAACTGAAGTTTGGTTTCTTGCTCGACGCGCTGCAATTCGGCGCGCCGCCGCATGGTGGCCTGGCTTTCGGCCTGGACCGCATCGTGACCATGATGGCCGGCGCCGAGTCGATTCGCGACGTGATCGCCTTCCCGAAAACCCAGCGCGCGCAGGATTTGATGTGCCAGGCGCCCAGTCCCGTGGAGGAAAAACAATTGCGCGAACTGCATATCCGGTTGCGCAATGTCGAGCAACCCAAAACAAGCTAGCCACAGAGAGCACAGAGGAGACAGAGAACGGCAATCAAGAACATTCTTGCGCGGGTGATCTATCACAGAGCACCAACGGTGTTGACCAGAATTCGAACTCGCGCTATTGAATTTCTCTGAGACCTCTGTGGCCTCTGTGGCAAAAACTGTCTTTAAGATCCCGGTTTCGGTGCTGGTGGTCATTCATACGCCGGACCTGCAGGTGTTGCTTCTGGAGCGCGCCGATCGCCCGGGATTTTGGCAATCCGTGACAGGCAGCCAGGAAGAGGGCGAAACCCTGGTCGAAACCGCCGCCCGGGAAGTGGCCGAAGAAACCGGTATCGCTGGAATTGCCGGGACCCTGACGGACTGGCAGACGCAGAACCGTTACGAAATCTATCCGGAATGGCGCTGGCGCTATGCGCCAGGCGTGACGCACAATACCGAGCATGTATTCGGCTTGTGCCTTCCGGCCCCGCTTCCCGCGACCCTGTCTCCGCGGGAACATCTGCAATTTGCCTGGCTGCCCCACGATAAGGCAGCCGACAAGGTGTTTTCCTGGAGCAATGCAAAAATATTGCGCCTGCTGCCGTCCAGAGTTTGAAGCGTTACGTTTCCCGCTTGTTCTCCGGGCGGAGGAGTCAAGGCGGTTTCCGCAATGAGTGGTCGGTCTGGAAATCTCCTGCTTGTGCTTTTCTTGGCTGGTCCGTCACTCGGTCACGGGGCCTCAGTTTCCGTTGAGGTTGCACGGCACGACGACAGCTTCGATGTCGCGGCCAGCGCGGAAATCGAATGCGATCAGTCGCATGCGTGGCAGATACTCACCGATTACGACCGGCTTGCCGAGTTCATACCGGGCATGGCTTCCAGCCGTGTGGTCTCCCGTTCCGGCAACAGTGTGGTGATCGAGCAAAATGGCGAGGCCAGTCTGCTGTTCTTCAGAATGCCAGTGAAGGTGAAGCTTGCTATCGACGAATTTCCTCCTGATCGAGTCGAATCCCGTGCCATCGAGGGGAATTTCAAGGAGATGCTTGGCACCTACGTGCTGGACTCATCCGGTCCGCGCTTGCGGCTGTACTACAGCGGGCGGTTGACGCCCGATTTCAACGTGCCCCATCTCATTGGTACGTTGTTGATGCGCAATACGATACGCAAACAATTTGGCGCAATGGTCGAGGAGATTCTCAAGACCAGCGTAGCGCCTACCCAGCCGTATAGATAGGCCTCGTATTCGATCATGGATTCTCTGCACGTCGTTACCTACAATATTCACAAGGGATTCTCCCAGTTCAAAAGGCGCATGTCGGTTCACGATTTACGGGACCAGCTGCGAAAAATCGGCGCCGACCTGGTGTTCCTTCAGGAAGTGCAGGGCCTGCACGAGAAACACGCGGAACGGCATGCCGACTGGCCGGCGGCGCCACAACACGAGTTTCTCGCGGATTCGTTGTGGAACGAATTTTCCTATGGCAGGAATGCCGTCTATGAAAGCGGGCATCACGGCAATGCTATTCTGAGCAAATATCCCATCGTCAAATCGGACAACCTCGATGTTTCGATGCACCGCTCGGAATCGCGCGGCATGCTTCATTGCGAGATCGAGATTCCGGGCTGGAATCATCACCTTCACTGTATCAACGTGCATCTTGGGCTGCTGGGTCGCTGGCGCAAGAAACAGATCGCGTTGCTCAATGCCCGCATCGAGCGCGAGGTGCCGCCGGGCGCACCCCTGATCGTGGCTGGCGATTTCAACGATTGGCGCCGCCGGGCAAGTTCCGCACTCGACGTGACGGAAGTGTTCGAGAATACCGCCGGTCTTCCGGCGCGCAGCTATCCGGCTATATTGCCTTTCCTCAGACTGGACCGGATTTACGTGAGGGGGTTTTCGATTCGCATCGCCCATGCCCATCGTGGGCGCACCTGGTCCCGTGTATCCGACCACGTTGCCTTATCGGCCCTGTTGGACCGCAAGCGATGAAGCTGCGGCAGGGAAACCGAATTCGTTTGCTGGAGGGAGGCGCCCAGTATTTTCCGGAACTGGAGCTGGAATTCGATGCCGCCCAGCACGAAATTTTTCTTGAAACTTACATCTTTGAATTTGATACCACCGGAAGAAACGTTGCCGATGCATTGATTCGTGCGGCCGGCCGGGGCGTGCGTGTACATTTGCTGATCGATGGATTCGGGTCACGTGCCTTTCCCGAAACTCTGCGGCAGAAATTGCTCGATGCCGGTGTGCAAATGCTGGTTTTCCGGCCGGATCTGTACCGGTTTCATTTGCGTCGTACCCGGCTTCGCAGGCTGCACCGCAAGCTCGTTGTCATCGACGCGCGCATCGGGTTCTGTGGCGGCATCAACATCCTCGACGATCTTGACCAGCCCGGGCTTGCGGCGCCGCGCTTCGATTATGCAGTCAGGGTGGAAGGGCCCATCCTTCTCGACATGCACCTGGCCGTTCGGACCATGTGGATGCGCACTGCATGGGTTCAACTTCGCCGGCTCTGGAGACCACTTGCGCCGTCTGTCATGCGCTCCCGGAAATCCGGTCAACATGCCGCGGCCTTTCTGGTGCGCGACAATTTTCGCCATCGACGGGACATCGAGTGGGCCTATCTGGAGCGCATTACCACGGCGCAGAAGGAAATCGTGATCGCCAATGCGTACTTTCTTCCCGGCGGGCGTTTTCGGACGGAATTGTGCGCGGCCCGCAAGCGCGGCGTTCGCGTGGTGCTGCTTCTGCAAGGACGCGTGGAATATTTTCTGGTGCATTACGCCACGCGGGCTCTTTACGACGAATTGATCGACGCGGGTGTGGAAATTTTCGAGTACCACAGTGGATTCCTGCACGCCAAAGTGGCGGTCATCGATGGTCAGTGGGCCACAGTGGGGTCCTCCAATATCGATCCAATGAGCCTGTTGCTGGCGCGGGAAGCCAACATCGTTATCGAAAGCGAAGAATTTTCCAGACAGCTACGGGCCAGCCTGGACAATGCCATGTCCACGGGCGCGCTGCAGGTAACGCGCGAGCGATGGACTCGAATGGGCTCCGTGCGCCGGCTGATTGCCGTAGCGGCCTACGCGTTGGTGCGGCTGCTAACTGGCATTAGCAGTTATGGGCGAAACGCAGATTACGCGTAACGCCGTCCGCGTATCTATTTTTTCGGTTCCGTGGGCCCGGGTGCGTCAGACGGTATCGACGATTCCGGTGGAGTTGCGGTCGGCACCGATTGCAGGGGTGCCGGCTCGTCGATCAATTGGATCGCGTTCACAAAATAGCGGGTGTCACCAAAACAATTGGTGGGAATTCCAACATGCTCTTCATAGCGGAGTGCGACCCGCCGGCCGATCGAGCGATTGATCTGATCGGCGACTTCGTCGCTCCGCACCGTAAAATAAAACTTCTCCCCGACCGTGCCCGGCATCGTCACCAGAGCCAGTTCCCCTTCCCAGGTTTTGCAGATCCAGCCTTTTTTCGAAAGTTTCTGCACGTAGCCCGCGCGCTCGCCTTCGGAGTAACTCCAGTTCAGCACCAGCCATGCATAGGCCGCGAAAAGGGCAAGGGGAATAACGAGCAGTCCAGCGGTCCAGCGCAGCAGTTTCATGATCCAAAAATTCTCCTATGGGAATGATTTCGACTGCGGGTCGGGCCCAAGAGGCCATGTGGGGTCAATATACTCCATGCCGGGCGCTTCTCCGATTTCGATATTGGGCTCCAGGAGTATACTTCGGGACTGTATGAAACCTGTCGCTCGAATCATTCTGTAGTTCGCCTTGCGTTCACACTCCTTGACTGAAATTCCCCGGCCCGCCTGGCAGCGCAACGACTGGCGCACCATCCGTACCTTGCTGCCTTATCTGCTGGAATTCAAGGTCAGGGTGACCATTGCCCTGTTATTGCTGGCCAGTGCCAAGTTGGCCAACGTTGGGGTGCCGCTGGTGATGAAGGGCGTGGTGGATGCGCTCGACCCCAGTCAGGCGATGGTGGTCATGCCCCTGGCGCTGCTGGTCATGTATGGAGTATTGCGCCTGTCCACCACCTTGTTCGCCGAATTGCGGGACATTGTGTTTGTCCGCGTGGCGAAACGGGCGATCCGACGCGTCGCGCTGCAAGTATTCCGCCACCTGCACAGTTTGAGTCTGCGGTTTCACCTCGAGCGCCAGACCGGAGGGGTATCGCGCGATATCGAGCGTGGCACCCGTGGAATTTCCACTTTGATCACCTACATGCTGTTTTCGATCATTCCGGTGATCCTCGAATTCGGGCTGGTGGCTTTTGTGCTGACCGCCAAGTTCGACTGGCGGTTTACGGCCGTGACGCTGATCGCCGTGGTGGTCTATTTGATTTTCACGGTCACCGTCACGGAGTGGCGGATGGATATCCGCCGCAAGGCCAATGAGCTGGATTCCAAGGCCAACACCCGTGCCATCGACAGCTTGTTGAATTACGAAACGGTGAAGTATTTTAACAACGAAGAGTTCGAGGCCGGACGCTACGACGACAATCTGAGCAAATTCGAATCTGCCGAGGTCAAGAACGAGGCCTCGTTGGGCCTGCTCAACATCGGCCAGAGCCTGGTGATTGCCGTGGCGGTGACATTGCTGATGATTTTAGCCGCTGAGGGGGTTGTCAGCGGAACGCTGACGTTGGGGGATCTGGTGCTGGTCAACGGGCTGCTGATCCAGTTGTACATTCCACTCAATTTCATGGGCATGGTGTACCGGGAAATCAAACAGGCACTTATCGACATGGACAGAATGTTCCGCCTGCTGTCGGAAAACCGGGAAATCGAGGACCGGCCGGGCGCGCGCGTTCTGGCGGCTGCGCGGCCAGTGGTGAAATTCGAGAATGTCGATTTCAGCTACGAACCCCGGCGGCAGATTCTGCACCAGGTGAGTTTCGAAATTCCCCCCGGTCACACGGTTGCGGTGGTGGGTGCCAGCGGCTCGGGCAAATCCACGCTGGCCAGATTATTGTTTCGCTTCTATGACGTCGATGCAGGGCGAGTGATCATCGATGGCGTGGATGTGCGCGACTTCACCCAGAAGAGCTTACGCGCGGCAATCGGCATCGTTCCCCAGGATACGGTGTTGTTCAACGACGGCATCTTTTACAACATCGCCTACGGCAATCCGGACGCGCCAAGGGGAAAAGTCATCGAAGCTGCACGCTCTGCGCACATACACGATTTTATCGAGAGCCTGCCGGACGGTTACGAAACTTCGGTCGGCGAACGGGGCCTGAAGCTGTCGGGTGGCGAAAAGCAACGGGTGGCCATTGCGCGGACGTTACTCAAGAATCCCTTGATTCTGATATTCGACGAAGCCACCTCGGCCCTGGATTCCAAGTCCGAAAAAGCCATTCAGAGCGAACTGTCGCGAATTTCGGCATCGCGAACCACGCTGGTTATTGCCCATCGCTTGTCCACCGTGATCGATGCAAACGAAATTCTGGTCATGGATGCCGGCAGAATTGTAGAGCGCGGTACCCATCGTCAATTACTTGCAATGGCCGGGGCGTACGCACACATGTGGGCGCTTCAGCAGGAAAAGGAACGGGTCGAAGCGGCCGAGCTGGCGGGTCACGGCGCATGATTCTTGCATGTGCTTTGCCATGGACTGTGCCGGATCAATGCCCGGCCCCAGCAGAATTTTCCACAGATAATGAATGAATCAGCGCTTGCATTTAAAAGAATTATTGATATTGTTTCCTTACTTGTTGATTTTTGGTATGTTAGGCGTCGTTTAGTTCTGAGTGCTGCGAAACTTGCATTCAAACGGCAAAACCATGGCGACTGCACAATCAGGATATTTCATACAATTCTTTATTTAAGAACAATATGTTGAAAAAACAAATCGTTACCTCTGCTTTACTGGCCTTTGCAGCAACCGGGCTCACCATCGCCGGCTCTTCTGCCAACGCCGACGAAAGTGTCCGGACATTAGCTGGCAAGGGATTCTCCGTCAAAAAGGTCAATCTGAGCCTACGCTCGGGGGCGGTCCTGGTTCTGGACCAGAATTCCGGTATGCCCCTGATCGCCAAGAACACCGATCATGTGATGCCCATCGCCTCGATCACTAAACTGATGACCGCGATGGTGGTATTGGATTCTGGACTGCCCTTGCTGGAGTCCATCATCATCGACAACGACGACGTAGACAGGATAAAGGGCTCGCGCTCCAAGCTGAAAGTGGGCACTACCCTGATGCGGGCTGAAATGCTCAAACTCGCGTTGATGGCTTCGGAGAACCGGGCCGCTGCTGCATTGGGCAGAAATTACCCTGGTGGAACCGAGGCTTTTGTCAGGGAAATGAATCGCAGGGCTGAGGAACTGGGGATGAACGATACCAGGTTCGCCGATGCCACCGGGTTAACCCCGCACAATGTTTCCACTGCGGCAGACCTCGCGAAACTTGCCGAGGCGGCCCACAACTATCCGCTGATTCGCGAATACACGACCTCGAACTCCTTCCGGCTCGAATCCGAAGACCAACGCCGCGGGCGCACACTGCAATTCGTCAATTCGAACCGGCTGATCAAGAGCAACAGCTGGGAAATCGGGCTGTCGAAAACCGGTTACATCAGCGAGGCGGGCCGCTGCCTAGTGATGCAGGCGATGATCGCCGATAAGCCGGTCATCATCGTTTTGCTGGATTCCTGGGGAAAATTGTCCCGTATCGGCGATGCTAACCGAATCAAGCGCTGGATCGAGACCGACGTTCTTCGCGTCGCCGGCTGACAGCCGGTGTGTGGTAATTCCAGGTAAAACTAGGCAGCCTTAATACCCGCGCGGAATCCCAAGGCGCGGGATATTTCGTCCGCAATCTCCCTAACCCGGGGAGCCCAGGACTTGTCCAGCCGATCGGCCGGTGCCGATACAGCCAGGCCTGCGACCAGTCGCGACTCGTCGTCGTAAATCCCCGCACCGAGACAGGAAACACCTTTTTCCGCCTCTTCGTTGTCCAGCGCGTAACTCAGCTTGCGAATGCGCTCCAAGTCGCGGGTGAGCGCTCCCAGATCATGCAGCGTATTTTTGGCAAGAACCGGAAGCCCGGTGCGTGTCGCATAATCGCGGCATTTTTCCGGGCCGTCCTCCAGCAGAAATATCTTTCCCACCGCAGTGACGTGCAACGGCGCGCGCGCGCTGGCCATGTTTAACAAGCGAATCGCCGTAGGGTCTGACCCAAGGCGTTCGACACAAACCGTCTCATCACCCTGACGCACCACCAGATCGATGGTTTCTCGCAGCTCCCCGTGCAGCCGTTGCATGGAGGGGAGTGCCAGATCGCGCAGACTGATGCGCGATTTGACCAGATTGCCCAGCTCCATAAGCCGCAGTCCCAAGCGATAGGTGCCCGGAACGACCCTCTCCACCATGCGAAAGCCCACTAGCATATTGAGAATGCGATGGGCAGTGGACGGATGCAGACCGGTTGACAGGGACAGACGCTTGAGATTGACCGGTTCGTTGCTGCGTGCCAAAGCATCCACCAGATCCATCATGCGCTCGATCACCTGGATCGACGTTTTACCATTAGATTCAGCCACGTATGATTTCGCTTTTTGAAATTTCGAGTTTGTGCATCGCCGCATTTTACTGGTCGAATCTGTTGTGAGCAACACGCCACAGAAAAAACCCTGTGTTATATTCCGCGCCCTGTTTAAGTGCGCTCATTGGGCTTCCGATAGCTTTTGTCCGACGAACTGCTCCATTCGTTCGCATTCCCGCCAGGTTGGGTTTTCGCAGACTGCAGCGCCTGGAAACTGATCGGAAATAACAGGGAAACGGATTGCCAGCGGTCTGCACAGTAGGGAGAAAAATGAAGGTCGGTCTTTTTGTTACCTGCCTGGTCGATGCGATGCGGCCAAGTATCGGATTTGCGGCGCTCAGCCTCCTGGAAGAGGCCGGCTGTGAGGTAAGCGTGCCGAGCTCGCAAACCTGTTGCGGGCAGCCCGGGTACAACGCCGGCGATCGGATTGCGGCACAGGCCCTGGCGAAAAAGGTGCTTGCTGAATTCGCTGCTTGTGACTATGTGGTGGTGCCGTCGGGCTCATGCGGCGGAATGATTCGCACCCATTACCCGGAGCTCCTCGCGGAATTTCCGGAGTGGCGCCCGAAGGCAGTCAGCGTCGCGGAGAAAACCTTCGAACTCACCGATTTTCTTGTCCGAGTCCTGAAAATCGAGCGCGTTCCGGGTCGCTTCGAAGGCGGGGTGACCTATCACGACGCCTGCTCCGGATTGCGGGAATTGAACGTCAAGTCGCAACCCCGCGCTCTACTGAGCAAAATTCCCGGTCTCACCCTTAAGGAAATGGCGCAACCGGAGCAGTGTTGTGGATTTGGCGGCACCTTTGCCGTCAAATTCGGTGACATCTCCGCCCGTATCGCCGATCAAAAATGTGAAGACATCCACGCTGTCGGAGCTGATGCCGTGGTACTCGGCGACTTGGGATGTATGCTCAATATCGAGGGTAGATTGCGCCGCCGTGGCGACTTGAGGACGCGTGTGCTGCATGTGGCCGAAGTGTTGGCCGGGGTAGAGGGCGGTGACAAATGACGGGTGACGGGTTGTTGGATTTCCTGTTCGCTTCGCGTTCGAATGCGGCCAGTGGCGCGCGACAGAAATCGACATGCAAGTAACCTCGCAACGCTTCAAACAGGCGGCCAGCCAGAAACTGGCCGACCCCAAGTTGCAGATAGCCTTGCGCAAATCCCGAGGCAGATTGGTGGTAGGTCGTGCCAATGCAATCCGGGAACTTGATAACTTTGAGGAAATTCGCGAGGCGGCAGCCCGCATCCGCGATTTCGGCCTGCTGCACCTGGAGACATTGCTGGAGGAATGGGAAATCCGGGCCAAAGCCGCCGGGACCATCGTGCACTGGGCGGAAACCGCGCAGGACGTCAATGCCCTGGTCCTGGATATCGCACGGCGTCATGGCGTGCGCAAGGTCATCAAATCCAAATCCATGCTCGGCGAGGAAACCGAACTCAATCACGCCTTGGAAAAAGCCGGGATCGACGTAAGGGAGACCGATCTGGGCGAATACATTATTCAACAATTCGGCGAGACGCCTTCCCACATCATCGCGCCAGCGGTGCATAAGTCGAAGGAGGAGATCGCCGAGCTGTTTGCCAGGTTGCACCAGAGGCCGAAACTCGACGACATACCGGCACTGACCCACGAGGCGCGCGAAATCCTGCGCCCGCATTTTCTGGATGCCGACATGGGTATCACCGGCGCCAATTTTTTGGTGGCCGAGACCGGCTCCAGCATGATTGTCACCAATGAGGGCAATGGTCGCATGACCACCACCATGCCCAAGGTGCATGTGGCGATCGCGGGCATCGAAAAAATTATTCCGACCATGGAAGATGCCTCGCTGCTGCTGCGGCTACTGACCCGCTCGGCCACCGGCCAGTCGATCAGCAATTACATTTCCATTACCACCGGGCCGAAGCGCGCCGGCGACCACGATGGCCCCGAGGAATTTCACGTCATCATTGTCGATGCAGGTCGAACCAGGGTGCTGGGCTCGCAGATCCGGGAGGCACTGCGCTGCATACGTTGCGGCGCGTGTATGAACCACTGCCCCGTCTATCAGAATATTGGCGGCCATGCCTATGGCTGGGTATATCCGGGGCCGATCGGCTCGATCCTGACGCCCGCCTATGTCGGCCTGGAAAATGCCCTTGATCTGCCCAATGCCGCGACTTTGTGCAATCAGTGCGGTGTAGCCTGCCCGGTGAATATTCCGCTACCCGACCTGATGCGCAAGCTGCGCGAGGAGCAAGTGCAAAAAAAACTGCGCCCCCGGGGCGAGCGGGTCGGACTCAAGGTTTGGGCCTGGCTCGCGCTTCGCCCGAGTTTATATGCCGTGGCGACGCGCATTGCCGCTCGAGTCGGCCGCTGGCTGGGCGGACGGGGTGCCCTGCTGCATAAGCTCCCGTTGGCCGGGGCGGAATGGACCAATAGCCGTGATATGCCTGCGCCTCAAGGGCGCACCTTCCGCGATCTTTATGTCAGTGGGAGGCGTCGCTGAAAATGAGTGCAAGGGACAACATTCTGCGGCGCATTCGGGATGCTAATCGCCAGACGGGGTACATCCCGGCGGGACGTGAACCTGCCATCGATCGCCTGCGGCACCCGGTGCGCGGACCGCTGCCCTCCATGAACTGGGAGCCGGTGGCACGCTTCAGGCAGCGCTGCCTGGCGATGATGTCCACGGTTGACGATGTGGGAACGCTAACCGATGTGCCAGCCGCGGCTGCCCGATATCTGCGCACCCTTAAGCTTCCCGAAATCGGCGTATGTTGGCCGGAATTCGCCGCCCTCGACTGGGCAGGAGCCGGATTAAAAATCGAGCCGCGCCCGGCGATGGCGTCGGACAAGGTCGGAATTACCGGAACCTATTGCGCGTTGGCCGAAAACGGCACATTAATGCTGTTATCGGGCGAGGGGACATCGGCCACCTCCAGCCTGCTTCCCGATACCCACATCGCCATTGTGCCGGCTTCGCGCATTGTGTCCGCCATGGAAGACGGATGGGATTTGCTTCGCCGCGAGCACGGCACGCTCCCGCGCCAGGTCAACTTCGTGTCTGGGCCCTCGCGAACGGCGGACATCGAATTGACCCTGGTGCTTGGGGCCCATGGCCCGATTCGCGTGCATGTGATCATCGTTGCCGGCTGATCGCGGCCCGATTTCGGCCACCTCAAAGGCGAATGGGTTCGACTCGATACCTTGACTGCTTGATCCGCAATGCCCCTTCGGGATAACCTTCGGGTCCCCGTCCATCCGGCTCTTCCGGAAATTGCCGGGAGCCAAAAGATGAAGCCAAAAATACTGATCACACGCGAGGTTTTCGACGAAACCGTCGAATTCCTCATAGGCCATTTCGAGGTCGAGTCCAATCAAACCGACCGTCTGTACGCGCGCGAGGAGTTGATTGCCAAATTGCAGGGCAAGGACGGCGTGCAGACCGCTTCGAGCGACAAGGTCGATGCCGATTTTCTCGCCAAATGCCCGTCGATTCGCGCCGTGTGCAACACCGCCGTAGGCTACAACAATATCGATGTCGAGGCTTGTACGAAACGCGGCGTCATGGTCACCAATACGCCGGGCGTGCTTACCGACAGCGTGGCTGATTATTCCATGGGACTCATCATCGCCACCTGTCGGCGTATGACCGAGGGCGAAGCCTACCTGCGCAACGGCGAATGGAAGACCGTATTCCTCAAGCAAATGCTCGGCTGCGACGTGCATGGCGCAACGCTCGGCATTTGCGGCTTCGGCCGCATCGGTCAAGCCATCGCCAGGCGCGCGCGCGGTTTCGACATGAAAATTCTGTATCACAGCCGCAACCGCGCAACGGTCGAAGCGGAGCGCGAATCCGGCGCCGAATATTCGGGCAAGGAAGACCTGCTGCGCCGCGCCGACATCGTGCTCTTGATCCTGCCGCTCACGCCGGATACCCAGCACTTCATCGGCGCCAAGGAACTCGCGCTGATGAAACCCACCGCCGTGCTGGTTAATGTGGCGCGCGGGGGCATTGTCGATGACGTAGCGCTCATTGATGCCTTGAAAAAGAAGACCATCTGGGCCGCGGGCCTCGATGTGTACGAAAACGAACCCAAATTCAATCCCGGTTTTCTGGAAATCAAAAACGTAGTTCTCTCGCCGCATATCGCCAGCGCCTCCGAACCCACGCGCAAGGCTATGGCGATGACCGCAGCAAAGAATCTGGTTGCCGCCCTTTCGGGGAAATTGCCGCCGAACTTGCTGAACCCCGACTACAAAAAACACCTTAAAGCGTAGGCAAACCTTGACGCAACGACGCGAAGACGCAAAGAAATTCAAATGCGTATTGGTAAACCGAAAAAAGCCCGCCGCCGGGCGAGCCTCGCAATCTGGTTTCGCCCGTATTTTCCTTTGCGCCTTTGCGTCGTTGCGTCAAGGATTTAGATTGCACGACACCACTAGAAAAATATGAGCAATTTGTACAAACTCAGCCTGCGTGAAGCGGCCCAACTTATCCGTTCCGGTCGGATGACCAGTGCGAACTACACCCACAGTTTGCTGGAGCGCATTGGCGCACTGGAAAAGGATGTGCAGGCCTGGCAGTGGCTCGATACTGCCCGCGCCATGGCGCTGGCCGCTGCAGCGGATACCGCCAATACGCCCCTGCGTCTGGCCCATCCTCTGCACGGCATCCCGATTGGGGTCAAGGACAACATTTATACCGCCGGCATTCCCACCGAAATGGGCTGCCAGGCCTATGTCGGTTATGTGCCGAAAGAAACGGCAGATGTGGTGACTCGGCTGGAATCGGCCGGCGCGATCATGTTCGGCAAGACGGTGAGTACCGAAGCCGCCTTCATGACGCCGGGGCGCACCCGCAATCCATGGAATGCCACGCATACTCCCGGCGGTTCGTCGAGCGGTTCGGCAGCTGCCGTGGCGGCGGGCTTCGTGGCTGGGGCGCTGGGAACACAAACCAACGGCTCGATCATTCGTCCCGCGGCGTTTTGCGGCATTGTGGGCTACAAGCCCAGCGCAGAGCTGATCTCCGCACGCGGGATCATGCCGTTTTCTCCGACGCTCGATCAACCCGGCGTGTTTGCGCGCGACGTTGCCAATGCGGCCTTCCTGGCCTCCTGCCTGACGGAAAATCGCAGCGCCATCGCGCCGGAAGTGCGGCCGCTGCGCAGCGCGCCGCGCCTGGCCGCGGTGCGCTCGCCGGTCTGGCATCTGGCCGCGCCCGAACAGCGCGTCCAGTTCGATGCCGACGTTCGTCGCCTGCGCGAGGCCGGTGCCTCGGTGGACGTTCTGGAGATTCCGGGAGAATTCGATGGCGCGCACGCCGTGCAGCGGACCATCATGCTGTTCGAGGCGGCGAAAGTGTCGAAGGTGGTACGCGCCGCCTATCGAGACAAATTTTCCGATTACCTGAACTCGGCCCTGGACGAAGGCGCCAACATGCGCGAGGCCGATTATCGCGAAGCCTTGAAAATGCGGCTTCAGTATCAACAAAGCCTGGCGCAATTTTTCGACCGCGGTTACTCTGCGATTGTGACGCCCCCGGCCCCTGGCGAAGCGCCGTCCACGCTATCGGTGACGGGCGATCCGCGGTTTTGCACCATCTGGACCCTGGTCGGTGTTCCCGCCATTACGATTCCTGTCGGCAAAGGGCCCAGCGGCTTGCCGCTTGGCATGCAACTGGTCGGCGCGGCTGAGGAAGAGAACTACCTGCTGTCCACCGCCGCATGGTGCGAGAAACATTCTCCGTTCAGCGGATTGTTCTGATTTAAGCGCCAAGGCGTTGGTCCCGGTAAAGGGGCCAGGGACTAGGGGCGAGGGGAGATCCAGGGGCGAGGGACGAGGGGTGGAGCGCCGCAAGGCGGCGCGTTTATTTTTTCACCGTTCACCGATTACCATTCACGCCCTTCACCCTTCACCCTTCACCCTTCACCCTTCACCCTTCACCCTTCACCCTTCACCCTTCACCGTTCACGCATTCGCTCAATCACTCAATCACTCAATCACTCAATCACGCCTTCACTTCCCTAGTGAAGTTCCGGCTCGTCCGGTTGAGGATCATCTGCGCCACCCCATGAGTTCTTCCGAAGTTTCTCCTCCCGTCCCCACCATAAAAGAAGGCCTGCGGTCGCTACGCGACACCATTGACCGCAGCATGCTGCGTGACCGCGGGCCCTTGCGCGGGCGCTTGCGTCGTATCGAAGAATCCGCTCGCGCCGGCAAGGATGTTTCGACCGAGTACCGCAAGGCATTTGAGGAGGCCACGCGCTCGGCCGAACGTGCCGCATTGCGTCGCCAGAATCTGCCAAAGGTCGATTACCCCGAGGAGCTGCCGATCAGTGCGCGCCGCGCGGATATCCGCGCCGCCATCGAGGCCAATCAGATCGTCATTATCTGCGGCGAAACCGGGTCGGGCAAGACAACCCAACTGCCGAAACTTTGTCTGGACATGGGCCGGGGCGTACAAGGCATGATCGGGCACACTCAGCCACGCCGTATCGCCGCGCGTTCGGTGGCGGCGAGGGTTGCCGCGGAGCTGTGCACCCGTCTGGGCGAGGAAGTGGGTTACCAGGTGCGCTTCACGGACAAGTCCAGCCCCGACAGCTATATCAAGCTGATGACTGACGGCATCCTGCTCGCCGAAACCCAGGGCGACCGCTGGTTATCGCAATACGACACGCTGATCATCGACGAGGCGCATGAGCGCAGCCTCAACATCGATTTCCTGCTTGGCTACGTCAAAAAGCTTCTGCCCAGGCGCCCCGAGTTGAAGCTCATCATAACCTCGGCGACCATCGACGCCGAAAAATTTTCGGCGCATTTCAACAACGCACCGGTCATTGAAGTGTCAGGCCGGCTCTATCCGGTGGACATTTTGTACCGCCCTTTCGACGAGGACGACGAGGACGAGCACGAGATCGATCTGCCCGAGGCCATCGTCAACGCGGTGGATGAGCTGACCTCCCGATCCAGTTCGGGCGATGTGCTGGTATTTTTGCCCGGCGAGCGCGAGATCCGCGAGGCAGCCGAAGCGCTGCGCAAACATCATCCGGCCGGCGCGGAAATCCTGCCGCTCTTCGCCCGGCTCTCGGCCGAGGAGCAGGAAAGAATTTTCTCGTCAGGTGGCGGGCGACGAATCGTACTGGCCACCAACGTCGCAGAAACTTCTCTCACCGTGCCGGGCATTCGCTACGTGGTGGACTCGGGACTCGCGCGCATCAACCGCTACAGCTATCGCAACAAGGTCGAGTTGCTGCAAGTGGAGAAAATTTCGCGCGCTTCGGCCAATCAGCGCGCCGGGCGCTGCGGCCGGGTGATGAATGGCGTGTGCCTGCGGCTCTATGGCGAAGCGGATTTTGCCGCGCGCAGCGAATTCACCGACCCGGAAATCCTGCGCTCCTCGCTGGCCTCGGTCATCCTGCGCATGAGCGCACTGAATCTAGGCGAGATCGAAGATTTCCCTTTTGTAGATGCGCCCACGCCGCGCATGATTGCCGACGGCTACCAGTTGCTCTCCGAATTGGGCGCCGTGGACGAATCGCGCACGATCACGCCGACAGGCAAGCAACTGGCCAAGCTGCCGATCGATCCGCGCGTGGCGCGCATGTTGGTCGCGGCGAAAGAGGAGGGTTGTCTGAGCGAAGTGCTCATCATCGCGGCAGCGCTCTCAGTGCAGGACCCTCGCGAGCGTCCGATGGACAAACAGGAAGCTGTCGCCCAGGCGCATGCCGAATTTCTCGACGAAAAATCCGACTTCCTGGCTTATCTTTCCATCTGGAAATGGTTCGATGAAGCGCTCGCGAACAAAAAATCCAACCGCAAGCTGGTGCAGGATTGCCACGAGCGTTTCCTGTCCTATTTGCGGCTGCGCGAGTGGCGCGAGTTGTACAGCCAGTTGCACGCGCTGGTGACGGAAATGAGCTGGCGACTGAATGAAAACCCCGCGCGCTACGAAGACGTGCATCGCGCGCTGCTGGCTGGCTTGTTGGGAAACATCGGCTTCAAGACCGAGGAGGCCGGCATTTATCTGGGCGCGCGCCAGATCAAATTCGTCTTGAGTCCTGCCTCGGCATTGAAGAAGAAGGGTCCCAAGTGGGTGATGGCGGCGGAACTGACTGAAACCACCCGGCTTTTCGCGCGCGGAGTGGCCAGCATCGAGCCGGAATGGATCGAGCGCCTTGCCCCGCATCTGGCCAAACGCAGCCACCGTGAGCCGCACTGGTCCAAGGACAGCGGCTCGGTGATCGCCTACGAACAGGTGGCCGTGTACGGGTTGGTGGTGGTGCACAAGCGCCGTGTGCAGTACGGCCCGATCGCACCCAGGGAGGCACGCGAATTGTTTCTACGCGGCGCACTGGTTGCCGTCCAGTACCCCGGCACCCTGCCCGCTTTCCTGGAGCACAATCGCCGCCTGATCGCCGAGGTGCAGGAACTCGAGCACAAGTCGCGCCGCCACGACGTGCTGGTGGATGACGAGGCGATCTTCGCGTTTTACGGCGAACGCATACCTGAGAGCATTTGCAACACGGTGGATCTCGAGAAATGGCGTCGTGAAGCCGAGCGCGCGGAACCCAAGCGTCTGTTCCTGACTCGCGAATTCCTTATGCGGCACACCGCCGAACAGGTGACCGAGGAACAGTTTCCCGACGCCATAGTCGTCGGCATGCAAACCTACGATCTGACCTACCGCTTCGAGCCAGGACATGTTCTCGACGGCGTGACCACGGTGGTGCCCCTGCACCTGCTCAATCAGGTGGACGAGAACCGATGTGATTGGCTGGTGCCGGGACTGCTGCGCGACAAGATGACTCACCTCATCAAATCCCTGCCGAAAAACCTGCGCAAGAACTTTGTGCCCGTGCCGCAGGTGGTGACGACTTGCCTGGAAATCCTGACACCGGACGCCACACCACTCACCGCCGCCTTGTCGCAAGTGCTTTTCAAAAAGATCGGCGTCGAAGTTCCCGCGGAAGCCTGGGATGTTTCCGATCTGCCGCAGCACCTGCGCATGAACTACCGCGTGGTGGACGAAAAAAACGACGAGATCGCCAGCGGCCGCGATCTCGCCGCGCTGCGCAGCCAGTTGGGGATCAAGGCGCGCAAGACTTTCAGCGAAGCGGCCAGCGAATCCTTCGAGCGCAAGGGCTTTAGCGGATGGGAGTTCGATGCCCTGCCGGAGCAGGTCGAAGTCCAGCGCGATGGCCGTAAGCTGATTGGTTATCCCGCCATCGTCGATGAAGGCAAGTCGGTGGCGCTGACACTGCTCGACACCGATACGGAAGCGCAGGCCGCTACCCGGCGCGGTCTGCGCCGACTGTTCCAACTGGCCTTGCCCGAGCAGGTGAAATTCCTGGCCCGCAATCTGCCCGCGTTCAACGAAATGCAACTGCGTTACGCCTTGCTGGGCGAAGAAGGCGGCAGGCAGGATAAAGCGACCGTCGCAGACCGCTTGCGCGATGAACTCATTACCGCCATCTGCGACCGCGCAGTTTTTGTCGAAGCCGATCCGATTCGCGACAAAAAGAGTTTCGAGACCCGCGTGGCCAAAGGAAAAACCCGTCTACCGGACGTGGCGCAGGAAGTCTGCCGCATTGCCAATGACATCCTCGCCGAGCACCAGGCTTTGCGCGCCAAGCTAAGCCAGCCGGCGTTTGCCGCTTATCCGCGCGCGCTGGCCGACATTCGCGCCCAAGTGAAAGATCTGATGCCGTCGGGGTTCCTGTCGAGCACCGCCTTCGAGCGTCTCAAAAACATGTCGCGCTATCTGGAGGCAATATCCGTGCGTCTGAGCAAAATCGCCTCCAACCCCGAGCGCGACGCCAACTGGCAGGCCCAGCTCGCGCGCTACTGGCAGACCTATCTGACCAAGCTCAAGCAGGACCGCGACCGCGGCATCCGCAATCCGAAGCTGGAAGAATTGCGCTGGATGCTGGAAGAACTGCGAGTGTCGCTCTGGGCACAGCAGTTAAAGACGCCGTATCCGGTGTCGTTCAAGCGGTTGGAGAAATATCTGGCGGAAATTTGAAGTTGGCCGATAATTTGCCGGAATTTTTGTACGCCGAGCCATCGCCCTGGCGGGTGGCAAGCGGTTGCAAGTTTGGCGATGTCGGGGTCGACATTTGACTCAGTGAGAAGTGAAAGATTCCATTGTTATGACTTTTCCAACATGCCGTGACTCTGCTCGCCATTCACACACACGCTGAGTTGCTCATGGAAGGCGGGGGCGACGCGCCCGCTGGCCGCTTGAGCGCCGCCAGTGGTTTGGTGCGTCGCGACGGGCGCCAATACGTCCTTGCAGACGACGAGCATCATCTTGCGGTATTCGATGCCACTGCCGGGAAGGGGCGTTGGGTGCGTCTACTCGACGGGGAATTGCCTAACAGGCGGCGAAAAGCCGCCAAACCCGATCTTGAAACGCTGATCGAGCTTCCCGAATCGGAAGAATTTCCGTTCGGTGCCCTGCTGGCTCTGGGGTCGGGTTCACGTCCGAACCGGCAAACGGGGGTTGTCGCTTCCTTTGACGTCAACGGCGAATTGAATGTGCCGCCGCGCCTGATGAGTCTGGCCGAGTTATACGAGCCGCTCAGACGCGAGTTCGGCGACCTGAATATTGAAGGTGGTTTTCAAATCGGCAATGAATTTTGTTTGTTGCAGCGGGCAAATCGAAAGCAACCACGTAACGTCTGCAGCCGGTTTGCGTGGAATGAAATAGGGTCCTGGCTGTGCGAAGGCCGTTACCCCGTGCCGAGCCCCAAGGCATTCGAGCCTTACGACTTGGGTTCGATCGAGTGCGTTGTACTGGGATTTACCGACGCCGCCACGTTGCCGGGCGGAGAGTGGGTGTTCAGCGCCGTCGCCGAAGCTACGGACAACAGTTACCTCGATGGCGCGTGTGTCGGTTCGGCAATCGGCCTGGTTGCCGCAGATGGCCGGTTGCTCGCGCTACATCGCTTGGAAGGGCGATGGAAAGTGGAAGGCATAGCGGCGAGCGTGTTATCGGGCGGTGAAATGATAGAGCTTACACTGGTCACCGATGCCGACGACCGAAGCCGCCCGACGTCCAGTCTTACAGTCCGGATGCCGCGAGAGTCCTGAGCCTGCGAAAGGCATTGGACGCGGAGGGAGAAAATGGCGTCAGACATTCATGGCACAAACTTAAGACTTGGCGAGCTGTAATACTCTTTCTCTCCTTTGACGGAAGAGGGGAGGAGAGAGTGTGCGCGCTGAATGGGGGCAGATCAATACTTTATAGGTACTCGCAGTACCCATAACTGGCGCGCCCAGAGAGACTCGAACTCCCGACCGCCTGGTTCGAAGCCAGGTACTCTATCCAACTGAGCTATGGGCGCGTGTATTTGGTACGTGTGGGAGAAGTTTAACATTCCGAGCAATGTGCCAGCATTTGCGAACAGTGAATGGTAAACGGTGAACAGCGAACGGTGACCGGTGAACCGTTAATGGTGAACGGTAATCGGTGAACAGACATACTCGAGTGATTGAGTGATTGAGTGATTGAGTGATTGAATGAAGGCCCTAGCCCCTAGTTCCTCACCCCTCGTCCCTCATCCCTACATCTCACACGCTCGCAGCATCAAGCTGTTTGAGATGTCCGGGGGCGAGTGTTAGTCGGGTGGCGGCGAATAGATCTTCGAGTTGGGGCAGGGAGGTGGCGCTGGCAATCGGTGCCGTGATGCCGGGTTGGGCAAGCAGCCAGGAGATGGCGACGCGACCCGGGGTGGACGAGGTTTCTTTCGCGACGCTATCCAGTGCGGCAAGAATTCGAAATCCCCGCTCGTTGAGATGTTTCTTTACCATTCTCTCGCCGCGCGGACTTTTTCCGAGATCCGATTCGGAGCGATATTTGCCCGTGAGAAAGCCGCTGGCCAGCGAAAAATAATTGATCACGCCGACTTCGTTCTTCACGCACAGGTTTTGCAGCTTGGCTTCAAAATCAGCGCGATCGATCAGGTTGTAGTTCGGCTGCATGGTTTCGTAGCGCGGCAGGTTGTGCTTCCTGCTCACGGCCAGCGCTTCCTCGAAACGCTCGGCGCTGTAATTCGAGGCACCGATGACTCGAACCTTGCCGGCCTTGATAAGTTTGTCGTAGGCACCCAGGGTATCCGCCAGCGGCGTGGCCGGGTCATCGATGTGCGACTGGTACAAGTCGATGTAATCGGTTTGCAGGCGCTTGAGGGAATTCTCGACCGCGCTCTGGATGTAGGTCGGGGCGAGGCCCTTCTTGTCCGGCGCCATCTCCATGCCGACCTTGGTGGCGATGATGACCTTGGCGCGCTTGCCGCTTTTCTTCACCCATTTGCCGATCAGGGTTTCCGATTCGCCGCCCTTGTTGCCCGACACCCACTTGGAATACATGTCGGCAGTGTCGATGAGATTGAAACCTTCATCGACAAAGCGATCGAGTAGACGCATCGATGTGGGCTCGTCTGCTGTCCAGCCGAAAACATTGCCGCCAAAGGCCAATGGAGAAACTTCCAGGCCCGAGCGGCCAAGCTTGCGTTTTTGCATGGGGAGGCTTTGTATTGTTCTTGAAATGATCTGTGCTCCTGGCGAGGCCGGGAGCCAGCTTGCGAAATGCTCAGCGGAATTTTTCTGCGCAGATGATGATCGCGGTCTTGTTTTCCTTATCAAGACAGGCGCGGGCATCGCGGTGAGGATCGTTGCGCGGCCGGGTACTGCGGACTCGTACATTTGTAGCCGGTGTGGGGCGCCGCTCCATCTGAGGCTCATCTACCTTGGGCACCATGCCTTCCTCGATGTTCACCGGAGTGGCGGCAGTCGGTTGCGCCACGGGAGCTTCCTCGGCTTGCGGAGCAAACGTTTCGCTACCGCCGTCCGGGTTTGCCGCGAAGGCGTTCCAACCTGGCAGGCCGCAAAGCATTAGCGCCGTGACTGCTACAAAGGAATTGATTCGCATAGAGCGCTCTCCTGCTTGGTTTGCACCACCCGATGATCGGGCTGGATGGCGGGTTCGTCAAGAGATGAGAAGCACGGAATGAGCCTAGCGTAGTGCTTCGTACTTGCCGGCCCAAAAGACGGCGAGAATCGACGCCATACGGCGTTGCAAATCCTCGCCATGTGTTCAATCTGGCTGCGGTTTGCGCCTTGTCTGGCGCCGATTTCGCCGCTTTTGGCGCGCAAACAACCGTGGCAACACTCAGTCGGAGCCGCCAGCAAGTAAGAAGCACTACACTAGCTTGTCGTCGAATTACGACGAAAAAACTACTCCGCGCTGAGCTTCAAGCGTGTGACGAGCTTGCGATAGATTTCCCATTCCTGCCGCACGAAGGCAGAAAACGCTGCGGGCGAAGCGGCCATTGCTTGTGCGCCGGTCGCCGCGAACTGGGCCTGAACCGCGGGCGTGGCGATGGCAATGGCGATCTCGCTGTTGAGTTTGTCGACAATCTCGGAACGGATTCCGGCGGGCGCGAAAAAGCCGGTCCACACTTCCAGTCTGTAATCCGGGTAACCGGCCTCCGCGAGCGTGGGGACGTCGGGGAAAATGTCGGTACGTTGGCGGCCGGTGACCGCCAGCGCGCGCAGCTTGCCTGTCTTGATATGCGGCTGCACCACGACATAACCGCTCATCATCAGCGGCACCCGGCCCGACAATACGTCAGCCAAGGCCTGACCATCGCCCCGGTAGGGGATATGCAGCAAGTCGATGCCGGCCATTTCCCTGAATAACTCCATGGCGATATGCGGCATGCCGCCCGCCCCGCTGGATGCATAGCCCGGCGGCGAAGCGGAAACTTTGACCCGGGCCACTAATTCTGCCGGTGAGCTTGCCTGAAGACTCGGATGGGCCACCAGGATCATCCCGGAGACGTAGCCGTAAGCGATTGGCACCAGGTCTTTCATCGCATCGTATCCGGCACCCGGATACACATGCGGGCTGACGACATGACTGTTGTTGGTAAACAGCAACGTAGCGCCGTCGGGTTTGGCTTTGGCAACGGCCAGGGAGCCGATGGTGCCGCCTGCGCCCGTGCGATTTTCGACAATAACGCGGCGTTTGATGCGCTGACCCAGTGCCTCTGCGATGATCCGCGCCCTCGCGTCCAGGCTGCTGCCGGCTGTTACGGGCACAATGACACGGATCTCTTCGGGAAGGCCTTGGGCATAAACCCATGGGCTGACCGGAACAAGGACGGCCAAAGCGGCAAATGCTAGTGCTGGTCGGGTCGCAGTGCGCCTCAAATAAGGCTTGTCGCGCGCAAAAATTCGAGGGACTAAAAACGACATAAGTCAATAAAATATTGGAGGAAATTTCCTAAACTCAATATAAGTCGTGTAGCTTTTTGCTTGCCGGGAAGCCCGCGGTAGCCTACACTTCATTCCCCCAATCGAAAGCCCAGTATGGACACTCAGATGAGAACGACCATTCTTCAGCATTTACGGACCAATGGCGAGCAAATGGACGTAGAAATTGCCAAGGCGCTGCATATGACCAAGGCACAGGTTCTGACCCATATCACCCAGCTTTCGGCCGCAGGAGAGGTGATTTGCTGCCAGGTGACGCGATTCAACAACGGTAAGCCAATCGAAGGCGTGAGCTGTCGCCTGTCGGCCTACGTGCCGCCGCGCGCGACCGGCCCCAAGCCTGGCGCAAAACGCGGCGCCAACAATGCCAACAACAGTACCGAAATGAACGTGGCCTGATGCGTTTCTGAAAAGAACGTGTAAGGCGAATACGGGCACCTTGGGGTGCCCGTTTTTTTGGTCTATTTGAGGCTAGAGACTGGGGGCTAGAGACTAGATTTCGCCCTTCACCCTTGACCCTTCACGCCTTCACCCTTCCCCCTTCACGAGTTCCAATGGCGCTCGGCAATTGCCGGCAACCCGAACGCGTGGACCCGGTACCATGGCGGCAAATGAGCATCAAAATTAAACGCCATTTGCAAGCCTGTTATCCGATCCATGCCGATCTGTTGGGCAAAGTGGCGACCGTCCCGAAACTTTGCCGCCGCGACATGCCGTTGCCGGAGGCGGTGGTTCGCGTGGTGACCGGACAAATGCTGTCTTCGAAGGCCGCGCAATCGATTTACGAGCGAGTGAACGGAAGGGCGGTTGATCTGGGGCTGCCAGGTTCGTGGCTTCTGGATCAGGAAAGCCTGCGCGCCTGCGGTTTAAGCGGATCGAAGGCAAAAACCATTGCCGAATTCGGCCGTGAGGTCGGGTCCGATTCCGGGGCGCTCGATTATTGGTATGGTCTTTCCGCCAAGGAATTGTCTGCGGAGATTGGCCGCCACAAGGGAATGGGCTCGTGGACTGCGGCAATCATTGCGCTGTTCTATGTTGGACACGAGGATGTGTTTCCCCACGCCGATGGCAGCTTGCAGCGGGCAATTCGTCTGCTTGAAGGCAGGCGACGCCTGAAAACCCATCGGCTCGATCCGAAACGGGCGGCACCGTATCGTTCTTATTTGGCGCTGTACCTGTGGCGCGCGCTGGATTCTGGCGTCATTACCTGATGGGCGCACGATACAGGACGGTCATGACATGCCCACCTTATCGAGCATGAATCCAGCGCCGGATAAGCCCTCCGACATTTCGGGCATCACGCTGAGGCACTATGACCAGCGTGCCGAAGCGTTCTGGGAAGGTACGCGCGACCACGATGTCAGCCAGAACGTCGCCGCGCTGCTCAAGCATATCGAAGCCAAGCCACCGTTTGCGCTGCTCGATTTCGGCTGTGGTCCGGGACGCGACTTGAAAACCTTCAAGGCGCTTGGTCATGATGCGGTGGGTTTGGAAGGGGCAAAGCAATTGGCCGCCATGGCGAGGCATCACTGCGGCTGCGAGGTATGGGAGCAAGATTTCCTCGCGCTCGATCTGCCGCCCGAACGCTTCGACGGGATATTTGCCAATGCTTCGCTGTTTCATGTTCCGAGCGGGGAATTGCCCAATGTGCTGCGTCAATTGCGCGCTACGCTTAAATCGGGCGGCGTATTGTTCGCGTCGAATCCGCGTGGCGAAAATCAGGAAGGCTGGAACGGTGGGCGCTACGGCGTCTATCACGATCTGGATGGCTGGCGCCGCTTTCTCACCGGCGCCGGATTTCTCGAAGTCGATCATTACTATCGTCCGGCAGGCCTGCCTTTCGAGCAGCAGGCCTGGCTGGCGAGCGTGTGGCGCCGGCCGACGTGATGATCGGGCTCTTGCTGCTTACTTAAATTTCCACTATCAACTACGGGATGCATGCGTATGAAAGAAAAACGTCCGGAACGCCGTCACAATTCGGTCAAGGCTTATCTGAAGGAAGGGTTTCTCAACAGCAGCGATGCGCGGCCGCTGCGCATTCTGGCCGAGTATCTGGAACCGCGCAGCCGTTTCGATCATTACAAAATCGACGACACCATTGTGTTCATGGGCTCAGCGCGGATCCTTTCGCGCGAGCAGGCCGAAGCCGAAATGAGCGCCGCGGAGCGGGGCAAGGGCGACATCGAGCGCGCGCAATCGAGGCTTGCCATGTCCCGCTACTACGAAGAAGCGCGCGAACTGGCGCGCCGGTTCACCGAATGGTCGAAAACCCTGGGCGATGAAGGGCAACGCTTCGTTGTTTGCACCGGAGGCGGGCCAGGCATCATGGAGGCCGCGAATCGGGGGGCATCCGAAGCCAAGGGCCTGAACATCGGACTGACAATCTCGATCCCGCTCGAGGAATTCGACAATCGCTACGTCACTCGCGAGCTGTCGTTTCACTTTCACTACTTTTTCATGCGCAAGTTCTGGTTTGCCTATATGGCAAAGGCCTTGCTGGTTTTTCCGGAAGGGTTTGGAACGCTCGACGAGGTCTTCGAAATTCTGACGCTGCGCCAGACCGGCAAAATGACCAAGCCAATGGTGATCGTGTTATTTGGCACCAAGTACTGGGACGAGGTCATAGATTTCGAGGCGTTGATCCGGCATGGCACCATCAATCGCGAAGATTTGCAGCTTTTCCATCGTACCGATTCGATGGACGAAGCCTTCGGCATCGTGACGCGCCAGCTCACCGAACATGCCATGGGCGATCGCGGGGCCACGCTTTGAGCTTGCCAGTGTCTGCCAGGTCCGGGCGGATGTAACGCAGAAATGAAATTTTCGGTTCTGGATCAATCAACCTCGGCCAAGGGCAGCACGCAGGATCTGGCCATTCGGGAATCGCTCGAACTGGCGAAGCATTGCGATGCGCTGGGATATCACCGCTACTGGGTATCGGAACATCACAATAGCGACAGCATCGTCGGTACCGCGCCGGAAGTCTTGATGGCGGCCATAGCCGCAACCACACCGCGGATCCGGGTCGGCAGTGCCGGCATCATGCTGCCGCATTACGCGGCGCTCAAGGTCGCGGAGCAATTCCGTGTGCTGGAGAGCATTGCGCCAGGCCGAATCGATCTGGGTGTTGGCCGTGCGCCCGGCTCGGATCGGTTGACCGCCCACGCCTTGAACCCTTATTCCAATGCGGAACTGGAATTTCCCCGACAAGTTCTCGACCTTCAAGCCTGGGTGTCGGGATTGCCCTTGCAAGACGATCATCCCTTTGGTGCCATCAAGGCACATCCGCTTGGGCCGACCCGGCCCGAATTGTGGATGCTCGGCAGTTCGGACTACGGCGCACAACTGGCCGCGCATTTCGGTTTGCCTTATGCGTTTGCCTATTTTTTTACCGACGGCCGGGGTTGCGAAGAGGCCTTGCAGCTCTACCGCCGCAACTATCGGCCGAGCGATCGTCACCCGAAGCCGCAGGCGACGATCTGCGTGTGGGCATTGGCGGCCGATTCGGAGGCCGAGGCCAGGCACTTACTCAAGACCCGCGAGTACTGGCGGGTCGGTTTCGAGCAGGGCATGCGCAAGCCATTGGTTTCGCCTGAGGAGGCCGACGCCTTTGCATACAACGACTGGGAGCGCGGCATCGTCGAAGCCCTGCGGCGCAAGGCGTTTGTTGGCACGGGCGAGCAGGTGGCGTCGAGATTGACCGAACTGGCACAACGACTGGAGCTGGATGAATTGGTCGTCGTGACCTGGACCTTTGACCCCGTGCCGAGGCAGCACTCCTACAAACTACTGGCCGAGGCGTTTGGTCTGGGGTAAGGGACCCCGTGGCCTGGCATTCCCCAGGCCAACCTGCAGGTAACAGGGCCGCAGAAAATTTGCCGGCCCACACCAGTCACTTCATTTTTTCTTGGCGGGCACCGGGATGCCGGGGCGGCCTGCCGCGGTAGAGGGGGCGGTTTTGTCTTTTTTGGGTTTCTTGATCTCGCGATTGCTGCGCATCTGACCTTTGGCCATGTGATTGCTCCTTGAATAGGGTGTCCCCGGGCAAGGCCCGGATCGCCATTGAATTTATGTAGGGTAAGTCACGTCCCAGGCGACAATGAACGTTCGTGCAGTCTACGGAATTTGGCATGGGGATGTTGAAAATTCTGTGCGTCGGCTGGTACTTCGAAACCTTGTCTGCCCCGGCAAGATTGGCCGAGTTCGTACTAGGGTAATATCGCGCCTTCTCAATTTAAGGATGTATTATGAAACTCGCTACCTACGGTCTTGTGCTCCTGTGTTCAATCGGTTGCACAAGCGCCGCCGAACCGAAAACCGACGAACAAAAAACGCTATACGCCATTGGAATCGCGATCAGCCAGTCTTTGAACGACTTTGGTCTGAGCGAAGCCGAACTGGAGCTTGTGAAGGCGGGGCTGGCGGATGGGGCGTTGAAGAAAACGCCCAAGGTGGACATGCAGGTCTTCGGGCCGAAAATTCAGGAGCTGGCGCAGGCGCGCGCTTCGAAAGTTGCGGAAAAGGAAAAGGAGGCGGGCGCTGAATTTTTGACCAAAACTGCGGCCGAATCCGGCGTCAAGAAAACAGCCTCCGGGGCGCTGGTCAAAGTGCTAACGGAAGGCAAGGGCCCTTCACCCGCGGCCACCGATACGGTCAAGGTGCATTACCACGGCACGCTGATCGATGGCACCGTGTTCGACAGCTCCGTCACTCGCGGCGCGCCGGCCACATTTCCGCTCAACCGCGTGATCAAGTGCTGGACCGAAGGCGTGCAGGAGATCAAGGTCGGCGGCAAGAGCCGTCTGGTATGCCCGGCGACCATTGCCTACGGCGACCGCGGATCACCTCCGGTCATCAAACCCGGTGCGACCTTGGTATTCGAAGTCGAGTTGCTCGAAATCGTCAAGTAAGCCGGAACCTTAATCATCCGGCAGCGTTCGATCGTGAAGCCCGAATACAAAGGCAAGTTTTCCGGCCCGCCTGCACCGATTGGCGAAGACGGAAGGGTTCACGAAAAGGCGTTTTCCATGCAGACAATTTTTGTACATTTAAGGGGATAGGGCGCTGATGAGGCCGATGCCCCCTTTCACCCAGGCGTTGATCATCGTCAACGTGCTGATTTACTTTCTGGAATCCCAGGGCGCGAACATGTTGTTCGAGTGGTTTGCGCTTTGGCCCGGCGCCGGGACGGGCTGGGGAAGTCTTCCGATATACGCGCCCTGGCAGTTGCTTTCCTACAGTTTCCTACATGGCAGCTTCATGCACATTGCATTCAACATGTTTGCGCTGTGGATGTTTGGCTCCGATCTGGAGCGGGTGTGGGGGCCGCGCCGTGTTGCCCTGGCCTACTTTGCCAGTGTGGTGTCCGGCGCTGTTGCCCATCTTCTGATCGGGGGTGCCTTTGGTGCAGGGGCGGGCCCGGTGGTGGGAGCCTCCGCGGGTGTGTTCGGCATTTTGCTGGCCTATGCCCTGGTATTCCCCGATCGAAAGATTGTGCCGCTGATTCCGCCCATCCCGATTCCGGCGCGCTGGTTCGTGGCGATCTACGCAGGGCTTGAACTATTCCTCGGCGTCACCGGGACACAGCAGGGTGTGGCCCACTTCGCGCACCTGGGCGGATTGCTTGGCGGCTGGTGGATGTACCGCTACGGCAGAAGCGGCCCCGGCAGTTGGTGGCGGGGCCGGTAGGGGAGAGGGAGTAGGGGCTGGGGGATAGCGAAGTCAGGATTGAGGATTGAGGAGCGAGGATTGAGGGATAGCCTAAACCCTTCACTCATTCACGCCTTCCCCCTTCACCCTTCGCGCATTTACTTCTCATTTGAGTTCCAGCGCGTCTGGCTTAGGTTTATTGCACCGTCAGTTTGGCTTCATGAAGCACGGTGCCGGCGGAGTCGGACACCGTTACTGTCCAGTCACCGGCAAGATGCAATGTCTTATTGGCCCAGGTCCGCCAGGGGCTGCCGCCCACGGCAAGCGTGGAATCGAACGTCTGATCGCCCGTTTTCCAAGAAATCGTGAGCGTTTCTCCCGCGCCGTCCATTACACGCATCCAGAGATAGGCTTTTTCGCCAAGGGTGAAGGCGGTCGACTCCTCGGTAATCTGGCGGTCCGCCACCCCCTTGCCGAGTTTGGCTTCCGCTACCTGGCCGGCAGAAAGGGTCAGCGTGGGGATCCATAGAGCGAGCACTGCAAAAAGCATTAATGTTTTCTTCATCGAGTTTCTCCTGTCAACTATTGCTGTCTCCAAAGGGCGACGCCCGCTGGAGGGCTTTGTCACTTCGAAAAGAAATCATACCGCGCTTACGTGTCAATTCGCGTCACCCGTCAACGGGATATATGGCGACGAACCCGACGGGAAAACCATTGGCCCAGTGCGTAGAGTCCGATTCCAGCAATCACGAATGCCCAAGCGTAATTGCTTGCGCGGATTCCGGCACCGAATATCGCCACACCCGTTGCCTGTCCGATGAACATGGCAAATGCATGCAAGGACAATGCCGTGCCACGCGCCTGCGGGGCCATTTCGGTGGAGCGAGTCTGCAGTGTGTTGTGAAACATGTAGAAACCCACGCCCGCCAGAACCAGCAGCGGCACGAAGGGCTGCCAGTATGGCAGCCACGGCAACAAGAGGTAGCAGAGGAGCAGCATCGTGCTTCCCGTGGCCACCAGGCCCGACTCGCCCAGACGCCGCAGCAGCCAGCGCACCGACAGGCTGTAGGTCATGCCGCCCAGGCCGAATGCGGCAATGATCGCGCCAATGGTGAAATACGACAGACCGAATTCATCCTTCAGATAAGCGCCGGTGTAAGCAAAGGCGCCGTAGAACAACGCGCCCTCGATGAATACGGTGGCCAGCACCGTGCATACCCATCGGTCGCGCAATACCAAGCCGTATACCGCCCATACGCCGGAGGTTGCCTTGTCTTTTGGCGGCAGCGGCGCCGATTTGCGGTGTTGTTGCCAAAGGACGATGCCGGTAATGAGGAACAGAACAGTGAAAATTCCGAACACGGCACGCCAGTTGACGAAGTGCGCCAGTGCACCGGCCAGTACCGGTCCCAGGACATGTCCCACCAGTATGACGCCGATGAAGCGCCCCAATGTAGCCTGGCGTCTTTCGTAGGGCGTGTTATCGCCGATCCATGCCAGCGCCAGCGGAATCATTCCCCCGGCGCCGATGCCGGTGGCAAAACGCAGCGCCGTCAAGCCGCTCAATGAGGTGACGAACATGCTGCCCAGCGAGGCTGCGGCTGCAATAAAGCTGGCGATGGCGACCACGCGCAGTTTTCCAATCCGATCTGCCAGTGGTCCGTGGATCAGTTGCGAGGAACCGTAGGCAAGCGTGAAGGCTGTCACCACCACCGAGGCGATGGTCGGCGCCACGCCGAAGCTCTCGGCCACCGAGGGCAGCAGCGCGTCGAACATGCGAAGATTGGCTCCGGAAACCAGGCCGGCCAGGGCAAGAGCAAAAAGGGCAGGATGCATGATGGATGAACGACATTTTGCCCGGATGTGGAAGCGCAAGCGAATTCGGCGTCAAAACAACCACACTCAATCGAACGGGGACCGTCTTTGCGCAGGGTACTACGGTCAGCGTAAACAGGCAGGGCGCGAAGTGCTGGTCAGAGGCCTGTTGTTCATACACGATCGCTAAACTGCCTCAGGTAAAGTGTTGAAGCGGAATATGCGCCGCAAAATTGCCCGATCCCATCGAGACGGAGGCGAATAATATGAAGTTGGCGATCTGTATCGCAATATTCTCAATTGGTGGGAGTGTCCTGACGCAAGGCGCCTATGCGGATGCAGGTTGGACGGAGGCGGGCGCGATCGAGGAACTGCGTGCCATCGGCGGGCACTACTATGCCGTACGACTGGGGGTAAAAAAGACCCCGAGTGCCTGCGGGGACAAGCAGTGGTTCTTTCAGGACTATGAAAAATCGGGGTCCGACAAGATGTACCTGATGTTGCTCGAATCCTTGAACTCCGGGCTTCGAGTTCGCGTCTACCTCACCGGACGATGCAATCTCGACGGTCATTCCGAATTTTCATCGGTGAGTATCCTTCGATAACTCTGTTTCCTTAAAATTTCTCCATCCAGGGCCGCAATTCGATCTCCCAAGTCCAGGCGCTGCGATGCTGGCGGTGCAGGTGTAGATACTCGCGCGCGATGGCGTCCGGATCCAGCCAGCGGTCCTGACCGGTGTCTTCGGGCTTGGCATAGCTGGATGCAATGCCGCCGTCGATGATGACGTGGGCGACATGAATGTTCTTCGGTGCGAGTTCGCGGGCGATGCTTTGCGCCAATCCCCGCAGGGCAAATTTTCCCATCGCAAACGGAGCGGATTCCGGGTAACCCTTTACGCTGGCGCTGGCACCGGTGAACAGGATAGTGCCATGTCCGGACTTGAGCATTTCCCCTGTCGCACGCCGGGCTATGAGAAACCCTGCATAGGCGCTGACTTCCAGTGCGGCGCGGACCTTCTCGGGATCGAGCGTGTGGATCGGACCTCGCACTCGGGAACTGGCGTTGTACACCACGATATCGGGAACGCCGAGATCGCGGGCGACGCTGTCGAACAGGTTTTGAACCTGATCGGCCTTGGCGGCATCGCAGACATAGGCGCGCGCGCCGGTTTGCGTCGTCAGCCCGGTGAGCTTGTCGGTGTTGCGGGCTGCCAGGGCGACCTTTATTCCTTCGAGCGAAAACAGTCGTGCCAGGCTGGTACTCAGTCCCGGGCCGGCGCCGACAATCAATGCGGTTTGTGTCGGGTTCATGGCTGTGGGTGCGTTGTTGGGGGTCAGAAATTGTTTTGCGAGCAGAATGGAGTGTAGCGCCGATAGCGCGGGAGTGTCCGACCAAAAGGGCTCCCTCGGCCCATTTCGGCGCAACAGTGCGAGAATGTCATCACAAAAAGGGGAGGAGAGATGGCCGAACATTTCGATTTGCTGATCCGCAATGCCACGCTGATAGATGGCACCAAGGCGCCGCGTTTCAAAGGCGATATCGGCGTGCGTGACGATCGCATTGTCCACATCGGGCAACTCGACAAGTCCAGAGCGGATGTTGAAATAGACGGTTCGGGAAAAATCGCGGCGCCGGGATTTATCGATGTGCACACACACGACGACCGGTTGATGTTGTCAGGCGCGGATATGTCACCGAAAGTGAGTCAGGGTGTGACCACCGTCGTAGCGGGCAACTGCGGAATATCGCTTGCGCCAATGCCCGGTGGCATGCGGGGCGCGGTGACCCCGCCTCTGGATCTGCTCGACGACCAGGGCGGCTGGTTCAAATTTCCCAGGATGGCGGACTACGTCGAGGAACTGCGTGCCCGGCCGGCGGCAACCAATTGTGCGCTGTTGGTGGGCCACACCACCTTGCGGGTGGCCACCATGGAACGCCTCGACCGCCCGGCCACCGATGCGGAAATCGGCCGCATGCGGGAGATGACGCGTGAGGCCATGGCGGCGGGTGCGATCGGATTTTCCACCGGCCTTTACTACGAACCGGCAATTGCGGCCCCGACCCGGGAAGTGATCGAAATCTGTCGGCCGCTGCGCGAGTTCAACGGGGTCTACTGCACGCACATGCGCAATGAAGCGGAGACGGTGCTCGATTCCCTGGATGAAAGTTTTCTGACCGGACGCGAACTGGGTGTGCCCGTGGTGGTTTCGCACCACAAGGTGGTCGGCGCCGCGAATCATGGACGTTCGAAACAAACGCTGGCGCGGTTTGAGGCGGCGCTTGCCAGTCAGTCGGTGTGTCTGGATTGTTATCCGTATATGGCGTCCTCGACCATACTCAGTTTCGAGCGCACCAAGATTTGCACCCGGGTGATTGTCAGTTCCTCGCGGCCGTTTCCGCAGTTTTCCGGCCGGGACCTGGACGACGTGGCGGCTGAAATGGGGCTGCCCATTCCCCAGGCAATCGATAAACTGCAACCGGCATCGGCCATCTATTTCTCGATGGACGAAGCCGACGTCCGGCGCATCCTGTCTTTCGAGCACACCATGGTGGGTTCCGATGGATTGCCCCACGATGTGGCACCCCATCCCAGGTTGTGGGGCACCTTTCCGCGGGTGCTCGGCCACTACAGCCGCGATCTAAATTTGTTTTCTCTGGAAACGGCGGTCCACAAGATGAGCGGATTGTCGGCAAAGACCTTCGGCCTGCGGGATCGCGGCGTGCTTAGCGAAGGGGCTTACGCGGACATCACGGTGTTTGATCCGAAGACGGTGAATGAAACGGCCACCTGGGAAAAGCCCATTCAAGCTGCGTGCGGGATAGATGCCACCATCGTTAACGGCAAAATCGTCTGGTCTGGCGGTGCATCGACCGGTCAGCGGCCCGGACGCGTTTTGCGCAGGAGCTAAGTTCCCTGCGAACTTCCGGGGGGCGAAGAGCGTAAAAATGAAGACTGCAAATCACCAGCCGCCATTATTCTTGATCGGTCTGATCGGAGCCGGAATCCAGGCATCGCGCAGTCCTGCGATGCATATGCAGGAAGGCGCGGCACAAGGACTGCGTTATTTATATCAGCTCATCGATCTCGAAAAACCCGGGCTGGGTTTGCAAGCGTTGCCCGAATTGCTCACCGCCGCGGAGCGCATGGGTTTTTGCGGGCTGAATATTACCCACCCTTGCAAACAAACGGTCCTGCCATTGCTGAATGATTTGTCGGACGATGCGCGAGCGCTGGGTGCCGTTAACACCGTGTTGCTGCGCGATGGTCGGCGCATTGGCCACAACACCGATTGGTGGGGATTTGCGGAAAGCTTCCGGCAGGAATTGGCGGATGTGAAGAAGGACCGCATCGTGCAATTGGGAGCAGGTGGCGGCGGCGCGGCGGTAGCCTATGCGGCGCTGGGTCTTGGAGCGAGGCAACTTACCTTGTTCGATATCGACCCATCCCGAGTCCAGCAGCTTGCCGTGCGGCTCGCTGAAAAGTTTGGCGCGTCGCGCATTGCCATCGGTGACGATCTGCCGCGCGCAATGGCGGAAGCAGACGGCCTCATCCATGCCACACCCACCGACATGGTGAAATATCCAGGACTGCCACTGCCGCCGGTCATGCTACGGCCCAACCTATGGGTCGCCGACATTGTGTACTTTCCACTGGAAACCGAATTGCTGCGCGTGGCCCGACAGACCGGCTGTCGCACAATGAATGGAAGCGGCATGGCGGTGTTGCAGGCTGCGGAAGCGTTTCGTCTTTTCACCGGCATCACGGCGGATGCTCAGCGCATGCGGCGGCAGTTTATTGCGATGGGCATTGACTTGCCGGGTACTTTGGTTTGCGCACGGTTGGGATCGGTTGCACGAGAAGATATTTAGTCGCATCATATTCACGTTCATTCGTCCGGCGGCCATGAAAAAAACGCTGTATCAAATACTCGGTGTCGGTCCCAAGGCTTCGGCAGAGGATATCGCGGCAGCCTATGAGGAGCGCACGCAGGAGCTGATTTTTGCCACCATACATGACCCTAACAAAGCGCTGGTATTGCAACAGGCAAAGGAAATCCTGCTCGATCCGAAGCAGCGGGTGAACTACGACGCCAGCATTGCCGCGCTGTCCAGACCGGCGGCCAGGCCAGTAATCGAACAAGAACCCGCATCTGGATTCTTGAACTCTGTAGGCAAGTGGATTGTTCCAGTCTTGGTTCTTGTCGCCGCGATTGTCTGGTGGACACGACGCGATCCACCGCCACCCGCTCCTCCGATTGCAACCCAAGCCGAGGCGCCGCCGGCGCCCGCGCCAGAGGTCTCGCAGCCGGGCGAGCCTTCCGCGCCAAAGGCCGCAAAGGAATCTTCCGAGCCCGCGCCAATGGCTGATTCCCGGGAGGAACCCGCAACGGAGTCGGGCTTGGGCCAGTGGTCTTGCATGGATCCCATATCGGGGCGCAGCGAACGCTACGATTTTCAGCCCGATGCAAGCTTGGTCATCGAATCGGCGGATGGGCCGCGCTCGTTCAAGTACGACAAAACCGGATCGGTCTTGACACTGACCGATCCGAAACAAAGCCGCCTATTCAAGATAGAAGAATCCACCTCGCGCAAGATGATTCTGAACACCGGTGCTGAAGGCCGGCGGCTGGTGTGCACGCGCTAGCGCAAATAGATCCTTGATGCTGTTTAGCTGCCCGCCGATTTGAAGCCGGGCAATTCGGCAGCCTTCATGTCGAATTCCTGGTTCTTCGGTTGATTTGGTGCATTGACTTCGGTATGGATGCGTTGAAACGCCTCCGCAAGTCTGAAGCTGATTCGGGCGAGGCTTTCTGGATTGGATTTGATCTGCGCCGCGTTTTCGGTCACCACGATATTGCGGCAGACAATCTCGACAAAAATCTCGGCGGCGAGGTCGCGGACCGGATCCGGGGGCGGGGCATGGATGTGGCTGACCATGGAGTTCGTGTTCCATTGGGAAGGGACTTCATGGTACCCGCAACCAAGGTGTGCATTGCGAGGAAGTCGATCAAACAACGGAAAGTCGAGCGGCTGATCTTGACTTTCAGCCCTTGGCATGTCCCGGGCTGCCCTGCCCCCATTTCGAAAAACCCTTTGACTTCTTAGGGATATGCACGTATAAAGGCTTCGCTGGATTCTCCAAGCGTTGATTTTGCTGGTCCGTCGTAGCCCCGTTGAACGGTACTCCTCAGATCTCCTTGAATTCTCCTCTTGAAGTTCCCGCGTTAAGGGCAATACGCCCGTTTATTTCAATTTCAATAAGGAAGATTCAGACATGGCAACAGGTACAGTGAAGTGGTTCAATGACGCCAAGGGTTTCGGATTCATTACACCGGATGATGGCGGCAAGGATCTCTTTGCCCATTTCTCCGCTATTCAGGGCAATGGTTTCAAGACACTCAAGGAAAATCAGAAGGTGAGCTACGATAAGACCGCCGGACCCAAAGGCGATCAGGCTTCCAATATTCGTCCCGAGTAATCAGGACGAACGCTGGACCAAAAAAGCCCGGTTTCCCGGGCTTTTTTCATTTTTGAGCCGCGGATGGTTTTTGACTGCATAAGCTCAACGCGCAAGTTTCGCGCGCACAGCGGAGAATGTTTCCCGCTGTTCAGGATTCAACCAGTCTTCCACGCATCCCATCAGTGCGTTGGCGCAGATGTACAGGTTGACGGCCAGCTTGCGCTCCCGAACCTGGATACTTTGCGCCGCCGTGAGCTCATCGGGACTGCAATGCAACAAGGTGCCTACGCTGTTCAGATAGGCCGCGAAATTGCGGTGCAGATAGGCCTCCCGCACCACGACCAGCTGGGTGGGCGACAGCGACCATCGCCTGCAAGAGGCCAGACCACTTACGCAGCGATCGAAATTTCGGGTTCTTTCCGTTGTATCAACTTTGGCTCTTTCTTCGTCGGAGAGCACCGCCGTAACACAACCCGATTCCCCACGCAGGCAGGCTTGGTAGTTAAATCGGGACACGGCCTCGTGGACTTTTCGGCGCTTCGCGGCATCGAGGGATTCCAGATTGCAACGCCGACCTTCCATACATTCCTGATAATGTCGCTGGAAGCGTACCTGCATCAATTTTTCGTGTTCGGCGAGACTTAAGCGAGATTCCATGCAGCCGCGCTTGTCTTCCTGGCAGTCTTCCAAATTGGACTGCTTCGCGCCGCCGCCGGCGCAGCCGGCAACGCCGACAGCCATCAGAGCAATCCAAAAGCGCTTGCGCTTGCCACACGCTGCCATGCCGCGACCACAGCCCTGAGGGATGATCGGGGGAAAAGCCAAAAGCCTGTTGCTTGTCATTCGCTTATGCTCTGGTGTTGGAATAATTTTCTGCATCAACCAGAAATTATAGGATAGCGCGACCCACGAATTCTTGGGCCCGGGATTTGCATCCGGATCCCTGGTACCAGAAGGTGCGGGGTGTTGATGCCTTCTGTGCAGAACGGAGTGCGCGTTAGTGGGGCGGTGATGGCCCGGATCGAGCCCACGTTAGACTGATTCTGCGCGTTGTCTGGGTATTGCGACAAGGAGTCCATGGGTGGAAGGCAGGATGTTCGGAACGCGTTGGGCGATGGCAGGCACGCTCCTGGCGGTGGGGCTGCAATGTTATGCGCAAAACTCCCTGGCGGCCGACTCGTTGTCGCGCGCCCGGCAACTGGTGGCTCAGGCGCGGGCGTTTCCGGAACTGGACCGGCCCAGCAACGAGATTGTCGCGCTGGCTGCGCGCCTCGAGGTAAATTCGACTCAGCTAGGAAAATTCCGGAAAGCCAATGTGAAAGCGCGTGATCACCGCTACTCTGCGTTGACTCGCGAATTCAATCGAGAGCGCACCCTGATTGCTCAACTCGAGCGCAAACTGCGGCGACCTCAGATGTTGAACACATCGCGATTTCCCCCGACGCCGGATCTTGCCAGAGGCGGCGGACCTCCCGGGGAAGCGCACCAGAAAATGCTGGCCGAACAAAGCCAGCGACTCCATGCCGCACAAGCCAAGTTGCTGGACGCACTCAGGATGCTCACAAGACACTACGATCAGCAGTTGCGAATTATCGCCAGCGTGCGATCCTAGGGGCCTGTCGGACTTGGCATGATTCGGCTGCATTGATGGGAGAACGATCCGTATTTTGCCGATTTCTCCTTAGATATTTCCGATATGCGCGTCGAAATCGTCAAAGTCCGTCCTCGCTCTCCCACCGTTTTGCTATCGAACACCTGAGTCCGACAGGCTCCTGGACAGGTCAGTTCGTGATGGCGGCAAGTCCTGCCGCCAGTGTCGCGAAAATAACAAGGCACAGCACCCGCAGGTCGGAATCGTGCCAAAACTTCGCAATCAGCCCTCTGGCGCGAGGCGGTTTAGTCAAGCGAACCTGATCGCCGGATTCTGGTTTGGCAAGCCGCTTGACTGCCTCGGTCGAATCGAAAATCGACGACAACGCCAGGCGAGTATCGGAATCCACGATGATATTGAGCGCCTTCGTGCCGCGCGGGCCGGAGTCGGCCTTTGCGTCGCGTTTCTCGCCATCCACCGGCAGGCTAACCGTGGCATCGGCATTCGCCGAATGCTTTTTAGTGCCACCCACTGGTTGCGTCGCTTCGGGCTCCGGGCGATAAATGCCGAGTTCGTTCATGCAAGTGCGCAAATCGGCAGCCAGTTGATGGGCGTCCTGATATCGCTCGTCGGCGGACTTTTCCTGCGCCTTGGCCACTATCAGATCGAGCATCGGCGTCACCGCACGATTGATGCGGCTGGGTGCCAACGGTCGCTGATTCGCGACGTTGTACATGATCTCGGTTGCCTCTGCGCCTGCGTAGAGTTTGGTATTGGTTAACAATTCGTAGAGCACGGTCCCGAGTGAAAAAATATCTGAGCGGTGGTCGGAGGGCCGACCCACGACCTGTTCGGGCGACATGTATCGCGGCGTGCCGAGCATCATGCCGGTCTGTGTCTTGACGTCGGACTGGCGCATGCGCGCGATGCCAAAGTCCATGATCTTCACCCGGCCGCCGTCGACTATCATGATATTGGGAGGCTTGATGTCACGATGTATCACGCCACGGTCGTGCGCAAAGGCCAATGCATCGGCAATCTGTTCGACGATTCGCACCGTCTCCGGCACCGAAAGCAGGCTCTGTTCGCTGCGGGTCATCAAATCGACCCCATCAAGAAGCTCCATCGCCATGAACACTTCCGTATCTTCTCGGCCCACGTCGTAAATGGTCACGATGCCGGGATGGGAGAGTTTTCCGGCGGCTTTGGCTTCCTGCATAAAGCGGGCTTCGTATTCCTTGCGTTCGGCGTCGTGCGCCGGAATAACAATGGTCTTGATGGCCAGGAGCCGATCCAGCGAAGGATCTTCGGCCTTGTAGACCACGCCCATCGCACCTCGCCCCAGTTCACCGAGAATCCGGTAGCGGCCAATTTTTTTCTTGCTTGCCATGGTTGACCTGTGTGTTGTGTTCAGCGCGCAATCCAGTTTCGAAGGCGAAGGAACAGACCCCGTTCCGACTTGGGCACAAAAGCGTATGCCAAGGTCGACGTATTGCCAGGCTCCATCTCAACGACGGTGCGATAGGCGGGATAGCCCTTTTTACGCAGTTCCACTTCGTGTGCCCCGGGTTCGAGCTGTAATTCCCGCAGTGGCGGACTCTTGCCATAAGAGACTTGATCCACGAATACTTCGCCGTAAGGGTAAATACTGAAGTTCAGCACCGCCGGCTTGCCGGCGTTAAAACTGTTTCGGATGTCTATACGGAAGTTCGCCATCGTTGCGCCAATCGCGATCAAGGCTGCGGCCCCGATGGCAACCAGAAACCTTCTGCGGCGCGGAATAACTTCGCGATCCACCGATAACAATTCATGAGTGCGCAAATTGGCATCGGTGAATACGCCCGCCGGACGCAGGCTCAAGGCTCGGGCCGGCGCTACCATAGCCAGGGCATCAAGGAAGGAGCGTGAAACGAACAGCCGCGCGGGGCCGGCAAAATGGGCTATGGCCGAAGCAGTGCCCAATGCGTCGCCCATCAGCCCCTGGCGTCCGCTTTTATCGGGAGCGAGCCGTATTGCCCCGTGGTTCACGGCAATGGCCACCGGAACGCCGGCGATCGAAGCGTTCAGACAGCGCTCGGCAATATTCAGAGCAGCGGTGGGATCGGCCAGCACCGCGACAACAATGCCGTCAGGCGCATCAAGCACTATCCGGTTACGGCGCTTGACCGCCGCAAGCGAAACAGCCAGCGCAGCTTCAATTTGGGCCCGCAGTCTGGCCTGTTCGGCAACCGGGCGGCGGGCGAATTCGACGATACGAGCGAAAACGACACTGGCAAGCGTGGGCGGGGAGCCCGGATCGGTGGCCGCATGTTCGGGCACCGGATTCGGTGGGGGCGAAATTGATTCAGTTTCCATTGGTCGGGTCGGGGACCTTGTGACACCGGTGCGGCGTCGCGCGGGGTTGAAGGCTACTATCCAAGGGCTTGGACCGGCAAGTTTCATGCTCGCTGTGATAAACCGTCTCTGCCAGCTATATCGATACAACAAGCGACGGATCGAAACAGGCGTTTTCGAACATGACCGAAGGGAGCTGCCCCGCTATGCGCGGCCGCTTGCTGAACCGGTAGCCCATTGGATTGGCGACAATCCGCGTTCCATTGGTGCGATAGTCGAAACTGTCGTGAGTATGACCATGAATCCACAATACGGGATTTCCCAGCAGCCGCGTCAGATCCGAAACAAACGCGGCGTTGACCAGGGTATCGCCCCATTTTGGGTGAATACTGCCGGTGTGCGGCGCATGGTGGGTGACAACAACGGTAGAGCCCGGGAACAGGGCGTGTATCCGCGCTTCAAGAAAGCTCAGGGCCTGACGATGGAATTCGACCGTCTGTGCCGGTGTCAGCAGTCCTTCCGTTCCATGGCGAATGGCGCGAAAGTCCGTGACGTAGCGCACTGACTCGGCCATCGCGCGGCCTGTTTTATTCTCTCCATATACGGCAAAGTCGGTCCATAAGGTGCTGCCCAAAAAGCGCACACCGTTGATGACACATTCCCCATCGTCCAGCAGCCGCAGGTTCGGACTCTGCGCGGCGCGGCGCTTCAGTGCATTGCGCGCGGTGAATATTTCGCGGTCGTAGAATTCGTGATTGCCCGGCACATAGAGCACCGGTGTTGTTGAAAAGATCCGCTCCGCCCAGTCGATGGCCCGCGTCCCGTTATCGATGTCGCCGGCCAGCACCACCACGTCGGCGTCCGGCATGGGCCAGGAAAGTGGCGGGAAGCGATCGGAAAATTCCAGGTGCAGATCGGACAGAATACGGATCTTCATGGTGGTCGATTAGGGCGTGAACTGCCAAAATTTGTCAAAGTCCGGGGTGCGACGTGCTTTGGTCATTTGCGGGGCGCAGAGGCGGTATTGACCGCGCCGAATTTAGGAGTTCTAAAGGTGCCGCAGGATGTTCCAAGCGCTGATATTGTCGGTTGGTCGCGGTCCGTAAAACGGTACTCCTCTGAAGCAGGACGTCAGGGCGCGGCTCCTCCGACCCTGGAATAAGCCCGGGATACCGGGTTTTTTTCGCGTGCACTTTGAGCGGCCGCATCAGAACTTCCCCAGGTGCATGCCCCCGTCCACCAGGATCGTCTCCCCGGTGACATGCGCCGCTCCTTCCAGGAGCCAGACGGTGACTTCGGCGATATCGTCCGCCGAGGAAGCCTTGGCAAGCGGTACACTTCTCTCATAGCCCGCCTTGAATTTTGCGTACTCCTCCGGGCTGAAACGCGACTGATGCCAGCGGGTCTCGATCAATCCAGGGCACACGGCGTTGACACGGATCGCTGGCGCGAGCGAGCGGGCAAGTGCCAGCGTCATCGCATTCAACGCACCCTTGGATGCAACATACGCCGTCGATGAGCCGACGCCCATGACACTCGAAATCGAAGAGATGTTGACGATGGCACCGGCGCCCTGCGTCTTCATGGCCGGGGCACAGGCCCGGATCATCTGATAGGGCCCGATCACATTTACTGCGTAGATACGCTGAAAATCTTCTGCGCTGAGTGCGTCCAGATCCGCGGCCGGCGCGAATTTGGTAATGCCGGCATTGTTGATCAAGCCGTCGATTTTGCCCCACTTGTCCAGCGCGGTTCTGGCCAGCAACTGGCAATCAGCATTCGAGGCGACGTCTGCACGCACCGCGATCGCATCGCCTCCCGCCGAACGGCATTTTTCGACGGTTTCCGCAGCCTCTTCCTGGCTTTTGGTGAAGTTCACCACCACGCGGCAACCCTTGCGGGCTAGTTGCGTCGCGCAGGCGGCGCCGGTTCCAGTGGCCGAACCGGTCACGATACATACGGCGTCATGCAGATTCATGGTTGATTACCTCGACGACTGAATTATTCGTAATCCTAACCTAGGATTCTGTCGTGGAACCCCCACACTTCTGCGCTTGAAGCTTCTTCCTTCCGGGAGCCACAATGCGTCAAGTACCTGCCGCGCGGTGGCGCGGCATTTAACGGAGGAGAAATCATCGTGAAGAAAGTAATTCTCGTGATGTTGGTCAGCGCGTTGTTCGGCAGTGTCCCGACTTTTGCCTTGACGCTCAAGTGCGAATCTGAAGGGCCGATGATGGGTGGCGGGCGTTTGCAGAAGTTGGTCGCACCGCTGATCGGCGGGGCCATGGCGGAGATCCCGGACCTCGATCAGGGAGGCCGCCAGCGATTGCATGTTCGTGTGCGCTCCAAATATTTCGAAGAAGATCAGTCGTTCCTTTATCTGGTGGAAATTGAACTCCAGCAGAAGGTAACTGAGGAACAGACCCAGCGCGACTGGTGGCCCTCCACCGAAAAATGGATGGCATGGGGAACCGCGCCATCGGAGGCCGAAGTACGCAAACACATCATCGATATGATGAATTCCAAGGTTAATGCCTGGAAGGCGGAATGAGGTGAAGAGTCAGGATCTAGGATTGAGGATTGAGTAAGACATGAAAGGTGCGAGGTCAGGATTGAGGAGCGAGGGATTAAGGGCGAGGGATGAGGGGCGAGGGTCGAGGGGACGAGCGCTGCTAAGCGGCGCGCAGAATGTTTTACTTTTCACTCATTCACCCTTCACGCTATCACTCGTCACCCGTCACCCGTCACCGTTGACCCGTGACCCGTCACAGTCGTCTGACGACTTACGTGGCACAATCGCCGCTTCCGAGAGGGTGCCATGTCGTCGTTGCAAAAGGGTGGGGCGGATAAAAACATAACAACACCGAGTCACCGGCTGTTTCACGGGGGCGTGGACTCTTCATATGCCTGGCTGCGGTTGGTTGTTTCGGTGCTGCTGTCGACTATTGGCGGCGTAGGCATGTGGTCGGTAGTGGTTGCTCTGCCGGCGGTTCAGGCTGAATTTGCCGTGGCGCGCGCCGATGCATCGCTTCCCTATACCCTTACTACCCTGGGATTTGGTATTGCCGGCGTTCTGCTGGGCCGCCTGTCCGATCGTCTTGGCATTGTGACGGCCATAGTGGTGGGCATCGTTGCGCTGGCAATGGGATTCACTGGCGCCAGTTATTCAACCAGTCTCTGGCAGTACGCCGCCATACAGGGACTATTGATCGGTGTCGGCGGGTCAGCGACCTTTGGTCCGCTTTTATCCGACATCTCTATGTGGTTCGAGCGTCGACGCGGCCTGGCTGTAGGCATCTTCATGTGCGGCAATTATTTGGCAGGGGTGGTCTGGCCGCCCGTGGTTCAGTATTTCATCCAGAGTTCAGGCTGGCGCCAGACGTATTTCGGTATTGGCATTTTTTGTCTGCTGGCAATGTTGCCATTGCTGTTTGTCCTGCGGCGCCGGCTTCCGGTTTTGGGACATGGAGTCTCGACGGAAAACGGATTATCCAGACCGCTCTGGTTGGCGGGTGTCTCGCCGGGCGCAGTGCAGTGGTTGCTGATTCTGGCAGGTACGTCGTGCTGCGTGGCGATGTCCATGCCACAGGTACATCTTGTCGCGTACTGCTCCGATCTGGGTTATGGACCCGCACGCGGGGCCGAAATGTTGTCCCTGATGCTGGCTTGCGGGATTGTCAGCCGTGTCACTTTCGGATGGATTTCGGATCGCCTGGGCGGATTGCGAACGCTTCTGCTCGGTTCTTCCTTGCAGGGCATCGCGCTATTGTTCTATTTGCCCTTCGATGGTCTGGCGTCTCTGTACCTGGTCTCCGCAATGTTCGGGCTGTTCCAAGGCGGCATCGTGCCGTCTTATGCCATCATCGTTCGCGAATATTTTCCGCCCAGCGAAGCGGGTGCCCGGGTCGGAGCGGTCATCATGGCGACACAATTCGGCATGGCCTTGGGAGGCTGGATGTCGGGAGCAATTTACGATCTCACCGGTTCCTATCATGCCGCGTTCATACATGGCATCGCGTGGAATCTGGTCAACGTGTCCTGCGCGGTGTGGTTGCTGCGTCGTCGCACCGTCATGGCGCCGGCCGCGGCTTAAGGCACTTTGGGTTCAGTGCAGCGACGGTTTTTTCAGAAAACTTCCCCGGTCGGCGGATTTGAGCCGCTTATGCAGCAAGTCTCCGCCACGCGACAGGGTTAGCACAATCTCGGTACCTGCTGGTCCGAGCCCCCATACGCTGCGAAACATCGTCGCCAGCGACTCCACGCGCTGCCCCGCCACTTCCGTGACGACGTCACCTTGCCTTACGCCAGCCTGGTCGGCGGGGCCCTTGTCGGCGACGCCGACCACGATCAGTTTGCCGTCCGATTCCGAGGTGTACATCCCTAGCCAGGGGCGGGGCGCTCGGCGTGCATTGCCAGTGGCGAGCAGATCGTTATAAATGGGCGCCAGCAGATCGATCGGCACGATCATATTGGCGTTAACGGCATCGGTGCCCTCGACGGCCTGAACCAGCAGCGAACCAATGCCCAGCAAGCGCCCCGCGTGATCGATCAGGGCGGCGCCGGCCCATTGCGGGTGGGCAGGTGTGGTGAACACAGCCTCGTCCAATACATATTCCCAATATCCGGCAAACTCGTGTTTGGCCAGAACGCGGGCCTTGAGCGCATGAGCCTGACCTCCGTGGGAGATTACTATGGCTTCATCTCCGATTGCGCATGCCGACGCCGAGCCAAGCGGCAAAGCCGGCACGTCGAAATGTCCCAGCGGCTGTACCAACCCGAAACCCGTCACCTGGTCATAAGCCAGAGGGTAAGCGGCCACGGCTTCGCCATGATTGCTGGCGAGCCACACGGCGCTGGCTTCCGTGATCAGATAGCCGATTGTAAGGGTCAGCCCGTCTTCGCGAATCACCACACCGTTGCCTTGCCGCCCGGTGCCGAGAATGGAAGCGGTATACGCGTCGGCCGGAACTTCCGCCCGCAACTGAACAACTGCGTCCAGTGCCGCGGCCAGGTCGAAATTCACGTCGGCCGTTTGTGGTTGCTGATCGAGTGGAAACGCCCAATCTTCGGATTCGTCCATGGAGTGGGTTCGCAAATGGATGGCAGCGGAAATGTAAGCAAGAATCGCTGCCTGCGCAACGATTGAAGCGCCTGCAAATGTCTAAACAGTCTGCAATGACGCAGGATTGTTTTCGGGTTCGGACTGGAAGATCATTTACTCGGCATTCGCAATGAAAGACGAAATCGGCGCCCCAGTTAGTCTATTTTCGCCACCACCCGACCGACAATTTTTCCTGCCTTCAGTTCGTCAAGCGTGCGGCTGACTTCCGCGAGCGGGCGCGTTTCGATGGGAATCGGCTTGAGTTTGCCGGCACGGGCAAGACTCACCACTTCCTTCAATTCCGCCACGGTGCCGACACTTGATCCGACAATAGTCAGCGCGCGCTGCACCACGGCAACCAGCGATAAGGGAATCTCGCCGCCGTACAAGCCGACCATAACGAGTCTTCCGCCCTTGCGCAGGGTAGCCAATACGGTGCTGGCGGTGGTCGTGGTGTTGACCAGATCCACTGCTCCGTAAAGCGGACCGCCGGCAACGGCCTGAAGTTTCTTGGCCGCGTCGGTATCGCGCCCATCGACTGTGGCGGCAGCGCCTGCTTCGCGCGCGGCCGCAAACTTTGCAGGATCGATATCCACCGAAACGATACGTTCATGGCCCAATGCCCGCAGCATCCCGATTGCCATCAGCCCCAGCCCCCCGGCACCCATAACCGCAATCCATTCCTCGCGAGGAATGGGGGCGAGCTTGGTCACCGCGGAGTAGGTGGTCAACCCCGAGCATGCCAGCGTGGCCGCCCAGGCAGGGTCGATCCCGCTGGCATCCACCAGGTAGCGCGGATGCGGGATCAGCAGATGATCGCCGTAGCCGCCTGCCCATTGAATGCCAATCCAGCGTGGCGTCATGCAATGGTTGTCCTGGCCTTCATGGCAGCGGGCGCAGTTTCCGCAGCCGATCCACGGACAGACCAGTCGATCTTTGCCGATTGACGCATCTTTTGCCTCGGGACCGGCGGCGATTACCGTGCCAAAGGGCTCGTGGCCGAGCGTAATGGGCGGATGCATGCCGCGATCGCTCATGTGGAAACGCTTTCCTCCGCCCATATCGAAGTAGCCATCGCGAATGTGAACATCGCTATGGCAAACACCGCAGAACTTGAGTTTCAGAAGAACCTCGGTGCCTTTTGGCACGGGCGTGGGGTGTTCCCGCTTCTGCAGCGGTTTGCCCCATTCGACGACGTCATAGCTCAGCATGTTGCCTCCGGTCTTGCGGTTGTCTTTTTTGAAATGTGCGCGCTCGGTATCGCGCGCAATCATAACCGGGCGGAGGCGGATGGGGAACCTTCGAGTAATTCTGAAAAAGCTATTTGACACAGAGAACACAGAGGAAAATCAAGAATGTAGGTTGTTCCTGATGCTCACCCATCTGGTGCGTGCAGCATGCTGACCCAAATTCCTGAATTTCTCTCTGTTGTCCTGTGGCCGAATTGCGGTTTTTAGGTTTAATCCTTGCACCTCACTCCGGTGGTCCGGAAGTGCACCCGATTAGGCAGGTTGAGGGAGACCAGGTAGCGATTCTGGATCGCATAGGCCTGGGCTTCGGCGGCGTACCAGCGTTCGCAGTTCGATGGAATGTTCTCGAATGCCCCGGCGACCTTCTGGTCGTGATGAACCAGTTCGTGAAGGAGAATGGAGCGGGCAAACGGGTCGTTGACGAGATCGAACGTTTCGTCGATGTAGACGCCTTCGCCGGGCAGGTAGATCGCCTGGACCCGGCAAGTACTTTTGCATGCCCGTTACTGAATTTCGGCCAGCGGGACTCTGTGAATTTCGGGCAGATCCACGACCGCCGGATAACCGGAAAGTGCGTGAATCGATGCGAGCAGCTCTACCGCAAGTGCGGCAACGGATAGCGGGTCCATAAGTATCCCCTATGGCCGACCCTCCTCACGCCTGCATCGGCAAACGTTGTATTTTTGACAACGCATTATCCGAACAAGCGGGAAAAAGCCCAAATCCCTTCAATCCCTGAATCGGATATTCGCGCGCTTTGTTGATTCCGAGGATAGTGAAAAGGCCGGCAAAGTGTTGCAGGGATACCCGTATCTTGCTGTGGGAAAGGCCCGAACTTGGCGTAAGCGTTGACGAAGCTTGGCTGTGGGCAAATCCCTACAATCAAGATGGATAGCGGTGTGGGACATCCGGCGCCGACTCCCGTGTGTGCTCCCCGGAACGACGTTGGTGTGTACTACGGAAGCAGGACTAACGAATCAGCCGGCCAGGCAGCGCACCCGTGTGTGCGTCGTTATGCAGCGTTTCCACGCCGCCGACAAAGGTGTGCAAATACCCGTTGGCGCCCTGCACCAGGCGGCGTCCCCCCGCGGGCAGATCGTAGGCGACTTCGACGCGGCCCACCGCCAGCCGGGAGAAATCGATAACGTTGATGTCGGCGCGCAGGCCGGGCGCGAGCAAGCCTCTATCGTTTAATCCGTAGGCGGTGGCGGTGTCGCGGGTCTGTTTTTTTACCAGGAATTCCAGTGGCAGCTTTTCCCCGCGGCGGCGATCGCGCGCCCAGTGCGTGAGCAGAAAAGTCGTGGCGCCCGCATCGCAGACGGTGCACACATGCGCGCCGCCGTCCGCCAGCCCCATCACGGTTGCCTCGTCGGCGAGCATTTCGCGGATATCTTCGAGATTACCGTGGTAATAATTTTCAAAGGTATGCGACAGCAACCGTTTGCCGCCATCCTGCATCATGGCATCCAGCGCCAAGGCCCAGGGGCTTGTCCCGAGAGCGGCGGCGCGTGCGGTGATGCTGTCCGAAGTCCTAGGCTCGTAATCGTAGGTGTCGTCCACGACATAGGCGCGGGCCATTGCCTGTTCCAGCCAGCGGGTGTGTTCGTCGTCGGGGCGCACTTCGACGAGGGTTCGGCGAAGCTCCGCATCCTGCCGCAGACGAGCGTAGCGTTGCTGCGGAGAAAGTTTGTCCATCGCCAGCCATGCCGGATGACGTCCGAACGGGTGGGTGGAAGTTTCCAGGCCCATCATCCAGCCAATCGGCCGGCTGCCCACCTGGCCGGTGACATTGACGCCCGCTGCGCGTGCTTCATGAATCTGGCAGCGTGTTTCGCGCCAAAGCTCGGGCGCATTGTTGACCTGCAAAAGCAGTACCGATAGCGGCCGTCCGGCGGCCTGAGCCGCGTTGCGCAGGATGTCGAATTCGCCGGGCCCGAAATCCGAGTTGACTTCGATTACGCCACGTCCGGCGCGTTTCATGGCCCGCGCGATGCCTGCCAGCTCCGGCTCGCCGGCGGAAAGGCTCGGGGTTGCTCTGCCATCCCGGGCTTTGTGTTTGGTGGTGCGCGAGGTGGAAAAACCCAGCGCACCGGCATGCAGGGCTTCTTCGAGCAGATCGCCCATGTGGGCAATTTCCGCCCCGGTGGGTGCCTCGGCGTGATTGGCTCCACGCTCGCCCATGACGTAGAAGCGTAATGCCGAATGGGGAACCTGCGCACCGATGTCCATGACCTTGGGGGCGGCGTCCAGCACGTCGAGAAATTGCGGGAAAGATTCCCAGTTAAAGCTCACGCCCTCGGCCAGAACGGTTCCCGGAATATCTTCCACCCCTTCCATGAGGTTGATCAGGTAGGGGGAGGCGCCCGGGCGCACTGGAGCAAATCCCACACCGCAGTTACCGAATACCGCCGTGGTCACACCATGCTGCGAGGAGGGCGTCAGAAACGGATCCCAGGTGGCCTGGCCATCGTAATGGGTATGAATATCGACAAAACCCGGCGTAACCAGCGCACCACTGGCATTGATTTCGCGCCGCCCGCGGCCTATGCCGGGCCCGACGGCCGTGATGGTTTGTCCATCGACCGCCAGGTCGGCGGTGCGTCCACGCGTACCGCTGCCGTCAATAACAGTGCCGCTACGAATGACCAAGTCATGCATGGGGAAAGTGTCCGATTGAGAGGGAAAAAGGAATGGCCCGGAATGATAGTCCGGGAACGGCGGATTGGCACGCGGCATTGTGCATTGCTGCCTCAAGTGGGCCCCCGAATTGGAAAGGCATTCGCCCTGTCCCGCACGTCAAGGTCTTCGGCCGCGTCCTTTCCAGTCACTCAAGCGTATTACAAAAACCGGCCGAGTCGCGTCGCTGATTGGCGACAGAATTGACGTTTATCAGGCGCTTCGATCGGTCAAAAATTTAGAATTTCTGTCCGTAATAACAGCAGCATAAGAAATTAAACTGCGAAATTACCTTCGATTTGCCCATGAGGGGGAGTTCTGGCGCGGGGGTTGCAGTGGGTGAGCCGTTCTCCCGAGGGTTTTCCGAGGGCTCCGGGTTACGCCTCTTCACATTTGATGCAGGGAAAATAAAATCATGTCGCTACTGCAATCGTTGCTCATCTGGCCGGATCGAATGGCCTTATCCATCGTGGTGTTGGTGCTGATTGCCATCCCCTTCCTCTATGCGGCCAGGAAGCCGTTTCACGCCTTGATTCTAAGCGTCACCAAGACGATTTCGAACCCGATGCGACTGGGATCGCGTTGGCTGGTGCGCAGCGCTCTGCGCATGCGCGAACGCAATCGCCAGGTGCTGTTTTCGCATGGTGGTCATGAATTGAAAATGTCTATCGATCGCGAGTTCGAGCGCGTCACGACACTGGTACAACGCGATCTCGAGGGTTATCCGGTGATGCAGCGCAAGCTGATGGATGAAATCACCCGCATCGAAGATGATTACAAGCGCAGCGGGGAAGTTCCCCCGCCGCCGCCGGAGTGGGTGGTGGCCATTGAGGCGCTAGCCAAAATCAAATCCAGTAATGATGGGGTGGTGGAACGCATACTGGGCGACATTCGCGGTTCCCTGGAGTCGATTTACCAGAAGGTGGTGGCCGAATACCGCAATGCCTACAAGGGCCGACACAATATCCTCAAAAGTTTTCTGCCCTTCTGGCGCTCGGTGAGTCAAACGCTGAGTCAGGTTGACCGCAACGTCACCAGCCTCAAGGAAAGCGCCGCCAAAATCGACGCCAATGTGCTCAAGCTGGACAAGATTGCGGCCCGTAACAACGATGCTGCCAATTCCCTGGTAGCGTCGATATCGAGCCAGTTTTTCATTTCCGGATTGGTGATGCTGATCGCTGTGGGCGGCGCTTTTGTGAACTTCAAGCTGATTGCCTTGCCGATGTCGGCCATGGTCGGCGGCGGAGACTATATCGTAGGGGATTTACAAGCTTCCGAACTGGCGGCACTGGTCATCATCTTGTTTGAAACGCTGATGGGATTGTTCTTGATGGAGACCCTGCGCTTCACCAGCCTGTTCCCGCTGGGCAATATCACCGAAAAAATGCGCCGCTGGCTGATGTGGGCCTCGCTTTCCATTCTCCTGGTGCTGGCCGGTGTGGAAGTCGGCCTCGCCGTGATGCGCGACATGATCGTGGCCGCCGACGTTGCGCTCAAGACTCAGTTGGGTGCGGCTGCGGGTGCGGCGCCGGTGGAGACCGGATGGATCACAAAAATCCCCACATTCGGTCAGATGATCCTGGGTTTTACGCTGCCATTTGCCCTGGCTTTTGTGGCAATTCCCTTGGAATATTTTGTCAGTGCAGGCCGCACCGTAGTGGGCGCCGGTCTGGAATTTCTACTCCAAGGCTTGGCATTTGTGCTGCGAATCCTCGCGGGCCTGGTGAGACAGAGCGGAAATATCGCAGTCATGTTCTACGACGTTGTGATCTTTGCGCCATTGGGCATTGAGCGTCTGGTCAACGGGCATCGCGGCGGCGGGTCGTTGCAAATCAAAGGGGGGGCGCAATCGGGTTCCCGACGAATTTCCAGATCGGAGGAGGCAGCATGAAGCACCTATTCAAATTGGCCCTCTTGGGGGCATGCTTGAGCATCGCGGCATGTGGGCCCAGCGTAGATCATCATCAATCGGTATTTGTCTTGGTGGACACCTCCGGTACCTACGCCAAGGAAATGGGCAAAGCCAAGGCGCTGGTGAATTATCTGTTGGGCACTTTGAACCCCGGCGACGCCTTGGCGATCGGCCGGGTCAAGAGCCGCAGTTTTACCGAAAAAGACATCGTCGCAAAAGTGACGCTCGGCAAGGATCCGCTGGCATCCAATGTCCAGAAACGCAACTTCAGCGAGAAGTTTGCGGAATTTGCCAGCAACGTCGTCGCCTCGAAGGGCAGCCGATACACCGATATCACCGGCGGAATGATCCAGGCGACGCTGTTCCTTAACGAAACTCAGGCTGGGCAGAAGACTATCGTGATTTTCTCGGACATGCAGGAGGAAATCGATAAACAGGCGGTGCGCGACATACCCATCAAACTGGAGGGCATTCGCATTGTCGCGGTCAATGTCACCAAACTCGATTCCGACAACGTCGATCCGCGTCGCTACCTGGACCGCCTGGAATGGTGGGAAAAACGCGCCCGCACCGCCGGCGCTACCGACTGGAAAGTGGTCAACGATATGGAGCATCTCGACAGGATTTTCCGTAAGAGGGGATAACACGCATCGCGAGTTTACCGACGGCCGCCTTTAGGCGGCCGTTTGCTTTTTCTGGCGCGAGGATCACCCAAAATCTGCACCACAGAGGCACAGAGACACCGAGAAGGACAATAGATCAATCAGTTGTCATGCCAGCAGGGTTCACCTTTTTGGTGAGTGCACGGACAGAATCAACAAGCTGTTTTTCGCGATGTTCTTAAGGCGCAGCACTTACGGCCGAAGCTGCAGTGCCTCTGTGGTTCAGCTGCTTTTTCTAGGTTGAATATATTTCGGCACGGAGTCATTTCCGCGGCCCGACACCGCGAGCCAGGTCGGCTGCGGGAATTCCAAAACACACGATCCAGTATGATTTTCCGACGTATTCGAATTCGCCGGTGAGCGTCATTCCCAGTCCGTCGACGTGCGCGGACAACGAGTGCACATTCGACTTTGCGATAAATGCCGCCGCCGTCTCATAGCGCCCGGCCAATTCGTCTTTCAGGGTACGAATCAATTGTCGAAATACGCCTTGCCCGCGCAATGTCCGATCCACGCACACCGGGCCGTAGATGCAGACATTGGCATCGGCCAACGCAGTGCCCAGGAATGTGGTGCGGCCGAAGGTCTCGATCATCGCCGCGAGGATCGGATAGCGCCGGCTGTCTTCCACCGAGGCGCTGCACGCATAGCCGGCAATCCGACCGGCATCGACGGCCACCACAATCGCCGCATCGCGATTCATCCGCTCGAACTGCTCGACTGAAAAACGAGCCGATAGAAATCCTTCCCTGCGGGCCTCCTCGCTCAGATTCGCAAACAGATTGGCTTCCTGCAAGGCCAGGATGCCTGGATAGTCAGAATCGGATGCGCGTCGGAAAAGCATGGGAATCAGGGGAGAGGGGCGAGGGACGAGGGGTGAGAGGTCAGGATTGAGGATCGCGGATCGAGTGGCGAGGGGTGGAGCGCCGCAAGGTGGCGCGCATATTCTCACCCGTCATTCGTCACCATTCACGCCTTCACTCATTCACTTTTCACGCTTTCACTTGTCACCCGTCACCGGTCATCGCACTCTCGCCTACTGCAAATCCACCGCATACTTCTTCAATTCTTGGAGAGTGACGTAATCCAGGGTCCGTTCATGAGTGGCGGTGAGAACGACTTGTGGCGCGGCGCCGGCCTGGAGCGCTTCGCGCCAGCGTGCTGCGCAAAGGCACCAGCGGTCGCCGGGATTCAGGCCCGGGAAGCCGTACTCGGGCATCGGGGTGGAAAGATCGTTGCCGCGCGAACGCGAGAATTCCAGGAATGCCTCGGTCATCAGCGTACACACGGTATGGGCGCCGTGGTCGTCCGCCCCGGTATTGCAGCAGCCGTCCCGATAAAACCCGGTAAGCGGCCGGCTGCCGCATTCGGCCAGCGGCCCGCCGAGCACGTTAAGTGCGCGCTTCTTACCGGGGGCGGTAGGGTCGAAGGGCATGATTATTTTCCGTTAGCATTTTTCGGTATCGTCTGGCGATTTGCGAAGTTTGGCAAAATTCAGTGCAGTTCACCGGCGAGAACCCGGGAGAATACCTCCCGATCGACATTGCCGCCGCTAAGCACCACGCCAATTTTACGTCCCGCCAATCGGCCGCGTTCCTGCCAGGCCGCCGCAAGTGCCGCAGCACCTGCGCCCTCCGCCCCGTTGTGGGTGGCGGAATACATTCGGCACATTGCTGCCTCGATTTCGTCGTCGCTCACCCGTACCACCCTTGCCATGCCTTTTTGAAGAATGTCGAGCGCGGCTGGTTCGGGCGTGCGGCAGGCCAGGCCATCCGCGATGCGAGTGGTCACGGAATGTTCAACGGCGCGGCCTTGTTCCAGGGAAAGCGCATAGGCGGGCGCCTGGGTGCTTACGACTCCGACCACCTCCACGCGATGCTTTAGCGCGTTGCGTGCGGCGATCATGCCGCAAATTCCGGAGCCCATGCCGATGGGGACATAAACCACATCAAGGTCGGGCACCGCGCGCAACAACTCGAGCGAATACGACGCCACGCCATGCACCAGCAGCGGGTGGAAGGAAGGCACCATATGCAGCCCGCGCTGTTGGGCGATCCAGGATGCGCGCTCCTTGGCTGCCTGAAAATCCTCTCCGTGTTCGATCAATTCGACGCCGAGTGCACGCATGGCCGCATTCTTTTCGGCGCTGTTTCCCTGCGGAATCACGATGGTGGCGGGTATGCCGTGCTGGCGGGCCGCAAAGCCGACCGACTGGCCATGATTGCCACGCGTGGCGCTGATGACCCCGGCGGGCTTGCCGCGCTGGGCCAGGTCGCGAAAATAAACCAGCCCGCCGCGCAGCTTGAAGGCGCCAATCGGCGTGTGATTTTCATGCTTGACCCAGATTTGCGCGCCGAGCGCGGATTGCAGCAGCGGCCAGGCGTACTGCGGCGTGGGCGCCAGCGACTCATAAACGACTGCGGCGGCTTCTTGCAGCCGTTCAAGCGAGACGAGATAGTCCTTCATGGCGGTATTGTACGAGCGCCAGTCCGTCTGGCTGGCGCCGCGAAATCTTGCGGCCTGTCAGGACTCATGAGCAGAAAGCCTTTTGTTCAACAGACCTTGCTCGCAGGCCTTGATCTGCGTGGCCAAAACCTTCGAGTAAATGCGGCATTGAGCCAGGCTGCCGGCAGTGAACCACAGGCCGGGCTGGGCGGTGCGTTTCCACATATTGCGCAGTTCGCCTCCGTGGTCGAATCCCCACACCGGCCCGATACGCTCGGCAATGGCATCGCCAAGAAGCCTGCGCACCACAGCCTGCTGATTGAGGTATCCGGTGGCCAGCACGATCAGATCGGCCGGCACGATCCTTCCATCGCGCAGCCGCGCGCCTTCGGCGACGAATCGCTCGATGTCGTGATACTGGAGCAGGCCGATCTTGCCTTCGACGATCAGTTCCGAGCATCCGACGTTGAAGTAATAACCGCCGCCGCGTTGCAGATACATCAATTGAAAGCCGGTGTCGTCTTCACCGAAATGCAGCCGAAAGCCGCGCGCCGCCAGACCATCGAGCAGCGCCTGGTCGGCCGCGCGCATTTGCGCCGTCGATAACTGGTAGAAACGCTTGAGTACCGGGTAGGGGAGGGAGGTTGCCAGCACGTCGCAATCCTCCGTCGGCGGGCCTTCGCCATAAATGGCATAGACGCGCTGCGCTTCCATCAGGCTCACGACATAAGTGGGGCTGCGCTGAATCAGTGTGACCTGCGCGCCGCTGGCCTGCAAGTCCTGCGCGGTATCGTGGCCGCTGGTGCCGGTACCCAGAACCAGCGCATGCTTGCCTTTCCATGGCGCGCCGCTGGTAAACGCTTCCGAATGCATCACGGTTCCGGCGAAGGACTCCAGTCCTGGAAGCTTTGGCCTTACCTGTATGGAGCTCACGCCGGTGGCAAACACCAGATGGCGCGGGTGCATGACGCGCTCGCTGCCGTCAGTGCGGCGCAGGGTGACTGTCCATTTCTCCAAGCGCTCGTCGTATTGGCCAGCAACCAGTTCAGTGCCGGTCCAGTAATTGAGCTCCAGAGCCTCGACATAGGTCTCGAACCAGTTTGCCAGCTTGTCCTTCGGGATGAACACCGGCCAGGTGGGCGGGAAGGGCATGAAAGGCAGATGATTCACATGTACTTCGTTGTGCAGCACCAGCGAGTGGTAGCGTTTGCGCCAGTTATTGCCGATGTGTTGGTGACGATCGATGATCAACGTGTCGACGTCGAGATTTTGCAGCTGCGCCGCCACCGACAATCCCGCCTGACCCCCTCCGATCACCAGCACGGCGGGATCGCGGTCCGCAAACGCGCGCCGCTTTTCCAGTCGGTCGAGCCAGTTATCGCCGCCGAATTCCCGCCGGCTGTCATTGGGTCGCGCCTGCGCAGGCAAGGCCTGCTGCGCTTGGCCGTTCAGTGTGTCCAGCGAGGTCAGCAGGTTCCACGCGAGCATTCGATCCGTATTGGCAGGGTCGGGTACCAAGCGCAGCACTCCGATGCCCGTGCCATGCGCAGTGGCGAACTCGATCAGCGCTTCGATCGCCTCGACTGCGGTGCGGGTGACCTGGCGCGGTGGCGTGCGCCCTTGCGCCAGCCGGAATCCACTGGGCCGCGCGCCTGTCAGGGTCCGCGAAAGCGTCGCTTCGATCGCCGGGCGGCCGTTCATCGTCTGCAGATGCCAGGTAAAAGCGAGCACATCGCGCCAATGACCATCGGGAAGGAACAGCGCCCCGGCGCCTTTCACGTTCCCGTGCTTCAAGGCCTCATCGAACGCTCGCAGCCACCGCGTAGCTATCGCGGCGATATCGCTGTGCGCATCCTGGCGGAGCGGAAGAGGGATTTCGTTCATCGGGTGGTGGGTGAACAACGTCCGGTGATAAATTGCCTGGCAGGCGGATCGGGCAAAGCCGGTTTACCCGGCCGGTGTGGGATTAGAGCGCATTTTCAAATTGTGCGCATTTTTCAGGTCTGCGGCACATAGACGCGGTGATCATACGGGCACGTGGGGGGCGTAACCTTCCGTCAGCATCGACGCCGATCCAGCTGCTCGAACCTGCTTAATCCTAGAAAAGGCTATTTGCCACACAGGACACAGAGGAAAATCAAGAATGTAAGTTGTTCTTCATGCTCCCCCGTCTGGTGGGTGCCGCATGCGGACTCAAGTCCTTGAATCTTTCTGTGTTCCCTGTACTCTGTGGCTGAATTGCGGCTTTTAGGTTAATGCAGCAAAGTCATGCCCAGTCTCGCCGCACTCTTATCGAACGTTACCGTTCTTTGGCAGCCCGCCGCTGCCGCCACTTGCACGATAAAGGCATCGGCAGATCGCCCGCCTTATCGTCAGGCTGGACGGCTTGCCACCAGTATTTTGCCGTCCGCCTCGACTGCCAGATCCTCGTTCTGATTGTGGCACTCGCAGCGCATCACGACGATGCCGCCCTTGTGTTTCGGCTTGGGCAGCAGTTCGGTCACGGTCCAGAGCGTGCTAAGTGTGTCGCCGGAGCGCACGGGCGCTTTAAAGCGACAGGCATGTTCAAGGCAGGCGATTGCGGTGCCGGCGAAGTAGTTGCCTACCGGGGCGGATACCAGGGCGCTCGTGAACGGCCCATGCAGAATGCGGCCGCCAAACAAGGATTTCTTTGCGAATTCCTCGTCTACATGCAGCGGATTGAAATCGCCGAACATGCCCGAACCCAGCACGAGATGCGTTTCTGTCACCGTCAGCCGGGTGCCGAAGGTCTCCCCCACGCGGACTTCGTCGTACCACTTGCCGTGAAATACCATGAGATTCTCCGTTGTTCGGACGGGGGGTATAGGGTAGGGGTCGGACCAGCGTAACTGTTTGATATTCCCGGTTTAGCCATGGAAAATCGGCCAAGTTTTGATCTTAGCCCCACGTTTTTACGGTCAAATTCGCTCGTCTTGGGGAGAGCGGACAAGGCGCGTTCGTCGCAATTGTCTGCCATGAACCTGCCGTGGTGTCTCTTTCCTCATCCGCGTCCCTTATCCCGAGTCGGTTTCCGAATACGCCACGCGGAGACCAAGGTGCGTCGCAAATGGATCGAAGTCCTTATCGCAATGAAGGAGCGTCAATCCGTCCTCTATGCACCGTGTCGCGATCAGCGTATCAATAGTTTTACGCACGGCAATTCCCAACCTTCGTAGTGTTCGGTAGTTCCGCGCCGCCTTGACCGCCACGTCGTGGCCAACCAGATCAATTTTGGCAAATGCATCCAGCGTCTTGCGCACCAGGTTGAACTCACGTTCATCGCGTACACCCTGCAGCACTTCAACCTCGATCAAGTCGCCAACGGCCAGGCGCTTCCGTCCGAAAAGCCCATCCAATAGTTCAACCTGTGGCGTCGTGGCGCCACGGAAGTAGTCAATCCACACGCTGGAATCGACAAGAATCACTTATCGGTCCTCATCGAATCGAGGTTGCCCTCCCATGTGATCTTTCCCCGGAGTCGCCGAGCCTGCTCCTGCTTGCGCAGATCCACGAGCGTCCTCAATCCCAGTTCAACGGCTTCACGCTTCGACTTCGCTCCCGTGGCCCGCAAAGCATCCTTCATGAGCTTGTCGTCGATTACAATATTCGTACGCATAGTGTGTACCTCCTACAGTAACAGTACACATACTACATCACAGTGCCGCTAACGGAAATCTACGCCTTCCACCGGATTCACATAGCTGCGCGCCAGTGAAGGCACCGGTGGCGATTTTAGGGTTACCCTTATTCGCGCGACCAGCTTCCTCCGCTGGCACCTGCCCATGTTGTATCCTTTCAAGTATGGCCAAGCCGATCTGGATCGCAGGACTTTCGCGTCGCATGCCGGTGGCGCGCGCGTCATCGAAGGTATTGCAGGCAGTTCTGCTCGATCTTCTGGAAAAGATTCCCGACGCTCACGGCGCCGACTCGCATAAAGGAATTCACGACCTGCGTGTGGCGGTAAAACGTTTCCGTGAGGCTTTCCGGCTCTTTCGGCCCGTCTTGCAAAAGAAGGTTTTTCGCAAGCATCGGGAGTGGATTGAAAACCTGAATGACGCCCTTGGCGAGGTGCGTGATCGGGACGTAGCCCTGATCCATCTGCGGAAACTCACTGCCGGGCACACGGAACTGCCGCGCAGCGTGACCGAGCTTGTTTCGCGGCTGGAGGCGGAGCGGCTCAAGGCCGCGGAGGCGCTCGCCACGATGGTCGATCGTCTTCAGCTTGAGGGCTTCCCGACGCAGCTCGGCGCGAGTATCGGGTTGATCGAGCAGGACGCGGCATCTGTCCAGCCCACCTATGTGTTTGCGTGCCAGCGGGTGCACGAGCGATTGCTGGATGTGCGCGCGCGTTGGACGGCCGCGCGGAGGCAGGCGACGTCGGAGTCCATGCACAGTCTGCGCATCGGGAACAAGCGCCTGCGTTACGCGATAGAGCCCTTCTCTCGCACGTTGGGTAAGGAGGTGCGGCGGCTCTACCGGAGCGCTTCGCGATTCCATGACGTGCTGGGCGATCTCCACGACGCGGATTCAATGGTGATCTTGCTTGAAACTTCCATGGCCACTGCCTCCAAGATCGAGCGACGGGTATGGGAGGGCCTGCTGGTGAAGGTCATACGCGCTCGCCGCGTTGCGCTGCGCAAGGCCTTCTTGCTCTCGGACAAGCTTGGGCCTCTCTGGGACGAGGCCCAGCGCAGTGTCGAGGCGCCGCCCCAGTGAGCCGCTCAACGCATGGAGGAGGGATCGTCTTCAAGCTGACAGGCGATGGACCGCGTTACCTCCTTGTTGAAGCCAGCGGTACGCGCGACCGATGGGTATTTCCGAAGGGGCATGTCGAGAAACGGGAGAGTGCCGCCGAAACCGCGCAGCGCGAGGTTAGCGAAGAGGCGGGTGTGCGTGTGCGGCCAATCCGGCGCCTGCGGCGCGTCAAGCAAAGGCAGGAAGGGGATTGGATCTCCATCGAGTATTTTCTGATGGCCTACAGCGGCCGCAGCAAGCCGCTCGAAAAGCGCAGGGTTCGCTGGGTCAGCTTCGACGAAGCCTTCGAGGCACTCGATCTTGCCCGGAGTCGGCGCGTGTTGCGCTCGGCGGATCGTCTTATCTCGCTCGCCACATGGGCGGAGCCGCCGCGACATCGCATTCGCCGCGCCGCTGTGCGCGTTGTCGAGTGGCTGGTGCTCGGGACGCTCGCGCTCCTGTTCGTGGTGCCGATCCCACTTATCGCCGCGCCACTTGCGTTGCCAGCGGGCTGGCTCGCGAGCCTCGCCATGCGAGTGCTTCTGCGCCCGATTGAGGGCCTTGCGTCCACTGACGACAATGTCCCTCTTCCTCCGGGGAATGACGGATTGCGCCTGCTGATCGGAGGATCCGACTGGATGAGACGAACCGATTATCTCGGAGGTTCGATTCGCATCGCTGCCGCCATGGCAGTCCTCTTGCCAGGAGCCCCCGCCAGCAATGCTTGGTGGGGGGCATCTGGGGGGCTTGTGCTTGCGGTGTTGATTTCGGCGATCGTCATCAAACGAAGGCGGCCGTCGCGATCGATGGCTGCCGTGCTCCGGGCTCCGGCGCTGTGGCTCGGTCTCGGGTTGGCGGCAAATTCGCTAGTGACAACCAGCAGCGGATTCGCAGTCGCTAGCGCATTCTTTCTCTCCGCCTTGTCGGCTGTTGTCTGGTGGAAGCTGGAGCGACGCCGCGCTGGTGTCCTCGCTGCAGTCGGCGGAAGTCGAGGGTGAGGCCCGGCGCAAAGAAGGTGAAGTGCCCATGACGAAATGGGTATTGCGGATGTTGTTTGCATTCGCGTTGCTGGCGCTCGCAGGAATCGCACGTCCGGAATACCCGGATAAACCGATTCGTTTCATCGTCTCGGGTTCTCCCGGCGGGTCGCCGGATGTGCTGATGCGCATTCTTACCGCCGAATTGTCCCAACGCCTGGGGCAGCCCATCGTCATTTTGAACAAACCTGGCGCCAACGCAGTGATAGGCACGATGGAAATTGTGCGGGCCCCACCCGACGGCTATACGCTTGGCTACGGCAACATTGTGTCGCTCGCCATCAATCAGGGATTGCTGCCGAATCTTCCCTATGACGTCGAGCGCGATCTGACACTGATATCAAATTGCCTGCGAGTCGCCAACCTGCTGGCGGTCAACAACGATCTTCCGGTGAAGAGTGTTGGCCAATTGATTGCCCATGCGAAGGAACATCCCGGGACGCTGGCGTTCGCTTCGCCGGGTAATGGCACCACGGGGCACCTTGGCGGCGAATTGTTCAAGACCATGGCGGGCGTGGACATGCTGCATGTGCCGTATCGCGGCGGCCCGCAGGCGATCACGGATTTGATCGCCGGCCAAGCGCAGGTGATTTTCGACAACATTACCTCGGTGGCGCCACATGTCAAAGCCGGACGCCTGCGGCCGCTGGGCGTATCGGGGCCTCGGCGCTCTGTCTTATTTCCGAATGTACCCACCATCGCCGAATCGGGACTGCCGGGGTACGAGACCGTCGCTTGGGGTGGGGTCATTGGTCCGGCGAATATGCCGACGGCGATTGTAGAGAAACTGCATCGGGAAATTGTCGCGTCACTCCAATCGCCTGCCGTGCGGCAACGCTTCGCGGAACTCGGTACTGATCCGGATGGCAGTTCGCCGCAACAGTTTCAGGATTTGGTGAAACGCGAGCGGCCGCGTTGGGCGGCGGTTATTAAAAAGGCGGGGGCGAAAATTGATTGAGTAATGCTTGTTGTCTTCCCCCTCTGCTCCGCTTCAAGTGTGCCCTTGTCCCGCGAGGGGAGAGGGGGGGTCAAATCACCATTGCCTTGCGTTCCGACAACGCAAGCCAGCCACGCGCGACGCGGTAGATGATCCAGATACCTGCACCCACCAGGACAGCCCAGGCCAACGGAATGCCGATGATGGTAACGAACAACGCCAGCGCGAAAAATACCCACAACACAGCAAACCAGAAAGTGCGGATCTGCCAGCGGAAATGCGAGGCGAGGTAGGTATCGCGGGCTTTGGGCTGGTGCAGGTAATTCAGGATCACCGCGATGATCGAGGGGACGCCGAACACGAAAGCTCCGACGATGGTGGCAAAACTGGTCAAGCCGATCAGTATGCTCAAGGCGTGCAGGCCATAAACGACATGGGCAATGGTCACCACGGACGGATCGGGTGTTGTTGAAGGTGTCGTGGATACGGGATTTTCCATTTTGAGATTTAAGTCAGGCTGCCGCCGGGGCGGCGGATGAATCGGGTTTTCCGCTGCGCCAGGTCCGCAGTTTCTCCAGGTACAGATACACCACCGGTGTGATGTAGAGCGTGAGCACTTGCGACACCATCAGGCCGCCAACGACCGCCAGCCCCAGAGGCCTGCGTGCTTCGGAGCCGGCGCCGAAGCCCATGGCGATCGGCAGCGTGCCCATGAGTGCGGCCATGGTGGTCATCATGATGGGCCGGAAGCGGATCAGGCAGGCTTCGTAGATGGCCTGCGCCGGGTCCTTGCCGTCGTTGCGCTGGGCGGCGATGGCGAAATCGATCATCATGATGGCGTTTTTCTTGACGATGCCGATCAGCATGATCAGACCCACGAAGCCGTACATGTTCAGATCCATCTTGAAAAGCATCAGCGTGAGCAGAGCGCCGAATCCCGCCGTCGGCAGGCCGGACAGAATGGTGATCGGATGGATGTAACTTTCATACAGGATGCCGAGGATCAGATAGATCACAAAAATCGACATCAGCAACAACAATCCCATGCCAGCCAGAGACGATTGGAAGGCTTGTGCCGTGCCCTGGAAACTGCCGATCAACGTGGGCGGTATGCGCAATTCCGCAACGACCTTGTTGACCTCTTCAATGGCCTGGCTGAGCGCCACGCCTTTCTTCAGGTTGAAGGACAGCGTGACCGAAGGCAGTTGACCCTGATGGGTCACGATCAGCGGACTGATGCCGTGTTCGATGCGTGCCACCGCGGAAAGCGGCACCAATGCTCCGGGGCCCGAGCGAACGTGCAGCAGGGACAGGGCTTCCGGGCTGTCCTGATACTGAGGTTCGAGTTCGAGAATGACCCAGTATTGATTGGCGGGCGTATAAATGGTCGATACCTGACGCGAGCTGAAGGCGCTGTACAAGGCATCCTCTACCTGCTCGGCGGTGACGCCGAGAGAAGAAGCCCGGTCGCGGTCGATATCCACCCGCACGGTGGGGTTGGTGATTTGCAGGTCGCTCGCCACATCCACAAAATCCGGCAGCGACTTGAGTTTGGCTTCCAGAATCGGCGCCCAACGATAGAGCTCGTCGGTGTCGGTATCCTGCAGGGTGTACTGGTATTCGCTTTTGGTGACTTTGCCGCCGATTCGAATCGGCGGAATGTTCTGCAGATAAACTTTGAGTCCGGGTATGGAAGTCAGCTTGGGGCGCAATTCCTGAATGATGGCATCGGCGTGCAGGCGTTCTTCCCGCGGCTTGAGGCGGACGAATATGCGCCCGAGGTTCAGCGTCTGGCTGGCGCCGGAGGTGGACGATGGGCCGATGAAGGCCATGGATGCGGCCACATTGGGATCATCGCGCACAATGCGGGCCGCCTGCCGTTGTTTCTGCGCCATGGCGTCGAAGGAAATATCCTGCGCGGCCTCGGTGAACACCAACAACTGGCCGGTATCGATACTCGGCAAAAACCCCATCGGAATCTTGTCGAACAGCCACACCGTGGTGGCGAAAATCGCTGCGAACAGGATCATCACCGTGCGCCGGTGGTGCAGCGACCAGCGCAGCGTCAGGTCATAGAAATCGCGCAGGGCATCGAAGGCGCGTTCCGATGCCCTGTAAACCAGACCATGGTGCCGTTCTCGCTCGGGACGCAACCAGCGGCTGCACAACATCGGTGTGAGCGACAGAGATACGAACCCCGACACCAGGACCGCTGCTATGATGGTAACCGCGAATTCGTGCAGCAGTCGACCCAGCACCCCGCCCATGAACAACACCGGAATGAACACCGCCGCCAGCGACAGGGTCATCGAGACAATGGTGAAACCCACTTCGCGAGCGCCATCCAGCGTGGCCTGCATGCGGGTCTTGCCCATTTCCAGGTGCCGGCTGATGTTTTCCAGCATTACGATGGCGTCGTCCACCACAAATCCCACACATAGCGTCAACGCCATGAGTGACAAATTGTCGATGTTGTAACCCATCAGATACATCACGGGGAACGTTCCGGCGATGGACATGGGCAGCGCGAGACTGGGAATCACCGTCGCGGAGATGTTGCGCAGAAAAAGGAAGATCACCAGAATCACCAGCGCCAGCGCCAGCATCAGCGAAAATTTCACATCGGCGACCGAATCGCGGATCGAGATGGTTCGGTCGTAGAGAATATCGATCGACAAGCCAGCGGGCGCCTGGGCCTGGAAGCCGGGCAGCAGTTGCTTGATGGAGTCCACGATGCGAATCGTGTTGGTGCCGGGCTGGCGTTGCACCTGGATGATGATGCCCGGCTCGTCGTTCAACCAGGCCGCCATTTTATTGTTTTGTACGCTGTCGATCACCCGACCCAGTTCGTTGAGTCTAATCGGGGCGCCATTGCGCCAGACCACCACGATCGGCCGGAAATCGGCGGCGCTGTGCAACGGCCCGCTGGATTCGATGGTGTAGGCCCGCTGGGCGCCGTTGAGCGTGCCGGTAGGAAGGTTGGAATTGTGGCGGTTGAGTGCTTGCGCCACTTCGTCAATGCCCACGCCTCGACTGGCCAGCGCGCGCGGGTCGAGTTGCACGCGCACCGCGTATTTCTGCGAACCGATCACCTGCACCTGTGCGACTCCGGCAATGGTGGAGATGCGTTGCGCAAGCAGACTCTGGGCAAATTCGTCCACCGCCGACATGGGCAGCGTCTTCGATGTCAGCGACAGCGAGAAAATCGCTGCGTCCGCCGGATTGACTTTCTGGAACGATGGCGGCGTGCTCATCTGCGCCGGCAGTTGGCGCAGCGCGCGGGTGATGGCCGATTGCACGTCCTGGGCGGCTGCATCGATGTTGCGATCCAGGGCGAATTGCAGCGTGACGCGGGTCAGACCCAGCGCACTCGACGAATCCATCGAGTCCAGGCCGGCGATCGTGGAAAATTCTTTTTCAAGCGGCGTGGCCACTGCGGCGGCCATGGTCTCCGGGCTGGCGCCGGGCAGGGAGGCCGTGACCGCAATGGTGGGGAAGTCGACGTTGGGCAGATCCGACACCGGCAATTGCCGGTAGGAAATGATGCCAAAGGCGAGGATGCCTATCATCACCAGCCCGGTCATCACCGGCCGGCGGACAAAAATCTCGGCGATGCTCACGACGGCTTGTCCGGCGTCTTGATGCCGAGTTTGGAGCCGGGCTGCACACGCGAGGCACCGTCCACCACCACTGTTTCACCGACCTTGAGTCCGCCTGCAATCACACTTTCGTTGCCTTCGGCACGAGCCACGGTCACTTCGCGCAACTCCGCGCTGCCATCGGCGGAGACCACATAAACAAACTGGCCCTTCGGGCCGGTCTGCAAAGCCTGGGTCGGCACTACCAGCGCTTTTTCCTCATCGCCCAGTACGACCCAGGCATCCACAAATTGTCCTGGCCAGAGCAGCCGGTCGCGGTTGGCGAACTGGCCGCGCAACTTGATCGTGCCGGTGGCCACATCCACCGCGTTGTCGACAAAGGCCAGCAATCCGGACAGCCTCGCAGACTTGTCCGGCGCGACTTCCACTCGCACTGGTGCCTTTTTGTGTGATGCACGTACTTCGTTCAGCCGGTTTTCCGGTACCGCCAGGCTGACATAGATCGGCGCGATCTGGTTGATGACCACCATGGGCTGATCGTCATTGGCCCTGATCAGATTGCCTTCGCCGAGCAGCACCTTGCCGGCGCGGCCGTCGAGCGTGGCGCGGATCGAGGTGTAGCCAATGTTGATGCGCGCGCGGTTGACCGCCGACACGCTGCCGGCGACCGTGGATTCGAGGGCGCGGAAATTCGCCGCCACCTGGGCATATCCTTCCGGGGACACGAAATTATTGGCCAGCAATTCCTTGTAGCGCGTTTCCTGTCCGAGCGCGTAGTCCAGTTGCGCCTGGTCACGGGCCAGATCCGCTTCGGCATGCGCCAGTTGCGATTCATAGGGCTTGGGATCTAGCTGGAAAAGCAAATCGCCCTTGGCGACCTCCTGTCCGTCGCGCACATGGACCTTGACGATCAAGCCATCCACCCGCGCCTTGACGGCCACCGAGGCCATGGGTTCCACCGTGCCGATGGCGTGCAGGCGCATCGGCACAGGCTTTTCGATCACCTGACCGGTCAGCACTGGGACAGTCGGCGCGGATTTTTTAGCTTCCGCCTGGGCCGTTCCCTTTTCCCCGCAGCCGACGATGAACGTCAGAAGCAGCGGCAGAAGCGCGAGCCGGATGGCATGGCGGCGGCGCTTGGCCATGTATGGGGAATTGAGATTATTGGTAGCGCAAGGCATCGATCGGCTTAAGGTAGGCGGCTTTTCTGGCCGGGTAAAAGCCAAAGAATACGCCTACCCCGGCTGCAACGGCAAAGGCCAGGGCAATTGAGCCCGGTGTAACCAGAATTGGCATGTCGGCCAGGTACATGATGGCCATCGCGCCGCCGATTCCCAAGGCTATCCCGATGCAGCAGCCGATGATCGAAATGATCACCGACTCCAGCAGGAACTGCATGAGGATGTCCCGGCGCCGCGCGCCGATCGCCATGCGGATGCCGATCTCGCGGGTGCGCTCGGTAACCGACACCAGCATGATGTTCATGATGCCGATGCCGCCCACCAGCAGGGAAATTGACGCGATGGTGCCCAGCATGATGGAAAACACCCGGATGGCGGTGGCGGCGGCGTTGGCCATGGCGGTCAGGTTGCGCACCGTGAAGTCGTTCTCCACGCCGTCCTGGAGGCGGTGGCGGGAGCGCAGAAGTGACGTGATTTCATTTTCCGCGCGGCCCATGGCTTCCGCGGAGCTTGCTTGTGCCAGGATAAAACGCACCGACCCCCGGAATTGCGAGCCGAACAGCTTTTGCAGCGACGTAGTGACTGGAATCAGGATGGTGTCGTCCTGGTCGCGACCGTCGAGGCTTTGGCCCTTGCTCGTGAGCAGCCCGACTACCAGATAGGGGCTGTTGCGAATGCGGATGGTGCGGCCGACCGGGTCTTCGTCGTAAAAAAGATTGCGGGCCACCGTCGTGCCGATGACCGCCACCCGGCTGGCGGATCGCAGATCCGCATCGGACAATATGTCGCCCGAAGTCACGCTCCAGTTGCGCACCGCAAAGTAGTCCGGTGTAACGCCGTAAATCTGGGTACTCCAGTTGTTCGATCCGTAGACAATTTGGGCGGTGCCGGTCTGGGCCGGCGCAGCGGCCTCCACCGTGGGCAATTCGGAAATGGCCGCGGCGTCATCAATGGTAAGCGTTGTGGCGCTTCCGGTGCCGACCCGGATCCCACCGCTGGTCGAAGCTCCCGACAGAATGACGAACAAATTGCTGCCCATCGAAGCAATGGTCTTGTTGATGGTCATCTGCGCGCCCTGGCCGATCGCCAGCATTGCCACCACCGCCGCCACACCGATCACCATGCCAAGCAAGGTGAGAAAGGTGCGCAGTCGGTTGGCGCCCATTGCCACCCACGCTTCCGCGAGCATTGACGCGTTCATGCAGGAAGAACCATTTTTGCCGCAGAGGGCACAGAGGTCGCCGAGAAAGTCAAAAAATGAAACGCGTGAACACGAAGGACACGAAGGAAAGGAAAAGAAAAAATTCCTTTGTATTGGGCAAACTCTGGTGTTTCTTCGACGTGAGCTTTTTCCATGATTTCGACTTTGAGTTCCTTCGTGTTATGGAAACACTGCATAAGTTCCAAAATGTCATTCCCGTGAAAACGGGAATCCAGGTTTTTCAAAGACACCTGGTTCCCCGCTTTCGCGGGGAAGACACATATTTCAGTGTTTCCTAAAAGGGTACTCCACGCTTACGCTAGGGTATTCGTGATCTTTCGTGTTAAATGTGTTCGACTTGGTGTTCGCCTTTTTCTTGTTGCGCCGCCACCACGGCGCCATCGTGTTCGATGCGCCCGTCGCGGAATTGCACGAGGCGGCGCGCCCAGGCGGCGACATCGTGCTCGTGGGTGATCAGTACCACCGTGATGCCTTTGCGGCGGTTGAGGTCGGCGAACAATTCCATGACTTCGCGGCTGGTCTGCGAATCGAGGTTGCCGGTGGGTTCGTCGGCGAGCAACAGTGAGGGCTGATTGGCAAGCGCCCGCGCTATGGCCACGCGCTGCTGCTGGCCGCCAGAAATCCGATTGGGATAACTCTGCAAGTAGTTAACCAGGCCCACCTGTTCGAGCATTTCGGCTGCTCGTGCATGACGAGTTCTCTTGTCCATGCCGGCATACACCAGGGGCAGGGCGACGTTATCGATCAAACGCGCCCGGGGCAGCAGATTGAATCCCTGGAATACAAAACCGATCTGCTTGTTTCTGAGCCGGGCCTGTTGATCTGCGCCCAGCAGCGCAGTGTCTGTGCCGTTCAGAAAATAATGGCCGCTGGTGGGCAGATCGAGGCAGCCCAGGATGTTCATGAACGTGGATTTTCCCGAGCCCGAAGGCCCCATGACCGCGACGAACTCGCCATGGTCGATCGACAGATTCACATCCTTGAGCACCGGAAACAGGCCCGCCTCGGTCTGGTAACTCTTGTGCAGATGTTCGATGCGGATCAGGGTGTCGGTCATCAGAACATCCTCATGCGCGGGGCCGACTCTTTCTTCTCGCTTGGTTTGAGATCCTCCACCACCACTTTGTCGCCCTCGGATAACTCGCCGGACAGAATTTCCGTGTGGCGACCGTCGCTGATGCCCGTCTTGATCTCAACGGGGGCGAGCTTTTCGCCCCGCACTGTCCAGACTTGCGGGCCGCTGCGCTTGCGCGACTTGTCTTCGCCGCGTTTGGCCTGGGCATCCTCGGGCTTGAAGCGCAGCGCCGCGTTCGGCAGCATCAGCACGCCGGATCTGGCGGTTGTCTCGATGGTCAGGTACGCGGTCATGCCGGGCAGCAACAGTTCTTCGGGGTTGGCCACTTCCACCACCACGTTGTAGGTCACGACGTTGCTGGTCACGGTGGGGTTGAGGCGAATCTGTTTGACGGTGCCCTTGAACTCGCGCTCTGGGAAGGCATCGACCCGGAATTCGGCCGCCTGGCTGATGCTGATCGATCCGACATCCGCCTCCGCGACGCTGGAATCGATCTGCATTTGCTTCAGATCCTGGGCAATTCGAAATAGCGTCGGGGTCTGGAAGCTGGCGGCCACGGTCTGTCCGATATTGACCTGGCGGTCGACCACCACGCCTGACACCGGCGAACGAATCACGGTGTAGCGCAGATTGGTACGGTCTCTCTCCAACTGGGCTTGATGCAAGCGAACCTGTGCTCGCGCGACTTCGCGTGTTTGCACGGCCTGGTCCAATTCCTGGCGGGAGACGTACTCCTGGGAGAACAACTGCCGCATGCGCTCTTCATTGGTGATCGCCAATCTGAGCGAGGCTTCCGAACTGGAAAGGTTGGCGAGCGATTGGGCTTCCGATGCCTTGAGCAGAGCGGGGTCGAGTTCCGCCAGGACCTGGCCGGCCTTTACCCGTTGATTGAAATCGGCGTGCAGTCTGAAGACGGTGCCCGAGACCTGGGTGCCGACGTTGACCAGCACCACCGGATTGAGGGTGCCATTGGCGGAAACGTTTTGAGCCAGATCCCCACGCTTGATGGGGGCGCTGCGGTAGCGTTCGCTGATGGAGGGCTTGCCGCCTTTCTGCCACAAAGAGAAACCGTAGCCAGCGCCGGCGCTTAATGTCACGGCCAGGATGACAATGGTCCAGGGAAAGTTCGAGAGTTTTTTCATTTTCGAATCGGTGCGCGGCGGGTATCGACATGAACGGTATCCGCGCTTTCGGCCAATGCCGAGATATCCAGTGTGCCCAGCGCGCTGGCCAGTGCGGCCTTGGCCAGATGCCAGTTGTAGCGCGCCTGTGCTTGCTGAAAACGCGCGTTCGATGCGGCCGATTGGGCGTTAAGCAGATCGATCAAGGTGCCGGCGCCGGCCCGATAACGTCCGCGTGCCACATTCTCGGATTGCAGTGCGCTGTCGAGCAGATCTTCGGCGTTGATGAGCGCACTGCGCTCGGTCATCAGGGATTGCCAGGCATTCCAGACATCCAGCGAGACGCGCTGGTCCAAGACGGCGCGGTCGGCCTCGCGGGCCTCGATCTGGGCTTGCGCAAGGGCAACATCGTAGGCGTTGCGATACCCGGTGAGCAGGGGAATGTTGACGCTGATGCCGATGGCACCCGAGGAATAATTGTCCAGCGAGCTGGAATTGCCGATACCGCCGCTGGCCGATAAGCTAACCGAAGGGCGGCCTGCGGCTTGGGCCGAGCGCAGCAGCGCACGGGCCGCTTGAAGCTTGGCATCCGCCGCGGCCAAGTCGGGGCGCAGCGTGCGGGCAGCCTCCAGGAGTTCGCGCACCGACTGGTCGAAACCTTCATCCGGCGCCTCGACCCGCGCAAGCGCGAGATCCAAGGGGGCGTCAGCCTCCATGCCCATGGCATTGGCCAGCCCGCCGGCGGCGATTCTCGCCTCGCCCTCTGCCCGGGTGAGCGTCAGCCGCGTTTGGGAGTATGCCGTCCTGGCTTGGAGCCGATCCGCTGGCGTGGCAGTGCCGACTCGATGACGCACTTCGGCGGCTTTGAGACTTTCCGCCGCAGCGCGTTCGGCTTCGGCGGCGGCCTCCACATTGGCTCGGGCGGCAAACAACCGGTAGTAGGCCTGTATCGCCGACAGAAACACCGTTTGCAGAGATGCGTTGTGCGACCAGTTGGCCGCTTGCAGTAATCCCCGCGCGCTTTCCAGATTGGCATCGCGGGCGCCAAAATCGAACAGAATGTAAGTCAGTGTGAGCGTTCCGGACAGGCTGTCTTGTCTGGCGGTTGCACCGTCGAAGGGCCGGGTGCGATTGGCGTTGGCGCCGGCCTGGATCGAAAGATCGGGAAGATAATCCGCGCGGGCCCGGCCGGTGCGAGCCGCTTCGATGCGCGTGGCAATCCAGCTCTGGCGGGTCTGCGGGTTATTGCATAAAGCCCGATCGATGACATTCACCAGCGTTAGCGGCCCGGACTCGCCGCCCGCTCCTCCACAGGCATCGGCCCCGCCGTTCCAGGCTTGTCCAGCTCCGGGAGAAATCAATGACTGCGTGCGATAGGGGTCCGCGGCCTGTGCGGCGCTCGACAGAACCACCGCGACACAGGCCGATGCCAGTGCCGCATAGAGCGCAATCCAGTGGTGTGGGATCCGAAGCAGCATGGGATGAAAAATGTTGAAATACCAGAAGGCTGTGTCATCCGGAACTGTAGGCGAATCCAGGCCCCGGACTGTAACGAATTGTTGAATTACCGCGTCTTGTTACGCTGGGTGACAAAAGTCCTCCCCAAAATCCACGGCCGGCGGTATAACGGCATGCATGCGTGAACGAATTCTCATTGTCGATGACGACGAGGACATCCGCTCCCTGCTGGAGCAGTACCTGCGCAAGAACGATTTTGACGCCCAGGCGGTGGCCGATGGCGCACGAATGCGCGAGGCAATGGCGGCAAAACCGGTCAGTCTCATCGTGCTGGATCTGATGCTCCTCGGGGAGGACGGCTTGTCGTTGTGTCGTCAGTTGCGGACCAAATCGCAGGTGCCGGTTCTCATGCTGACTGCGCGCGGCGAAGCGGCGGATCGCATTCTCGGACTGGAAATGGGCGCCGACGATTACCTCGCCAAACCCTTCGAGCCACGTGAACTGCTGGCGCGCATCCGCTCGATATTGCGCCGCGCCAAGGCCCTGCCTGCCGGCGCAGTGGAGGATGTGCCGGAGGCTTTCGCGTTTTCCGGCTGGCGGCTTGACACTCGCGAACGCAATCTGCATGCGCCCGATGGCATGGTGGTGCCGTTGTCGGGGGCCGAGTACCGCTTGCTGCTGCTATTCCTTCGCAATCCCAAAGTCGTGTTGACCCGGGACCAGATCAGCAATTTCACCGTCGGCCGGGATGCCGATCCCGCCGATCGCACGCTGGATATGCAAGTCAGCCGGCTGCGGGAGCGGCTGCGCGATCAGGCGCGCGAAGCCGAAATCATCAAGACCGTGCGCGGCCAAGGTTACGTTCTCGCCACCCGAGTAGAGGAGAAGGCATGAGCCTGCTGCCCCGTACGCTATTCGGACGCATCGCGCTGATTCTGATCGGCGGCTTCGTGGCCGTGCAGCTTATTACCACGGCTCTGCATATCGAAGACCGCAAGTCGCAGGCGCTGCGCGCCGGTGTCAATCAGGCGGCCGCGCGTATCGGGGATGCGGTGCGCGTGCTTAATGCCGCAGGTTCGGCCGAGCGCGACAAAATCCTGCGTGCGGTATCCGGCGAAAATCTGAGCTTGAAGGATGGTGTTCCGGTTGCGGGTGCGCAACCGGGCTCCTCCGATAACGATCTGCTGGCCGCGGCTCGCGAGGCACTCGCATTAGAACTTGAACCAGGAGTGGGCTTCCGGGTCATGTCCGTTGCGCCAATGTATCAGCAGCCCGATTTCTGGTTGTCCAGCGAGTTGCGGGAACGCCCTGGTGTACGGATTAGTGCCGTCGTGGAACTGGGAACCGGACAGTGGATCGAGGCGGAAAGCATCCACCCGGCGCGCGAATCGCGATGGTTCTTTCGCCTGGTGCAGAATCTGATCATTGTCGATTGCGCCATGCTGTTGCTGGCGTTTTTTGCCGTGCGTCTGGTTACGCGGCCCTTGTCGGTGCTGGCCGAGGCGGCGGAACAGCTGGGGCGCGATATCAACCGCGCACCGCTGAAGGAATCAGGAGCGGTCGAGCTGGCGCGGGCATCCAAGGCACTGAACAACATGCAGGACAGACTCAAGCGTTACGTGGAAACACGAATCGAGTCGTTGGCGGCGATGTCGCACGACTTGAAGACGCCCATCACCCGCATGCGTCTGAGGGCGGAAATGCTGGAAGATGTGGAACTCAAATCCCGCTTTTCCCGCGATCTCGATGCCATGCAGGAAATGGTGACGTCCGCGCTGGAAACCATGCGTGGTCTGAGCGAAAGCAGCGAAGCGAGTCACCCCATCGATATCGGCGCGTTGATCTCCAGCCTGAAAGAAGATGCGGAAGAAGCCGGCCACCAGGTCAGTGTTGCCGGCCATCCGATACAGCCCTTGGTCGGTCGTGCCCAAGCACTCAAACGCTGCTTGCAGAACCTGCTCGACAATGCCCTGGCCTATGGACAGCGCGCCGATATCACGGTGAGCGAAGAGGCGAAGGGGCTGCGTATTTCCATCGCCGATCATGGCCCGGGCATTCCCGAAGCCGAAATGGAAAAGGTATTCGATCCCTTTTATCGCCTGGAAGCATCGCGTAACCGCAATACCGGCGGCACCGGCCTGGGTCTGTCGATTGCCCGCAATATCGCGCAATCGCACGGCGGCTCGGTGAGTCTGCGCAATCGGCCGGAAGGTGGACTGGAGGCGATACTTCTGTTGCCGAGAAATTCCTGAGCGATATAGTGCTCGAACAGAAGTAAAGTTTGTCGACAACACTACAGGAGGAGATCATGGCCGATTCTATTCAGGAATATCGTGGCAAGAACCTGGTGGTCCGTTTCGACGGAGAAAAATGCATCCATTCCCGACACTGCGTATTGGGTCGCCCGGACGTGTTTCAGGCCAACGCGCCTGGCGCCTGGATCAAGCCGGACAATGCTTCGGTCGAAGCCATAGTCAATGTGGCACTCGCCTGTCCTTCCGGAGCGATAACCTACGAACGGCTGGACGGCGCAGCGCAAGAAGCGCCGCCGCCCGTGAACCTGATTCACCTGCGTGAAAATGGACCGTTGGCGATACACGCCGACGTGCGATTTACCGGGGGCGAAAACACGCTGCGCACGACGCTGTGTCGCTGCGGTGCTTCAAACAACAAGCCTTACTGCGACGGCAGTCACGCTACCGCGGGATTTTCCGCGACCGGCGAGCCCGCCACCCAGGCCTCGGAGCCATTAAAGAATCGCGCCGGCCCGCTCGAAATAAAACCGAAGCCGGATGGCCCGCTGGAAATCATCGGCAACGTGGAAATCGTCAGCGGTACCGGGCGCACACTCAATCGGCTTGAGAAGACCTGGCTATGCCGCTGCGGACAGTCGCAGAACAAACCGTATTGCGACGGAACTCACAAGAAAACCGGATTCAAAACCGGATAGATATTGGACTTCGGCGCTGGAAGGTAATTGAAATAGGTAGATAAAAAACCTGAATAAGTGTCTTCCCCGCGAAGGCGGGAAACCGTGGGATTGGCGCGCGTTCGAAGCTTCTGTCTTCGGTCCTCTGTCATCTGTCTTCTGATGCAGGGTTTGGCGTGAGGGGGAACTTTCTTCTTTGGCAGCTATGCAGGTGGCGCAGTAGGCAAAAGGCTGACACCTCGCTCGGGCAAAAACGTCATGTCAAGACTTGACCCCTTGCGTTTGCCCAACCGGTGAAATTGGCCTGTGCGGCGCACGCGCCGAATTGCTGCGCTGGCAAACACTCGGCGAAGGCGGTGATTTTACCGTCGGTATCCCAAGGCTATGGATGAATGGCGCTGCAGGCGTTGGCCGCGGCTAGCGTGCTCGACAGTGAATTGGCAATGCAGTAGCCATATTTCCACGGGCTGAGCATGGGTTTGGTACAGACGCGCTGGCCGCCGTCTTCGATGCAGTCGGCGATGGCGGCAAGGGCAAAATTGCACTGAATACATAACAAACCCAGCGCCATCACGCTCAGCATGTTCAGTACGTCTGTAATCTTCCTGGAATACACCCGAGTCTCTTGTCTTAATCGCAATTCGCTTCTTCGTGCCGGCCGCATCGAAGAACCAAGGACGCATCCAGAACCGATGTGAAGGAAGATAGTCCCACATTTTTCACATTTGTCCGAGCGCGCTGCCCCTGTCCGGCTAAATCCGATAACGCCGTAATGCACCAGAATCAAGCAGACCAGCTGAACGCCGGCAACTTACCCGTTTGCGTTCAAAGAAACAACGTCGAGGCGCGAGCACTGTGGGGAGTAAGTTAGTTGTCCGGTTCTGTAGCACGTAATGTGTCCGGTTTTTGGGTGAGCCATGGAAATACCCATAAGCCGGGCGCGTTGGTTACAGGAGACGCGAATCATGAGGTTTCAAGAAGCCTACACAGGCTGGCAAGATC
>CAMDKM010000010.1 GCA_945900965.1 Bordetella parapertussis | reverse complement strand
GGGGCGAGGGGAATACGTAGAGCCAATCCCGACTATAGCGGTGCTGGGCCTGCTTCCAATCTGAGGGATTCTTGTGGCGCGACGAGCGGTTTTCATACCTCGCCCCTCGCCCCTCGCCCCTCGCCCCTGATTTTCTTTCCCATCACATAGTCATCCATCACAAACCCTCCGCCAATATCCACTTTCAAGGTTTTCTCGATTTCGAAGCCGACATGCCGGTACATCGCTATGGAATCGTGATTGCCGCGATTGACCTGAAGATAAATCCGCTCGCAGCCCTGCTGCAGTGCTTTGCGCTCGGCCTGTTCGAAAAGCGCCCGTCCGTAGCCCTGGCGGTGAAACCGAGGGTGAACATAAAGTTTGTCGAGTTTCAAGGATTGGCCGTCGGCCTCGACGCAGCTAAACCCGGCCAGGATCCCTGCCACTTGCAGTTTGTCCCACCACGCTGTGCCTTTGCGCAACTGATCGATAATCACCTGTGAAGAATAACGCTGCGCCAGCATATATTCTATCTGCCGCACGGTGATAATTCCGGGATAGTGTTGCAACCAGATCCCGCGCGCCAGCCGGGTCAAGGCTTCCACTTCCGGCTCGCGCAATGGCGAAATGGCAAATTGTCGAAGGGCGGGTGAACCCATGAACCTGTCAATAGGGAGAGTCTTCACCGGGCGGGCGGGTCTTGAATCGTTTGTGCATCCAGAAATACTGTTCCGGCATCTCCAGAACGCGTTGTTCAAGAAACTGGTTCATCCTCAGGGTATCGGCTTCGACCCCCTCACCCGGGTAATTGTCCCACGCTGGATAAAAGCGTCCTACATAACCCTGACCACCGGGAAGCTGCCGGGTGACAAATGGAATGACACAAGCGCCGGTGAGGCGCGCCAGCCGCGATAATCCAGTGACGGTTGCCGCCGGCACGCCGAAAAATGGCGAAAAAATCGCATCCTTAGGGCCAAAATCCTGGTCCGGAAGATAAAGCAGCGTTCGCCCTTCACGCATGGCCTTGATCACCGGGCGAATGCCGTCCTGCCGGGACAGCAGCAGGGAATTGCCGAAACGCGTCCGGCTTCTCTGCAATAAATCCCTGAATACGGGATTTTTCTGATTGGCGAAAACGCTGACGCCCCGATATCGGGTGGACAAACGGATATTGCCCATCTCCACACCCAGGAAATGAAAGGCCAGAACGATAATGGGTTTACCGTGCGCGGCTTGAAGGTGTTGTGCGTCCTCAATACCGACGGTGCGCTCGATGCGTTCCTTGGATGACCACCAGAGAATGCCCTGTTCCAGCAAGGCACGGCCAGCCGCGCGAAAGTGCGCCTGCAGTACTTGTCGTCGGAGCGCGGGGGCCCATTCGGGGAAACAGCGCTCCAGGTTGATGCGCGCAACCTTGCGGCGCTCCCGGCCCAAAAAATATAAAACCATGCCCAGGCATTGCCCGATCGGCGCCAGCAATTGAAGCGGCAACAAGCAAATTAACCTGACCAGCAGAAGCAGCAGGCGGGTCAGCATGGCGGGTGGAGAAGAATTGTGCCACCGGTTCCCGGGTTTGCCGCCACTGGGCAAGATTCGTGGCTCATGCGTGTATGTGTGTATCGTCGTTGAGGCCGTTTGCCGAGGGGGGCGTCACACCCGCCGGTACCTTGTAGCGGTTGTAGCTCCAGAAATATTGCTCTGGCATGCGTCGGACGAAATTTTCCACCGCTGCGTTCAAATTTCGTGGACCGGCTTCGCCTTGCAAACTGGCGACGATATTTTCCAGGTGAATCGAGTAACCGGCGCTCCCGGCAAGGCGCTGGGCGGCAATCATTACCACCGGCGCGCCGGTTGCCTCGACCAGGCGGCCAACCAAGGTCATGGTATAGGCTTGCCGCCCAAAAAATTCCGCCCAGGCACCTTCGCCTGCACCGGGAGCCTGATCCGGCAAAATGATGATGGATTCTCCGCGTTTGAGCGCTTTGAGCAGCAAACGCACTCCGCCCAGGTTCGCGGGTGCAAGCGTCAATGCGCCCCGCGCGCGTCCCGCCTTGATGTAGGCTTGCAACGCGGCGATTTTTGGCGGGCGATACAGCGCGGTCAAGGGGCCTCTGGCCGAGAGCCAGGGACCGGTTGCTTCGAAACAGCCGAGATGTGGCGTCAAGTAAATGACCCCCTTGCCAAGCGCTTCCGCATTTTCGATCGCCCACAGGGGCATATCGCAGCGAACAAGTTTTCGCGCCTCTTCAAGCGGCCGAAACCAAACGGCGATCACTTCCAATGCGGCTTTGCCGGACTCGGCAACACTGCGACTCAACAGAGTTTCATACTCGGATTCGGATTCCCAGAGCCCACAATTCAGGAGATTTTCGCGGGTGCGCGCCGCGTAACGTGGCGACAGGAGATAGATTGCCCAACCGAGCGCGGTTCCGGCGGCGTGCAGCCAGGAAAGCGGCAGTCTGGCCAGAAGGCGCAATAAAATCGTCATGGAATAGCAGTTAGTCCCGCAATACACCCCGATTGGAGCGCGGCGGCGGCTTTGTCGCGCGCAAGGCTTTTTGTTATGCTGCTAGACCTTGCCGATGCCACGAAAAGAGAGCTAATGAACGATTTCCTTTTTACGTCCGAATCCGTATCCGAGGGCCATCCCGACAAAGTTGCCGACCAGATTTCGGATGCCGTACTCGACGCCATCTTAACTCAAGACAAATTGTCCAGAGTTGCCGCGGAAACCCTGGTGAATACCGGCCTGGTCGTCATGGCCGGCGAAATCACCACCAACGCGGTGGTCGATTTCCAGCAGGTGGCCCGCGAAACCATCAAGCGCATCGGTTACGACAACACCGACTACGGGATCGATTATCGGGGATGCGCGGTACTCGTTGCCTACGACAAGCAGTCGCCAGACATCAAGCAGGGCGTTGATAAGGCACAGGACGACCCGCTCAATCAGGGCGCGGGCGACCAGGGACTGATGTTCGGTTACGCCTGCGACGAAACGCCGGTGTTCATGCCCTTGCCGATTTATCTCGCGCACCGCCTGGTCGAACGCCAGTCAGAGTTGCGTCGCGACGGGCGCCTGCCCTGGCTGCGTCCCGATGCCAAATCGCAGGTCACGGTCCGTTATGTCAACGGCAAGCCCGACTCCATTGACACTGTTGTGTTATCGACTCAACATGCCCCGGATATTTCACTGGAGAAAATCCGCGAGGCCGTCATCGAGCAGATCATCAAACCGGTGCTGCCCAAGAATCTGATCAAAGGGCCGATCAACTATCTGGTGAATCCGACCGGGCGCTTTGTGGTTGGTGGCCCACAGGGGGACTGTGGACTGACCGGCCGCAAAATCATCGTCGATACCTACGGCGGCGCGGCCCATCACGGCGGCGGCGCGTTTTCGGGCAAGGATCCTTCCAAGGTCGACCGCTCCGCCGCCTATGCGGCCCGATACGTGGCGAAAAATATCGTGGCCGCCGGACTGGCGAGCAAATGCGAACTTCAGGTCTCCTACGCCATCGGCGTGGCCAAGCCGACCAGCGTGATGGTTACCACCTTCGGTACCGGCAGGATCGCCGACGAAAAAATCGCGCAACTGGTGCAAAAACACTTCGACCTGCGACCCAGGGGCATTGTCCAAATGCTGGATCTTCTGCGCCCGATCTACGAAAAGACTGCCGCTTACGGCCATTTTGGCCGCGACGAGCCGGAATTTACCTGGGAAGCGCTGGACAAGGTTCAGGCCTTGCAGGCAGACGCGGGGATCAAAAAAACGGCGGTAGCGTAAGGGGCCGGGGGTCACTGCCCTTTTCAGGGGTAAAAGGCCCGCCTATAATGGCGGCGTGCTGAGGAGCGCTGCGACCTTCCCCCAGGGGATTGGCCAGGCTCAGCAAAAGAATTCAACGGCGCTCACAATCCTTTAACCGGTTGTGAGCGCCGTTGCCCTTTTCGGCGCTCCGTATTTTTAGGAGGCAAGCCGATGTCTGCAGTTCCGCACGCCAAAAAACCCGTCGATTTTCAAGTTGCCGACCTGACTCTTGCCGACTGGGGTCGCAAGGAAATCCGCATCGCCGAAACCGAGATGCCGGGCCTGATGGCGATCCGCGAGGAATTCGCCGCCACGCGCCCGCTACGGGGCGCGCGCATCACTGGCTCCTTGCACATGACCATCCAGACCGCGGTGCTGATCGAAACCTTGCAGGCGCTGGGTGCGGAGGTCCGCTGGGCGTCCTGCAATATCTTTTCGACACAGGATCATGCTGCTGCCGCCATTGCCGCCAAGGGCACGGCGGTCTTCGCCGTGAAAGGCGAAACCCTGGAGGAATACTGGGATTACACGCACCGCATTTTCGAGTGGCCGGACGGGGGTTACTCCAACATGATTCTGGATGACGGCGGTGATGCGACCTTATTGCTGCATCTGGGCACCCGTGCGGAAAGTGATCCGAGTGTGTTGAAAAATCCAGGCAGCGAGGAAGAAACCGCCCTGTTCGCAGCCATCAAGGCCAAACTCAAGCAGGACCCGAAGTGGTACTCCACCCGGCTGGGCAAGGTCAAAGGCGTGACCGAAGAAACCACCACCGGCGTGCATCGTTTGTATCAAATGCACAAGGAAGGCAAGCTGGCTTTCCCCGCCATCAACGTAAACGACTCGGTCACCAAGTCGAAATTCGATAATCTTTATGGCTGCCGCGAGTCGCTGGTGGATGGTATCAAGCGCGCCACCGACGTCATGATCGCCGGCAAGGTCGCGCTGGTGTGTGGTTATGGCGACGTCGGCAAGGGCTCTGCTCAGGCGCTACGGGCGCTGTCGGCGCAGGTGTGGGTCACCGAGATTGACCCGATCTGTGCGCTGCAGGCAGCCATGGAAGGCTACCGCGTGGTGACCATGGATTACGCCGCCGACAAGGCCGACATATTTGTCAGCGCGACCGGCAACTACCATGTGATCACGCATGAACACATGAAAAAAATGAAAGACCAGGCCATCGTCTGCAACATCGGCCATTTCGACAATGAAATCGACATTGCCTCGCTGTCCCAATACCAATGGGAAGAAATCAAGCCGCAGGTCGATCATGTCATTTTCCCGGGCGGCAAGCGCATCATCGTGCTGGCCAAGGGGCGTCTGGTGAATCTGGGCTGCGGCACCGGCCACCCCAGTTATGTCATGAGCTCCTCGTTTGCCAACCAGACCATTGCGCAGATCGAGCTGTTCACCAATCCCGGAAAATACCCTGTGGGCGTCTATACCCTGCCCAAACATCTCGACGAAAAAGTCGCGCGCCTGCAATTGAAAAAACTCAACGCGCAACTGTCCGAACTTACCGATACCCAGGCACGTTATATTGGAGTGGACAAGAAGGGGCCGTATAAGGCGGAGCACTATCGTTACTGAGCGGCGTGGCCGCTTAGTAACGGTGACAGGTGACACGTGACGGGTGACAAGAGCGGTTCGTCAATGTTGACGGGCCATCGCGATCTGAGGGTGTGGCGAGATTCCATGGCGCTGGTCCGACTCGTTTATTCAGTCACCAAGACCTTCCCGTCAGCGGAACAGTTCGGGCTTACTTCTCAAATGAGGCGAGCGGCAGTTTCGATTCCTTCGAATATTGCGGAAGGGGCTGCCCGAAAGAGCAAACGAGAATTTGCGCAATTTCTCTCGGTAGCGCGGGGGTCGCTGGCGGAAGAGGAGACACAAATTCTGATCGCCCAAGATCTTAATTATCTGACGGAAGTAGATGAAGTATTGGATCCCATTTCCGGTTTGATGCGATCCATATCTGGCCTGATGAACACGTTGGAAAAATAACTATCGAAACATGTCACCTGTCACCCGTCACTCGTCACCGGTTTATTCATTCGAATTCTTCCCTGCCAAAACCCCGGAAGGAAAGGAGAAACTGCGCGACACCTGGCGGCAGCTTGCGCAACTGAAGCCTAGATTCTTTTCGGTAACCTTTGGCGCGGGAGGATCGACGCAGCAGGGGACTCTGGATACTGTGCTGGAAATTCGCGCGGCGGGGCAGCAGGCAGCACCGCATCTTTCCTGCGTGGCGTCCAGCAAGACAGAAATTGCGAAAATCCTTACGGGCTACAAGGAACAGGGTATCCGCCACATCGTAGCGCTGCGCGGTGACAGGCCATCCGGTCTGGCATCCAGCGGCGAACTGCGCTATGCCAATGAGCTGGTCGCTTTTATTCGGGCGCAGACCGGTGACTGGTTTCATATCGAGGTGGCCTGTTACCCCGAGTATCACCCGCAGACCCGCAATGCCGCGGAGGAAGTAGTCAACTTCAAACGCAAGGTCGATGCCGGCGCCAATTCCGCCATCACCCAGTATTTCTACAACGGCGATGCTTATTTTCGCTTTCGCGACGAGTGCGACGCCGCGGGCATCTCGGTGCCCGTCGTGCCCGGCGTTATGCCGATCAGTAACTTTTCACAGCTCGCCCGATTCTCCGATGCCTGTGGCGCGGAAATCCCGCGCTGGATGCGCTTGAAATTCGAAAGCTACCGGGACGATTCCAAATCGATCAGGGCCTTCGGCCTGGACGTGGTCACGCAGTTATGCGACCGCCTGCTGCGCCATGGCGCACCGGGACTGCATTTCTACACGCTTAATCAGGCGGGGTTGACGAGTACTATATGGCAGAGGCTTGGGCTTTAAATTCGTGACGAGTAACGTTAAATTCGTGACGAGTAACGAGTGACAAGTGACGTGTCAATTCCGCGGTTTATGCCCGTTACCTGTCACCCGTCACTCGTCACCGGCATTACACCCTTCCGTAGACTCCCACCGTGACTCGATTCTGCGTTAATCCACTGACCTTGCTGCTGGCCGCGATGATCGTCATTGTGCCTGCGGAATTTTTCTGGCTGAACTGGTTGCGGGCGTCGGAGGCCAGGGTTTCCGATTATTTTGTTGCGCGCAATGCGCGCAAAATCGCCCCGGATCCCGATGTGGTGGTGGTCGCGGCCGACGAAAGCAGTCTGGAGCGAATGGCGGAATATGCCGGCCGCTGGCCCTGGCCGCGCTCCGTGCATGGCGAGATGGTTGCCGGAATCGCGGCGCAAAAACCGCGGGCGATTGTTTTCGACATCATGTTTTTCGAGCCGGATATCTACCGGCTTGATGCCGATGAATTGTTCAACAAGACGGTTGCCAAGCTGCCCAACGTGTTTTTTCCGACGGCCCGTCAGGATCCGTCCGCCGACGCCTACGGTGCCCCGCTTGCCGATTTGCAGGATGCACTGGGGGCGCTGGCAACAAAAAGTACTGATGCCGGAGCCACCCTCAATATCGGTTTGCCCAAGGCGCTGAGCCCGGATAACTGGCGGCTGGGCACCATCGATTTCCTGGCCGACGCAGACGGTATCGGCCGGCGTTATTTCGTGTACCAGAATGCCTATGGCTGGGAAATCCCCTCGCTGCCGGCGCGGGTCGTTCGCGAACTTGGCATCGATGTGCCTATCGCCGAATCGGTGGTCCTGAGCTGGCCTGGTGGCCGTGCCGCGAGGTCGCATGTTTCCTTCGCCGAGCTCTACCTCGATTTCAACCGCGGCAAGCGGCAGCGCAGCGCGGATGAATTCAAGGACAAAATCGTGGTTATAGGTGTCACCGCAAGCGGGTTGCATGATATTCGACCGACATCGGTCAATCTGCGCGCCGACGGTGTGGATATCCTGGCCACTGCGATCGACAATCTCAAAAACCAGAACTATCTCAGACAGAGCGCCACTGGCTGGCCTGTGGTGCTGACTTTTTTGCTAATGGTTGTCTTGTATGGCGCCTTCCGGGCGCATGCCAATACGCTGAAGATTGGCGGGGCATTGGCCCTCGCGACGGTTTTGCTTGTCCTGGTCCAGTATCTTCTACTTGGAAGTTTGATGCTGCTGCCTGTCTTGAGAATTGCAGTGTTCAGCTGGATATTTTTCCTGGCTGCGGCATTACGCGACTATCTTCGCGAACGCCGCGAACGCGAAACGGCGATCAGGGAATTCTCGCGGTTCGTCAATCCGCATGTGGTGAAGGAACTGATTGCCCATGGCGGGCTGTCGCGGGAGGGCGAAAGCCGCCAGGTAACATTATTGTTTTCCGATATCCGGGGATTTACCACTCTGTCGGAGAAGCGTACTGCGCAGGAAGTCGTGAGTCTGCTCAATCGTTATTTCAGCCGGCAGGTGGAGGTCATTTTCCGCCATGGCGGAGCACTCGATAAATTTATCGGCGATGCAATCATGGCGATCTGGGGCGCGCCACTTGACGATGCCAAACATGCTGAACATGCCATTCAGTGCGCGCTGGAGATGGCCGACACCCTGGATGCTTTCAGAAAGGAACTGGGGGAATCGGGCGGGGACTTCGATGTCGGTATCGGGATTCATTCCGGGTCCGCTGTGGTCGGCTTGATCGGATCGGAACAGCGTCGCGAGTACACCGCAATCGGCGATACGGTAAATCTCGCCAGCCGGATTGAAGGTTTGACCAAGGGGGTGGCGCGCATTCTGGTTTCCGAAGATACCAAACAAATGTGCGGGGAGGCTTTTGACTTTGTCCCGCGCGGGCTCTATAAGGTCAAGGGCAGGGAAAAGGAAGTTGAATTGTTTGAACCAAAAAGGAAACCCGCATGAGACTGAAATGGTGGTGGTTGTGCGGCTTGATGGCCTGTGCTGCGCAAGCGGCAGAGACCGGATATACGCTCAAGCCGACCGAGATCAAAGAGCAACCATTCATCGATTCAACGACACTTGTTACGGTGCCGGAAAAAACCCAGGTGGAAATTGTTGCCCGCCAGGGTGCGTGGATGCAAGTCAAAACCAGGGAAGCAAAGCAGGGCTGGGTCAGAATGTTGACGGTGCGTCTGGGTACGCCCGATCAGAAACCGGTACGCGGCAATCTGCTTTCCGCGCTGGGTTTCAATCGCCCCCGGCCATCATCAAGCTCCACTGCGACGGTCACGACCGGCGTGCGGGGATTTTCCGAAGAAGATCTGGCCAAGGCGACGCCCAATCCGGCCGAGGCGGCGAAGATGAAAGGATATTCGGTGACGGCATCAGCAGCGGCGCAATTCGCCGAAAGCGGCAAGTTAACGCGCAAGCCGATCAGCTATTTTGACGAAGATGGCAGACCGCTGAAGGAGAACAAATGAAACACTGGGCCGTGCTGTTGTTGGTGGCGGCCATAATGGGTGGCTGCAAGTCGGGCGAGGGATTCAAGCTGGGGAAACTCGACGTGGCATCCCTGGTCGAAGGCGCTAAAGGTTTGCGGGAAGTCCAAGAGCCCGAGGAGATTCAGATCGGCACTGGGGTCGCCGAAACGCTGCTCGGCGCATCACCGCTTTACGACGATGGGGAACTGCAACGTTACGTGAATGAAGTCGGAATGTGGGTGGCCCAACAATCGGAACGGCCCGGACTGCCATGGCAGTTTGGCGTCAACAATTCCGATCACATCAATGCCTTTGCCGCGCCGGGCGGCGTGATCATTGTGACCAGGGGCATGATGGCGCAACTGCGCAACGAAGCCGAACTGGCGGGTGTACTCGGTCATGAAGTGGCTCACGTTACCCGCAAACATCATCTGAATGCCTTACGCAAGAATGCGGTCATGAGTCTCATCGGCACCGGCGTATCGGCGGCAAGCGCCGAGAGCAAACATGCCGATCTGGTCAAGAAACTGATGGGCCCGACCAGGGAATTGTATGCGCGCGGACTGGACAAGGCGGATGAATACGAAGCCGACCGGATTGGCGTGGTCCTCGCGGCGCGCGCGGGCTACGATCCTTTCGGCCTGCCCACGGTACTGACTACTCTGGCAAGCGCCGACCCCCAGGACAATTTTTTGTCACTGATGTACAAGACGCACCCGCTGCCGCAGGCACGGCTGGACAGGCTGGTTCCCGGCCTGTCCACGCTGGAGGCGATCAAGGCCCCGCAGAATTCAGAGCGGTTTCAGCAAATGGTTCGCAAGCTGCAAATGGCATCGGCGAGTACAGGATAATGATGTCCTTGCATCGCGGCTGACACCGGTGTCCGAAGCCAAACGCGCATTACTCGCCGGGGCGACCGGGCTGATCGGGGGGTATTGCCTGCTTCGGCTGCTCGCCGATCCGTCCTACTCCGAGGTCAAGGTCTGGTCGCGGCGCCCGATTGCGCTGTCCCATCGGAAACTCAGCGTGGAATTGATGGACTTCAGTCGCATGCCGGTCGATCACGAACATTTCGATCGGGTGTTTTGCTGCCTCGGCACAACGATAGGCAAGGCGGGATCGCGCGATGCGTTCAAACGTGTGGACCATGATTATCCGCTGGCGCTGGCAAGGTATGCAAAATCCACTGGAGCGGGCATGTTCCTGATGGTGTCCGCGCTTGGAGCCGACGCGGGATCATGGGCATTTTACAACCGGGTCAAGGGGGAAACCGAAAAAGCCGTTTGCGAGGTCGGCTTGCCCGCGACGCTTTTTTTTCGCCCGTCATTACTGCTGGGCCCGCGACGGGAAAATCGTATCGGGGAAAAACTGGGGATCATGCTAAGCAAGGTGGTAACCCCGCTACTGGCCGGCCGGCTGAGCAAATATCGTCCAATCCAGGCCGACGTGGTGGCCGCGGGAATGATTTACGCGGCCAACCATGATTTGCCATCGGGCGTCATCGAATCCGACGCCATCGAAAAATTGGCGGCGCTGGATCAAGGCGGTTGAGAAGAAACAGCCGGCGCCAAGGCGGGCGGCTTCTTTTTAACCTAGAAAAAGCAGTTGAACCACAGAGGCACCGAGAATACGGAGAAAAATCCAATTGTCGCGTCTATCCTCGCACTCACCAAGAAGGTGAATACTACTGGCACGACAACCGATTGATATATTGTTCTTTTCCGTGTCTCTGTGCCTCTGTGGTGCGGATTTTAGGTTTAAAGAAATTTCAGGCGACAGCGGCGCGAACCGGCTGGGCACGTGTCGGATGGGCGGCGTAAGCGTGGTAGGCCGCGGCTTCCGCCACGCCCGGCTCCACATGCGCTCCCATGTCCGCGAACAGCGCTTCGAGTGCACATAAGGCCAGCATGACATTTTCCATCTTGCAGGAGTAGCCCATGATGCCGAAGCGCCAGATCTTGCCGGCCAGATCGCCGAGTCCCGCGCCGATTTCGAGGTTGAATTCAGTCAGCAGCCGGGTGCGTACTTCCTTTTCGTCCAGGCCGGGTTTGACCTGAACGGCGTTCATTTGCGGCAGGCGGTTTGCTTCGGCAACCAGGAAATTCAGGCCGAGGGATTCCAGCCCGGCCTTGAGCGCCTTGTGATTGCGCTGATGGCGCGCCCAGGCGTTTTCCAGTCCTTCTTCGCGCAACATGAGCAGCGCTTCATGCAGCGAATACAGCGAATTGGTCGGGGCAGTGTGATGGTAGGTGCGGGTGGTCGCGCCCCAGTAGCCCAACAAAAGGTTCAGATCCATGAACCAGCTATGCACTTTTTCCTTGCGGTTTTTCACCATTTCGATCACCCGGTCGCTGAAGGTGACCGGGGAAAGGCCCGGCGTGCAGGACAGGCATTTCTGGCTGGCCGAATAGGCGGCATCGATGCCCCATTCGTCGATCAGCACCGGTGTGCCGCCCAGCGATGTCACCGCATCCATGATGGTCATCGCCCCGTATTTGCGCGCAAGGGCGGCCAGAGTCTTGGCATCTGACTGTACGCCAGTGGAAGTCTCGGCGTGTACAAAGGCCAGGATCTTCGCATCGGCATTGGCTTTGAGGGCGTCCTCCACTTTCTGCGGATCGACGGGGGTGCCCCAACGGTCCTCAACCACCACCGCGACGCCTCCACAGCGCTGGACGTTTTCGATCATGCGCCCGCCGAACACGCCATTGCGGCACACGATGACTTTGTCGCCCGGGTTGATCATGTTGACGAAGCACATTTCCATGCCCACGGAACCGGGCCCAGACACCGGAAACGTCAGCGCGTTATGCGTCTGGAAGGCATAACGCAGCGATTGCTTCAGTTCTTCCATCATCTCCACAAACACGGGATCGAGGTACCCGATGGTCGGTTTGCCCATCGCCGAGAACACCCGGGGATGGATCTCGGAGGGCCCCGGCCCCAACAGATGGCGCTGGGGAGGGTAGAAGGAGTGAATCTTTTTCTTGGGAGCGAAATCTTGGGTGGCCATGGGCAGGATTCCAATCAAATGAAAAATGTGCTCTCCGACAGGGGGAAATGCCGCGCTGCGGAAAAGGACGTGCAGTGTACCAAGAGGCAGGACGCTCGGCCAATGCCGAAGCCCACCCATTGTGTCTGCCCGGGTTCAGGTACCGGGGGGAGTTCGACGCGCCACGTGTACTGTTGCCATGCCAACGATCATGGCCAGTACGAAGGCCCAGACTCGTAAATCTCCGAAGGCAGCACTTACGACCGCAGGTCCTGGGCAGAATCCCCCGAGGCCCCATCCGGCGCCAAAAATCGCCGCGCCCAACATCAATGGCAGATCCACGTCCCGCCGGTCCGGATGGGCAAATCCGCTCGCCAGGGCTGGCGCGGAGCGGCGCAACACCAAGCGGTAGAAAATCGCGAAGACACCAACAGCACCGCCCATGACAAACGCCAGGCTGGGATCCCAGGCACCGGTGAGGTCGAGAAAGCCGAACACTTTGGCCGGATTGCTCATCTGCGAAACCAGCAAGCCTGCACCAAATAGCAGTCCACACAGAAAAGCCGCGATCACTGGTTTCAAAGGCTGTGCATCCAAACGTAGACCGTGATCATGCCGGTGGCCATGAAGATCAAGGTGGCGATGATCGAGCGCAGGGACAGGCGGGAGACCCCACACACGCCATGCCCGCTGGTGCAGCCGCCGCCCATCTGGGTGCCAATGCCAACCAGCAGCCCGGCAACGGCGACCTGCGTCCACCCGGCGGGGAGGCTGAAGGCGATCCGCTCAGGGAAAACCCCGATTCCGATCAGCCCGGCGGCAAACAATCCGCCGAGAAAAGCGATGCGCCAAGCCACATCGCCTTGTCTGGCGACCAAGGCGGCGCCAAGAATGTTGCTGACACCGGCGATGCGGCCCAATGTGAACCACAGCCCGGCCGCTGCGAGGCCGATCATGGCGCCCCCGATCAGTGCCGGAAGTGGTGAGAAATCAACCACCGTCATGGATTTTCCTTTGTGAGGTCGGAAATTGGATCAGGCGCGCGGAAAAATCTTCCCTGTCGAAGGCAATGTCGCCTTCCGCTGGCGGGACGTCCTGGCGCTGGAGCCCCGCAAAATTGAATAATTTCGAATCGAGCAGATGCGAGGGCGAGACCCTTTGCAGGCTGGCGAACAAGGTTTCGAGACGGCCGGGGAATTTTTTCTCCCAGTCCTGCAGCATTTCCTTCACCACCTTGCGCTGTAGATTGTCCTGCGATCCGCATAGATTGCAGGGAATAATGGGGAATTGCCGCAGCAACGAGTATTCCTCCAGATCGCTCTCCTTGCAATAAGCGAGAGGACGGATCACCACATGCTGGCCATCGTCGCTGACCAGTTTTGGCGGCATGGCCTTGACTCGCCCGCCATAAAACAGATTCAGGAAAAAGGTTTCCAGGATGTCTCCGCGATGATGGCCCAACGCAATGCGCGTGGCGCCCAGCTCGGACGCGACCTTGTACAAGGCCCCGCGTCGCAGCCGCGAACATAACGAACACATGGTTTTGCCCTCGGGGACCACACGCTTGACCACGCTATAGGTATCCTGCGTCACGATGCGAAACGGCACGCCGACCGAGGTCAGATATTCAGGCAAAACATGCTCCGGGTAACCCGGATGTTTCTGGTCCAGATTAACCGCGACAATTTCAAAATCGATCGGCGCATGCTGCTTGAGCGACAGCAGCACATCGAGCAGGGCGTAGCTGTCCTTGCCGCCGGACAGGCAAACCATAACCTTGTCGCCGGCGCCGATCATGTCGAAATCGGCAATGGCCTGGCCGACCTGGCGTCGCAAACGCTTGGCCAGCTTGTTGCCTTCGTAGACGATTTTTTGCGGTGTGCTCATTTGGCTCTGAAAATTTCGAATCCCACCGATTCGCAGTCCGGATACACGTCCGGTTTCTGGCTCGATACGCGGGCAGCCAGCACACCGGGTTTGGCCAGGCAGCTCGCCAGAATTTTCTCGCAGAAGGTTTCCTGCAGGTGAAAGTGCCCACTGTCCGCCAGCTTCGCGATCTCGCTGCGCACGAAGTCGTAGTCTACCGTTTCGCTGATATGGTCGCGAACAATATTGCCGTCGGGGTCGAGGTAAAGTTCCACGTTGACCACTACACGTTGCCTGGCCTGTTTCTCGAAATCGTGAACGCCGATCGAAATTTGGGTCAGGAAATTTTTCAGGAATATCTTGCGCGAGCGGCCCAGTCGGCCGGCGAAGTCCGCCTCGCGAGCCGAGCCGGGCATCAAGGAAGCAGGCATCAAGTCAGTTTTTTTTGGTTTCGAACTGGACATCGCGTTTGAGTTTCCAGAGGTGTTGGCCACCATCGACCAGAACGGTTTCGCCGGTGATCGATTTTGCGTTCACCAGAAAGCGCACGGCCTCGACGATGTCGCGCACGTCCGAGCTGCGCCCCAGCGGCGCCTTCTTGTGCGCGCGCGCAAAGCCCGAAGCAGTTTGTTTGCCGCTGGCCAAAGTGATGCCGGGCGCCACCCCGCACACTCGCACGCGGGGCGCCAGCGCCATGGCGAGCAGGCGCGTGGCGCCTTCGAGCCCGATCTTGGTCAGCGAATAGGACAAAAAATCGGGATTGAGATTGAACACTTTTTGATCGATCAGGTTGACGATACAGCCATGCTCCCTGGCAGGCAGTTGCGCCGCCAATGCTTGTGCCAGCAGAACGGGCGCGCGCAGATTGACGTTGAAGTGCCGATCCAGACTGGAAGCCTCCAGGCTCGCGAGATCGTCAAATTCAAATAATGCCGCGCTATTCACCAGGCAGCTTATTGCGCCGAGTTTTTCTAGGCATTTGCTTATCAGCCCGGCAGCGGCCGCCGCGTTGGACAGGTCGCAGGAAATCGCCTCCGCCCTGCGGCCCAGCGCTTCGATTTCCGCCACCAGCGTCTGCGCCGGCACGCGCGAACGATGGAAATGAACGGCAATGTCCCAACCATCTTCGGCCAGGCCCAGAGCGATTGCCCGACCGAGCCGCTGGCCGGCGCCGGTTACCAATGCTGTCTTTGTCTTTAACTTGCCGCGGCTCATGTATTCTTGGCGCCCATCATGGAAGCCGGGAATTGTACGTTAAGCGATGAGACTTCCCGCCCGTCGAGCTCGCCGGGCGTGGCTGCGTTGCCGCCGCCGTCCGAGGATGCCTTGCGCCACAGCGCGCGTCTCATCGAATTATTGCGGTCCGAGATCGACTCACAAGGGGGCTGGTTGTCGTTTTCCCGTTTTATGGAGCAGGCGCTTTATGCGCCCGGCCTGGGTTATTACGTGGCGGGCGCCACCAAGCTCGGCGAGGCCGGAGATTTCATCACAGCGCCGGAAATCTCGCCGCTGTTCGCACGCGCTCTGGCAAGGCAAGTGGCGCAAATTCTCGAACGCAGCGGCGGCGACATTCTCGAACTTGGCGCCGGTTCCGGCCGGCTGGCGGCAGATTTAATTGCCGAACTGCGGGAGCTTGATCGTGCGCCGCGACGGTACTACATCCTCGAAGTCAGCCCGCAACTGCGCGAGCACCAGCAAATCACCATTGAACGCCATCTGCCCCAACTCGCAGCGCAAATCGAATGGCTTACTTCACCGCCAGAAGATTTTCATGGCGTAGTCATCGCAAACGAAGTGCTCGATGCCTTGCCGGTGCATCTCGTTGTGTGGCGCGACGACGGTTTATACCAGCGCGGCGTAAGCTGGAAAGACAATGTCTTTTCCTGGGACGAGCGACCCCTGCCGCCCGGCCCATTGCATGAGGCCGCCGAAGCCGCCCACGCCGGCGCCGGCATCGGCGCACCTTATGTCAGCGAGATTTCACTCGCCGCCCCCGCGCTGATCCGCAGCCTCGCCGCAAGCCTGCATAAAGGCGCGCTGTTGCTGATCGACTACGGCTTCGGTCGCCGCGAGTATTACCATCCCCAGCGCGCCCAAGGCACGCTCATGTGCCACCACCGCCACCGCGCCCACACCGATCCCTTCCATCTGCCTGGATTGCAGGATATCACCGCCCACGTCGATTTCACCGCCATCGCCGAAGCCGGTATCGACGCCGGCCTCGAATTTCTCGGCTATACCACGCAGGCGCAATTCCTCATCAACTGCGGTATCACGCAACTATTGGAGCAAAGCTCAGGCGACACGGTTGTGGGAAATATCTCGCGCACCGCAGGCGCGCAAAAACTGCTGTCCCCTGCCGAGATGGGGGAACTGTTCAAGGTCATCGCGCTGGGGCGCGGGCTTGATGTTTCGCTTTTTGGTTTTGCGTCCGGCGACAAATCGCGGTTGTTGTAAGCTGTCACGGCAGAATTTCCGTGATTGCCGCCGCGGAGCGCCTGGGTCCGTTTCCCGGCGATCGGCTGGAATGTGGGCTCTTCACGGGCAAGTGCTTTATCCTTGTATTTCATAAGTTAGTCTTTTAATATGCAAGGATGTTTACTCGAAGAATTCTGCCCGAGATAGAGTATTCCCTGGCCGCGTTTCCAGCGGTTGCGCTACTGGGCGCGCGCCAAACCGGTAAGACCACGCTGGCACGACTCATTGCCGCCAAACATCCTGGCAGCGTGTTCCTCGACCTTGAGCGCCCATCCGACCTGGCGCGGCTGGCTGACCCTGAGTTACTTCTGTCGCGCCATTCCCATCAACTCGTTGTGTTGGACGAAATTCAACGCCGTCCGGAATTATTCAGTGTGCTGCGCGCACTGATCGACCAGCAGAGGACTCCGGGGCGCTTCCTGTTGCTGGGATCGGCGGCGCCGCAATTGCTGCGTCAGGCATCGGAATCGCTGGCGGGGCGCATTGTCTTTCACGAGCTTGCGCCTTTGGATGTGAGCGAAATTGCTCCGCCCCTTTCCGAATTGCAGAATTTCTGGCTTCGCGGCGGTTATCCCTTGAGCTGGCTCGCGCGATCAGACGCTGATTCCTTCGCCTGGCGTGAGGCGTTCATCGCCACTCATCTGGAGCGCGACATTCCCGCCTTCGGCATCCGCGTTCCCGGCACGACATTGCGCCGGTTCTGGCAAATGCTCGCGCACCTGCATGGACAACTCTGGAACGCCTCCCGGCTCGCGGCAAGCTTTGGCGTCTCGGCGCCGACGGTGGAGCATTACCGGGACATTCTGGAATCAACTTATATGCTGCGGAGGTTGCCGCCATGTCATGCCAACTCCGGCAAGCGCCTGGTGAAATCCGCCAAGATGTATTTGCGCGACAGCGGGCTGCTGCATGCGCTGCTGGGCATTACCAGCCTCAATGACCTGGCCGGACATCCCATCGTCGGCGCCTCCTGGGAAGGCTGGGCACTGGAACAGATTGCACAACTCATCAAACCGCAATGGCAGTTATCCTTCTATCGCACGGCGGCCGGCGCCGAGATGGATGTCGTTGCCGAAAACGGCAGGCGAAAAATCGGCTTCGAAATCAAGTTTTCCAGCGCGCCTACGCTGAGCAAGGGATTTTGGTCCGCGTTAAGCGACTTGCAACTCGAACAAGCCTATATTGTCGCCCCGGTACAAAGCGCCTATCCGCTCGCGCCAAACGTGGAAGTTGTACCGGCGGCGCAATTGGCGAGCCTCATGCGCGGCCTTTGACCCAGGCGCAAGCGATCAACACCAAATTCAGACTTTCAACTTTTAATATTTTCGGAGCAGCCAACAGTGCATATCCACATCTTAGGCATCTGCGGCACCTTCATGGGCGGACTGGCCGTGATCGCCAGGCAGGCGGGTCACAAGGTCACTGGCTGCGACGCCAACGTCTATCCGCCAATGAGCACTCAATTGCAGGCGCAGGGCATCGAACTCATCGAGGGCTTCGATCCCGGCCAGATTCAGCTCAAGCCGGATCTGTTCGTCATCGGCAACGTGGTCGCCCGCGGCAACGCGCTGATGGAGGAAATCCTCAATCGCGGCCTGCCGTTCACCTCCGGGCCGCAGTGGTTGCACGACACGCTGCTGCCGGGCAAATGGGTGCTGGCCGTGGCGGGAACACACGGCAAGACAACCACCACATCCATGCTCGCCTGGATTCTCGAACACGCCGGCCTGAATCCCGGGTTCCTGATCGGCGGCGTGCCACTTAATTTCGGCATTTCCGCACGCCTCACCGAATCGGCATTTTTTGTCATCGAGGCCGACGAATACGACACCGCGTTTTTCGACAAGCGTTCGAAGTTCGTTCATTACCATTCGCGCACCGCGATTTTGAACAATCTGGAATTCGATCACGCCGATATTTTTCCCGACTTGGCAGCCATCGAAACGCAGTTCCATCACCTTGTGCGCACCGTGCCTGGCAACGGCCTGATCGTGGCCAACGGCCGCGAGCAGAGCATGCGGCGGGTGCTGGAAAAAGGCTGCTGGAGTCAGGTCGAGTGGCTGGGCGCGCAAGACGGGTGGAGTGCAAAGCAGCGCGATGCGCAATCCTTCGACGTATTGCTCAAGGGCAAAATCCAAGGCGCCGTGAATTGGGAACTGCTGGGCGAACACAACCGCGACAACGCCCTCGCCGCCATCGCGGCGGCGCGCCATGCCGGCGTCCCGGTCACGCATGCCATCAAGGCCCTGGCGGGATTCAAGAACGTCAAACGCCGCATGGAAGTGCGTGGCACGGTAAACGGCGTCACCGTGTATGACGATTTCGCCCATCACCCCACCGCCATTGAAACCACCATCGCCGGCCTGCGTGGCAAAGTCGGTAGCGCGCGCATCCTGGCTGTGCTGGAGCCGCGCTCGAATACCATGAAGATGGGCGTCATGAAAAACGCACTCGCCGGCAGCCTGGCCAGTGCGGACTTGGTGTACTGCTACACGAAGGATCTAGGCTGGGATGCGCAGTCGGTGCTGGCGCCGCTCGGGCCAAAACTGAAAATCAGCGACAACCTCGAAGAGCTGGTGCGCAAAATCACCGCGGATAGTCGATCAGGGGATCATGTGCTGGTGATGAGCAACGGGGGCTTTGGCGGCATTCACGTCAAGCTGATGGACGCGCTCAAACAGGAGCGTGAAGTCACTTGATCCATCAAGCACCCCAGAGGTTTTTCGGCACCAGGCAATAAACCGTTTTCTTTCCTTCCGAAATATCGCCTATCACCGAATCCATGGTCAGGCTGGCAAGCGAATAGGCATCGATCTGCGACAATCCTTTTCGTTCGGCGATTTGTTCGATCATGGCGAAGGCGGCTTCGTTCATCGCCGTTTGCAGGTCGGGAGAGCTGGCGCTGGTGACGAAGTGACGCGGGTTTTCGCGGGGCGGGGCCACGCTGCGCAGGGAATTCACGCCTTTTTTCGGGATGGCGCAAAACACACCCTTGACCTGATTGACCACCTCGGCGATGCGGCAGTCGTAGCGGGTGGCCATTAGTTCGTCGGTTTTCTCCGGGGCAAGGTTTTGGGTTTGCGCCAGGAACACCCGGGTTTCGGTCTTGAGAATCTCCAGCGCCTTGTTCAAATCGCGGTCGTAGCCCACCGTGAGCCAGTGCGTAGGGGTTTCGATACGCGGCCAAGCGAGACGCTGGCCTTTGATGACTTCAACATGCAGCCGCAGTTCATTAAAGGCGGTTTCGATGGCGGTCAAGTTGATTTCGCCATTGCCTTGCGCGGCGTGCGAATCGCCGCTCCACAGCAACGCGCCCGCGACGAACACCGGCAAATAAACCGTGGTGCCTTCGATCATCTCGCGCACGTCCATGTTGCCCCCGAACGGTCCCGGCGGCACGGTGCTGTAGCGGCCGGCTTCGGCGCGCGCTACGCCGAGCACACCGGGGAAAGGCCGCAGCGGGACGCGGATGCCAGGCGCAAATTCGGTGCTGGCGGTTTTCTGGTCGAAGTAAAAGTAACGCACCTGACCATTAGGGAAACGCTCGGGAAACTGGCCCAGGCCCATGCTGCCCGGCAGGTTCCAGTTCGCGCCGTAACTGCGCGGCAAAATGCGCTCGATGTGTACTCTTAGCGTATCGCCGGGCTCGGCTTCTTCAATATAAATCGGGCCGGTGATGGTGTGCGGGCCGCGGCCCGGGAACGCCAGGCGCAATTGGGTGATTTCCTCGATCGAGACGCCGGGCAGGATCTGGTTGGCGGCAGCCATCTGGGTTTCCATGGCCACGCGCTCCCCCGAGCGGAGGCGCAACACCGGCGGTTGGGCATTGTCGAACCAGCCCCATTGGGTGGTCTGAGGCGTGGCCGGCAGTACATGCACATCACCCAGCTTGGCGCCTACCGGCAATCCGGCAAGTGGTGCATCCTCGGCCAACGCGACCGCGTTCAACCAGGGGGCGGCGGTCAGTGCGCTGGACTGCATCAGGAAGCGGCGGCGGGATTCTGGGTCCATGATCTTGGCTCACTTTATGGGCATCGAGCCAGGTGGCCCGTATGAACGTCAGCATGCCATGTTCACGCCCGGGCGGGATAGGGCGGTGGGAAATTTTCTCCGGCTCTGGGCGGGCGCAGGCGCCTCGGGCACAATGCCGGTCCACGAAAGCGAGCCCATGATTGTTTACATCCACGGTTTTAACAGTTCGCCAGCTTCCACCAAAGCGCATCAGCTTCGCGCCCGACTGACCACGCTCGGCCGCGAACAGGAATTGGTCTGCCCGGCGCTTTCCCACTGGCCGGCCGAGGCCTTCAGGATGCTTGAGAAAACGATCGAAGGGCGCGCGCCGGATTCAGTGACCGTGGTTGGCAGTTCGCTGGGCGGGTTCTATGCGACAGCGTTGACGGAAAAATACGGCGGGCGTTCGGTCCTGGTGAACCCCGGCATCACTCCGCACGAGGGCCTGCGTGCCTACCTTGGCCCGCAAAAAAATCTGCATACCGGCGAGCCTTACGAGTTTACCGAGAAACATCTGGAGCAGATGACGGCTCTTTACGTTGGCCAGCCGACCAAGCTGGATCGCTATCTGCTGCTTCATACCACCGGGGATGAATTGCTCGACTGGCGTATCGCGGTCGATCATTTCGCCGGCTGCCGGCAAATCATCGTCCAGGGCGGTGACCATGGATTCGCGGAGTTCGAACGATACCTCGACATCGTGCTGGAGTTTGCCAAATGAGGGGCACGCTTCCCGTATAATCCCGCGCTCGCGTTTTCTCCCTCCTTTACGCCCCACCGGCAGCGCCAATGAATGTGTTTTTCGAAGAGGACGGCAGTTTCAAGGCGGGCAGCGTGCTGGCCGACAACAATACCTCGCTGCAAATAGAAACCCAGCATGGCAAGCGGACCAAAATCAAGGAATCCGCGGTCCTGATCCGGTTTCAGCATGCCTCCCTTACACAATTCATGGCCGATGCACAAAAGGCGGCGGCGGAGATCGATCCGGCCTTTCTTTGGGAGTGTTGCGGCGAGCTGGAATTTTCCTTCGACCAACTGGGCCGCGACTATTTTGGGCGCGATCCCCGCCCGGACGAACTGGCCGGCCTGTTGACCCGCCTGCACGCGACACCGACGCATTTTTACAAGAAAGGCAAGGGCCGTTATAAAGCCGCGCCTCCCGAGGCATTGAAGGCGGCATTGGCAGGCATCGAGCGCAAGAAGCAACAGGCCGAATTGCAACGACGTTATTTCGAACAGCTCGGGCGCGGCGAATGGCCGAAGGAATTCGTCCCGAAAATGCAGGAGCTGCTGTATCGGCCCGACAAGAACAGCGTCGAGTACAAGGCGCTTGACGAGGCGGCCAGCCAGGGCCGCCTATCGATACCGCGCCTGGCCGAAAAATGCGGCGGCCTGGCGTCCAGCCAAGATTTTCATCTTGGGCGCTTCTTGTACGAGTATTTCCCGAAGGGCATGCAGTTCGATTCCGGTCTCGATGTAAACCTTTCGGGCGACCTGCCCTCTTCGTCCGTGGAGGCATTCAGCATTGACGATGCCCAGACCACGGAAATCGACGACGCATTTTCGGTGCGCCGTCTGGCTAATGGCAATTGGGAAATCGGCATTCATATTGCCGCGCCGGCGCTAGGCATGCCGCTTGACTCGGCGCTCGATGCGGAAGCCGCCAAGCGGCTGTCCACGGTGTATTTCCCGGGCAACAAGATCACCATGCTTCCGGAATCCGCGATCCGTGGCTATACGCTCTCGGAAGGTAGCCACTGCCCGGCGGTATCGATGTATCTGGAGGTAACGGCCGATCTGGAAATCAAATCCGTACGCAATGCGGTGGAGAGCATCCGGATCGCAGCCAACCTGCGGCATGACGATCTGGAAGACAGTTTTACCGAGGAGGCCATGGCGGCCGGCGCTCTCGCATTCCCTTTCGGCGGCGAATTGGCTTTGCTGTGGCGCCTGGCCAACCAGCTTGAAAAGGCGCGCGGCAAATCCGAGCCGGTGCAAAACCGCAAGGACTATAACTTCCATATCGACGACAACCGGGTGCGAATCGTCGAACGCAAACGCGGTTCGCCACTGGATAAGCTGGTATCGGAGTTGATGATCCTGGTGAATACCGAATGGGGGCGGTTGCTGGCCGTGAATGAGATTCCGGCGCTTTACCGGGTTCAGAGCAGCGGCAAGGTGAAGATGTCCACCGTGCCGGCGGGGCATCAGGGATTGGGGGTTGCCCAGTACATCTGGGCCAGTTCTCCGCTGCGCCGTTACTGTGATCTGGTCAACCAGCGCCAACTCGTCGCCTTATTCCGCGGCGAAGCGCCCGCCTATCCGCAAAAGGACGAACGCCTGCTGGTGATATTGAGAAACTTCGAACTGACTTACGATGCCTATGCCGAATTTCAGCGCAACATGGAACGTTATTGGTGCCTGCGCTGGCTGGAGCAGGAAGGGGTCGAATTGAGCAAGGCGGAAGTCTTGCGAGACGAGACGGTGCGGCTCGATCGGTTGCCTCTGGTGGCGCGTGTTGCATCGTTGCCGCCGCTGCCACCTGGCACCTTGGTGGAAGTGGCGGTCTCCGGCGTGGATTTGTTCGAGGTAAGCCTGCATTGCGAATTCCGCAGCCGGATCGAGCCGGCCCAGCCGGAATAGCGATGTCAAATTGCCCTGACAGCCGCGGCGCAGTTATTTAGAATTACCTGTATCGAAACTTCGATCACGCGCTTTTGCCCGATATTTCCTACCACGCAATGACTCCGGGAGGCGGCCATGCCCTTGGCGCGCCGGCCGCGCCGCCTCCAACGACCAGCGATGTCCTGCCGGTTACGCTCGCCGTCTCGATCGTTTTTCATGCCTTTCTATTGCTGATTACCTTTGGGCCGCCGGACTTCGACCCGGCGAAGTTTGTCTCCCAGTTGGAAGTGGTCCTGGTGAATTCAAAAAGCTCGTCCCGACCCACCAAGTCCGATGCGCTGGCGCAAGCCAGTCTTGATGGTGGCGGAAATGTCGAATCCGACCGCATGGCGAAAACCAATCTGCCCAAAGTGCGCGACATGGAACAGGCTCGCGAAGTGGAGCTGGCCACCAGCCGTGTGCGCAATCTCGAAGCCGAGGCGCAGAGACTGTTGCGGGCGGCCAATGGCGAACTCTCGGTCAGCGGCCAGGTAACGCCCTCGCCGCATTCCGAGTTGCTGGAACGTATCGAGGACCCCGCCCAGGCCCAACAACGCCTCTTGATTGCCCAGTTGGAAGCGCAGATTTCCCGGGAATGGGAGGAATACCAGAAGATGCCGCGACGCAAATTCATCGGCTCGCGCACGGAGGGCGTGGTGTACGCGGAGTATGTCGATAAATGGCGGCGGCAAGTGGAAAAAATCGGCACCAAATACCTGAATGACGAAGCCGCCCATCTCAAGCTGCATGGATCGGTGGTCATGACAGTACACATCAAGGCTGACGGTAGTGTGGAAAAAATCGAAATCGACCGCTCCTCCGGACATCGGCTGCTCGATGCGCGCGCCCGGCGCGTGATCGATTTGGCCGGGCCGTTCTCGCCATTTCCACCTGCGGTGCGCAAGGATTGGGATGTCCTCAGTATTTCGAGAACATGGCTGTTCAGCCGCAGCGATCTAGAGCTGGTCACGACGCAGTAAGTCGACGAACTTGGCGAATACATCTTCTGTTGCAGTTCCGGCTTTTTGCCCGCCAACCGTTACCTGTGAATCCAAATAATGGTTAATCACGGAGAACACGGAGAGCACGGAGTAAGCCCGGAGACATATCCTGCCTGGGCCTCGCACTCAATGGGTGAGCGAACAAGAACCGCGCCGCTTTTCTCCGTGATCTCCGTGTGCTCCGTGTTTCAATCGCAGTCTTTGGGATGAATAACGACCCCGTCCGTCCGACCATGACCCGTCGCTACGCCTTCTATGTCTGACCGCTACGCTGTGATCGGCAACCCTGTTGCGCACAGCCAGTCGCCGCGCATTCACGCGGCGTTTGCCAGGCAAACGGGGGAGGATATTGAGTACACAAGGCTGTTGGCGCCGCTTGATCAATTCGAGGCGACGCTCAAGGATTTTTTCGCCCAAGGCGGAATCGGCGCCAATGTGACCGTGCCTTTCAAGCTGGAAGCTTTCGATCTGGCGGAAGAGGCAACGCCAAGGGCCAAGGACGCGCAGGCGGCGAATTTCCTCAAAATTTCCCAGGGGGTAATTCGGGCGGACAACACCGATGGCGCGGGCCTGGTGCGGGATATCGTTCACAATCTGAAATTCGACCTGGCGGGCAAACGCGTTTTGTTACTGGGAGCGGGTGGCGCGGCGCAAGGCGTGTTGCTGCCCTTGATCGACTGCCAACCGGCGCTGCTGACCATTGCCAATCGCACGATCGAAAAAGCCATGAATCTGGCGGAGTCATTTCGTCACAAACCCGCCGCTGTCTCGACTGTCCTGTCGGCGCTCCGCTTTCAGGAATTGACCGGACATCGCTACGACCTGGTCATCAACGCCACATCGAGCAGCCTGCACGGCGAAGCACTGGCGCTGCCGGAGGGCTTGTTTGCCCAGGGAGGGCTGGCCTACGAAATGATGTACGGAAAGGGCGAGACGGCGTTTCTCGCTTTTGCCCGTGCGCACGGAGCGCATGCCGCCGATGGACTGGGCATGCTGGTCGAACAAGCGGCCGAATCGTTTTTCCTGTGGCGCGGCGTGCGTCCGGATAGCGTGCCGGTGATCGCCATGTTGCGGGCCCTTTAAGGCAATGAAGAAGTTCTGGCGCTGGAGTGCACGCGTTCTGCTGATGGTGATAGCGACGCTGTTGGTTTACCAATTCTGGATTTTCGGCAATGTCGTCTGGTGGGTGTGGTTCAATCCCTCGAACAGCGCCTTCATGGAGAATCGCCTCGAAATTCTTCAGGAAAAAAATCCCAATGCCGAACTGCGGCACAAGTGGGTGCCCTACGACCGCATATCGATTCACCTGAAACGTGCGCTGATTGCCGCGGAAGACGCCAAATTTCTCGACCACGACGGCTTCGACTGGGAGGGTATTCGCATTGCCTATGAAAAAAATCTCAGCAAGGGCAAAGTAGTCGCGGGAGGATCGACCATCACTCAGCAGCTGGCCAAAAACCTATTCCTCTCCGGACGCCGAACGCCCTGGCGCAAGGCCGAAGAAGCCCTGATCACTCTCATGCTCGAAAATGTCATGTCGAAACGGCGGATTTTCGAGATCTATATGAATATCATCGAGTGGGGCAACGGGGTATTCGGCGCGGAAGCGGCGGCCCGACATTATTTCGGTGTGACCGCGGCGAATCTGGGCTCCACCCAGGCTTCGCGCCTGGCGGCGATGGTCCCGAGACCGCGTTACTACGACAAAGTGCGCAGCTCCCCTGCCTTGGAGCGGCGGGCGGGTCTGATCTTCGAGCGGATGTCGGATTCACAGGTGCCCTGATCCATGTTTACTCACCCGCAGTTTGATCCGGTAGCGGTACATCTGGGTCCAATATCGATCCGTTGGTACGGGCTGATGTACCTGCTCGCGTTTGTGATGTTTGTATTGCTCGGACGCCATCGATTGCGCAGTTATTCCAGCTCAACCTGGACCCGGCGCGATCTGGACGATATGGTATTTCTGGGCGTGCTGGGAGTGGTCCTGGGGGGGAGGCTGGGTTATGTTTTTTTCTACAAGTTCAGCGAATATCTCACCGAACCCTGGCGCGCGTTCTTTGTCTGGGAGGGTGGCATGTCCTTCCACGGCGGCATGCTGGGCGTCATTCTGGCGATGATCTGGTTCGCCCGCACCCGGAACAAACCGTGGCTGGCGGTCACCGATTTCATCGCGCCGCTGGTGCCGCCCGGTCTTGGCGCCGGCCGACTCGGCAATTTCATCAACGCCGAGTTATGGGGGCGTGCCACCGACGTACCGTGGGGAATAATTTTTCCCAATGTCGATAATCAGGTGCGCCACGCCTCCCAGCTTTATCAATTCGTCGCGGAAGGATTGATCCTCTTCGGGGTATTGTGGTGGTTCTCTCGCCGGCAGCGGCCCATGGGTGCGATCTCCGGTCTGTTCCTCGCCGGGTATGGCGTATTGCGTTTTCTGGTGGAATACACCCGCGAGCCGGACGATCACCTGGGCCTGCTGGCGATAGGATTGTCCATGGGCCAATGGCTGAGTCTGCCCATGATAGGCGCCGGTATAGGGCTATTGCTGTGGTCTTATCGACGCGCTAGTTGAGTTCCTGCTGGCTGGCAGGGGCTTTTATCGCGAAAAAGCTGCGCCGACTGAGGAGGCGACGGAAATTGTCCAGCGAGATCAGATGTGCATAAAGTTTTGCCATCAAGCCGCCTGCCATCAAGCGCCGAATCTGATCGTCGCCCAAAGCCTCCAAGGATCCCTGAGTCACCCGATGCATGCCTTCCAGTTGCATCGTGAAACCATCAACTTCGGCCCGCATTGAAAATGGTTCGAGCAAATTGAATTCCGCCAGCAACATGGCCAATTCCTCGCTGCGTGCCAGATCGTTTTCGTAGTCGACAATCAATTTTTCCATCGACGCCCAGCGCGGCTGCGCCCGTCCATCCGGGCCGTGCAGCATCTCGCCCTTTTCGTTAAGTGCACTGCTTTCGACGCAGATCAAGCGTTCAGGAACCGGTTCGCCATTCATTGACACTTTGGCCATGCAAAAGGGGTAGCGGCGCACATAAGCTGGTAAATAGACACGGCGATCCCAGGCACCATCGGTCATTACGAACAGGTTCTGACTTTCCTGAAGGCCCAACACGGCCATGGTGGAGAAGCTCAGACCGTCATCACCGCTTACGAACACAATCGGGTAGTCGCGGCAGGCAGGTTCGAATTCCGCCAGGCTGAGGGGAATGGCATGCAGGCGTTGAAACGCCGTAGGTGTCGCGTCGGCACGGGGCAGCGCGATACGTTGTCCCTTGGTCAGCGGCGTAATCTGTTCATAGCCGATCGGAGCGGAGATTTTCATGGGCAAGGCAGGCAGTTACTCTTAACGAATTCAGTATAATAACGCCAGGATGCCTGCAAGGGAAAAACACCGAAGGTATCGGCGAATTTGCTCGGGGATCCAGCTCAGTTGGGAGAGCGTCTCCTCCGCTTAAAGTGTGGCTAGGCAAAAAATTGGAGTTGAAGGTAGAAAGTACCAAAGGCAGCAACGAACAAATGGGGACGTAGCTCAGCTGGGAGAGCGTCGCGTTCGCAATGCGAAGGTCGGGAGTTCGATCCTCCTCGTCTCCACCAAAACAAAAATGCCGCCTTGAGCGGCTTTCTTGTTTTGGCGCAGTCGAGGGGCTGAGAACTCCCGTGAGTTTGACCAGCGAAGTCCGGGGGACTTCGCGCAGGACGCCGATCCGCATAAGCGGATTGGCGGTCACGAAACGCCTGCGTTTCGTGATGGCGGGGTCGCCCCAAGGCGAGCCCGACACAACCTCCTCGTCTCCACCAAATACAAAAAAAGCCACCGCACGGGTGGCTTTTTTGTTTCCGGTATTACGGTACCGTCGTGATCCACCCCTCTATGGGATCGATTTCCGAAGGCAGCCCGTAATTTGATTCGCGCCGCTGCCATGCCCAGGCGGCTTGTATTGCGCAAATGGCGGCATCCAAGCGGTCGGCGCCAGGGTCCGCTGCAAGGACTTTTATCATTGATGGCCGCGCGTGCAGCGAAATTCCCAGCAGTTTGCCGGACACCAAGGCCCTGACAATCTGCCGCCGGACACGTGCGCGTTCGGGTGTCTGTTTTGCCTTGGCGTCGTTTTTGTAGGAGCCTTTGACCAGCCCGCGCGCGGCAAATCCTGGATAAGCTTCGACAGCGACGCGGGATAGGTCTCCCGCACACAAGCCCGGTATGTGCAGATCGGCATCCATAATCCGTGGCGCGCCTTCCAGAAACATCAGGCCTACCGGCGGATTGACCAACTTGAGTGGACTGTGGGAACGAGCCGGGGCGTCCGTGACGCGATGCGGGTACCGATTTCCGAATGGCCGGCTGAGTCGATAAGCGTCAAGCAGAGCGCGGAATGCTTCGCGGCCAAGGCCTCGGCAATGATCGACAAGTTGTGGCCAGTGTTGTGGCAGGCCCAGGTCGAGGACTGCTTCGCGTGGAAGGCCGAAGGGAAAATCGAATCCCGCGATCCAGGGGCCGTCGCGGCGCAGCCAGTGCTCGAAGGATCCCCAATCGGGGCATTCTTCGATTGTTTTCAGATTAAACCGGTTTTCCGTCAGGGCGCCTGTGGCTATGGTGACCGGCTTGCGGCGCGAGGGGCGGCTGGTGAAATCTACGCCGTGAATCCACCAGGTTCGAGGCATCGGCCCGGCGCTGGATTCAGGTGCCGACTTTTTTTTCCAGGCGTTGGACAAAAACCGCCATTTCCTTGACCGCTTGTTGGTCGCCGCGACGTTCCGCCACCGCGATTCCTTGCCGATAGGCGTCCATCGCCGAGTGATACGCGCCAAGGGTCGAGAGGGCGTTGCCCAGTACTTTCCAGGCAGCCGAATAGGTGGGGTCAATTTCGAGTGCGCGGCGCAACTGGTAAACCGCCACCCACTTTTCCCCCAGTTTCAGATATTCGTTGCCGAGGCTAAAACGCAGCAACGCAGATTCCTTGCCTTCGGACAAGAGTTTTTCGAGATTGCGAATAATCGAGGCGCTTTGCACGGGGCGGGCCGACTAAATTTCGATTCGAGTTCCGAGTTCGACAACACGATTGGCCGGGATCTTGAAGAAGCTCGTGGCGCTGGTCGCATTGCGCGACATCGCTGCAAACAGGCGGTCGCGCCACAGAGCCATGCCTGGTCCGACTTTAGGGATGAGCGTCTGGCGGCTGAGAAAAAATGAAGTTTCCATCATCTCGAATTTCATTCCTTTGGCGGCAGCGAGTTCCAGCGCCTTGGGGACGTCCGGTTCGTCCTTGAATCCATAATGAACAATAACACGGAAAAAATCGCCGCCCAGAGGATGAATCTCGATCCGATCTTCGTTCGCAACATGGGGAATATCCCGGCTGTTCACTGTCAGCAGGACTACCCGCTCATGCAGCACTTTATTGTGATTCAAATTGTGCAGCATGGCGTGGGGCACACCTTCGCTGGCGGCGGTCAGGAATACCGCCGTGCCCGGCACCCGGGTTGGCGGGTGCGCGGTGACACTCTGGATAAACGGCTCAATGGGAATGGCCGCGGGCTCCAGGCGCTGGTGCAACAACTGACGCCCGCGTTTCCAGGTGACCAGGAGCGTGAATAACAATATCGCAACCACGATCGGAAACCAGCCGCCATTAAAGAGTTTGGTGGCATTGGCACCGAAAAACGACAAGTCGATGATCAGAAATCCGACCAGCAGCGGAGCCGCGATCCACATTGGCCAGTGCCAGAGTTTGCGCATCAGCACAAAAGCAAGAATGGTATCGATGGCCATGGTGCCGGTGACCGCGATGCCGTAGGCCCCGGCGAGATCGGAAGACGAGCCGAAGCCGAGGACCAGGCCGATAACCGCGGAAAGCAGAGCCCAGTTGATCCACGGCATGTATATTTGCCCGATTTCGCTCTCGGAGGTATGGGTCACTTCCATGCGTGGGCAGTAGCCGAGTTGAATCGCCTGGCGGGTGAGCGAGTAGGTCCCGGAGATTACCGCCTGGGATGCGATCACGGTGGCGACCGTGGCAAGAAGCACCAACGGCAGTTGTGCCCAGGCTGGCGCCATGTGAAAAAACGGATGCTCGGTGGCGGATGGGTCTGAGAGCAGTAGCGCGCCCTGGCCGAAATAATTAAGCACCAGCGCGGGTAGCACCACGATGGACCAGCCGATCCGGATCGGCTTCTTGCCAAAGTGGCCCATATCGGCGTAAAGCGCTTCGGTGCCGGTAATGGCAAGAACCACCGCGCCCAGCACCAGAAACCCACCTGATGTGGTGTCGGCGAAAAACTCCACCGCGTACCAGGGATTCAAGGCGTGCAGCACGCCCGTATAACTCACTATGTTGCCGATGCCGAGCAAAGCCAGGACCGCAAACCACACAAGGGTTATCGGGCCGAATAACGCGCCGACCATTTCGGTGCCTTTTTGCTGAAACAGGAATAGCCCGATCAGAATGGCAATGGTTAGCGGAATCACCACGGGTTTGAGTACCGGCGCAACCACTTCGAGTCCTTCCACCGCGGAGAGAACTGAAATGGCCGGCGTGATGATGCCGTCGCCATAAAACAAGGCCGCGCCGAACAAGCCCAGGGCCATCAGCAGCCACCGGCCCTTGGTGTTTTCACTGGTCGATCGCAGGACCAATGCCAATAGCGCCATGATGCCGCCTTCGCCACGGTTGTCGGCGCGCATCATGAAGACCACGTACTTGAGCGTCACCACCACGATCAGCGACCAGAAGATAAGCGACAAGACGCCCAGTACGTTCTCCGGATTGACCGCAACCGGATGACTGCCGTTAAAGGCCTCCCGCATGGCGTACAGGGGGCTGGTGCCGATGTCACCGAAGACAATTCCAATGGCTGCGGTGGTAAGGGCCGCGATTCCAGGTTTTGCGCCCCCGTTTGTGCTGGAGTTCATTTTATGGTCGAGGGTCTTTTAAATTGCATGGCCGCCGCGTAAGGTCGAACGTCAAGGATTGACCCGAGCCGGGGGTTTCGTCGGCCCTTCGGTTATCATCATCCAGTGCCGACCGGCGAAATACAAACAAACTACGATATAGCGGCCCTTAAGTAGACGGGGATTTTGTGGCGCGACATTCTATACCTCGGAGCAAGCGGTGACCAAACAACGAATTCAGACCGCCGGTGCGCCGCAGGCCATCGGTGTTTATTCCCAGGCGATCCGCTCGGGCGGGACGATTTATTTGTCCGGCCAAATCGGGTTGGATCCCGCCACCATGCAATTGGTAGAGGGCATCGAGGCGCAAATTCATCAGGTTTTTAAGAATTTTCAGGAAGTGGCTTCCGCCGCCGGGGCGAGGCTCGATCAGGTTGTGAAGGTGACGGTGTTTCTGACTGACCTCAGTCATTTTTCCCTGTTGAACGACATCATGCGCCAGTATTTCAACGAACCTTATCCGGCCCGCTCGGCGGTAGGTGTGTCGCAATTACCACGCGGGGCGCTGGTCGAAGTCGAAGCGATACTGGTGACCAGCTAACGGCGATGGGGCGCTCAGTGTGAAACGCGTCGCTCGACAAGGCCTGAAACGGGAGGCCGACCCGTCGGATAAAAAACTGGCCCCCAGCGTTGCCGCGGCAAAAAGCGGTTCTTCCGCTCCGCCGCCACCTCACCCGTCTCTTGCGTTCGCCACGCCGGTTATGCGCGACAAGCTTGCGTTACTGGGCATCGCGACGCTGGAGGGTCTGTTGCTGCATCTGCCTCTGCGCTATGAAGACGAAACCCGCATCGTGCCCATCCACGACGCGATGTCCGGCGACACGGTGCAGATTGAAGCAACGGTCATCGAGACCGAGGTGAAATTCCGCCCGCGCCGACAATTGGTGTCCAGGGTGGGGGATGGTAGCGGCGAAGTGAGCCTGAGATTCTTCAACTTTTACCCCAGTCAACAATCGGCGCTGGCTCCAGGCGCAAAGGTGCGAGTGATTGGCGAAATTCGCCAGGGATTTTTCGGCGGCGAAATGGTTCATCCGCGTTTCCGGGTCATTCGCGCCCAGACGCCCCTCCCACAGGCACTGACGCCGATTTATCCCACCACCGCCGGTCTGCCGCAGGCAAACCTGCGCAAAATGGCGCAGCGCGCCCTCGACTCGGCCGATCTATCGGACACTCTGCCTGAGCCAGTGCTGCGAAAACTTCACCTGCCGAAATTTGCCGATGCCCTGCGAATGTTGCACTGTCCGCCACCGGACGCGGATGCGGCCGCCCTGGAGGCGCGCAGCCATCCGGCCTGGCAGCGGATGAAATTCGACGAGTTGTTGGCCCAGCAACTTTCCATGCGCATGCACTATGAACAGCGACATCGCGAAAGTGCTCACGCCTTGATGCAGCATTCGAAACTCTCCCGTGCCCTGCTGGCGTCACTCCCCTTTGAGCTGACCACCGCGCAGAATCGGGTGCTGGCGGAAATTCGCGCCGATCTGGCCAGACCGCATCCCATGCGGCGCCTGTTGCAGGGTGATGTCGGCAGCGGCAAAACCATTGTGGCCGCGCTGGCTGCACTGCAAGCGATCGAATCCGGCTACCAGGTGGCGGTGATGGCGCCCACGGAAATCCTGGCCGAGCAGCATTTCCTGAAATTCTCCGCCTGGTTGAGCGGGCTCGGCGTGGACACGCTGTGGTTTGCCGGTAGTCAGAGCAGGAAGGAAAGGGACAAGGCCCTGGCGGCGGCGGCATCGAAAGTGGCCTGCATGATCGTCGGGACCCACGCGCTGTTTCAGCAGGACGTGGCGTTCGGCAAATTGGGTCTGGCCATCGTGGACGAGCAGCATCGCTTCGGGGTGCAGCAACGCCTGGCGCTGCGCACCAAGGGGGCCGAGTTCGCGAAATCCATTCAAGCTCATCAATTGATGATGAGCGCCACGCCGATTCCGCGGACCCTCGCCATGAGTTATTACGCCGATCTGGACGTATCGGTACTGGACGAGTTGCCGCCCGGGCGGTCACCCGTCGCCACGAGATTGCTGTCCGAATCGCGGAGAGATGAGGTGATTGAACGCCTGCAGAAACATTGCGAGGCCGGCAGGCAGGCCTACTGGGTATGCCCGCTGATCGAGGAATCCGAAGATGCAACGCGCGCTACGAGCGCGCCTGGTGCGAAGCGGGCGCCGATCCGGGGACGTGAGCGTCGCGAAGCGCTGCAACTGCAAAACGCCCTGGACACCCATCAGAAACTGAAGGAGGCGATTCCCGAGATCAAAGTCGGTCTGGTACACGGACGCCTGCCGAACCAGGAAAAGGCGGCGACCATGGCGGCTTTTCAAGCCAACTCGATTCAATTGCTGGTGGCCACCACGGTGATCGAAGTCGGCGTGGACGTGCCAAATGCTTCGTTGATGGTGATCGAACATGCCGAGCGCATGGGCTTGTCGCAACTGCATCAGTTGCGCGGGCGGGTGGGGCGCGGACCGCAGCACAGCGATTGCATTCTCCTTTATCAGCCGCCTTTGTCCGACAATGCGCGAGAGCGTTTGCGGATTATTTTCGAGAACAACGACGGCTTTGTCATCGCCCGGTACGATTTAAAATTGCGCGGGCCAGGCGAACTGCTCGGCGCCCGGCAAAGCGGTGTGCCGATGCTGAAGTTTGCCGACCTGGAGGAGGATCTGGCGCTGCTGGAGTCCGCCCGTGGCCTGGCGGGGCAGTTATTGCGCGACCATCCGGCGGAGGCCAGGCGCCATCTGGCACGCTGGCACGGCAGCCGCCAGGAGTTTCTCCAGGTATGAACCTAGAAAAAGCAGTTGAATCACGGAGAACACGGAGATCACGGGGTAGAACAATGAGATAGGTTTCTTTGTACGTTCACCATTCAGGTGAGAGGTCAGAGCAACATAAGTTCTTGGATTTTCTCCGGCCCCGCCGACACGGCGGTGGCGTAGCCATCCGGGGCGGGAGGCGGTGCTCCGGCGCACTACCCGCAATCGGCCGACTACGTCGGTAACGTGTCCGTGCGCCACACCGTGTTCTCCGTGATTCAATCGCCGTTTCTAGGATGAATTTCATTCGCCCGGCGCGCTGGTATTCGGGAAAATCTTTCGGACCGACTAAATGAAACTGCTGGCAAGGATCGACGCCTACGAAAAACTGGTCCGGCTCGACAAACCGATCGGCAGCTTGTTGCTGATGTGGCCGACGTTGTGGGCCCTGTGGTGGTCCTCGCACGGCCGGCCGGACTGGACAGTGGTCTGGATGTTCATGCTGGGTGCGGTCTTGATGCGCTCGGCCGGCTGTGCCATCAACGATTACGCGGATCGCAATTTCGACGGCCAGGTTCGACGTACGCGCGAGCGGCCTCTGGCGGCAGGGATTATTCGTCCCCGGGAGGCTTTAGCGGTGGCGGGGGTATTGTCCGCGCTGGCATTTTCGCTGGTCTGGCAATTTAATTGGCTGACCATCAAACTGTCCTTCTTTGCGCTGGCCATTACGATTGTTTATCCGTTCAGCAAACGGTTTTTCTCTCTGCCGCAGGCGATACTCGGTGTGGCCTTCGGTTTTGGCATTCCAATGGCTTTTGCTGCCCACCTCGACCAGATACCGACCATGGCGTGGTGGCTGCTGCTTGCCAACGTTTTTTGGGCGATAGCCTACGACACCGAATATGCGATGGTCGATCGCGAAGACGATCGCAAGATCGGCATCCGCACCTCGGCCATTTTGTTCGGGCGATTCGATGTGATCGCGGTGATGGGGAGTTACGCTGCGTTTCTCTTGACGCTGGCGGGTGTTGGACTCAAATTCGGTGGGGGCTGGTATTACTGGTTGGGGCTTGCAGTGGCCGGCGTTCTGGTGGTCTGGCAATACCGGATGATCCGGGCCCGCAACCCGGACGAATGTTTCCGGGCCTTTCGGCATAACAGTTGGATCGGTGCCGTGGTGTTTGCGGGGATTGTGGCGCACTTTCGTCTGCCGGCATTGCACTGAGCTGGCGTGTTTTTGAATCGCGGGCTTGTGGGTCGGGAGTCCGCTCCCTATAGTGGCGGCTCTTTTTTCTGAAGGAAAATAATCATGCACACGGGACTTGCCGGACGCAGCGTACTTATCACGGGCGGCAGTAAGGGCATCGGTTTGGCCTGTGCACAGGCCTTTCTCGCCGAAGGCGCCAAAGTGGCCATCGTTTCGCGCGAACGCGCCAATCTCGATGCGGCGGCAGCGACATTGCTGCGCGCAGGATTCACCGAAAAGTCCGTTGCGACAATTCAAGCTAACCTGGTGCAGCGCGACGCGGCAGTTGCGATGTTGCGCGCGGCGCAGGCGGCAATCGGGCCGATCGACGTACTGGTGAATTCAGCGGGTGCAGCCAAGCGTTATCTGCCGGAGGAACTCAACGCCGCCGCCTGGCATGACGCGATGGATGCCAAGTATTTCACTACGATTCACGCCATGGACGCGTTATTGCCCGCCATGGCCGAACGTGGAAGCGGTGTGGTGATCAACATCATCGGCATGGGCGGCAAGGTTGCCACGTCTTACCACCTGCCAGGTGGCGCTGCCAACTCCGCCTTGATGCTGGCGACCGTGGGCCTGGCCAATGTCTACGGCCCGAAGGGCGTGCGTATCAATGGCATCAATCCGGCCGCCACCATGACGGGCCGGGTGCAGGAGGCGTTGAAGCTGGAAGCGAAAATGCGCGGCCTGAGCGCGGAAGAAGTGCTTGCCCAGGGTCAGGCCAAGGTTCCGCTGCGACGTTATGCCTCCCCCGAGGACGTGGCGGCACTGGCTGTGTTTCTGGCATCCGATGCCGCGAGTTACCTAACTGGCGCGATCGTGCCGATGGATGGCGGCGCCAACCCGGTGCTGTAATGCGTTACCGCGATCTGCGCGATTTCATCGCGCAACTGGAAAAGCAGGGCGAGCTCAGGCGCATCGCCGCCGAAGTCTCCCCGCATCTGGAAATGACCGAGATCTGCGATCGCGTGCTGCGCGCGCAAGGTCCGGCGCTGTTGTTCGAAAATCCCCGCGGCCACGAGGTGCCCGTGCTGTGCAACCTGTTCGGTACTCCGAAGCGGGTGGCCCTCGGCATGGGGGAAGAATCGGTCGACGCGCTGAAGGAAGTTGGCAAGCTGCTGTCGTATCTGCGCGAGCCCGAGCCTCCCAAGGGGCTCAAGGATGTCTGGGACAAACTGCCGGTGCTGAAACAGGTCCTGAACATGGCGCCGAAAATTGTCTCCAGCGGACCCTGCCAGGAGCAGGTGTGGGAGGGAGCAGACGTGGATCTTGCGCGCCTGCCGATCCAGACCTGCTGGCCGGAAGACGCCGGGCCGCTGATCACCTGGGGTCTGACCGTAACCCGTGGCCCGCACAAGACCCGGCAAAACCTGGGCATCTATCGCCAGCAGGTCATTGGCCCGAACCGGGTCATCATGCGCTGGTTGACGCATCGCGGCGGCGCCCTGGATTTTCGCGATTTTCAAGTGGCGCATCCGGGCCAGCCGTTTCCGCTGGCGGTCGCCCTGGGGGCGGATCCGGCCACGATCCTGGGAGCGGTGACCCCGGTTCCGGATACCCTGTCGGAATACCAATTTGCCGGGTTGCTGCGCGGCGCCAGAACCGAACTGGTGCGGTGTATCGGGTCCGATCTGCAGGTTCCAGCTAGCAGCGAAATCGTGCTCGAAGGCCTCATTCGGCCCGACGACACCGCGTTGGAAGGCCCGTTCGGAGATCACACCGGCTATTACAACGAACAGGAGACCTTTCCAGTCTTCACCATCGAGCGCATCACCACGCGCCACAAGCCAATTTACCACAGCACCTATACCGGCAAGCCGCCGGACGAACCGGCCGTTCTCGGTTTGGCTTTGAACGATGTATTTGTGCCCTTGCTCACCAGGCAGTTTCCCGAAATCGTGGATTTTTATCTGCCGCCCGAAGGCTGCTCTTACCGGATCGCCGTGGTGAGTCTACGTAAACAATATGCAGGGCATGCCAAGCGCGTGATGTTCGGAGTCTGGTCTTATCTGCGCCAGTTCATGTACACCAAATTCATCATTGTGGTGGACGAGGATATCGACGTGCGCGACTGGAAAGACGTCATCTGGGCGATCAGCACCCGGGTGGATCCCGCGCGCGATATTCTGATCGCGGAAAATACCCCGATCGATTATCTCGATTTTGCCAGTCCGGTTTCCGGGCTGGGCTCGAAAATGGGCATGGACGCCACCAACAAGTGGCCGGGCGAGACTTCCCGCAACTGGGGCAAGCCGATCAGCATGGACGCGGGGGTCAAGCGCCGGGTCGACGAACTTTGGACGGGCCTTGGACTATGAGCCGCCGCAAGGTCAACGCCCCGCCCCGCCATGACGTTATCTGCCCATCTCTTCCAAACACTCGGGCGCCGGCGGTTCAATTTGAGCCACGGGCAGGCAAGTAGCTATCCCGAATGGACAGAAAGCCGCTAGAATGCGGGCCGATTTGATTTCAACCCTGTGAGGAAAGGCACGCAAAACATGAAGAAATATCTGGTCACCATTTTGACGGCTGTCGGTCTGGTACTGGCGGGCGTGGCAAACGCGGCACCTGACGCCGCCAAGGCCAAGGCGCTGGCCCAGGCGAAAAACTGCCTCGCCTGTCACGCACTGAGCACGAAATTGGTCGGCCCGGCCTATACCGAAATTGCCAAGAAGTACAAAGGCAACAAGGATGCCGAAGCGGCGCTGATCAAGAAAGTGATCGGCGGTGGTGGTGGCGTATGGGGCACGATTCCGATGCCCCCCAATCCCGTCAAGGAAGACGAGGCCCAGCTGCTGGTGGAGTGGATCCTGTCGATGTAAGCGGGAGACACTAGAAGTTTTGGCAAAAGCCGGCGTATGCCGGCTTTTGTTTTTCCGGCCGGCTGCGCGTTGTCAAATTGACAGGGCTCGGAGCGCTGGTCGATAATCCGGCCCGTCCCGCGTGCAACGCGTGCAACGTCCCGGAGGAAATAACATGGAACTGAAAAACGTCAGCATCTCGACTGTCGGCGCCGTCGCGGCGGCCGGAATTATCCTGGCTGTGTCTCTTGGTGGGTGTGGAAAATCGGCTCCGCCCGCGGTCAAGATCGGCCATGCGGCACCCCTCACCGGCGATATAGCGCACCTGGGCAAGGACAACGAAAACGGCGCGCGGCTGGCGCTCGAAGAGGCCAATGCCAAGGGGCTGACCATCGGCGGCAAAAAGATCACGTTTGAACTACTGAGCGAAGACGACGAGGGCAAGGAAAATAAAGGACCGATCATCGCGCAGAAATTTGTCGATGCCAAAGTGGCCGGTGTGGTCGGGCATCTGAATTCTGGAGTCACCATTCCGGCCTCGGTGGTGTACAACGACGCAGGCATTCCGATGATCAGCGGTTCGGCCACCAATCCCAAGGTAACCGAGCGCGGGCTCAAGGTGACTTTCCGCACTGTCGGGCGGGATGATCAGCAAGGCCCCGCGATCGCCAGTTTTTTGAGTGCGCAGTTCAAGCCCAAGACCGTCGCGGTCATCGATGATGCAACTTCCTATGGCGAAGGCTTGGCCGATCAGGTGGAACTGACGCTGAAGAACGCCGGCGTCAACGTGCTGCCGCGTGAAAAAGGCAGCAAGGACACCAAGGACTGGAAGGCGATTCTGACCAAGCTCAAGGGCAAGAATCCGGATGCCATTTTTTACGGCGGCATGGATTCCGGCGGCGGGCCACTTATCAAACAAGGCCGCGAGCTGGGATTAAAAGCGGTATTCGCCTTTGGCGATGGCGCCTGTTCGGAAAAAATGCATGAACTTGCCGGTGCCGCGGCCGAAGGCATGGTGTGCTCGCAAGCCGGCATTCCGGTGCAGGCGGCCTCCAAAAGTTTCCTCGAGGCCTACAAGAAACGCTTCAATTCCGACCCCATCATCTATGCGCCCTTTACCTACGACGCGGCCAACCTGTTGATCGCGGCCATGCAGAAGGCCGACTCCACCGATCCGGCGAAATATCTCTCCGAGCTGGCGAAAATTTCCTTCGAGGGCGCCAGCGGCAAGATCGAGTTCGACGCCAAGGGCGATCGCAAGGACGCCGAAATGACGATATTCGAAATGAAGTCCGGCAAAGTCGAGCCGGTGGCTATCATCAAAAGCGGGAAAAGCATCAAATACGAGGATTTCGTCAAGGCTGCCGCAGGCGCCAAGAACTAAGTCTGGCCTCCCGGCGGTATTGGGTAAACTGGCTTTGACGCATCGGAAAACGGCACCTTCGGGTGCTGTTTTCTTTTCTGCGCCCGCTTGGCGCAGCTCTCGTGCCCCATGGATATTTTTCTCCAGCAGGTAATCAACGGGCTGACGCTCGGCAGCATTTATGCCGTGGTGGCGCTCGGCTACACCATGGTCTACGGCATCATCCAGTTGATCAACTTCGCACACGGCGAGGTGGTCATGGTGGGGGCCATGGTGGCTTTATCCGTCATTGCCGGTTTGGCCGGAACGGGCCTGTCACCCATCGTCATCGTTTTGGCCGGTGTGGCCTGTGCGGTGCCCGCCTGTATGGTGCTGGGATTTCTCATGGAGCGCGTGGCCTATCGACCGTTACGCGGCGCGCCGCGCCTGGCGCCGCTGATTACCGCCATCGGCTTATCCATCATCCTTCAACACCTGGCACTGCTGATCTGGAGCCGCAATCCCTTGTCGTTTCCCCAGATCATGGCCAACCCGGTGTTTGAAATTGCCGGCGCCAACGTGAGCGCGGTGCAGATCGGCATCATGCTCGGCTCCCTGCTGATGATGGCGGGGCTGACGCTACTGGTGTATCGCACCCGTCTGGGCGTGGCGATGCGCGCCACCTCGGAAAATCCGCAGGTTGCCGGGCTCATGGGAGTCAACATCAATCAGGTAATTTCTCTGACCTTCATCATCGGCGCCGGACTGGGCGCCGTGGCCGGTGTCATGGTGGGTACCTATTACGGCATTGCGCATTACACGATGGGCGCACTGCTGGGCCTCAAGGCTTTTTCCGCCGCGGTGCTGGGCGGCATCGGCAATCTGGCCGGGGCGATGCTCGGTGGATTACTGCTGGGCGTGGTCGAGGCATTGGGCGCGGGGTATATCGGGGAGCTTACCGATCTGTGTCACATCAAGGGTATATCGGATGCCTTGACGCAGCGCTGTGCCGTGGATGGGCATTTCATTTTGTTCGGCAGCAATTATCAGGACGTGTTCGCCTTTCTGGTGTTGATTGCGGTGCTGATTTTCCGGCCTTCGGGTCTGCTGGGCGAACGTGTGGGGGACCGCGCGTGATGCAGCAGTGGTTAGCCTGGCGCAAGCATCCCGCGGCCGCGAAGGTCGGCGTGATATTGATGGCTGCGGCGCTGCTGGCATTACCCTTTGTGCTTGCTACCGCAGGCACTGCCTGGGTGCGGATCACCAATCTGGCGATTTTGTTTGCCCTGCTCTCGCTTGGTTTGAATATCGTTGTCGGGTTCGCGGGCTTGCTCGACCTGGGCTACGTCGCGTTTTACGCCGTTGGCGCCTATTGTTATGCGTTACTGGCTTCCCCGCATTTCGATGTGCATCTGCCTTTCTGGGTCATTCTTCCGATCGGCGCCCTGGTGGCCTGCCTGTTCGGTGTATTGCTGGGCGCGCCGACACTGAAGTTGCGTGGCGATTACCTGGCGATCGTGACGCTGGGTTTTGGCGAAATCGTGCGCATTTTTCTCAATAATCTGGCCCGGCCGGTGAATCTGACCAATGGACCGCAAGGCATCACACCCATCGATCCGTTTTCCGTGGGTGGATTCAATTTCAGCCGCGCCGAAACCTGGCTCGGCCTGACGTTTTCCGGACCGATCAAGTATTACTACTTTTTGCTGTTGATTCTGCTCGCAGTAGTGGCCATCAACCTGCGGCTGCAGGATTCGCGGCTGGGCCGGGCCTGGGTGGCCATTCGCGAAGACGAAGTCGCGGCCCAGGCCATGGGCATCAATACGCGCAACGTAAAGCTGCTGGCGTTTGCCATGGGCGCCAGTTTCGGCGGCGTGGCGGGAGGCATGTTCGCGGCGATCCAGGGCTTTATCAGCCCCGAGAGTTTCGTGCTGGTCGAATCCATTATGATTCTGGCCATGGTGGTGCTTGGCGGCATGGGAAATGTCTGGGGCGTGGTGCTGGGCGCGTTGCTGCTGTCCTTCGTTCCCGAACTGCTGCGTTATTCGGTCGAGCCGGTGCAAAAGGCCTTGTTCGGCCGCCTGATCGTGGAGCCGGAAGTCATTCGCATGTTGTTGTTTGGCCTGGCGCTGGTGCTGATGATGCTCTACCGGCCGGCAGGGTTGTGGCCTTCGCGACGCCGCAGGCAAGAGTTCGCGGAATCCAGGTAAGGGCAGATGTCGCAGGCCGATCCGCTATTGGAGGTGAGCGACGTCGAGAAACGATTCGGCGGTGTGGTTGCCTTGTCCGGCGTAACGCTCAACATCCGGCGCCGGGAAATTTATGGGCTGATAGGCCCCAACGGCGCCGGCAAGACAACCTTGTTCAATGTGCTCACCGGATTGTATGCACCGGAAACGGGAGCGTTGCGCTTCGATGGCGCAAGCTTGAACGGCCTGCCGCCGCATCGGGTGGTCGAGCGCGGCATTGCTCGAACGTTTCAGAACATCCGTCTGTTCGGCAATATGACCGCACAGGAAAACGTCATGGTCGGGCGTCATGTGCGTACCCGGGCAGGCGCACTGGGCGCCATTGTGCGCGGCGCGCGAACCCGGGACGAGGAACGCGGGATCCGCCTGCGCGCCAACGAGTTGCTGGATTACGTCGGCATTGGGCGCCATGCGACGGCGTTATCGCGCAATCTGCCCTACGGGGATCAACGCAGGCTGGAGATTGCCCGGGCACTGGCCACCGATCCGAAACTGCTGGCGCTCGACGAGCCGGCAGCCGGAATGAATCCCTCCGAAACCGCCGACTTGCGTGCCCTGCTGGAGCGAATTCGGGCCGACGGCATGACTATTCTGTTGATCGAACATGACGTCAAACTGGTGATGGGTTTGTGTAACCGGGTTGCGGTGCTCGACTACGGCAAAAAAATCGCCGAGGGAGAGCCGGCCTCGGTGCAGGCCAACCCTGAGGTGATTCGCGCCTATCTTGGCGCTGTTCTGCCGTGAAGGCGATGCTTGAAGTGACGGAGTTGCATGTGGCGTATGGGGGAATCAATGCCGTAAAAGGCATCGAACTCACCGTGGCCGAAGGCGAGATGGTGGCCCTGATTGGCGCCAACGGTGCCGGCAAGACCACCACGCTGAAGGCGATCAGTGGCATGCTCCCGCATAGGGGCTGCGTGCGTTTGCGTAACGAGGATGTGAGCACGCTCGCTTCGTTTGAACTGGTTCAGCGCGGGATGGCGCTGGTTCCCGAAGGCCGCGGAGTATTTGGTCGCTTGTCAGTGCAGGAAAATTTGCAGATGGGCGCCTACATTCGCCGCGATTCCGCCGCGATTCGTGACGATCTTGAGCGCGTTTTCGGACTGTTTCCGCGTCTGGCGGAAAGGCGGCGGCAGACTGGCGGTACGCTTTCCGGTGGCGAACAACAGATGCTGGCCATCGGGCGGGCGCTGATGAGTCGCCCGCGGCTATTGCTGCTGGATGAGCCGAGCATGGGGCTGGCTCCGATGATGGTGGAGAAAATTTTCCAGACGGTGCGCCAGGTGGCCAGCGAAGGCGTCACCGTCCTGCTGGTTGAACAGAATGCGCGGCTCGCGCTGGAAATAAGCCAGCGAGGCTACGTGATGGAAAGCGGTTTGATCACGCTGGCGGACGATTCGTCCGCATTGTTGAAAAATCCCTTGGTGCGACGGGCCTACCTGGGCGAATAGCGGTTCCTCCGGTGGAGGCAAGAGAGAGGTCAGTCAGTGTTCAGTGGACGGATACAGGAGCAAATGGCCGAGCTGGGTAAATCCATCAATACGTGTTTTCACGCCCGCTTTGCCGATGGCGCGGTTTGCCGAAGCCGCGGCGGCAACCCCGGGTTCATTGTCGTGATCCGCTATCGGCGGGCGAACCGGCGCATCAGGCGAACCTACCTGATGTCCTGCGCGGAAATGTTTCGATCCCCGACCTCGGGCGCCCATCTGTTCCAGATCGTGCTCAGCAAACTCAATATTTCCAGGGACAATTATCCGATGAGCCGGGCATTTCTCTACCAATAGGCCAAGCGGCATTCCCAATTTCGAATGAACAACTACACCTCACGCAGAGAACGCCTATCGGCCCAGATTCGCAATGCTACCGGCGGCGTGGCGATCAAGAAGAATACTTCCAATCTTTTTCGCCAGCGCGAGCGCACGCCAGGCGTAAAGCTGGATGTGCACGATTTCAACCACGTCCTGGAAGTCGATGCGACGTCCGGTTGGGTGGACGCCGAGGGCATGAGCACCTATGAAAATCTGGTCCTGGCGACATTGGCTTGTGGTGTCATGCCGGCGGTTGTGCCTCAGCTTAAAACCATCACGATCGGCGGGGCGGTAGCGGGAGTGGGCATCGAAGCCAGCTCGTTCCGGCATGGGCTGGTTCATGAAAACATTCTGGAGCTCGAAGTCCTGGCGGGCGACGGAAACATTTATCTGTGCACCCCGAGTAACGAGCATGCGGATTTGTTCCTCGGCTTTGCCAATTCCTACGGGACACTCGGCTACGCGCTGCGGGTTCGCAGCCGGACCCTGCCGGTCAAAAAATTCGTGAAGGTTGAGCATCGGCGTTTTACCGACGCAACGACCTTTTTCGAAGCCCTTGCGCGAGCGCAGTCCGGCGCCGCGGATTTCCTGGATGGCGTGGTGTTCGCGCCGGACGAGCTCTATGTGGTCAGCGGGACTTTTGTCGACGAAGCGCCCTATGTCAGCGACTACACCTTCGAGCAGATCTATTACCAATCGATTCGGCTGCGGCAGTCGGATTTCCTCACTACCCACGACTTCCTTTGGCGCTGGGACACCGACTGGTTCTGGTGTTCGAAAAATTTCGGAATGCAGATACCCCTTATTCGCCGGCATGCCGGCAAGGCGCGCCTGAATTCGCGTACCTACACCCGCTGGATGCATTGGAACAATCGCCTGCAACTCACCCGGGGGCTAAACTGGATGCTGCGCAGGCGACGCGAATCGGTCATTCAAGATGTGGATATTCCCATGCACCGGGCCGCCGAATTCCTGGAATTTCTTAGCAAGGAAATCGGCCTATTGCCGGTCTGGATCTGTCCAATCCGCGCAGGCGCGAGGCACTTCCCGCACTACCCATTGAATGCCTTGGCAAGTTACGTCAATTTTGGATTTTGGGACGCGGTGAAAACCTCAGCCACTGCCCTGCCTGGACATTTCAATCGCTTGATCGAGCGCAAAGTGGCGGACCTCGGCGGCATCAAATCTTTGTGCTCGGACAGTTATTTCCCGCGCGAAGAATTCGACGCGATTTATAGCGGAGAAGCCTATCGTGAACTCAAGGCCCGCTACGATCCACTGAACCGCTTGCCAGATCTCTATGACAAGGCTGTGCTGAGAAAATAAACGCGAGTCTTTCACTTTCGCGTAGCCAGTCCCACACGAGGGGGAAAATTGCCCGTCACGTACCCTTCGGCCGTTCCACCTCGGAATTGCCGGCAGCGCCAGTTTTCGTTCGCTCCCGAACGATCCAGTCGGGCGATTTCGCGTCGAACGCCATTCCGCCGTCAGTAGCCCGATCCTGCTGAGCGGCAAATATTTTGTCTATATGTCCAAAAAATCAGGTATCTATTGTGGGTAATCGAAAACCAGATGGCGGTTTCCCTCCCTAAATTTGGGGGCTTTACCCCATACGAATTAATGAGTACGCGCCGGATACTTTGTCACCGTTCCGAAAAGTGGATCGCCGCCTGATCTTCGACTGTTTGGCGCGGCGTGCTCGATGTGGGAGCCGGCAATTTTTCCAGGTGAGACTGAAATGGATAATTCAGAAGTGGGGCTATTCAACGTGGCAGAGCAGATTTCGGTCGGCAATGAGAGCCGATCCGGCGCGGGCCCCAAGCGTAAGAAAGCGTTGGCCAAAGCCACTCAGGCGCCTTCGGAGGACTCGCCAATGGCTCGAAACGACACAGTTTGGGATGACACGTTGCCGCTCACCGCGTGTCTGCGGGAACGTAAAGCCTTCGGTCATGGATATCGGGAAGAGACGCTGGAAACCAAGCGCAGGCAGGCCATCACATGGCTGCGGGAACAGTCAAAGACCGGCTGGACCTGCGACCGGGTACAGGTTTACAAGAGCCGCGGAGAGCAAATAGCGCGATAAGCGCGCCTTGAAAATTCCTGCCAGCGTTACTCGTCCTGCAACCAATCGCGCGGGACCAAATACTTCTCGTACAAAGCCGCCTCCGGTGATCCGGGCTCGGGATGCCAATCATAACGCCACTTAACCATCGGTGGCAGCGACATCAGGATCGCTTCGGTTCGTCCGCCTGACTGCAGGCCGAATAGGGTGCCGCGGTCATACACCAGGTTGAATTCGACGTACCGTCCGCGACGATAGGCCTGAAAATCGCGCTCCCTGTCGCCAAACGGCAGGTCCCGGCGTTTTTCGCAGATCGGTGCATAGGCATCGATAAAATGATCTCCAACGCTGCGGGTCAACGAAAAACTGGTGTCGAAATCCGGCGTGGAGAGGTCGTCAAAAAATATTCCGCCCACGCCGCGCGATTCGCGGCGGTGTTTCAGATAAAAATACTCGTCGCACCATTTCTTGAATTTTGGATGCAGCTCCGGGCCGAAGGGTTCCAGTGCCTCACGGCATGTCCGATGGAAATGCCGTACGTCTTCCTCGAATGCGTAATAAGGCGTCAAGTCGGTACCGCCTCCGAACCAGAATACGGCGGGTTCCCCGGGTTTTTCCGCCATAAAGAAGCGTACGTTCATGTGCACCGTGGGAACAAAGGGATTTCGAGGATGCAGAACGAGCGACACACCCATGACCTGAAAGGATCGGCCGGCCAGTTCCGGTCGCGCCGCGGATGCGGAGGGCGGCAGAGCTTTTCCGTCGATATAGGAGAAATTAACCCCACCGCGTTCAAACAGATTGCCTTCTTCGATCAGGCAAGTGAGTCCACCGCCGCCTTCCGGCCGCTGCCAGGCATCGCGGTGGAAAGTCCCGCCGTCCAGTGCTTCCAGGCGGCTGATGATCCATTCCTGGAGTTCGGAAAAATAGTCTTTGACCGACAATATATCCATGAGCATTCCGCAGGCGGAAAATTACAGGGTGCTCTTCTTGGCCCCGATGGCGCGAAACCCGATATCGCGCCGCATCTGGCAACCGGCAAAATGAATTTGTTCGGCGACTTCATAGGCGCGGCGTTGTGCGACCCGCACGGTATCGCCGAGCGCCGTGACACATAACACGCGTCCGCCGTTGGTCAGTACTTTGCCGTCTTCCAGACGGGTTCCGGCATGAAATATCCGAGCGTCCTCGGTGCCACGCGTCAGTCCAGTGATGAGATCGCCTTTGCGAGGGTTGTCCGGATAGCCCGCGGCCGCCATCACCACGCCCAGCGCCACCCGCCTGTCCCATTGTGCTTCCATCGAGCCGAGCGTGCCGCTCACCGCCTGCTCCACGAACGAGAAAAAATCGCTTTTCAGCCGCATCATGATCGGCTGGGTTTCGGGGTCGCCGAGCCGGCAATTAAATTCCAGTGTCTTGACCTCGCCCTTGGGGGAGATCATCAAACCGGCATAAAGAAAGCCGGTGTAAGGCGTGCCTTCGCTTTCCATGCCCGTAACCACCGGCTGAATGATCTCGCGCATGACGCGCGCATGTAGCGACGGTGTTAGCACCGGCGCCGGCGAATAGGCGCCCATGCCGCCGGTGTTGGGCCCGAGGTCGGCATCGAGCAGGCGCTTGTGGTCCTGACTCGATGCCAGCGGCAGGATGTGTTTGCCGTCCACCATGACGATAAAACTGGCTTCTTCCCCTTCCAAAAACTCCTCGATCACCACGCGCGCGCCGGCGGCGCCCATTTTGCCGTTGACCAGCATCAGCTCTATCGCCGCGTGAGCTTCGTCCGTGCTCATTGCAACAACAACGCCTTTTCCCGCCGCCAGGCCGTCGGCCTTGATGACGATGGGCGTGCCTTTTTGATTCACGTAGTCGTGGGCGGCGTTCGCGTCGGAAAAACTCGCATAGGCCGCGGTTGGAATCCGGTGCCGGGCCATGAAGTCCTTGGCAAATTCCTTTGACGACTCCAGCCGTGCCGCCTGTTGCGTTGGGCCAAATATCCGCAAGCCCTCGGCACGGAATACGTCGACTATGCCCTCGGACAGCGGCGCTTCCGGACCCACGACCGTCAGCGCCACGGCTTCCCTGCGGGCGAATTCGACCAATTCGGGAATGGAGTTCAATGCAACATTGAACAGACCGTCCTCGGCGGCCGTTCCCGCGTTACCTGGCGCGACATAGACGCGGCCAACTCGCGGCGATTGCGCCAGCCGCCAGGCCAAGGCGTGTTCACGTCCTCCACTACCCACTACCAGCAAGTTCATTGAGCGATTCCGATGGATTGTCAGTGACGGAAGTGACGTACGCCGGTGAAGACCATGGCAAGGCCATGTTCGTCGGCAGCCGCGATGACTTCCTCATCGCGCACGCTGCCGCCGGGTTGAATGATGGCGGCGGCACCCGCTTTTGCCACCACGTCCACACCATCCCGGAACGGGAAAAAAGCATCCGAAGCGACCACCGAATTTTTCAGGGAGAGACCGGCGTTCTCCGCTTTGATCGAGGCGATTCGCGCGCTATCCACCCGGCTCATCTGGCCGGCTCCGACACCCAGTGTCGCGCCTTTCGCGCAGAATACGATGGCATTGGACTTGACGAATTTGGCTACCCGCCATGCGAAGACCAGGTCGGCCAGTTGCCCGGCATCCGGCTGTTTGCGGGTGACGATTCGCAATTCCTGTGGCTGAACATTGCTCGAGTCAGGCGTCTGGACAAGAATTCCGCCACCTACACATTTGACTTCGATGGGGTTGATTCCTGAGCCAAGCTGGACCTCCAACACTCTGACATTGGATTTTGCTCCCAGTACGCCTGTCGCGCCGGGCTCGATTTGCGGAGCGATCACCACTTCTACAAACTGTTTGGACAAGGCCTCTGCGGTCTCCCGGTCCAAAGGCCGATTAAAGGCGATGATGCCGCCAAAGGCCGATGTCGGGTCGGTGGCGAATGCCCGTCGATAGGCATCGGCGAGTTGCCCGGCCATTGCGGCCCCGCAGGGGTTGGCATGTTTGACGATGACGCAGGCCGGTTCCTCGAAAGTCTTGACACATTCCCAGGCGGCATCGGCATCGGCGATATTGTTGTACGACAATTCCTTGCCTTGCAGTTGCCGGTAATTGCTCAAGGCGCCTGCGACCGGCGACAAGCCGCGATAAAAAGCCGCTTGCTGATGCGGATTTTCCCCGTAACGCAGGTCCTGGATTTTTGCGTAGCTCAGGTTCATCTGCTCGGGGAACGGGCCGCGGCGGCCGTCGATGCCGGCGGCGCTCAAGTAATTGCTGATCGCGCCGTCGTAGGCGGCCGTGTGCGAAAAGGCTTTGCGTGCCAGCCGAAAGCGCGTTTCCAAACGGATCGCGCCACTGGCGGCATTCATCTCGGCGATAAGTGGCGCATAGTCTGCCGGGTCGGTAATCACCGCGACATGTTGCCAGTTCTTGGCGGCCGCCCTCACCATGGTTGGACCACCGATGTCGATATTTTCGATCGCCTCTTCCAAGGAACAATCCGGGCGCGAAATTGTTTGCACGAAGGGGTAGAGATTAACCGCCACGATATCGATGCCCGGAAAACCAGCCTTGGCCATCGCCTGCTGGTGCGTCGGCAAATCGCGGCGGGCGAGAATTCCGGCGTGCACCTTGGGATGCAGGGTCTTGACCCGGCCATCGAGCATTTCGGGAAACCCGGTGTAATCGTCGATCTGGGTGACCGCAAGCCCGGCGTCCTTGAGCAGTTTCGACGTGCCGCCGGTCGAGATCAACCCTACGCCAAAAGTGCACAAGGCCCGGCCAAATTCCACCGCGCCACTTTTGTCGGAAAGGCTGAGCAATGCCTGCCTGTTGGTCATATTGCGTTGCCTGGAAAAGAAATCGCCCGCCATTTTACTGGGCGGGCGCTTCGGTGTAGCGTTTTATGGAAGCTATTTGATTTTGTATTGCTTCATTTTCTTGCGCAGGGTGTTGCGGTTCAGGCCCAGCAGTTCCGCCGCCTGCGTCTGGTTCCCGGCGACCCGGTGCAAAACGATTTCCAGCAAGGGCTTTTCGACGGTGTTCATCACCATGGCATGCAGCGCGCAGGGTTTCTCGCCTTCCAGATCCCGAAAATAACCATCCATTGCCCTGCGCACGCAACGGGCAATTTCATTTTCACCAATCATGCCGCCAGTTCCTCGAAATACCCAAAACGTTCGTCGTGTTCCATCAAGCCGGCAAAAAAACCGGAAAGCGCCACCAGTTGTCGAGAGGCGTCCTCGATCCGGTGAAAATCCAGTAAAAACAAACGGCCTCCTGGAAGATGTTTCGTGTACCAGGAAACATGCTTGCGTGCGATACGCACGCCCTGCGATTCCCCGTAAAGTCCGTACAGATCGCGCAGATGGGCGGCAATCAGTCCCAGAATTTCCTCCGGACCCGGCGCCGCCAGTTTTTCCCCGTGTTCGAGGAAATGCCGAATTTCCCGAAAAATCCAAGGCCGCCCCTGGGCAGCACGTCCGACCATCACGGCATCGGCGCCGGTGCTGTTCAGCACGTCGCGGGCCTTTTCCGGTGAATCGATATCGCCATTGGCAATGACCGGGATGCCAACCTCGGATTTGACCTCCGCGATAGTGGTGTATTCGGCTTGCCCGCCAAAGCCACAGGCGCGCGTGCGGCCGTGAATGGACAAGGCGGCAATGCCTGCGTGCTCGGCGATCCTGGCCACGCGCGACGCATTGCGGTTTTCGGGATTCCATCCGGTACGAATTTTCAGCGTTACCGGCACATTCACGGCGCCCACGACGGCATCGAGAATACGTCCCACCAGCGGTTCATTTTGCAACAGGGCCGAGCCGGCCGCGACATTGCATACTTTCTTGGCCGGGCAACCCATGTTGATGTCGATAATTTGTGCGCCGTGATCCACGTTATGCCGCGCCGCATCGGCCATTGCCTGCGGGTCCGCCCCGGCTATTTGCACTGAAATCGGCTCGACTTCCCCATGATGATCCAGGCGGCGCCTGGACTTTGGTGTATCCCATAGCGCTGCATTCGAGGAGGTCATTTCCGATATCGCCATGCCGGCGCCCAAGGCTTTGCATATCTGCCGAAAAGTCCGGTCGGTCACGCCCGCCATGGGCGCAACGACAAGATTGCCCGGCAGAAGGTAAGAACCGATTTTCATTTTGACGGCGGCGCCAAAAAAAGGACGGCCATTCTAGCGCAAAACTTTTTTGCGGATGTTTGGGGCTAAAGCTGCGAGCCGAATACCATCCGGCGGGTGAACGCCTTTCTGGCGAGTGGGAGGGCGTCCAGCAAGCCTAATCCTATCCCTCTTGCCCAGCGTAAGGGGGTCAAATCGTTGGAGAACAGTTCGACCAGAGAGTGGGTCAGTGCGATGCCGGCAAAACGGTCAAGCCGGCGACGCTGCGCATAAGCGTCCAGACAATCGGCCGACCCCGGATCGGAATCGACCCGAGCGGCGATGGCCTCACCCAAATCCCATGCATCGCGTAAACCGAGATTAAAGCCCTGTCCGGCAATCGGATGCAGGGCCTGGGCCGCGTTGCCTAGTAATACTTGCCGCGGTGACACCGTCGCCTGGGCGTAACGCAAGGTCAGTGGAAATCGCGCGCGAGGCCCCACCGCCAGAAAACGCCCGGCGCGATCGCCAAAATGCTGCTGCAGCCGAAAAAGAAATTCGGCGTCGGGCAAAGCCAGCAGATGTTCCGCGGCATCGGGCGCGGCTGTCCATACCAAGGCGTAATCTTCCCCGAAGGGTAACAAGGCCACCGGACCATCCGGCGCAAATCGCTCGTAGGCGCAATGTTGATGAAACCGGGAAGTGCGGACATTGGCGACGATCGCGCACTGGCCGTAGTCGCGACCCTTCACGGATACGATGGTGTGCCCCGCCCACTTGCCGCCGCCGTCGGCGATCACCAGCAAACGGGCCGAAAGTTGTCGGCGGCCTTGCTGGTGGAGAAATTCCACCTTTACACAGCCGGCTTCCGCGATCGCGTCGACCACTTCGGCGCCCTGGTGCAACTGCGCGTTGCGGGTGATGCATGTTTCAACCAAGGCACGATGCAAGCAGCTATAGGGCACGACGTAACCGAGCGCGGGTATCTCCAAATCATCCGCTTTCAGAACTGCGCGCCCGAATCCGCCGCGCTGAGACACGTGAATGCGATGAATTTCGGTGACGGAGTCTATGGGCTTCCATGCGCCGAGCCGATCAAGGATCAAGCGGCTTCCGTAGGATAGAGCCAAGGTGCGAGCATTGCCGACGTTTACCGCCTGGCTGTTGGCCTCCAGTACCTGCGTGTTGAGGCCGGATTTTGCCGCCGCCGCCGCCAATGCCAAGCCAACCGGGCCGCCACCGACAATTGCCACATCGCAAACTTTTTCCATCGCGGTATCAACCCCGCATCAAGGCCTCGATGTCGGCGATGGCTTTTGGCGCATCCGACGTGATGATTTCGCAGCCCTGATCGGTCACCAAGGCATCGTCTTCGATCCGAACACCGATATTCCAGAAACGCTCGGGCACCTCTTGGGAGGGGCGGATGTAACAGCCGGGCTCGACGGTCAACATCATTCCCGGCGCGAGTTTCATCCAGGCGCCACCCCGTTTATAGTCGCCCGCATCGTGCACGTCCATGCCCAGCCAGTGCCCCGTGCGATGCATGTAAAACCGCTTGTAATCGCCGGATTCGATGACAGTGTCCCGGCTACCGTGACACAAACCGAGATCCACAAAACCTTGCGCCAATATTTTAACCGCAGCGTCATGGGGGTCTTCCCAGGCAGCCCCGGGTCGAACTTCCTTTATTGCCGCGGCTTGGGCGGCCAGAACCAGGGCGTAGATATCGCGTTGCGGACCGGAAAATTTCCCGGCCACCGGGAAAGTGCGCGTAATGTCCGAGGCATAACCGTCCAGCTCGCACCCTGCGTCGATCAACAACAGATCGCCATTTTTCAACTCGGCCTGGTTTTCCACATAGTGCAGCACGCAGGCGTTGGCGCCGCCCGCAACGATCGGCGTGTAAGCAGGCGCTTGGGCGCCGTGGCGGCGGAACTCATGAATCAATTCCGCCTCGATTTCGTATTCGTGCAATCCGGGGCGGGTGGCCCGCATGGCCCGGCGGTGCGCGCCGGTGGATATCTCCGCAGCCCGTTTCATGGTGCGGATCTCCCGGTCATCCTTGATCAGCCGCATGTCGTCCAGAATGCCCCGAATGTCGCGGATCTCTTTCGGTGCCGCGATGCCGCTGCGGGCTTTCGAGCGGACTTTGTTGATCCAGGCAATAACGCGGGCGTCCCACTGCGGATCCGATCCGACATCGCAATAAACCGCCGCCTGGTCCGACAGCAGATCCGGCAGGCGCTCGTCCATGGCGGCAACCGGCCACGCTTCGTCCATGGCGAATACTTCGGAGGCTTTGTCCGGGCCGTAGCGAAATCCATCCCAGATCTCGCGTTCCATGTCTTTTTCCCGGCAGAACAGGATACTTTTTGGCTTGTCGCCGGCAACCAGAACCAACGCGGCTTCCGGCTCGGAAAATCCGGTGAGGTAATGAAAGTAGCTGTCGAATCGATAGGGGTAGCTCGAATCGCGATTGCGTGCCAGCTCGGGGGCCGTGCGCACGATCGCCACCCCGCCTTTCATCGTCGCGGCCAGCTGAGTTCTGCGCCTTGCGTAAGGTGTGGGATCATTCATAGTGCGAATCCAGAATATCCGGTCGGAGAATTATACGTTGGGATAGTTGGCGCGCCTGCGAACTGCCGGCCTGTGCCAGGAGATTTACTTCGCGCCGGAGCGCAACAGAAGGGTATCGAGTTCCGCGAGCCGCTGCGGAGTGCCCACGTCGATCCACAAGCCCCGATAATGTTCGGCGCCGACCCTGCCCTGTGCAATTTGTTCGCGCAGCAGCGGCGCCAGTGCCTGTTTTTGTCCCCGCGGTACTTGTTCGAACACTTGCGTTCGAAACGCGCTCAGGCCGCCGAAGGTCAGTAGCGGCGCCGAATCCAACACGGCCCGGCCATCTCTGATGCCGAAATCCCCGCCTGGATGATGAGCGGGATTGTCCATCATGACCAAATGCACTTGATTGCCACCCGGCGTCAATTGAGAAAGCGCCCGCAGCAGTCCGGAGTACGCGTAGTCGGAATAAACGTCGGCGTTGACGACGGCGAACACTTCGCAATCCAGCAGTGCTTGTGCATTACGCAGGCCACCGGCGGTTTCCAGCGCCTCGGGCTCGCGTGAATACAGAACCGAAAGCCGCCATCGACTGCCGTCGCCAACCGCCGCCTCGATTTGATCGCCAAGATGGGCGTGGTTGACCACCACTTTCTTGAAACCGGCGCCTGCCAGTTTTTCCAGATGCCAGAAGATCAGCGGCTTGCCGCCCACGCTTAGGAGGGCTTTGGGCACATGGTCGGTCAAGGGGCGCATCCGCTCGCCGCGTCCGGCGGCAAGGATCATGGCGACCGGAACAATGGCCTTGGGCACGGAATTTTCTACTGATCCGCGGATTGTTTCTCGATCTGATCGAGAAGTCTTCGCAAGGGTGCGAGGGTGGTATAGCGCTCGGCAACCGCGCGCACGTAGCGCAGAAATCGAGGAGTATCCTTGACGTAATCCGGTTTGCCATCGCGGTGACAGATGCGCGCGAAGATCCCGAGTACTTTGAGATGGCGCTGCAGGCCCATCCACTCGAAATCGCGATAGAAATCGGCGAAATCGGCCGCCACTGGAAGCCCGGCCGAGCGGGCCTTTTCCCAATACCGTACGCTCCAATCCAATACACGCGCTTCTTCCCAGCTTATAAATGCATCCTTGAACAGCGAGGCGACATCGTAGGTAATAGGCCCGTAAACCGCGTCCTGAAAATCGAGCACACCCGGGTTCGGTTCGCACACCATCAAATTGCGGGGCATGAAATCGCGGTGAACAAAAACCCTGGGCTGGGCGAGATTGTTGGCGATGATCAGCCCGAACATAGCGTCCAGCATTTTTCGTTGATCGGGGTCGGGTTCAAGCCCCAAATGGCGCCGCAAATACCAATCGGGAAACAATTCGAGTTCGCGCCGCAACAACGTCCGGTCATACGGAGGGAGGACGTCGCCGACACTGGCCTTTTGCCAGAGCAGCAATGCGTCAATGGCGTCGCCAAACAGCCGGTCCGCATTGTTGGCGTCAAGCGCCTCCAGATAGGTTACACGCCCCAGATCCGAGAGAATCAGGAATCCACCGGCAAGATCCTGGGCGTGAATGACCGGCACATGCAGGCCTGCCTTGGCCATGAGCCCCGCGACGCGAATAAATGGCTTGCAATCTTCGTGTTCCGGCGGCGCATCCATTGCCACCAGCGTGTGGTCGGAAAACGCGACGCGAAAATAGCGCCGAAAACTGGCGTCTGCCGAAGCGGGAGACAGGGAATACGACTGACCCGGATAAAGATCGGAAAGCCACTTCTCCAACTGCAGGCGGCGTTCGTTGTGGTCGTGCTTCAAAGGATACTTCGTTGCCTTGGCGGAAGATATGTGAGATTTTAGCATCCCGTTCTTTTTCGCCCATGGCATGTTTGTTACCCGCCTCCTCCGGACGCTATTTCTGTTGATTCTGTTACCCGCAGCGGACGCAGGTGCCGAACAGCCGGGACTCAAGCTCAGGATTCAGCCCGCCCTGATACCCTATTCCGAGGGGCGGGATGAAGACGTGCCCTTGTTTGTCGATGCCGAGCGGATAGAAGGCAATCCTGATCAGGAACTCAATGCCCTGGGTTCGGCGCGCTTGAGAAAACGCGGCGCCGCGATCTTTGCGGACCAGATGCAGCTCACGACACCCGGGCAACAAATTACCGCGACGGGCAATGTCCGTTTTGAAAAAGACGGAGACATTCTGAGCGGCGAAAGGTTCTACTACGATTTGGACAAGGAGAGCGGCTACCTGGACAAACCGACTTATCAACTCCGCCGCTTCCGGGCGCGCGGCACGGCGGTTCGATTCGTCGCAGTCGATGCGCAGCGCTACACCATCGAAAACGCCACCTACACGAATTGCGAGGTGGGCGACGATGACTGGTATCTGCGTTTCGATAAGCTGGATTTGGACCGTCAGCGAGATGTCGGGGTGGCGCGCGATACCACGGTTGTTTTCAAGGGAGTGCCTATTCTGTATTCCCCGTATCTGGATTTTTCGCTCAGCGGACGGCGCAAGAGCGGACTGCTGCCCCCGACGATCGGCAGCACCGGTCAAAACGGCTTCGAAATTACCCAGCCTTTCTATTGGAACATCGCGCCCAACTACGACGCCACGTTTTCTCCTCGCCTGCTGACCAAACGAGGGCTTTTGTTAAATAACGAATTTCGCTATCTGGAATCCGATTTGAATGGCGAACTGCGGGGTGAATGGTTGCCGGACGATCGCATAGCGGGGGGATCTCGCCATGGCTATTCCTGGCAGCACCAACAGAACTTTGGTTTGGGATTTACCGGTTCCTTCAACCTGCAAGCCGTTTCGGACGATACCTACTTTACCGACATAAGCGACAAGATTTCGGCAACTTCGCAAACCAACCTGCCACGCGAAGGCACCCTGGCTTTCGATGGGGGATGGTGGGGGCTGAGCACCCGCGTGCAGCGATTCCAGACTTTGCAGGACCCCTTGGCGCCGGTTACACCGCCTTACGCCCGTGTTCCCCAGATCGTTTTGAACGCCAATCGACAGACTGCAATGAATCTTGACCTGGGTCTGAAGGGCGAATTCGTGGATTTCGATCATCCCACGCTGTTAAACGGGCAACGCCGGACCTTGTACCCTTCGGTGAGTCTACCGCTGCAAAACGCCTATTTTTTCATTACGCCAAAGATAGGCTTCCACACGACCCATTACTCCTTCGACGATCCCAACATCGCGGAGGAAAGTCGGCGCGTACCGATTTACAGTCTCGATGGCGGCATGATTTTCGAGCGCGAGGTCAAATTGGGCGGCTTTCCTTACCTGCAAACCCTGGAGCCGCGACTTTACTACTTGAACATTCCGTTCCGCCCACAGGCACATTTGCCGAATTTCGACACTGCCGAGGCCGATTTCAGTCTGGCACAAATTTTTTCGGAAAATCAGTTTACCGGCGGGGATCGTATCAACGATGCAGACCAGTTGACGGCCGCGGTAACCAGCCGATTCATCGATGCGGGCAGCGGCGCCGAGCAGATGCGTCTTATCCTTGGCCAACGGTTCTATTTTCAAGAGCAACAAGTATCGTTGACTGCCCAACGGCGATTGTCCAAGCGCTCGGATTTGCTCGCCGTTCTGAATGGCCGCATCGCGAAGAATTGGAACGCCGACATCGGGCTCCAATACGGCGCCAATGAAGGCCGCATGGAGCGCAGCCACTACGTATTTCGCTACCAGCCTGAAATCGGCAAGGTTGCCAATCTGGGCTACCGGTACACTCGCGACTCTCTGGAGCAACTGGACGCGTCCGCGCAATGGCCGCTTAGCGGACACTGGATTGGCCTCGCGCGCTGGAATCATTCCTTGCGCGACAGCCGCCTGCTGGAAGGCTTGGTGGGCATCGAGTACAACGCCGGATGTTGGGCGACGCGATTTGTCATGCATCGGTTCGCGAGCGCGACGCAAGAGTACGTCAATGCGCTGTTCTTGCAATTGGAGCTGAATGGGGTGTCCCGAATCGGTGCCAGCCCCCTCGACTTGCTGCGTCAGAATGTCACGGGTTACGCAAAGACCAACGAACCGCCATCGATCGACTACAATCCGTTCCCCGAATATTAGGCTCCGGTTGCCGATTGGCTGCCGGATGCGGCAGGAGAATTCCATGTCCCCATATTGCACAAAATGTCCGGTGCGGTCCGCGCTTATGGTCGCGCTGGCATGTATTGGCGCGACTTCGCTGCTGGCCGCCGAAGTTGCCGGCAAAACCCGCCCGGTGCCTCTCGATCGTGTGGTCGCGGTGGTCAATAGCGAAGTTATTACGCTGGTGGATTTGAACGAGCAGTTGAAAGCGGCGTTGCTGCAATTGCGGCGGCAGGGAACGCCTGCTCCCGAGCGAGAGGTTCTCGAAGCGCAATTGCTCGAACGCATGGTCACCACCCAGATTCTGATTCAAGCGGCGAAGGATACCGGTGTGCGAGTCGACGACGCGCAAGTCGGATCGGCCATCGAACGTATGGCCAAGGACAACAAGCTTACCGCGGAGGAATTTCGAACCACGATCGAAAACGACGGCATTACTTTCCAACGGTTTCGGGAAGACCTGCGCAACGAAATACTGATCTCGCGACTCAGGGATCGCGAAGTGGACAGCAAACTTTTTATCACCGACGCGGAGATCGACAACTACCTTGTCAACCAGAAATTGCAGGCAGCCGGCGAAGACGAGTACAACGTGGGGCATATCCTGGTCCTGGTGCCGGAGCGCGCAAGTCCAGAGCAAATTCAGGCCAGGCGCGCGATCGCCGAAAAAGCCCTGGAGCAGCTAAAGGGCGGTGCCGATTTCCGGCAGGTATCGGCCGGGATGTCGGATGCGCCCAACGCGCTGGAAGGTGGGCCGCTGGGCTGGCGGACGCTGTCCCGGCTGCCGCAGCTATTTGCGGAGGCGGTGGCAAGTCTATCTCCCGGTAGGAATACCGGCGTACTTCGTAGCGCCAACGGCTTTCATATACTCAAATTGCTGGAGCGACGCGGACAGAATTCGCCCGTCATCGTTTCGCAGACGCGGGTGCGGCATATTCTTATCCGCCTAAGCGAAGTGGTTTCGGAAACCGACGCGAGGCAACGTCTCACGGATCTCAAAGAGCGAATCGAAAACGGCGCGGATTTTGCCACCCTGGCGCGCTTGCATTCGGGAGATCCCAGTGCTGCGCGCGGTGGAGAGCTTGGCTGGTTGTCCCCGGGTGAAACGGTGCCGGAATTCGAGCGTGCGATGGATGCGCTCAAACCTGGAGAAACCAGCGCGCCGGTTCAATCGGCGTTTGGCTGGCACTTGATCCAGGTTTTGGAACGGCGCTCGGAAGACATGTCCAAGGAGCGTCAGAGGTTGGTGGCGCGTCAGGCGATTCGGGCGCGCCGGTCCGATGAGGCATTTCAAGAGTGGGTACGTCAGCAGCGCGATCGGGCTTACGTGGAGTTGAAGCGAATTGAGCGCTGAGGAGGCGGCCGCGTTCCGGTATCTGAAGACTGCCAGAGTTCATCGCGGCAGGTTCTCCGAATAGTGCGGAATCCAAAGGACCGATTAGCTAACACCAAAAGCCGTTTTACCCAAGGCGATACTGAGGTCTGGCAAACTGCAATGTCGGCTCCCCGCAAACGATTTGGCCAGAATTTTCTTGAAGATCGTGAGGTGATTGAGCGCATCGTAGCGAGCATCGCACCCCAACCGGGAGAGCGTCTGGTCGAGATCGGGCCGGGTCGGGCCGCCTTGACCGGCTTGCTCGCGAATCGGCTAGGGCGAATGGACGTTATCGAAATCGACCGCGATCTCGCTCGCGATCTCGGCCGCATCTTTGCTCCTGAGCGGGTTAGGATCCATCAAGGCGATGTTCTGGAATTTGATTTCCGCGGACTGGGGAGCGGGCTGCGCGTGGTGGGCAATCTGCCCTATAACATTTCCACTCCGATCCTGTTTGCGCTGACGGCACAGGCCGATGTGATTCGCGATGGGCACTTCATGCTGCAGCGGGAAGTGGTTCAGCGCATGTGCGCGGCGGCAGGAACCCCGGACTACGGGCGCCTATCGGTGATGCTTCAATACCGCTGGCGCATCGAGTCCGTGTTCGATGTCCCACCCACGGCTTTTCGACCCGAGCCAAAAGTCTGGTCTTCGCTGGTGCGGATGGTTCCGCACGCAGAATTACCCGCCCTCGCGGTGGACGAGGCCAGGTTCGCCCAAACCGTCATGCTTGCGTTTGGTCAACGACGAAAAACGCTGCGCAATGCGCTTAATACGCTGGTGTCCGCCAGTGAGCTGGAACAGCTCGGCGTCAATCCTTCCTTACGGGGCGAAATGCTGGACGTCCATAGTTTCGTGCGTATCGCCAATTTCTTGAGCGCGCGCGCATGAACATGACACTACCTCAGTGTTTGCGCTGGATGAATTCGATCTTGTAGCCGTCGGGATCCTCGACAAAAGCAATCACCGTCGTACCATGTTTCATCGGTCCGGCTTCCCGGGTGACCTTTCCTCCCCGATGCCGAACTTCATCACAAGCCCGCTTGGCGTCTTCCACCTCGACCGCCACATGACCGTAGCCAGTGCCCATCTCGTACTTCGGGGTGTCCCAGTTATGGGTGAGCTCCAGCACCGCTTGCTGTTCTTCATCGGCGAATCCAACAAAGGCCAGCGTAAATCGCCCCTCCGGGTAGTCTTTACGGCGCAGGATTTTCATGCCGAGAACCTGGGTGTAAAAATCGAGCGAGCGCTGGAGATCCCCTACTCTCAGCATGGTGTGCAATATGCGCATGTCGCGACCCTAAATGTTGACCAGTTCGAAATCTTCCTTGCGCGCCCCGCATTCGGGGCAGACCCAATTGACCGGAACGTCCTTCCAGGGCGTTCCAGCGGTGATCCCCTCCTCCGGCAGGCCGGCGGCTTCGTCATAGATGAATCCGCAAATTAAGCACATGTACGTCTGATATTCGATGGTGTTGTTAGTGGTCATGGGAGATCAGGGATGGTTCCGATTTTCGGTTAGAATCGAATTCTAATTCGAATTTCCCCGCTTCTGCAGCTTCGTGGCTGTTTCCCTACCTATCGTTTTGGTTTTTAGCGCGACAGATCCCAGCGGCGGGGCCGGCCTTCAGGCCGACCTGCTGACTTTGTCCAGCATGGGTTGCCATCCTCTGTCCGTTGTTACGGCTATCACGATCCAGGATACCCAAGGCGTGGAAGACATGCGGCCGATCGACCCGGAGTGGATAGCCGGACAAGCGCGCTGCATTTTGGAAGACGCCCGGGTGGCCGTGTTCAAGGTGGGGCTGATCGGCAGTGTCGAAGCGGCCGCGGCCATTGCGGAGGTGGTCTCGAATTATCCGGACATACCGTTGATACTCGATCCTGTGCTTGCCTCGGGGCGAGGTGACGAATTGGCCTCCGCGGCCGTCATAAGGGCAATGCGCGATCTGCTGATTCCGCGAACGACATTGGTTATACCCAATAGTATCGAGGCCAGGCGACTGACGCGCTCGGAAGATGGCCAAGGAGATGACCTGGAACTCGGCGACTGCGCCGCGCGGCTCCTGGAGTTAGGCTGCACTTACGTGCTGGTGACGGGCACGCATGAAAATACCGCTCAGGTGGTCAACACACTCTACGACGCCAAAGGATCGATCAGCACAAACTCCTGGCCACGTTTGCCAGGGGACTATCACGGGTCCGGGTGTACGCTTGCGTCGGCCTGTGCCGCAGCGATTGCCAACGGTGCCGACGTCCCGAATGCGGTGCGCGACGCGCAGGAATTCACCTGGCAGACACTCAAATACGCGTACCGTGTTGGATTGGGCCAGTCAGTGCCAGATCGACTTTTCTGGGCAAGGAGCAGCGTCCCGAGCCATGAAAAAAATTAGCGGCTTGTATGCAGTGACCTCGGAACGCTATAGCGCAAACGAAATCCTGCGGGAAAAGGTCGGTGCCGTTCTGCGCGGAGGGGCAAGCGTCGTGCAATATCGCAACAAGTCCGGCGATAGGGACCGGCGACGCAGCGAGGCGGCTGATCTGGCGTGGATGTGTCAAAACGCGGCAGTGTGTTTTATCGTTAATGATGACATTGGATTGGCATGCGAAGTGGGCGCCGATGGCGTGCATCTCGGCAAAGACGACCCGGATATCGATAGAGCCCGCGCATTGCTGGGCCCTGACAAGCTGATCGGGGCATCCTGTTACAACTGCATCGAAGATGGGCGTCGCGCCGTGGCCGAAGGGGCGGACTATCTTGCCTTTGGAAGTTTTTTTGCTTCATCGACCAAACCGGACGCAGTCCGTGCCGATCCGGGCCTGCTGATGCGGGCAAGGGAAGAATTCGATGTCCCCTTGGTGGCCATCGGGGGCATTTCCACGCAAAATGCCGCGGGCCTCATTATAGCCGGGGCGGATGCCCTGGCGGTGAGTAGTGCTTTGTTCGAGCGTGAGGATGTGGAAGCGGTTGCGCGGCAATTTGTCCGCTTGATTAATGCGTCGTTAAATCGGGAATTTGCGAGATGAGAAATAGAAACGAAGTGTTATTCGAAAAATCCTCGGCGGTCATTCCGGGCGGAGTCAATTCACCGGTCCGGGCGTTTCGATCGGTCGGCGGCACGCCGCTTTTCTTCGATCGTGCGCAAGGTGCTTATTTCTGGGATGCCGAAAACAGACGTTACATCGACTACGTGGGATCCTGGGGCCCTCTGATTCTCGGTCACGCGCATCCGTCAGTGGTGGCCGCCGTGCAGGCGGCGGCGGCACGCGGCTTGAGTTTTGGCGCGCCCACCGAGGCCGAGCTTGAGCTGGCGCAGCTGCTTACGCGATTACTGCCTTCCATGCAAATGGTACGGATGGTCAGCTCCGGTACCGAAGCGACCATGACCGCCATTCGCCTTGCGCGCGGCTACACCGGGCGCCCGAAAATCGTGAAATTTGAAGGGTGTTATCACGGCCATGCCGATGCCTTGCTGGTCAAGGCCGGGTCGGGCGCCTTAACGCTTGGTCAACCGAGTTCTGCCGGTGTGCCACCAGAAACTACCGCCCATACTTTAGTGCTCGATTACAACGATTCAGTCATGCTGGAGGAGACCTTCCGATCGCAGGGCGCTCAAATTGCCGCCGTTATCGTGGAACCCGTGGCGGGCAACATGAATCTGATCAAGCCGAAACCGGAGTTCTTGCAGAAGTTGCGCGCCTTATGCACTCAGCACGGGGCGGTGCTGATATTTGACGAAGTGATGACCGGGTTCCGAGTGGGACTGGCTGGCGCCCAAGGTTTGTATGGCATCACTCCAGACCTGACCACTCTGGGAAAAGTCATCGGCGGTGGCATGCCATTGGGTGCCTTCGGAGGGCGGCGCGACATCATGCAGTGTCTCGCGCCACTCGGAGCCGTCTATCAGGCCGGTACTCTATCCGGCAACCCGGTGGCCGTCGCAGCGGGGCTGGCTACGCTAAAGGTGGTTCAAGAGAGCGGGTTTTATGAGCGAATTGCCGGCACTGCGCAAAAGCTGGTGGCCGGCTTGCAGAGTGCCGCTCGTGTGGCAGGTTTCGACTTTTCGGCGCAATCCGTCGGCGGGATGTTTGGTGTTTATTTCAGCGCATCCGCACCGACCAGCTACGAGGAAGTCATGCAGTGTGACAAACAGGCGTTTAACCGGTTTTTCCATGCCATGCTTGCGGAAGGAGTCTATCTGGCACCTTCTGCTTTCGAGGCCGGATTCGTTTCTGTCGCTCACGGGGAGGACGAAATTCAAGCAACGCTGGTGGCGGCAAAAGCCGCGTTCGCCAAAGCGGCAGGGAACTAGTACGCAAGGAGGCGTATTAGCGCAACCCGGCGATGTACTCCGCAAGGGCTGAAATTTCCCCATCGTTCAGGTTTGCCACGGCGGTCTGCATCATGTGGTTCAAATCGTTGCTGCGTTCGCCGGCACGAAATGCTTTGAGTTGTGCAGCAACATATTCGGCGTGTTGTCCGGCGAGGCGCGGAAACTGCGCAGGAATTCCGGCGCCATTGGGTGAATGGCATCCCGAGCAGGCCGGAACCGCCTTCGACACAAGACCGCCGCGATAAATTGCCCGGCCTTGCAAGGCAAGGGATTTGTCTTTTGCCGAGCTGGAGGCGGAATTCTGGGCCGAGAAATGACTGGCGAGAAGACTGAGATCCTCGTCAACGAGATTTCCGAGCATACTTGCCATCACCGGATTTCGACGCGCGCCGGATTTGAATTCTTTAAGCTGTTTCAGCATATATTCGCGGTGCTGGCCGGCGAGCTTTGGATTGGCTGGCAGCAAACTGTTTCCGTCGGGGCCGTGGCATGCCGCACAATTCTGTTTTACGATGGCCAGCGCTTTTTCAGTGGCATCGGCCGACAATACGTTTCCTGACACAATCAGCAGGGCGATAACGCCCACGATAAAACGATACATGAATACTCCTTGGCGGTTCTATTTTGGTTCGATGCGAAGATTTCCGCGGCGGCATACACGGGAAACTTGTCGAGGCCGCATTTTAGCTTAACTGATGAACCATCCCCCGAAGTTTGCCGGGATCGAGTTTCACGTGTCGGCTGCGAGTGCCGGCGGCCTGCCGCATTCCGTGGCCGAAGTTGCCATTGCCGGACGATCCAATTCTGGCAAGTCGAGCGCCATCAATGCGCTGGCAGGCAGAAGGCGACTGGCCTTTGTCAGCAAGACACCGGGGCGCACTCAGCTAATCAACTTTTTCTCCCTTGGCGGTCAACGGTTTCTGGTCGATTTGCCCGGGTACGGCTACGCGAAGGTACCGCAAGCCCTTAGGGCTGGCTGGGACGACATGATTGCCGGGTATCTGCAATCGCGAGCATCTCTCAAGGGGCTTATCGTGACAATGGACGTGCGGCATCCCTTGACGCCGCTGGATCTGCAATTGTTGAGATGGTTCGATGGCCCGGGAAAGCCGGTGCACGTCGTACTCACCAAAGCCGACAAGTTATCCACCCAACAGGCGGAGAATCAGCGACGTGAGACAGCGCGGAAGTTATCTGCAGTGTCATCCGGAACTTCCGTGCAATTGTTTTCGGTTCCTGCCCGCGCCGGGGTTGAAGAATTGGAGGCCGTATTGACTAACTGGCTCGAAACCTGACTTTGAGTGGTGAACAGGTAGAATAAAAAACCCCCGGCTGGAAGGGGATTCGAGCCGGGGGCAAACCAAGCCTCGATTTGCATCGAGGCGCCCGCTCAGGGAGGAAAAGCGGGAGACATCACTGTCTGGTTCGTCAGAACCCCAAACACGGGAAAAGTTCTGATGCGAACGGTGCTTTTTTACCATCCCCCCAATTTGTGCGACCAGGCGCAGACATGGCCAGAGCAGGAGAAATGATGCAGGTACTTGGAAAATATCCACGTAGAAGAATGCGGCGCACGCGACGCGATGATTTCTCTCGACGCCTGGTGCGCGAAAATCGCTTGTCGGCGGACGATCTGATTTATCCCGTATTTGTCATCGAAGGCAAGGACCGTGAGGAGGCCGTGCCTTCCATGCCCGGAGTGCGACGTCTGACCGTAGATCGTTTGTTGCTTGAGGCGCGACGCTGCGTAGATCTGGGGGTGCCAGCCATCGCCTTGTTTCCCGTGATCGACACCGCACTCAAGACTGCCGATGGCGCCGAGGCTTTTAACCCGGATGGCATTGCTCCCCGGGCAATTCGGGCATTAAAAAGCGCGTTTCCTGAGCTTGGGGTAATCATCGATATTGCACTGGATCCTTATACGAGCCACGGTCAGGACGGACTGATCGATGCAGATGGTTATGTGCTGAACGACGAGACCGTCGAAGTATTGATCAAACAGGCGATAACCCATGCCCAAGCGGGCGTCGATATCGTGGCGCCTTCCGACATGATGGACGGTCGTATTGGGGCGTTGCGGGAAGCGTTGGATCGCGAAGCCTACATTCATACGAGAATTCTTGCCTATTCGGCAAAGTTTGCTTCCGGGTTTTACGGACCCTTTCGAGATGCCGTCGGATCAGCCGCCAATCTGGGGAAAAGCGATAAACAGACCTATCAGTTGGACCCGGCTAACTCGAATGAAGCCTTGTGGGAGGTGGGACTGGATCTTGAGGAAGGGGCAGACATGGTCATGGTTAAACCCGGCCTGCCTTACCTGGATATCGTGCACCGGGTCAAAGAAGCATTCGGCGCGCCGACCATGGTTTATCAAGTCAGCGGAGAGTACGCCATGATCAAAGCAGCAGCGGCGAATGGCTGGGTAGACGAGCGCAAATGTGTTCTGGAAACGCTTCTATCGTTCAAACGGGCGGGAGCCGATGCCATATTGACCTATTTCGCACTCGATGCCGCGCAGTGGCTGAGGGGATCCTGATCCGATTGGAGGGCCGAATCGAGCCAGGCAAGATTAACTCGATCAAGAACGTGACCTTCCGGCGAATATCGAATCGCGCGCCGTAAATCGTCGAGTTCGAAAACCAGCACATTAAATTCGGCGTCATTGCCATCCCATTCCAGAACCGAAATATTGCGATACTCGTTGCCGATATACATTCGCTTCCCGCTGCTTCGGTACGGAATCTGGCGGTCAATGAGAAATATTTCCACTTGTTTGCCACTTTCCGCAAACAGGTGAATATCAATGGTCGAATATCTTCCTGCGCTTCCCGAGACGACCTGTCCCGAAAGGTAGGGCTTAAACGGGGCAAGCAAAAGCATTAGTTGTCTGGCTTGTTCCCGAAGATGTCGAATCCATGCTCTGTGGCTGTCGGGCGCAAACAACTGCTGATAACCGAGCAGGGCTTCTTCAACTTCGCTGTTGTCGGGCAAATTGCGCGTCGCGGGCACCCCCAGTTGGCGCGCCGCCTTGCGTTTTGCCAAGGCAAAATCACTGATTCCGTCTGTTTTCATCAGACGAGCCGCAGTTTGCGCTATGCGCCCGCGCATCTGCCGCCCATGCTCTTTTCCCAAGATTTTCAGAACAACTGATCCTTTACTTCTTCGGGCGGCTTTGCCCCGGCGCCTGCCGAATTGCTTGAATCCACTTCCTGTTCGGGCGGGACGTTTTCATGATAGAAATATTCGATCATCGGCTTTGCCGCGTTTTTGTCCCGCAGCCCGGTTTCGGCATTAATGGCAACCGCTACGACGCCCTCGGGCGCCACATGGAGTTCTTCCGGAATACTTTTCAGAACCGTGCCGGCGTAGGCCATCCAGATGGGCAGGGCGGCAACGGCACCGGTTTCACCGTCCCCTAGTGTGCGGGGGATATCGTAGCCAATCCAGGCAACAGCACAAAGATGGCGCTGAAAACCCGCAAACCAGGCGTCCAGTTGTTCGTTGGTGGTGCCGGTTTTTCCGGCCAGATCCACCCGTCCCAAGGCCATTGCGCGGGCGCCGGTTCCGCCCCGAATGACATCCTGCATCATGTTGGTCATGATAAAAGCGTTGCGTTGGTCAATCACCCGTTCCGCGCCTTTGCTGACTGTTACAGGATTTGCCTTGCCCAATACATTGCCCTGACCATCTTCGATGCGCTCAATAAAGTAGGGGTTGACTCGATAACCCCCGTTGGCGAATACCGAGTAGCCCATTACCATTTCCAAGGGTGTTGCCGATCCCGCACCCAAGGCCATGGTCAGGAATGGAGGATGCTGATTGGGGTCAAATCCGAAGCGCGTCAGGTAGTCCTGCGCATAGGTGGGCGTAATGGCTTGTAATATCCGTATTGAGACCAGATTCTTGGACTTTGTGAGCGCCGTGCGCATCCGAATCGGGCCATCAAAGGCGCCATCGAAATTGCGCGGCTCCCAGTTGACCGAACCGGTTTCGCTGGCGTCAATGGTCAGTGGCGCGTCATTGATAATGGTAGCTGGCGTGAAGCCCTTTTCCAGTGCCGCCGAGTAGATAAAAGGTTTGAAGCTCGATCCCGGTTGCCGTCTGGCTTGGGTAACATGATTGAACTTGTTTCGGTGGAAATCGAAACCGCCAACCAATGCTCGCAATGCCCCGGTGTCGGTGTCCACCGACACCAGGGCCGCTTCGACGTTTGGCATCTGCACGATTTGCCAGCCGCCTTTCAAATGGGGTTGCACACGGATCAAGGCTCCGCGCTTGAGCCGGGTTTTCGCCGGCGCCTTGGGGCCAATCATCCGGCTCGCATACTTGAGCCCATCTCCGGCGATGGACAGCGTCTCGCCGCCCTTCCGATAGGCCTTGACCAACTTGGTATCCGCTTCCAGCACAATCGCGGGAGAGATGTCGTCACTTTCCTGTTCGTCTTGAATTGCGTCTTCCAGCGCTTCGTCCCCGACTTCGTCCTTGGGCAGATCGAAATAACCCTCTGCCCCCCTATAGTTTTGTCGAGATTCGTATTCCAGGACCCCTTGGCGAAGCGCCCGATAGGCGGCGTCCTGGTGCATTTTGGACAACGTTGTATATACCCGCAGACCTTTGGTATAGGCCTCCTCCTTGTATGCATCGTATATCGCCTGCCTGACCATTTCCGAAAAGAACTCGGCACGCGTCGCGAACATCTGAATCTGGCGGGAAAGAACCAAGGGTTGCACTTCGGCAGCCTTGAGCTGTGCCTCCTCGATTAATTTAAGTTCGAACATTCTGCGCAATACGTATTGCTGCCGCAGTTTCGAGCGGGCCATATTTACTACGGGGTTGTACCGCGACGGGGCCTTGGGCAGGCCAGCCAGAATGGCGATTTCGGCCAGACTTAACTGGTCGAGCGCTTTCCCAAAATAAACTTGGGCTGCCGCGCCAAATCCGTATGCCCGCTGTCCCAGGTAAATCTGGTTAATGTACAACTGCAGGATTTCATCCTTGCCGAGGCTTCGTTCTATCTTGAATGCCAGCAATGCTTCGTTGAATTTCCGGTCGAAAGTTTTCTCGGTCGACAGGAAAAAATTGCGGGCTACCTGCATGGTAATGGTGCTGGCGCCCTGGCGGGCGCTGGCCGCAGCGAAATTCGATATCGCAGCGCGCAAAACCCCTATGTAATCAACACCGCCGTGCTCGTAAAACCGCTCATCCTCGGCCGCAATTATTGCCTTGCGGAGCAGGTCGGGCGTTTGGTCAATGCGCAAAAATATGCGCTTTTCGTCCCCAAATTCACCGATCAACTCGCCCTCGACACTGTAGATCTGGAGCGGAATTTTCGGCTGGTAGGAGGTTAAGGCTTCCAGGGACGGCAGCTTGGGATAGGCGACAATTGCGGCGTAACCAATCAGCAAAGTCACGATTGCGGCCAGGATGGCCAATGCGATAAAAGCAGGTATCCACCAACGGAAGCGCATATTCAGTGTCAAGAAGTTGGCCCAATTATCTGGCAGGATGCATTATATTTTGAAAGTCCGCCAACTCGGCGCGATAAAAGAACACATCAAAACGCTTTACTTGCAAAAGAGTTGTTGCTAGCATTTAATGTAGATTATACGTATCGCGCCTAAAGGGCCAATGCTCAAAGGAAAATCCTCTTCCGCTTCAGGTTTTTTGGCTTCCCTGCTTAAGCCCAAGTCACCCCCGTTAATTGGGGTCGACATCAGCTCGTCCTCAGTGAAGATGGTCGAGCTGGCGGCCGGTGCCCGGGGGCAATATCGCCTGGAGCGCTACACCATCGAGCCTTTGCCAAAAGACGCGGTGGTGGACGGTAATATCATGAATCTTGAGGAGGTGGGCGACGCAGTCCGCAGAGGGTGGAAGCGTATGGGTTCGCGCGCCAAACATCTGGCCCTGGCGTTGCCTGCAGCCGCAGTGATCACCAAAAAGATCGTGGTTCCCGCAGGGCAGACTGACGAACAGCTGGAAGCTCAGGTCGAGACGGAGGCCAACCAATATATTCCTTTTGCCCTGGAGGAGGTCAATTTGGACTTCCAGACCCTGGGGCCGGCTCCGAACAGCCCCGACGATGTAGAGGTGCTGATCGCGGCATCCCGCAAGGAAAAGGTCGAGGATCGCGTGGCCGTTGCAGAATCCGTGGGCTTGAAGGCCTCGGTAATGGATATTGATTCCTTTGCCGCCCAAAATGCTTTTGAGTTAATGCAGACCCAGCTGCCTGATGGAGGGGTCGACCAAGTCATTGCAGTTGTTGATGTTGGCGCTACCATGATGAACGTCAATGTGTTGCGAAATGGCCAGTCCGTATTTCTGCGCGAACAACCGTTTGGGGGTATGCAGTTGACGCAGGAAATCATGCGTCATTACAACCTGTCTGCCGAAGAGGCGGAGGCGGCAAAACGCGGCGGGGGGCTACCTGATACCTACGAAGCGGACGTTCTGGCACCATTTATGGATAATCTGGCGCTTGAGGTGGCAAGGGCATTGCAGTTTTTCTTCACCTCGACGCAGTACACCCAGGTGCACCAAATTTATCTCTCTGGCGGTACAGCAACGATTTCCGGCCTTGCGGAGGTGGTTGCCGAACGCACGCAAGTCAACACCCAGGTTGCCAACCCGTTTTCAACGATGGATGTCGCGTCCAGGATACGGCAAGCACAACTTGCCATGGATGCGCCGGCTTTGTTGGTCGCCTGTGGACTTGCGTTGCGGAGGTTCGACGAATGATTCCAATAAATTTACTCCCGCACCGAGCGGAAAAGCGTAAGGCCCAACAACAGCAGTTTCTGATTCTGGCCGCGATGACACTGGGCTTGGCAGGCGCGATCTGGTTCATGGTGCATACTTTTTTCGCGGAACGCATTGATAATCAGATCGAGCGGAACAAATACCTCGAGTCGGAAATAGCTGCTTTGGATAAAGAAATAGACGAAATAAAGAAATTAAAGGAACAAACCCAGGCTCTGTTGGAAAGGAAACGAGTAGTTGAGGCATTACAGACCAACCGAACCGAGACTGTGCGTTTGCTCGACCAACTTGTCAGGCAGCTGCCCGAAGGCATTCATCTAAAGTCGATTAAACAATCTGGGGTAAAGGTGTCGATCATTGGCTATGCTACATCCAATGCCCGCGTGTCGACGCTGATGCGAAATTTCGAGTCATCGCCTTGGCTTGAATCTCCGGTGTTGGTGGAAATCAAGGCGACTCAAGCGGCAGACAAGGCTAAAACTCCGCTAAATGAATTTAATCTGAACATAAGTATTTCCAGGCCGAAGGAAGAAACAACTCCGGCCGTGAAGCCGGCACCCGCCGGCACGCCCGGTGCCAATCCAGGCATTCCGAAAACCTGACCTTCATGACGCTCGACGACATCAGGCGCCTTAATCCGCGCGACATCGGAAGCTGGCCAGTTATTCCAAAACTTGGCGCGCTTTTTATTTTTCTGGTGATTTTGGTGTTTGCCGCGTACTGGTTCAACTGGAAGCAGCAGTTGGAGGAACTGGCCCGAACTCGGACATTGGAGCAGGATCTGCGTACGTCTTTTCTGAACAAGAAGAAACAGGCGGTCAATCTTGACGCCCATCGCAAGCAACTGGCCGAAATTGAAGAATCTTTTGGCGAAATGCTCAAACAATTGCCCAACAAGTCAGAAATGGAAGCCTTGCTGACTGACATTAATCAGGCAGGTCTCGGCCGAGGGCTGCAATTTGAATTGTTTCGGCCCGCGCCGTCAGAATCCCGTTCGGAGTTCTACGCGGAGCTGCCAATCACCATCAAGTTATCGGGGAATTATCACGATATTGGAGCATTTGCCAGCGACGTTTCCCAATTGTCGAGAATTGTGACTCTTAATGACATAGGGCTGACGAAAACCACGTCCGGGACGCTTGTACTGGACGCGGTAGCAAAGACCTTCCGCTACCTTGACGAATCCGAAGTCGCGGTGCAGCGCAAGGCGAAGCGTGATGCGGCTGCCAAGCCCGGTGGCAAGAAATGACCCGAGGGACAGTGGCGCTCCTGCTCTCGGTAGCATTGGTCGCGGGTTGCGGTGGAGAGAAATTCTCCGATTTAAGACAATTCGTCAAGGAATCCGGTGAAGGACTTCGTGGACGTGTCGATCCGATTCCCGAGATCAAACAATTCGAGCCGTTCGCCTATAACGCTTTCGACTTGGCAGATCCATTCAAGCCGCGCGCTACCATGGTGGACGCCCGGGGGCCCTCCGTCGGGAGTGGCCCGCAACCTGACCGAGACAGGGTCAAGGAAGCGCTCGAGGCATTTCCCCTCGAAAGTCTGAAAATGATGGGGACGCTGGAACAAAAAAGCGTTCGCTACGCACTTGTCCTGACCCCGGAAAACAACATTTATCGCGTCAAAGCCGGCAATTTTGTTGGTCAGAACTTCGGAATTATCACTTCAATTAGCGAATCCACGATAACGCTTAAGGAGGTCATCCAGGATTCGGCGACCGGCTCCTGGACCGAACGTACCAGCAGTTTGGAACTGCTTGAGCAATGAGCACTAAACCTGGGAGTATTGAATGATCAATCGCCTATCGAATCGAATTCGGCAAATTGCTTTTCTGGCAGGAGTGGGTTTTCTCGCGGGGTATTCCGTCTATGCGCAGGAACCTCAATCAGGCGCCGGCAACGTGATTCAAACTGTAGATGTCTCAGCACAGGGCGGTTCGCTTATCGTAAAAATTGGACTCAAGGAGCCGCTGCCCAGTCCGCCGGCCGCATTCACCGTCAATAATCCGCCGCGGGTGGCGTTGGATTTTCCCAATACAGTCAATGGTCTTGGCAAGAATGTTCAGGAGATCAACCAAGGGGATTTGCGTTCCATCCGGTTCGGGCAGTCCGGTGGACGCACTCGCGTAGTCCTGAACCTTGCCAACATGACCAAATACGAAACCCGGCTGGACGGAAATTTTGTTGTCTTGACGTTGCAAGGTGAAGGCGCGCCCGCGACAGCGCCAGCGCAGCCGACGGTATTCGCGGAAGCTACCGGCGCAACGGGGGATCTTCACAATATCAAGGATATCGACTTTCGCCGCGGCAAAAATGGTGAAGGTCAGATCGTCGTTGACCTGTCAGACACCGCGACTGGAATTGATCTGCGCCAGCAGGGACGCAGCATCATCGTCGATTTTCTGCAGACCGGGCTGCCACCAGCGCTCGAGCGACGTTATGACGTGACGGATTTTGGAACGCAGGTAGATTTTTTTGAAGTCACCAAGGCTGGAGCCAATACCCGGATAACGATGATGCCAAAGGGACGCTGGGAGCAGTCGGCCTATCAGACGGACAATCGATTCATTATCGAAGTAAGGCCCGTTGTCGAAGAAGCAGGCAAGCCGAAACAAACGGGTTTCACGGGAGAGAAGCTTTCGCTGAATTTCCAGAATATCGAAGTACGGGCCGTTTTGCAGGTTATAGCAGACTTTACCGGGCTTAACCTCATAACCAGCGATACGGTATCGGGCAATCTGACGCTTCGACTGAAAGATGTACCGTGGGATCAAGCGCTGGATCTCATATTGACGACCAAGGGATTGGATATGCGCAAGACGGGCAACGTGGTTTGGGTTGCTCCGCGGGATGAAATTGCCACCAAGGAAAAACTGGCCTTGGAATCCAAGCAGCAGATCAACGAACTTGAACCATTGCGAACGGAAAGTCATCTTCTAAGTTACCAAAAAGCCGAGGACTTCCAAAAGTTGCTTACAGATAACTCGCAAAGAATACTTTCCAAGCGTGGAAGCGCTGCGGTGGACAGCAGGACAAATCAGATTTTTATTCAGGACACTCCGTCAAAATTGGACGAAGCCCGAGAGTTGTTGAAAAAAACCGACGTACCCGTGCGCCAAGTTTTGATTGAAGCGCGGGTTGTCGAGGCTAGCGATACATTCAGCCGCAACATAGGCTCTCGGTTGGGATTTCACGATAATACCCTAGTAACGCCGGGCAGCAACCCGCGCGCGCTGATAGGCGGTAGCTTGGCCGACACGGGATTCCACAGTGGGCAATCAGCGACGACTCCAGCATTCCCGGACGATAGTAATTTCTCCAATATGCGGGCGCCGGGACTTGGAGCGGTATCTCCAGGACAATTTTCGCTCATTCTCATGAATGCCGCGCGCAGCAAATTCCTCAACCTTGAAATCACCGCACTGCAGGCCGATGGCAAGGGAAAAATCATATCCAGCCCACGGGTTATCACGGCGGACAATGTCGAGGCCATCATCGAGCAGGGAACGGAAATTCCCTATCTTCAGGCAAGCAGCAGCGGGGCCACGAGTGTCTCTTTTCGCAAGGCGACATTGAGCCTCAAGGTCAAGCCGCATATAACACCTGACGATAACGTCACAATGAGCCTCAAGGTAACCAAGGACAGCGTCAACAGCCAGATTGCCGGCGCCGTCGATACCAAGCAGGTGACAACCGAGGTGCTGGTGCAGAATGGCGGAACCGTCGGGTTGGGTGGAATTTATACTCAGGACGAATCCACCAGCAGGACCAAGATACCGCTGCTCGGAGACATTCCGATCATCGGCGTATTATTTCGCCAGGACTTGCGGAGAAATGACAAAAGAGAATTGCTGTTTTTTCTCACGCCAAAGATCGTCAATGATTCTTTGACGGCGCGTTAATTACCACCGTCCTGGGATGGTAGGTTGCTATTGGTCAGAGATGGCCGCACTTGAGTGCGGCCTTTTTATGTGCCTTTGCCACCCGGCATTCGCTAAAATTGCCGAATGCAGGCGCTTGCGAAAACTGAATACATGGCTTCCCCGGTCCCCGGCAATATTTTTCTTGTCGGGATGATGGGTGCTGGTAAAACTTCGGTCGGGAGAATTCTCGCCAAGCGATTGAACAAAGAGTTCGTCGATTCTGACCATGTTATGGAGGAGCGCACCGGTGTGCGTATCCCGGTGATATTCGAAATTGAAGGCGAAGTGGGCTTTCGCCATCGGGAATCGCAAATCATCGATGAACTTACCGGGCGACAGGGCATTGTGCTCGCGACTGGAGGTGGAGCAATTCTTGCGGAACGCAACAGAGGCCTGCTTCGGTCAAGGGGGGCCGTTGTGTACCTGCGGGCCAGCGTCAAAGATCTGCTGCATAGAACGCGGCACGACAAGAATCGGCCTCTGCTGCAAACCGCGGACCCGCGCGCACGCTTGACGGAGCTGTTTCAATTGCGCGACCCGCTGTATCGGGAAGTCGCGCACCTTACAATAGACACTGGAAGTCAAAGTCTTGCCGTGCTTCTAATGCGACTCCAGAAGGCGCTGACGTCGGAAATTGGCAAGCCGGGTACGGCTCCAGGCAACGCATGAATACCTTGCAAGTGGGTCTTGGCGAGCGGACCTACCCGATATTTTTGGGCCGCGGCCTTCTTGGCGATGTTCGGCCATTCCTGGCTGTCATGCCGAAAAAGAAAGCGGTCATTGTTACGAACACAACGCTTTCATCGCTTTACCTGGAATCCTTCAGGCGCACCATCACGTCTGCTGGTGTGGAAGTGTCCCAAATAGTTATCCCTGACGGTGAAGAGCACAAGAGTTTTCAGACTCTGAACCTGATCTACGATGCCTTGCTTGCCAGCGGATGTGAACGCAAGACATCGATTATCGCGCTCGGGGGGGGCGTAGTAGGTGATATCGCCGGCTTTGCCGCTGCGACTTACTTGCGTGGTGTGCCCTTCATTCAAGTGCCAACCACGCTATTGTCGCAGGTGGATTCTTCCGTGGGCGGCAAGACCGCGATAAATCACCCGCTGGGGAAAAATATTATAGGTGCGTTTTACCAGCCTCAACTGGTTGTAGCCGATACGGCAACTCTGGATACTTTGCCGGAGCGGGAGCTGTCTGCTGGCCTGGCCGAAGTCGTGAAATATGGCTTGATCATGGATCTGCCTTTTCTCGAGTGGTTGGAGGACAACATGGATCGGCTGCTTGCTCGCGAGCCGCAGGCGCTGGAATATGCCATTTTCCGTTCCTGCCAAAACAAGGCGACCACTGTTGAATCTGACGAGCGTGAAGGCGGGCAGCGCGCAATCTTGAATCTCGGACACACTTTTGGCCACGCAATTGAAACCGGTTTGGGGCACGGTACCTGGCTGCACGGCGAAGCAGTTGCCGCCGGGTGCGTTTTGGCGGCGCGAATGTCCGCTCGTATGGGGTTTTTGGCGGAGCAGGATGTTGAACGGGTCTCCGCGCTGATCGAGCGGGCGCGGTTGCCCTCTAGGGCCCCCGATCTGGGAGTTCGGCGCTATCTCGAATTAATGAGCCACGACAAGAAAGTCGAGGATGGCCGGGTCCGCCTGGTGCTGTTAAAGGCACTGGGTAAGGCATTTGTGACGTCCGACTATGGCGACGCGGACTTAGAAAAAGTGCTGTCGGAAATTCCAGCCCATGTTTGAGCTTATGCCTTATGCGGCGAACCCGGGAGCTACCCGCGGCAGGCGCATTCACGAGTCTTTGGCGGCGGGCCGCAGCGAATTCCAGCGCGACCGTGATCGGATCATCCACTCCACGGCATTCAGAAGACTGGAATACAAAACCCAAGTCTTCGTGAATCACGAAGGCGATCTTTTCCGCACCCGACTGACGCATAGCCTTGAGGTCGCGCAGATCGGTCGCTCGGTGGCCCGCAATCTTGGTTTGAACGAAGACTTGGTCGAAGGGATTTCTCTGTCGCACGACCTTGGACATACACCCTTCGGGCATGCCGGGCAGGACGAACTCAACGACTGCATGAAAGAATTTGGTGGATTCGAGCACAACTTGCAATCGCTTCGCGTGGTCGACGTCTTGGAGCAGCGGTACGGGGCGTTCGACGGCCTGAACCTGTGTTTTGAAACGCGTGAAGGGATACTGAAGCATTGTTCGATTAAGAATGCGGCCATTCTGGGAGACGTCGGAGAGCGTTTTATTCGCAAAGCCCAACCGTCTCTTGAAGCCCAGATTGCCAACCTTGCCGACGAAATTGCCTATAACAATCATGATGTGGACGACGGTTTGCGGTCGAAATTAATCAGCGTGGAGGAATTGAACTCGGTCGCGATTTTTTCCCGGCACCTTGGCCAGGTCAGGGCGTTGTATCCTCAATTAAACGAAAAACGACTGATTTATGAAACCGTCCGTCACATGATCAATACCCTGGCAACGGATCTCACGGAACAAAGCCGGCGTCTGATCGACGAATTCAAACCGCGCTCCATCGAAGAGGTGCGCGCCGCACCTTCGCTGGTTTCGTTTAGTCCCGAAATTCGAGCCGAACAGCAGGAGCTCAAAGCTTTTTTACGCAAGAACTTGTATCAGCACTATCGAGTCGCTCGAATGAGCAACAAAGCCAGACGCATTGTCAGGGAGCTTTTCCAGGCATTTATGGCTGATTCGCGCCTGCTGCCGCCGGAATTCAAGACCCGGGCGGAAACCGGGCCGGCTCGCGCAATTGCCGACTACATCGCCGGCATGACCGACCGCTACGCTATCCGGGAGCACAGGCGGCTCTACGCGGTGGAAGAATCCTGAATCGCGGGATAATCCCCACTTTTTGGCGTGCCGGATCAAGGTACGGCCGCTAGACAGTTTCCCCGCGCGCGCGCAGTTGGCAGTTTGCCAAGAGCTTTCCCGCAATCCGAACGTTGATTGAAACGCGGCCTCCAATCGCGGTAACATTAACGGCTCAGCCCGAAATTTGTGCGCCCCGCCCTGCTCGCCTGATTGACTCTGGCGGCCAGGAAGGTGGTTGCCCTAAATATACCCGCAGCAAAGAGGCAGGACCATGGCCAATTTTACGTCTCCAAATACGCAGGGGCTCTACGACCCCGAAAATGAACACGACTCTTGTGGAGTGGGCTTTATCGCCCACATCAAGGGGCGCAAGTCGCATTCCATCGTCGAGCAGGGTCTGACAATTCTTAAGAACCTGACCCACCGCGGAGCGGTGGGATGGGATCCCAAGCTAAGCGACGGGGCCGGTTGTTTGATTCAGATTCCGGACCGTTTCCTGCGGGCCGAGATGGCGGCTGCTGGCGTCAATTTGCCGCCATTGGGACAGTACGGCGTTGGAATGATCTTTCTGCCGCGCGACCCGGCATCCCGATTTGCATGCGAGTACGAAATTGAACGCGCCATCAAAAACGAGGGCCAGACCCTTCTCGCGTGGCGCGATGTGCCGGTCGACAATCGCAATCTCGCGGTGCACGCGCAAAATGTCGAACCCGTTATCCGCCAAGTATTTATTGGCCGCAGCGCGGAACTAACTGTAACAGATGCCCTGGAGCGCAAGCTCTACGTCATTCGCAAAAGTGCTGGCCACGCCATTCAGGCACTTAACCTCGAACATGGCAAGGAATTTTACGTCCCTTCGATGTCGGCGCGGACCATTTGTTATAAGGGGATGTTGCTCGCCTCGCAGGTTGGCGAGTATTACCTCGACCTTCAGGATTCGCGTGTCGAATCTGCATTGGCGCTGGTGCATCAGCGGTTTTCCACCAACACTTTCCCTTCTTGGGATCTTGCGCACCCGTTCCGTCTGATCTGTCACAACGGGGAAATCAACACCGTGCGTGGCAACGTCAGCTGGGTGCGGGCGCGCCAGGGCGCCATCTCGAGCCCGATTTTAGGGGCTGACCTGGAAAAACTCTGGCCCTTGATTTACGACGGGCAGTCCGATTCCGCGTCGTTCGACAATGTGCTTGAATTACTGGTAATGGGAGGCTATTCGATTTCCCATGCGATGATGATGATGATTCCCGAGGCGTGGGAAAACCATACACTCATGGACCCCAGCCGCAGGGCATTTTACGAATACCATGCGGCGATGATGGAGCCCTGGGATGGACCGGCCGGAATCGCATTTACCGATGGACGTCAAATCGGGGCCACGCTGGATCGCAATGGCCTGAGGCCGGCACGTTACATCGTTACCGACGACGATCTGGTGATCATGGGGTCGGAATGCGGATGCCTGCCGATCCCCGAAGAAAAAATCATCAAAAAGTGGCGCTTGCAGCCCGGCAAGATGTTTCTTGTCGATCTGGAAAAAGGCCGCATCATCGATGACAAGGAACTCAAGAACTCGCTCGCGTCGCTGAAACCTTACGCCGAATGGATTGAGCGCATACGCGTCAAGCTCGACGAGGTAGGCACCGAAAAACAACCCCCCCTGAAGTCGGCGGTGCCCTTGCTTGACCGCCAACAGGCCCATGCTTGGACCCAGGAAGACATCAAAGTCATCTTGGGGCCCATGGCCACCAATGGGGAAGAACCCCTAGGGTCCATGGGCAACGATTCACCGCTCGCGGTGTTGTCGAACAAGGATAAATCGCTCTACAACTACTTCAAGCAGATGTTCGCCCAGGTTACCAATCCGGCGATCGACCCCATACGCGAAGAGTTGGTGACTTCCCTGGTGTCGTTCATCGGCCCGAAGCCAAATCTGCTCGGTATTGACGAAATCAATCCGCCGCTGCGACTGGAAGTGAGCCAGCCGGTGCTCGATTTTTACGAGATGGAAAAAATTCGCCATATCGAACGCTATACCGGAGGGAAATTCAAATCCCACGAACTCGATATTACCTATCCGGCGGCCTGGGGAGAGAAGGCGATCGAGGCGCGGTTGGCCTCATTGGCTGCCCAAGCCGAAGATGCGGTACGTGCGGGGTACGCGATCATTGTCATCTCGGATCGGCTGGTCGATGCCGAGCGGGTGGCGATACCGGCGCTGCTGGCCTTGTCGGCAATCCATCTTCATCTGGTAGGCAAAGGCCTGCGCACCAGTACGGGGCTGGTGGTCGAAACCGGTAGCGCACGCGAAGTGCATCATTTCGCCCTGCTCGGCGGTTACGGTGCGGAGGCGGTTCATCCCTATCTGGCGTTGGAGACGTTGCTGGCGATGAACATGTCCGATTCCGCGGCTGGCAGCAAGGCGATCAAGAATTACGTCAAAGCGCTCGGCAAGGGTCTGAAGAAGGTCATGTCGAAGATGGGTATTTCGACCTACATGTCCTATACCGGATCGCGCTGCTTTGAAGCGGTTGGGCTTAAAAAAAGCATGGTAGACAAGTACTTCACCGGTACCAGCTCGAAAATCGAGGGCATCGGCGTGTTCGAGGTGGCCGCAGAATCGATATATGTACACCGGGCTGCCTTCGGCACCGATCCGGTGCTCGCCACGACGCTTGATGCGGGCGGAGAATACGCGTTCCGCGTGCGCGGGGAAGATCACATGTGGACACCGGAAGCCATCGCCAAGCTCCAACATGCCACGCGCAATAATTCCGCCAAAACTTATAAAGAATACGCAGAAATTATCAATGATCAGGCGCAGCGCCACCTGACGCTGCGCGGGATGTTTGCTTTCCGCTTCGACCAACGTCAGCCGGTGCCGATCGAGGAAGTAGAGCCGGCGTCCGAAATTGTGAAGCGTTTTTCAACCGGGGCCATGTCCTTGGGATCGATCTCCACCGAGGCGCACACCACGCTGGCGGTTGCCATGAACCGGATTGGCGGTCGCAGCAACACCGGCGAAGGCGGGGAAGACCGCAGGCGTTATGCACCGGTGCGCGCCGGCGAGACGCTCAAATCGCGCCTGGGGGCGAATCGCGTCGAAACCGATATTGCGCTACAGGAAGGGGACTCGCTCAATTCCAAAATCAAGCAGGTGGCGTCGGGCCGCTTTGGTGTCACCGCCGAATATCTGGCGAACGCCAAAATGCTGCAAATCAAGATTGCGCAGGGCGCCAAACCCGGCGAAGGCGGGCAACTGCCGGGCAAAAAAGTTTCCGAATATATTGCGGAACTGCGCTACTCCACACCTGGGGTGGAATTAATTTCGCCGCCGCCGCATCACGACATCTACTCGATCGAAGATCTCGCGCAGTTGATTCACGATCTCAAAAACAGCAATCCCGAGGCCGATGTATCGGTGAAACTGGTGTCGGAAGTTGGCGTAGGTACCGTCGCGGCCGGAGTGACCAAGGCCAAAGCCGACCATGTCACCATTGCCGGATACGATGGCGGCACCGGAGCGTCGCCACTGTCTTCCGTCAAACATGCTGGCACGCCCTGGGAGCTGGGTCTGGCGGAAACTCAGCAGACATTGGTTCTGAATCGCCTGCGCGGCCGGATTGCCGTGCAAGTGGATGGTCAAATAAAAACAGGGCGCGACGTAGTCATCGGGGCATTGCTAGGTGCGGACGAATTCGGTTTTGCCACCGCTCCGCTGGTCGTCGAGGGTTGCATCATGATGCGCAAATGCCACCTCAATACTTGCCCGGTGGGCGTGGCGACCCAAGATCCGGTACTGCGCCGCAAGTTTGCCGGTAAGCCCGAACATGTGGTGAATTACTTCTTTTTCGTTGCAGAAGAAGTGCGCGAATTGATGGCAAAACTGGGTGTTCGCAGGGTGAATGAACTGATCGGGCGTGTCGACTTGCTGGACACCAGCAAGGGTATCGAGCACTGGAAAGCCAAGGGGCTTGATTTCTCGCGGATTTTCCACATGCCCAAGATGCCGCAAGAGGTCGCGCTGTATCACAGCGAGCGCCAGGACCATGGATTGGATCGTGCCTTGGACAACCGGCTGATCGAGCTTGCCACGCCTGCCATGGAAAAAGGTGAAAAAGTGTCAATCGAAATGCCGATCCGAAACGTCAATCGCACCTTTGGCACCATGTTGTCGTCGCGAATAGCCAAGCGCTTTGGACACGAAGGCCTGCCCGAAAACAGCATTCAAGTGCGGCTTGCGGGTTCTGCCGGACAAAGTTTTGGCGCCTTTCTGGCCAAGGGTGTGACACTCGACTTGATTGGCGACACCAACGACTATTGTGGAAAGGGGCTTTCCGGGGGGCATATTTCAGTTCAGCCCTCGGCAAAATTTCGTGGGGAGCCCACCGAAAATATCATTACCGGCAATGTGGTGTTGTACGGTGCCATTTCCGGAGAGGCTTATTTCCGTGGTGTAGCAGGAGAGCGATTTGCCGTAAGGAATTCCGGCGCCTTGGCAGTGGTGGAAGGTGTGGGCGATCACGGCTGTGAGTACATGACGGGTGGCGTGGTGGTGGTGCTGGGCATGACGGGCCGCAATTTTGCGGCGGGCATGTCGGGAGGCCTTGCCTACGTACTCGATCTGGAGGGCGACTTCGCCAAGCATTGCAATACGGCGATGGTTGACCTGGAACCGGTCCTTGCGGAATCTGAACAGGCCGCAAGGCTCAGTCGTGACTATTGGCCGAACGGAAAAGCGGATGAACCTCTGCTCAAAGGCATGATTGAGAGACATGCGGCCAAGACGGGTAGCCGGCGCGCACAGGAAATTCTGGCGAACTGGAGCGAGTACCGCGGTAAATTCGTCAAGATTTTTCCAAAGGAATACCGTCGTGCGCTGGGAGAGCTGGCCGCGGCAGGCAAAAAGGTGGCGGCTTGAATGGGCAAGATTACGGGGTTCCTGGAGTTTCAGCGCGTCGAGGAAGGTCACGAAGACGTCAATGTACGCAAGCAGCATTACCGGGAGTTTGTTGCGCCGCTGACCGATGATGCGGCCAAGGTGCAGGGGGCGCGTTGTATGGACTGCGGGACGCCCTTCTGCACGACCGGCTGCCCGGTCAACAACATCATTCCCGATTTCAACGATCTGGTATTCCGGCAGGACTGGAAAGCCGCGATCGAAACGCTGCATTCGACCAATAATTTTCCGGAATTCACCGGGCGTATCTGTCCCGCACCGTGCGAAGAGGCTTGTGTCCTGCGCATCAATGACGATGCCGTGGGGATCAAGTCGATCGAACATGCCATCATCGACAAGGCTTGGGAACAAGGATGGGTCCGCCCCCAGCCTGCCCAGCGCAAGACGGGCAAGAAAGTCGCCGTCGTGGGCTCCGGACCGGCCGGACTTGCCTGCGCCCAGCAGCTTGCCCGGGTCGGCCATGAAGTGGTGGTGATGGAAAAAAACGACCGCATGGGGGGATTGCTGCGTTATGGCATTCCCGACTTCAAACTGGAAAAAAGCCACATCGACCGGCGACTTGAACAAATGTCCGCGGAAGGAGTGGTGTTCAAAACCAACCATCTGGTCGGAGATGCGCCGCTGGGCGCCGGTAATCCCCGAGCGACCCGGGTAGAACCTGGCAAACTGATGGCAGAGTTTGATGCTGTGGTATTGGCAGGGGGAGCCGAAACCCCGCGCGACTTGCCTGTTCCTGGGCGCGAGCTAAACGGTGTTCATTTTGCGATGGATTTTCTTCCCCTGCAAAACCGCAGAGTGGCCAGGGATCAGGGCGTGCCTGAGCTTTGGGCGACCGGAAAACAAGTGGTTGTGATCGGCGGAGGAGATACGGGCTCCGATTGCGTCGGTACCTCGAATCGACATGGCGCCGCATCGGTCACGCAGTTCGAACTGTTGCCGAAACCACCGGATCCGCAGCGTAATCCCGTCTGGCCAAACTGGCCGCTGCGCTTGCGCACCTCTTCCTCACACGAAGAGGGCGCCAAGCGTGATTGGGCTATTGCCACAAAACAGTTTGTCGGCGAAGCGGGCAAAGTCAAAGCCCTAAAGGCGGTCAGACTGGAGTGGCAGGACGGCAAGATGTCGGAAGTTCCGGGCTCGGAATTCGAGATGCCTGCGGATCTAGTGTTGCTTGCCATGGGCTTTGTGGGGCCGGTGGCATCGATTCTGGAGGACTTCGGTGTCAAGAAAGACGCGCGTGGCAATGTCATGGCGAAAACCGAGGGTCAAGGCAGCTATTCCAGTAGTGCGCCCAAAGTATTTGCTGCGGGAGACATGCGTCGTGGGCAGTCCCTGGTGGTGTGGGCAATTCGCGAAGGACGCCAGTGCGCAAGGGCGGTAGACGAATTTCTGATGGGTCAGTCGGTTCTTCCGCGATGATCGGCTTACCGTGCCTTCACAGTGAGAACTAGTCCGGGCGACGAAGCAGTGGGCCGCCCCAAGAACGATACGCTGCTGCGGGCGCTGTTTCGGGAACCCACACCGTATACGCCGATCTGGATCATGCGCCAGGCTGGGCGCTACCTCCCCGAATACAACCGCACGCGCGCGCGCGCGGGAAGTTTTCTGGATTTATGCAAGAACCCGGACTTTGCGACCGAGGTCACGCTGCAACCGCTGGCTCGATTCAAACTCGACGCCGCGATCTTGTTCTCGGACATTCTGACCGTCCCGGACGCGATGGGGCTGGGGCTGTATTTCGCGGAAGGCGAGGGCCCGCAATTCGAGCGGCCGCTGCGCGACGAGGCTCAAATAGCGGCATTGCGCGTTCCCGACCCCGGTGGCGAGCTCAAATATGTTCTGGAGGCCGTGAGCCAGATTCGAAAGGCGTTGGCTGGCAGTGTTCCCTTGATCGGTTTTTCCGGAAGTCCTTTCACACTTGCCTGTTACATGATCGAAGGCCGTGGCGGGACGGATTTTCTGGAAACTAAAAAAATGCTCTACCGGCGGCCCGATCTGCTGCATCGATTGCTCGACATCAACGCGCGGGCGGTGGCGGCTTATCTCAATGCCCAGATCGCCGCGGGTGCTCAAGCCCTGATGTTGTTCGATACCTGGGGCGGCATGCTGTCCGACGCAGCGTATCGCGAATTTTCACTGCAATACATGACTCGGGTGTTTGCTCAAATTCCTCGCGAGCACAATGGCCAGCGCATTCCGCGTATTGTTTTTACCAAGGGCGGAGGGTTGTGGCTGGATAGCCTGGCCAACTGTGGTGCCGATGCGGTCGGATTGGACTGGACGGTCGACATCAGTCAGGCAAAAAAGCAGATCGGCCAGCGGGTAGCGTTACAGGGTAATTTGGACCCTGCAGTATTATTTGCCACGCCGGAAGCGATTCGAGGCGAGGTCAAAAAGGTTCTGAACGCATTTGGCTCCGGCGGTGGGCATGTTTTTAATCTTGGCCATGGCATTTCCCAGTTCACGCCCCCGGAAAATGTCGCAGAGCTGGTCGACTCGGTGCATTCTCTAAGCCTGCCTCATCACTAGGTTTTCGGGGGCTTATGCGTCGTAATCCCAGTGTTTATGCACAATTCCGAGGGTTGCCTCATGCAAATTAAGCAGCCACGGGGCTTTTCAAGGGATGGCATTTTATCTATCTGATTACTAGCGATAAAATTAGGTTGACAGCAGGAATCCCGCGCCAAAACTGGGCTTCCGACGATTTTCATAGAGCGTGCGCAGATGGATATATCAACAGATTTATCCACAAGCCTGGCGATTCTTAAAAAACTCTTTTCTGCAAGGTACTTAGGCTTGGACGGGGTGGCCAGACGGCTTCCCGGCCAAGAGGCGACCGACGAACCATCCAAACCATAGTGTTCATCGCCAGAGTTGCCCTTGATGTTCCGATCGATACCCTTTTCGACTATCGAATCGGGGCTCACACGGTGCAGCCTGGCCAATTGGTTGTTGTGCCGTTTGGAAACCGCCGGTTGGTCGGAATGGTGTTTGAACTCCATGCCGATTCTCAAGTCGACAATGCCCGACTCCGATTTATTCAGAGTGTCCTGCCACTGGAACCTTTGCCAGTGGATGTTCTGTCCCTGATTCAATTTGCCAGTACCTATTACCGCTGCCCAATCGGGGAGGCCGCGTTTACCTCTCTGCCCGTCCAATTCCGCCAGCCGCGATACGCCCCTTCCGAAAAACAGAGAACCTACGCATTGCCGGAAAACGGGCGTGAGGCTCTGCTGGCTGCTATTCCACGTCGTGCAGTCCTGTTGCGCCGGATTCTGGAAGTGCTCAGTCGTGTGCCCAGCTTAACCAGAGAAGAAGCCCGACAGCTTTCACCGCGAGCACCGGCGGCACTCGAGAAATGGGTTAAAGACGGCTGGATTAAAAGCCGGCTCACCGAGGATATCGGGCAAATACTGGATCGACCTGTACAGCAGGTTTCCGGTCTTTCGCTGACGCCGGACCAAGCCATTGCAATGGCTGAGCTTGAGGAATGCTTCGATAAGTATTCACCCTGGCTGCTGGAAGGCATTACCGGCAGCGGGAAGACTGAAATTTATTTCCAACTGATCGTTCGGGCTCTCGAACGGGGTCAACAGACGCTTCTCATGGTTCCGGAGATCAACCTTACGCCGCAACTGGAAGCGCGCTTTCATGCCCGGTTCGATGCACGTTGTCTGGTGACATTGCATAGCAATCTCGCCAGCGGCGAGCGCGCGCGGCACTGGATGGCTGCGGCCAGCGGTCGGGCTGGCGTTGTGCTGGGAACCCGACTATCGGTTTTTGCGCCGATGCCGAGACTGGGCTTGATCATCGTTGACGAAGAACACGACGCCTCCTTCAAACAGCAGGAAGGACTGCGATATTCGGCGCGCGATCTGGCTCTTGTCCGTGCCCAACGTCTGGGAATTCCCATAGTGCTGGGCTCCGCAACCCCTTCGCTCGAAACTTTTCACAATGCCCAGAAAAAAAAGTTCCGCCATTTGCGATTGAATTCGCGTCCCGGGGCGAAACTGCCGCAGGTACGGCTTGTCGATACCCAGTCCATCGCCATGGTAGGAGGACTTTCCAAACCGGTACTCGAAGCTATCCGTCTGCGGCTGCAGCGTGGCGAACAATCACTGGTCTTTCTGAACAGACGAGGATTCGCGCCAGTGGTCGTATGCGGCGCCTGTGGATGGGTTGGAGAATGTGGGCGCTGCAGCGCCCGGCTGGTTTGGCACCTGCAAGACGCGGTGTTGCGTTGTCATTATTGCGGACATGAGCAAAGCCTGCCCCGGGCCTGTCCTACCTGCGGCGACCAGGATCTTCAAGGTCTGGGTCAGGGAACCCAGCGCCTGGAACAAACGCTGGCAGGGCATTTTCCCAGCGCGCGAATTCTGCGAATCGACCGAGACAGCACGCGCCGCAAAGGCGCTTGGGATGGGATGCTGGACAAGATTCACGGCGACGCCGTCGATATTCTGGTTGGCACACAAATGCTTGCCAAGGGACACGATTTTCCTAATCTCACTCTGGTGGCGATCGCCAATCCGGACGCTGCCCTGTATGCGGCCGATTTTCGTGCTTCGGAAAAATTGTTTCAGCAGTTGATGCAGGTGTCGGGTCGCGCCGGGCGGGCCAGTCTCCCTGGCGAAGTTCTGGTCCAAACGCGGTTTCCAACCCACCCCCTGTATCAGGCACTGGTTAATCAGAATTTTCCGGAACTGGCAGATCAAATGCTCACGGAACGCCAACAGGCGGGATTTCCCCCGTTTGTTTCGCAAGCCTTGTTGCGCGCCGAAGCGGTGAGCGAAGCCAAGGTACATGACTTCCTGAAGCGGGCCACCAAAGAAGGCGCATCGCTCATGCAAGGCGATATCACGATGTACGACCCTGTTCCGGCCACCATGGCACGCATTGCCGGCCGTCATCGCTCCCACCTTCTGGTGCAATCCCCTTTGCGCCCCGCCTTGCAGCGCTTTCTTCAAGCCTGGACGCCAAGGCTGGAGCAGCTGAACGCGCGCAACGTGCGCTGGATTATCGACGTTGATCCGCTGGAACTCTAAGCGGGCCGCGGCAGCCGGGCCGGTATAATCGCAGTTTTTCAAAATCCCGCCGCAATGAGTTTTCCCGCCGCGCCAGACCTGCGAGCCCATCTGATCGAGTTGTTGCAGGCCGCTCTCGCGAAAGTGGCGCCTGAATTTACCGCGTCCTCACTTACGCTGGAGCGCCCGAAAAGCGCCGAGCATGGCGACTTTTCCAGCAATATCGCCATGCAATTGGGCAAGTCGCTCAAACGCAATCCTCGCGAAATTGCTCAGGCATTGATCAACGCGCTTCCGGGCTCGGCTCTGGTCGAGCAAACTTCCGTCGCCGGCGCCGGTTTCGTCAACTTTAGGCTTAAGCCCGAGGCGAAACAGCGAGTCGTGGGGCTGGTGCTGGCTCAGGGAGAGAGGTTCGGGAAGACAGCGTCACCCAGCGCGCAACGAGTGCAGGTGGAATTCGTCTCTGCCAATCCGACCGGGCCGTTGCACGTGGGTCACGGACGGGGCGCTGCGTACGGCGCCTGTCTCGCCAACGTGCTGGAAGCCACTGGTTGCCAGGTGACGCGCGAGTTTTATATAAACGATGCGGGTCGCCAGATGGATATTCTCGCGACTTCGGTTTGGCTGCGTTATCTCGAAGCGCGTGGCGCGACCATGGTATTTCCCGAGGACGGTTACCGGGGCGACTATGTGCGCGACATGGCGCGTGCACTCGACGCCCGATACGGCCCCCGCCTGCTGTGCGAATTCCCCATCCAGGAACCCGCGAGAAGCGAAGACGCCGATGTGGCGCTCGACGCGCTCATGGCCAGTGTCAAAACTGCGCTGGGTGACAATTGGTGGTTGCTGCACAAATTTGCGCTCGATGCGATGCTCGCGGACCAACGCGACGATCTGGAACAGTTTGGCGTGCACTACGACCGCTGGTTTTCCGAGCGCTCGCTCTACGACAGCGGCGAAGTGGCGCGCGCGGTCCAGAAGCTGCGAGACAACGGCCACATTTATGAAAAAGAAGGTGCCTTGTGGTTTCGTTCCACCGCGTATGGCGACGAAAAAGATCGCGTGGTATGTCGCGAGAATGGGCAATTTACCTACTTTGCCTCGGACATTGCGTACCACGTAAACAAACTCGAACGCGGCTACGATCGGATCATCGATGTATGGGGCGCGGATCACCACGGCTACATACCGCGCGTCAAGGGCGCACTGAAGGCGATGGGCGCCGACCCAGACAAGCTTACAGTGCCCCTGGTTCAGTTTGCAGTCCTTTATCGCGGCGGCGAAAAGGTCGCGATGGGGAAACGCGCCGGTGAATTCGTCACCCTGCGCGAATTGCGCAATGAAGTGGGCAGTGATGCCGCGCGATTTTATTACGTCTTGCGCAAGAGCGACCAGCATCTGGATTTCGATCTCGATCTGGCGAAATCCCAAAGCAACGACAATCCCGTGTACTACATCCAGTACGCGCACGCGCGGGTGTGCTCGGTGCTGGAACAATGGGGCGGCGAGGTGTCCGGGCTGGTCAACGCGAACCTCGCCCCACTCGTTGAAGCCCAGGAACTTCAAATCATGCAATTGCTCATGGATTTTCCGGACAACATCGAAAGTGCGGCACGCGACCTGGCCCCGCACCAGATCGCTTTTTACCTGAAGGAGCTGGCTGGGGCATTTCACAGCTACTACAATTCGACTCGCCTGCTGATCGATGATGACGGTGTAAAACTGGCGCGCCTTGCGTTGGCGACCGCGGTTCGACAAGTTTTACGCAACGGTTTGGCCATATTGGGCGTCGGCGCGCCGCAAAAAATGTGAGGTAAACTGAACAATATGGGCCGCGACTATAAAAATGGGGGATCGGGTTCCGGCGAAGGCCGGAGCAGTTCAATGGGCATGGGCATTTTGATAGGCATGCTGATTGGAATCAGCCTGGCACTCGGGGTGGCGCTCTACATCAACAAGGGCGCAAATCCATTCTTCCAAAAATCGAAACCGACCGATCCGCCACACAAAGACACCGCGTTACCGGAACCGAACAAGGATGTGTCGCCCAACGGGACTAAGCCACCTCAAGCCGAGGGGGGCAAACCGCGCTTCGATTTTTACAAGATATTGCCGGGGTCTGAAGAGGCCGTCACTGACAAGGAGTTCAAGCGTCCGGCAGAGACTGGCAAGGTCAAGGACGTCTATTTTCTGCAAGTCGCGGCATTTCAAAATCCATCCGACGCGGACAATATGAAGGCAAGGTTGGCGCTGGCGGGAATAGAAACGCAGATACAAACCGCGACACTGCCGGATGGCAAGGTGTGGCATCGAGTGCGACTCGGCCCGTTTTCCGCCCAGGAACAAATCAATAAATCGCGCGCCATGCTAAAAGATAACCAGATCGAGGCGAACCTGATCAAGGTTCGCGAAGGTAACCCGTAGGAGAAACCGGAATATGAGAAATAGCCTGGTAAATTTTCGTACTTCGTTCGCGCTTATTCTTGTGCTGGTGTGTGGGGTTTGTCCATTGTGGTCTCACGCCAAACCCGTGCTGGATGCCGAGTACAAGGTGCTTAATCCCGCGCAATCCACGGTAGGAAAAGGTGTCGAGGTATTGGAGTTTTTCAACTATGCCTGCTCGCATTGTTACGAATTCGAACCCTTGCTCAAAAGCTGGTTGAAAACCAAGCCCAAGGATGCCGAGTTTCGTTACGTACCTGCGGTATTCAACGAAAAAATGCTGCCACTTGCGAAGCTGCACTATGCGCTGGAGGAAGTGGGTCTGCTGGATAAGTTGCACGAAAAAATCTATTTCGCCATCCATCAGCATGGGCAAAACATGGCGGAAAGAGCCGTCATGGTGAAATGGCTCGCCGAGCAGGCCGTCGATGTGAAGAAATTCGAGGCGGTATTCGATTCTTTCGGCGTGGACTCCAAGGCAAAACGCGCGGCTCAGATGACCCGCAATTACCGGATTCCGGGTACTCCTTATCTGATCGTGGATGGAAAATACCTCACTGGCCCGTCCATGACTCTCAAGGCAAGCGAAGGGGTGGACCATGCCCGTTTTGTCCAAGTTCTTAACGAACTCATCGATATGAGCCGGACCGGCGCCAAATAGGCGCGCCTGCACGGATAGTCGGGTGTGCCGATGCGCACAACGATTCTGGTGCTTGTACTCTGTGCCGCGACAAACCTGGTACGGGCGGCGGACCTGATGGAAGACGTCGATTACGTCAGAATTTCCGCGGGATCCCGGGCGTCCACTGCAAAGATTGAAGTTACCGAGTTTTTTTATTACGGCTGCGGCGCCTGCAATCGGTTCGATCCCCACATCCAGGCCTGGCTGGCATCGATTCCCACCGACGTCTCCTATCTGAGGATTCCCGCCCTGCGTCGCACCGAGTGGGTGCCGCTGGCAAGATTATTTTTCGCGTTGCAGGAATTGGGCGACTTGGAGCGCTCGCATTCCGAGGTCTATCGGGAAATTCACGATCACGGCAGGAACCTGGGCGACTTCAGTCAACTATCAGCTTGGGCGGATCAACACGGCATCGATCGAAACCGCCTGAAGGACACCTTGGAATCGGATCGTGTCGCGGCCATGGTCCAGCAGGCCCGCGACGCGACAATCGCCTATGGCATCAAGGCTACGCCGTCTCTGGTCGTGGACGGACGATATCTGACCAACGCCACCATGGCCGGAAGCGTCGTTGCGATGATCGGCATTCTCGACGCCTTGATTGATAAGGCGCGCGCGGATCGATCCAAGCCTTGAGCACGGCAGCCAAAAGGGTCTTCATTACCGGGGCGTCAAGCGGTATCGGCAGGGCATTGACGGAGCAATATATTCGCCACGGCGCAACGCTGGGTCTGGTTGCGCGCCGTAAGGCATTGCTCGATCCTCTGGCTGCATCTTTCCCGGGGCGGGTCTTTACCTATGTGGCTGATGTTCGCGACGCTCAGGCGCTTTTGTCGGCTGGCCGCGATTTTATAGCCCGCGCGGGCTGTCCCGATATCGTCATCGCCAATGCCGGTGTGAGCGCCGGCACGCTGACGGGTACGGCGCAGGATAATGCGGTGTTTGAAGAAATCATTGCCACCAACTTGACCGGAATGATGCTGACCTTTCAGATCTTCGTTGGCGGCATGCTCGAGCGGGGCGGCGGTACGTTGGCAGGCATTGCCAGTGTTGCGGGGTTTCGCGGTCTGCCGGGCGCGGCGGCTTACTCGGCATCCAAAGCCGCGGCAATTTCTTATCTGGAGAGCCTGCGGGTTGAATTGCGCGGCAGCGGTGTGTCGGTGGTGACCATCTGCCCGGGATATGTTGTTTCTCCGATGACCGACAAAAATCCGTATCGCATGCCGTTTCTGATGTCCACTGAATTGGCCGCGGCGAAAATTGTATCGGCCATCGAGCGCCGGCAACGCTTCTACGTTCTGCCCTGGCAAATGGCCCTGATGGGCCGCTTGCTGCGCATGTTGCCGCGACCGGTTTACGACTGGGCGTTTTCGCGAGCCCCACGCAAGCCGCGTCGGCAAAGTTGAGCCAGCGGACTACTGCAACTTCCAATCAAGCAGCGTTTCGAGTTGGGCCAAAGCCTGGTCGGGCGCGTCGACCTTGATCGTGTGCATGCCCATGGCACGGGCGGGTTTGAGGTTCGCACCGAGGTCGTCCAGAAAGACTGCCTGCTTGGGTTCAATGCCGATTTTTTCGCAAGCCAGCTCAAAAAATCGCCGCTCAGGTTTCCTTGAACCCAGCTTTGAAGATTCAAGTACCCGGTCGAATATCTCGATCGCGTTTTGCCATTCCCGGGCGCGTAGCGGGTCACGGGCAAAGCCGCGGCCAGGACCGGCGTCGACATTATTGGTGAGGCAGGCATTCAGCCAGTGCGCTTTGCAGGCTTTAACGGCGGCCACCATGCGTGGACGGATCGCGCCATAGAGCAGATCGATGACATCCAAGCCACGCACAGGGTGGCCGGCGGTGGCGGATTCCTCGGCAAACGACACGTCGAATTGCTCAGGCGTCAGCTCCGAGCGCTCGAAGCGCGCCCAAACGTTGTTGTCGGGATTGCGAGTGTTAATCGAACGCAGGAAATTGTCCGGTAGCCCGTGATCGCGCTCAAAGCGTCGGAACGCCACAAACGGGCTTTCAGTCATGACCCCGCCAAAATCCCAAAATACCGCGCGGATTTCGCGATTGGGCATGGTTACTTGCGGGTTTTCTTGTAGGACTCCACCTCCCGCTTGAGGTCTTTGTACTCTTCACAGGGGATGGGCGAGCAAATCCGCTGCAATTCCGAAAGATGATATTCCGCTTTGAAAAGATCGTCGGTCAGAAGATAGGCCTCGCCGATATATTCATGGGCATGTTTGTGTTTCGGGTTGAGTTTGAGTGCCTCGTTGTAATGAGAGAACGCAGCAGGGAACTTGCCGGTTTTTCGATAGGCATACCCCAGGTAATTATGTACGTCGGCGTTCTGGGGCTGGGATTGCGCGGCTTTGCTTAACCATTCGATTGCCTTGTTCCAGTCCTGGGCGTCCACGGCTTTTTTGCCTTCGACAAAATTGACGTCTTCTGCGGCAGGCGAGTCGGTCTCGCCGAGATTGGCTGAGCCGAGCGGGGAAAAGCCGATCGACCACAGGGTCATGCCGAGAATTGTCGAATATTTCGCCAGCTTGTGCATTGTGTGCTCCTCGTTGGATGTGTATTTCCGAGCCGATACTTCTGCCGACACTCGGAGAAAATTCTATTCGACCGTAACGGATTTCGCCAGATTCCTCGGCTTATCGACATCTGTCCCCTTGGCAAGGGCCACATGATAGGCCAGCAGTTGCAAGGGAACCGTGTGCAGAATCGGACTCAAATGGCCGGCGTGTTCCGTCATGCGAATCACATGAATTCCATCACCCGGCTGCAAAAGCGAATCGGTGTCGGCAAATACATACAGTTCCCCCCCCCGCGCGCGGACTTCCTGCAGGTTGGATTTGAGTTTCTCCAGCAAGGCATCGTTCGGAGCAATTGCGATCACCGGCATGTCCTTGTCCACCAGGGCGAGTGGACCATGCTTCAATTCTCCCGCGGCATAAGCTTCCGCATGGATATAGGAAATTTCCTTGAGTTTCAGCGCACCTTCCAGGGCGATGGGAAAATGCATGCCGCGGCCCAGGAACAAGGCGTGCTGCTTGCTGGAAAACTTCCTGGCCCAGGCGGCAATTTGCGGCTCGAGCGTCAGTACTTCACGCAGCGCCGCGGGCAGGTGTCGCAAAGCGAGCAGGAGTTCTTTTTCTGTTTCGGCGTTTAATCTGCCGCGCAAGCGGGCGATGACCAGCGTCAGCAGGTACAGGGCCGCCAATTGCGTAGTGAAGGCCTTGGTGGAGGCGACACCAATTTCGGGCCCGGCCCGGGTCAGGAATTTGAGCCGTGTTTGCCGAATCAAACTGCTTTCCGCCACATTACAAATCGCCAAGGTCATTTCCTGACCGAGCGCCCGTGCATGTTGCAAGGCTGCAATGGTGTCAGCGGTTTCTCCCGACTGGGAGATGCCAATGACCAGTGCATTCGGATTGGCCACACTGTCACGGTATCGATATTCGCTGGCAATTTCAACGGTGCAGGGAATCCCCGCGACGGCCTCCAGCCAATAACGGGCAACCAGTCCGGCGTGGTAGCTGGTGCCACATGCCAGGATGCTTACGCTTGTCGCGTCTCGAAGAATCTGCTCGGCTTCGACGCCGAACAATTGGGGAACGATCGATTGTGCCCCGAGCACCATTTCCAGGGTGTTGGCGACCGCGCCCGGTTGCTCGAATATTTCCTTCTGCATGTAGTGCTGGTAGGGCCCCAGTTCCACCGCGTCGGCGGACAGGGTGCTTTCATGCACTGAGCGTGCGACGTCAAGGCCATTCGCGTCCTGGATACGGGTGCCGTCCAGCCGAAGTTCCGCGACATCTCCTTCCTCCAGATAAATCATTCGTTTGGTTACTTGGAGGAGTGCGGAGGCATCCGAGGCAACAAAATTCTCTCCATTGCCAAGACCCAGAAGCAGAGGCGCGCCGCGGCGCGCGGCGATTATTACGTCGGGCGTTTTCTCCGATAACACGGCGATGGCATAGGCGCCCTTCAACTCGGAGACCGCCTTGCGCACCGCGCCGAACAGTCCGCCGCCCTGCTTCGCATGCAGGTGAATCAGATGGGCTACGACCTCGGTATCCGTATCGGATGTGAACTTATAACCTTCGGCAGTAAGTCGCGCGCGCATCGTCTCGTGGTTCTCGATGATGCCGTTGTGAACCACAGCCAAGCCGTCATCGCTGATATGCGGATGGGCGTTGCGTTCCGAGGGTACCCCGTGGGTCGCCCAACGGGTATGCGCGATACCCAGATTGCCTTTCACTCCCGCTTGACCAGCCATTTCCGCCAGCGATGCAACGCGGCCAACGCTACGAAAGCGGCGCAGACCGCCGTTAATTATCGCCAGGCCCGCGGAATCGTAACCGCGGTACTCCAGTTTGCGCAGTCCTTCGATCAGCACCGGAACAATATCGCGACGGGCAACTGCTCCAACAATTCCGCACATAAGAGTTTGTCGAGAGGTAAAGGGTGGGGTTCGAAAGGGTATCGAGTCTTGAAATTGCGCGGCTTAGCCCGATTTCTTGGTTGGTCGTTTCCAGCCCGCAATGGATGTTTGGCGGCCCCGCGAAAGCGTCAATTGGCCGGCGGGCGCATCTTTGGTGATGGTGCTGCCTGCACCAATGGTGGCGCCTTTGCCGACCGTCACGGGCGCGACCAGTTGTGTATCCGATCCGATGAACACATCATCCTCGATAATCGTCCGGTGTTTGTTCACGCCATCATAGTTACAGGTGATGGTGCCTGCGCCGATATTGACCTTTCGGCCAACGCTGGTGTCCCCGACATAACTCAGGTGTGGCGCTTTGGAGCCTTGACCGAATTCGCTGGCTTTTATTTCGACAAAATTTCCGACTTTTACTTCATCGGCCAGCCGAGTGCCTGGGCGCAAGCGGGCAAATGGGCCGATGTCGCAGTGCGCCCCGATATGGGCGCCGTCCAGATGCGAAAACGGCGCAATGTGGGAGCCTGATCCAACGTCGACGTTTCGAAGCACGCAGCCGGCGCCTATCATGACATCATCGGCCAGTTTTACGGTTCCCTCGAAAACGCAGTTCACGTCGATAAATACATCCTGGCCGCAAGACAATTCCCCACGCAAGTCGAATCGCCATGGGTCGGCGAGCGATACGCCCTGGTGCATCAGTGATTTTGCCTGTTGCAACTGGAATATACGCTCCACCTGGGCCAGCTGTTCCTTGCTGTTGACGCCGAGAAATTCCCAGTTCTCTTCTGGCGACACCGTCTTGACTCCTGTGCCCGATGCGATAGCCAGGGCGACAATATCGGTCAGGTAGTATTCCCGCTGCGCGTTATTGGGTTTCAACTGTTTAAGCCAGATGGCGAGTTTGTCGGTTGGGGCGCACATGACGCCAGTGTTGATTTCGCGGATTTTTCGTTCCCGTGCGCTGGCATCTTTCTCTTCCGTGATGCATTTCACCGCGCCAGCGGTGTTTCGAACGATGCGGCCGTAACCGGTTGGCTCGTCAATTTCCGCGGTCAGCAGACTTAAATGCCCCGGCCTGGCACAAAGCGCGCTCAAGGTTTCCGCGCGAATCAAGGGGACATCGCCGTAAAGAATCAAAGTCGAGCCACCGGGCAAAAGCAATGGTTGCGCCATTTGCACCGCATGCCCCGTCCCCAGTTGAGGCTCCTGCAACACAAAGTCCAGCGTGGGGTCGGCACATGCTCGGAGCACGGCTTCGCCGCCATGGCCATAAACGACGATGGTTTTGTCGGCCTGAATTTCACGCGCCCGAGCAATGACGTGTGCAAGCAGCGCGCGCCCGCCAAGCGGTTGCAATACCTTCGGGAGGCGCGAATGCATACGCGTACCCTTGCCCGCGGCCAGAATCACAACATTGAGAGGTGGATTTTTCATTTGGGCGAATTTCGAAAAGCGCGCAGGAATTATCGCATGGCTTCGAATCTATTACGCCCGCGTGCTACGGCAGCAGGGGATTCGAAGTTCAAACCGGCTTGTCCAGAATATCGAGGGTGCCATCGATCAGAAAATCGATGTGCGCATCTTCTATCACGTAGGGTGGCATGAAATAGACCGTGTTGCCTATGGGGCGCAACAATAATCCCCTCGCCAGCGCAGCCTGGTAAAAATTACGCCCGCATGCGGGGTTATCAGAATCGATTTCAAATGCCCAAATCATTCCCGTGTTCCGAAAATGTGTGACCTTCGGGTGCTTGCGCACCGTCTCGCAGCGACGGTTGATTCGGGCCGCCTTTTCGCGGTTGACTGCGATAACGTTATCCTGCTCGAATATGTCCAGCACGGCCAGGGCGGCGCGGCAAGCCAAGGCATTGCCGGTATATGAGTGCGAATGAAGAAAGCCCCTGGCCGTGTCTTCATGGTAGAAGGCCTCGTATATCTCGTTTGTGGTCATGACGACGGAAAGCGGCAGATAGCCGCCAGTAAGGCCCTTCGAGAGACACAAGATATCGGGACGGATTCCGGCTTGTTCGTAGCCGAAGAAGGTGCCAGTGCGGCCGAAGCCGACGGCAATCTCGTCGGCAATCAGGTGTACCCGGAATCGGTCACAAAGACGGCGCGCTTCGGCAAGGTAGGCCGGGTGATACATCGCCATGCCGCCGGCGCTCTGGACGAGTGGTTCCACGATCAAGGCTGCCGTATTGGCATGGTGTTGCGAAAGATGTGCTTCCAGCATCCGGGCGGCGGCGCGAGCGATGTCTTCCGGGCTATCGGCGGCGGTTCCGTTCCTCCAGTCCGGAGACGGAACCTGGTGGCTCGGCCGCAACAGCGGAGAATAGGTGTCACGGAATATCGCGACGTCCGTGACCGATAGTGCCCCCAGTGTTTCCCCGTGATAGCCGCCCTGCAGGCTGACAAACTGGGATTTGCCGGCCTGTCCTGTGTTGCGCCAGTAATGAAAACTCATTTTCAGCGCGATCTCGACCGCCGAGGCGCCATCGCTGCCATAGAAACAATGGCCGAGCCCTGAAATTTCCGACAGTCGTTCCGACAATTGCACGACCGGTTCGTGGGTGAACCCCGCCAGAATCACGTGTTCGAGTCGATTCAATTGATCGACCAGCGCCGCATTGATGCGCGGATTGGCGTGGCCAAATAGATTTACCCACCATGAGCTGATGCCATCCAGATATTTATTGCCATCGAAATCGTATAGCCATACGCCTTCGCCACGCGATATCGGCACCGGCGGATAAATTTCGTGTTGCTTCATTTGGGTGCAGGGGTGCCACACCGCGCGCAGGCTGCGTGCAAGCAAATCGGAATTTCTGGAGATGTTGGAATTCATCGGGAGTCAAAGATCAGATCAGTAAAGCGCCGGACAGTGTCGAAAAGGAGGTATTTTCCCGCAAGCCAATCGAGCGGGCGCTATATATTGTGGCAGTCATGGAGGTGACGCGGGATTTTGCATAACTTGCGAAAATTACTGGCACTCGTTGGGCTCTGCTGCAAGGCCATCAGGCACTGATGATGCTTTAGTCTGCCGTTAGAAGCCTTCGAATGTTTTCCCTGACTGGAGGGTTGCATGAATTTGCTCGGTACGATTTCCGAACAGATCGCGGGAACCAAACTTCCTCTGGTTGCCGTCACGCTGGCCGCCGTCCCTTTTCCCGATACGCCTGTCATTCTGACCTTGCATTGGCACGGCTTCGTGGAGGAAAAAATCGCCGAACTGGACGAGGCGACCACAGTTGCCTATACCCCCATCCCAAGTTCGGCATTACAAGTCAATCAGCGCTGGAATGATCTTGGGGTCGTGGACCAGGCGGCAATGGAAGCCGGCTGGGAACTGGGTGCCTGGGATGTTGCCCGGGCCGAACGCTTCGCTTGCGGGCGTCCTGGAGCGCAATCGCGGGAAGCCTATGAGTGCTTACAAGCATTTGGGGCATTTCCCTTCGGTGTGAATGGAAAACAGGTTGTAGTTGCCGATGTGCCGGATTCCGACGAGTTGCTGGACCTTGCGTCCCGGCGCGGTTATCTGATGTGGATGTTCAGGCCGGTACATCGAGGAATCTGGGCTGAAGTCGCGGACGACGCCACTCTGAAGCCTGACGGCACCCGTGAGCCGCCCTGCCCGCTTGCCCCGATTCGCCCGGTTGGGCACAGGCCAAACAAGACGGTCTACCGCTTTGGAGTTCCCGGGCATATTGCCCAGTCCCAGTAATTTCGTTCGGCACGCCATATCCCGATCTGGCTGGACCTCGGCCGGCGCAACAACGCCTTTTCCCTGAATCCAGGGGTCTTCCAGGGTGTAAATGCTGGCTCTTTGGTCTTGGGCCCCGCATACCTATTTCGTGCTCCCCCTTGCAATTCCGATTTCGCGCCCATACCATTAGCACTCGCTCGCATTGAGTGCTGACAGAGTTTTTGTCCTGATATCGTTCACATAATTCATTAGGAGGGTAGCAATGAAAATTCGTCCTTTGCATGATCGTGTCATCGTCAAGCGCCTCGAGGAAGAGCGCAAGACCGCTTCCGGGATCGTGATCCCGGATACCGCAGCCGAAAAACCGGATCAAGGTGAGGTTGTCGAGGTGGGCAAGGGCAAGATATTGGAAGACGGCAAGGTCCGCGCGCTGGATGTCAAGAAAGGCGACAAGATCCTTTTTGGCAAGTACTCCGGCCAAACCGTCAAGGTTCACGGCGAAGAGCTGCTCGTGATGCGCGAAGAAGACATCATGGGCGTCGTCGAAGCCTGATCCAGATTCCCAACATTCCCCAAAATTCTTTCAGGAGTAAACAGACATGGCAGCAAAAGAAGTCAAATTTCACGATTCCGCGCGTGCGCGCATCGTGGCTGGGGTTAACGTCCTGGCCGACGCAGTTAAGGTCACGCTCGGGCCCAAGGGCCGTAACGTGGTCATCGAGCGTTCATTCGGCGCCCCGACCATCACCAAAGACGGCGTGTCCGTAGCGAAGGAAATCGAGCTCAAAGACCGGTTCGAGAACATGGGTGCGCAAATGGTCAAGGAAGTTGCCTCCAAGACCTCGGACGTGGCAGGTGACGGTACCACCACCGCGACCGTCCTGGCCCAGGCAATCGTTCAGGAAGGCATGAAATTCGTGGCGGCCGGCATGAATCCGATGGATCTGAAGCGCGGCATCGACAAGGCCGTCATCGCGGTGGTCGAGGAACTCAAGAAGATTTCCAAGCCCTGTACCACCAGCAAGGAAATTGCCCAGGTTGGCGCAATTTCCGCCAACTCCGACTTGGTCATTGGCCAGAAGATCGCCGAAGCGATGGAAAAAGTCGGCAAGGAAGGGGTCATCACCGTCGAGGACGGCAAGGGCCTGGAAGACGAACTGGAAGTGGTCGAGGGCATGCAGTTCGACCGCGGTTATCTGTCCCCGTATTTCATCAACAATCCGGATCGCCAGATCGCCATTCTGGACAATCCCTACATCCTTCTGCATGACAAGAAGATCTCCAACATCCGCGAATTGCTGCCGATTCTCGAGCAGGTTGCCAAGTCCGGCCGCCCGTTGTTGATCGTGGCCGAAGACGTCGATGGTGAAGCGCTTGCCACGCTGGTGGTGAACAACATCCGCGGCATTCTCAAGACCTGCGCAGTGAAGGCCCCGGGATTTGGCGACCGTCGCAAAGCCATGCTGGAAGACATTGCCATTCTGAGCGGCGGCACGGTAATTGCCGACGAAGTCGGCCTGACGCTGGAAAAAGCCGCCCTCAAGGATCTTGGCCAAGCCAAGCGTATCGAAATCGGCAAGGAAGAAACCACGCTGATCGATGGTGCCGGCGACACCAAGACCATCGAAGGACGTGTGAAGTCCATCCGTACCCAAATCGACGAAGCCACCAGCGACTATGATCGCGAAAAACTGCAAGAGCGCGTTGCAAAACTCGCCGGCGGCGTGGCGCTCATCAAGGTTGGCGCGGCGACCGAAGTGGAAATGAAGGAAAAGAAAGCCCGCGTGGAAGACGCGCTGCATGCAACACGTGCCGCGGTGGAAGAAGGCATTGTTGCCGGCGGTGGTGTGGCATTCGTGCGCGCCCGCGGCGCGATCGCCAAACTCAAGGGTGACAACGCCGACCAGGACGCAGGCATCAAAATTGTCATGCGTGCACTCGAAGAGCCGCTGCGCCTGATTGCGTCCAACGCGGGCGATGAGCCGTCCGTTGTGCTGAACAAGGTGTTGGAAGGCAAGGGCAACTTTGGCTACAACGCGGCAACCAGCGTGTATGGCGACATGGTGGAAATGGGCGTTTTGGATCCCACCAAGGTTACCCGTTACGCTCTGCAAAACGCTGCCTCGGTGGCCGGCCTGATTCTGACCACGGACGCGATGGTCGCGGAACTGCCGAAGGATGATCATTCCCACGGCGGTGGCGGTGGCGGCGGAATGGGTGGTATGGGCGGCATGGATATGTAAGGCTCGACCAGAAGAACTTGGTTTGGCTGGAAAAAGGCCCCGCGCAAGCGGGGCTTTTCATTTGGTGTTCTGGCAATAGCCAGCATCGCAATTTACCCGGACCATGGAACAATTTCGTTGACAATTGCCGGGGGCAGGCAATTACACTGTCGGTCGCAACGCGGGACGGACCGATACGCGACGGCCAATAACAATACGAAACTGGGAGGAAGGCATGACCGCAACCGCAGCACACGACAAGCATCATCCGGACTTCAAGCCGGAAGAGAAGCGAGTCATATTCGCCTCTTCGCTTGGAACGGTCTTCGAGTGGTACGACTTCTACCTCTACGCGACACTGGCGCCTTTTTTTGCCGCATTGTTCTTTCCGCCCGGCAACGAAACGGCGGCCCTGCTGTCGGCCTTCGCCACCTACGCTGCGGGTTTTCTAGTGCGGCCATTCGGCGCATTATTTTTTGGCCGTATCGGCGATCTGGTGGGTCGCAAATACACCTTCCTGATAACCATCATCGTCATGGGCGGCGCAACCTTCGCGGTGGGTCTATTGCCGACCTTCCAGACGATAGGGTGGCTTGCCCCCGTTCTTTTGGTGAGTCTGCGCTTGCTTCAGGGGCTTGCTTTGGGAGGCGAATATGGTGGTGCCGCGACTTATGTTGCTGAACATGCCCCGAATCACAGGCGCGGCTACGACACCAGCTGGATTCAGACTACCGCCACCTTGGGATTCTTCCTGGCATTGGTGGTTATCGGAATTTGCCGTACCCAGATCGATGCCGAAGACTTCAAGAACTGGGGTTGGAGAATACCATTCTGGGTTTCGATCATTCTCCTCGCGTTTTCGGTGTACATCCGGCTCAAGCTGGAAGAATCGCCGGTATTCAAGAAAATGAAGGACGAGGGCAAAGGCTCAAAAAGCCCGCTCACCGACAGCTTCCTGCGTTACCCGAACAACAAGTACGTTCTGCTGGCGCTGGTGGGCGCCACAGCGGGACAGGGCGTGGTCTGGTACACCGGCCAGTTCTACGCTTTGTTCTTCCTGCAAATCACACTCAAACTCGACTATGTCACGACCTACACCTTGATCGGCGCGTCACTGCTGATCGGCACGCCATTTTTTATTTTCTTTGGCTGGCTTTCGGACAAAATCGGACGGCTGAAGATCATACTTGCAGGTTGTCTGATTGCCGCGCTAACTTACTTTCCGCTGTTCCAGGGGCTCACCCACTATGTCAATCCGGCCTTGGAGCAATACCAGCAGAACACCAAGATCACGGTGGCAGCGACCGATTGCAAGTTTCATATTTTCGTCGGCCCATGGAGCAAATTCAGCGACTGTGATCGCGCCAAGGATTTCCTGACCAAGCAGGGTCTGTCTTTCACATCGGTTCCTGGCATTGAAGGCAAGACCGTTGTGACGACTATCGGCGATGTAACGCTGGAAGGCTGGGACAATGCCAAAATGACGGAAGCGCTGAAGGCGAGCGGCTATCCGGGGCCGGCGGACAAAACCAAGGTCAATTACGGCATGACTTTGTTGATCCTGGTAATTATGCTGATCTACGTGACCATGGTTTACGGTCCGATCGCCGCATTCCTGGTGGAGCTGTTCCCGACGCGAATTCGCTATACCTCGATGTCGCTGCCTTATCATATCGGCAACGGTTGGTTTGGCGGCATGTTGCCGCTCACCGCCACCGCCATGGTCGCTGCAACTGGGGACATTTACTATGGTCTCTGGTACCCGATCGTCGTCGCGGTCATCACTCTGGTTGTTGGTACGATATTCCTCAGGGAAACCAAGGATCGGGATATTCATTACAACTAATCGAGGGCGGTATTTGCCGGAAAAAACCCGCCACGGCGGGCTTTTTCTTAACGACACCGCGTTCGTTTCAAGTGGCTTTATACGGGACATTTCGGTTAGAATTCCGCGCTTTCCGCGAAGGTATTCTTGCTGCGTTAACGCATGCTCAGATCGGCGTTGGCGCGGGTCCGGGCGGTGGCCAGAATCTGTGCCGACTCCCCGTCGGACGTCCATCACCCCAAGTTTTGATCCGACTCCCGTCGGAGAATAAGGTTGTAACGGGGGCCAAGTAGCTCAGTCGGTAGAGCAGAGGACTGAAAATCCTTGTGTCGGTGGTTCGATTCCGCCCTTGGCCACCATCCTTTCTCGATCTATCGTTTATGCAATCGGTTCTTTCTACAATTCTCGATCTACCATTGCGCACTAAATTTCGTTTAGTGCGTGGCAGAGATGGGAATTTCTCCCAGCTATTTCGAGCTTAGTGTTGTGTCGTTGATGGGCGCCAGTGGCCAAGCAGCTTTTTGCGCGGATTGCATGTCTTCGGAGTCAGATACCGAGTCCGAACCCAAATCATGGAATTGAAAAATTTGCGCCAGCCAATTCGTGCACTTTGTCGGTTCGCAAGAACGGCGCGAAGCAGGACAGGTGTCAGCCTCTTGCATCCTGCATCCTGCATCCTGCATCCTGCATCAGCAATTGCAGGAGTAGTGCGGGTTCAAAATGCGCGAATCTTGGGGGCCGATTTCTGGCATGGCTTGTAGTGGCCATCGCATAAGGACGATATTCATATCGCTATGAAGCGATAAATTGACAATATCGCCTGTGAGCGATAGTCTGCGCGAATGAACTATCCCATTCGTTTCCCCGACCAGATCAGGCAACAGTTGCGCGCGTTGCGCAAGACCAAGGGCCTGACCCAGACGCAGCTCGGTAAGTTAGTTGGCATTGGACAGGTTCGCATTGCTGAAATCGAACGGGATCCCTCGGTTGTCAGCGTCGCGCAACTGTTCAGGCTGCTGACCGCCTTGGACGCACACATCGTGCTGCATGATTCGCGGCCTGACGAGGAGGCAGAGCCGGACACGATGCCAAAAGGCTCATGGTGACCACCGAGCTCAATGTCTGGATGAATGGCGAGCTGGTCGGGGTGTGGTCGCGAACCCGCACCAGTGGACATCGCGTGACCTACGAGGAGTCCTGGCTGAATTCTCCGCGGCGGCGATCGCTTTCGCTGTCACTCCCCATCGGCCCGTCTCGCGAAATCACCGGAGCGCCCGTATCAAACTATTTCGAGAATCTGCTGCCCGACAACGACAATATTCGCCGTCGGCTCAGTGCGCGCTTTCGCACGCGCGGCACCGAAGCATTTGAACTGCTGACTGCCATCGGGCGCGATTGCGTAGGTGCCGTACAACTGCTGCCGTCGGGAATGACTCCAGAAGGATTCGACCGGATTGACGGGCACGCAGTTAACGATGCCGAAGTCGAGCGCCTTCTTCGCGGCGTAACCGCCGATCCATTGCTTGGCACCAACGAAGACTCCGATGCGTTTCGCATTTCGATAGCGGGTGCCCAGGAAAAGACGGCCCTCTTGCGCCAACGCGGCAAGTGGTTCCGCCCTCGGGGCGCAACCCCGACGACGCACATTTTGAAGTTGCCGCTCGGTGTGGTCGGTGGAGGGCTGCGGCTCGACATGTCAGAGTCGGTCGAGAATGAATGGCTATGCGCGCAAATTCTTCGCGAACTAGGCTTTTCAGTGGCGATAACCGAAATCGCAATTTTCGGCGATCAGAAGGTGCTCGTCGTCGAACGCTTCGATCGCCAGTGGATGGACGAGCGATGGATCGCGAGGCTGCCTCAAGAAGATTTTTGCCAGGCGCTCGGGGTACCGCCTGACAGAAAATACGAATCCGACGGTGGGCCCGGAATAGCAGACGCATTAAAACTGCTCTCCGGCAGCGCTTCACCCAACGCGGACCGCGAGCAGTTTCTTTTGGTGCAACTGGCCTTCTGGCTGCTTGCCGCGACAGATGGACATGCGAAAAACTTTTCCGTATTTCTCAATGCGGGTGACAGTTATCGCCTGACGCCGCTCTACGACGTGCTCTCGGCCTGGCCCGTCATCGGGCACGGCACCAATTCACTTTCGCCGCAAAAAGCGCGGTTGGCGATGGGCATCCGAGCCAAGAACATGCATTACAGGCTGAGGGAAATTCGCGCCCGCCACTATCGCGAGATGGCCGAAAAAAGCGGCGTACCGACTGTGTGGGAGAAGATGCTAGCCTGCATATTTCACCGTAATGTTTTTCCCCGTGGGAGTGTTCCAGATGAAGTTAGAAATGGCGCGTTTGACGATCTAAAGGGCACTTTCCAGCGGTTATTTTCTGTCTCACAAGATTGTCGGCAAAGCATCCCCCTCCCCGAC